>NZ_JBYTDP010000002.1:816620-960851 GCF_058791555.1 Bacillus sp. EB106-07-01-XG149 | reverse complement strand
AGTGGTAGAACCACAAGTGGAAGAGAAACCAATGCAACAAGTGGCAGTGGAACCACAAGTAGAAGAGAAACCAATGCAACAAGTAGTGGTAGAATCAAAAGTGGAAGAGAAACCAATGCAGCAAGAGGTAGTAAAACCACAAGTGGAAGAGAAACCAATGCAGCAAGTAGTGGCAGAGCAAGTACACAAGCCAATTTCAAGTACGGAAGTACAAGAGAAAGCATATGTTGTAAATCAAAGAGAGAACGATATGCGAAATGTATTGCAAACACCACCGACATATGCAATTCCGCCATTAACATTGTTGTCAATTCCGCAGCAGGCAGCGTTAGATAATACGGAATGGTTGGATGAACAGAAAGAATTATTAGATACAACATTTAATAATTTCCACGTTGGTGCACATGTTATTAACGTATCGCAAGGTCCAGCGGTAACTCGTTTTGAAGTACAGCCAGACCCAGGTGTGAAAGTAAATAAAATTACAAACTTAAGTGATGATATTAAACTGAGTTTAGCAGCGAAAGATATTCGTATTGAAGCACCGATTCCAGGGAAGAGTGCGATTGGAATCGAAGTTCCAAATAAAGAAAGTAAGCCAGTATTCCTTCGTGAAATTTTACGAAGTCCTGTGTTTACAAAGAGTGAATCACCGCTTACAGTTGCGCTAGGACTTGATATTTCAGGCGATCCAATTGTAACGGATATTCGAAAAATGCCACATGGACTTATTGCGGGTGCAACGGGTTCTGGTAAAAGTGTGTGCATTAACGCAATTTTAACGAGTATTTTATATAAAGCGAAACCGCATGAAGTGAAGTTAATGTTAATCGATCCGAAGATGGTTGAGCTTGCACCATACAATTCTGTTCCACATCTTGTAGCACCTGTTATTACGGATGTAAAAGCAGCGACAGCGGCTTTAAAGTGGGCAGTTGAAGAAATGGAGCGTCGTTATGAATTGTTTGCGCACGCGGGTGCTCGTGATTTAACTCGTTATAATACGATTGTAAGTGGGCGAGAAATTCCAGGAGAGACATTACCTTATATCGTTATTGTCATTGACGAGTTAGCCGACTTAATGATGGTTGCTCCTGGTGATGTTGAGGAAGCGATTTGTCGTATTGCACAAAAAGCTCGTGCTTGTGGTATTCACTTATTAGTTGCGACGCAGAGACCATCTGTAGACGTTATTACAGGTTTAATTAAATCAAACATTCCAACGCGTATTGCGTTTACAGTATCATCCCAAGTTGATTCGCGTACGATTATCGATATTGGGGGCGCGGAGAAATTACTTGGTCGTGGTGATATGTTATTCTTAGGAAACGGTACGTCTAAACCGGTTCGTGTACAAGGTGTATATGTATCGGATGATGAGATTGAGAAAACAGTTGATCATGTGAGAAAGCAAATGAAGCCGAACTACTTATTTAAGCAAGAGGATTTATTAGCGAAAACAGAACAAGCTGAGTCGGAAGACGAATTGTTCTTTGATGCATGTCAATTTGTTGTAGAACAAGGGGGAGCGTCCACATCTTCTGTACAGCGAAAATTCCGCATCGGTTATAATCGCGCGGCACGTCTCATTGAAGAGATGGAATCGCAAGGGATTATTTCTGAAGGAAGAGGAACGAAACCGAGAGATGTCCTTATTTCTGAGGATGAATTCGCTGCTATGCAGGAAACAAATGTATAGGAAACGGTTTTGCTGTATACTAATAGAAAATGTTGGATAGTAAAGTAGGGAGTAAAGCGACATGAAAGAAATTGAATTAAAATTAAAAGGTGAAATAAATAGACTAACAAATAGAACATTTAAATTTGACGAACGTGTTGGAGAAGGTTGGTTCTCTGCCGTTTACTTTTTAAAGACTAGAGAAATCATTGAAGAATTTCGCCCGAAAAGTGTTGTGACGATGCAATTTTTCCAAAAGGAAAATGCAGTTCTTTGCGGAACAGATGAAGTGATTGCATTGCTACAAACATTCGCAAAAAATCCTGAGGAACTTGAAATTAACTCTTTAAAAGATGGCGATAATATTAGTCCGTTTGAAACAGTGTTAACAATTCATGGTCCTTATGAAAATTTCGGATTTTTAGAAGGTGTCATTGATGGGATTTTAGCCCGTCGTACATCAGTTGCGACAAACGTATATAACGTTGTCCAAGCTGCACGTAGTGTAGATAAAGAAAAACCAGTTATTTTCATGGGAGATCGTGACGATCATTATACGCAACAAGCTGGTGACGGTTATGCAGCATACATCGGAGGTATGAGCGCACAAGCGACGCATGCGATGAATGAATGGTGGGGCAGAAGTGGTATGGGGACAATGCCTCACGCATTAATTCAAATGTTTAATGGTGATGTTGTGGAAGCGGCAAAAGCATATCATAAGAAATTCCCAGAAGATGAATTAGTTGTATTAATTGATTACAACAATGATGTCATTACAGATGCACTTCGCGTAGCGCGTGAATTTGGATCAACATTAAAAGGTGTACGTGTAGATACGTCGCGCACGATGATTGATCAATACTTCATTCGCCACCCAGAAGTACTTGGAACATTCGATCCACGTGGTGTAAACCCATCGCTTGTATTCGCACTTCGTAAAGCACTTGATGAAGAAGGATTCCAGCATGTAGACATCGTTGTAACTGGTGGATTTGATGAGAAGCGTATTCGTGAATTTGAAGCTCAAAACGTACCTGTTGATATATACGGAGTAGGAAGTAGCTTATTAAAAATGAATATTGGCTTTACTGGTGATAACGTAGAATTAAATGGAAAACCAGAAGCGAAAGCTGGTCGTAAATATCGTCCAAACCCACGTCTAGAGCGTGTTCAATTAGAAAAAAGAGAAGATATGTAAAAGAGAGAAAAACTGATAGGTGATTGACCCTATCAGTTTTTCTGTTATCATAGTATAGCGGCTTCTTTTTTGCTATAATGGATTTGTTATGGACATAAAAAAGAAGTACGTACGAGTTTATCCTGATAAGTGAAGGGAAAGAATAACTTCACTACATCAAAAATGTATGATGATTACCAAAATAAGAAAAGATTCATATACTGTCTTATAGATAGGCCGTTGTATTAGTTCGAAATGTTGGAGGTTCTTTAAGATGACAGTTTACCATTTTGTAGGAATTAAAGGAACAGGAATGAGTTCATTAGCTCAAATTCTTCATGACATGAAGCATACTGTTCAAGGGTCTGATTATGAAAAGCGTTTCTTTACACAAACAGCGTTGGAAAAGCGTAATATCTCGATCCTTCCTTTTGATAAAAATAATGTAAAAGAAGGACAAGTGATTATTGCAGGAAATGCATTTCCTGATACGCATGAAGAAATCGTAGCAGCAAAAGAATTAAACATCCCGGTACATCGTTACCATCACTTCTTAGGTGACCTTATGAACCAATACACAAGTGTTGCTGTAACTGGTGCACATGGAAAAACATCAACAACTGGCTTGTTAGCCCATGTAATGCAAGGTGCACACCCTACATCTTACCTTATTGGAGATGGAACAGGGCATGGGGTAGAAAATAGTAAGTATTTTGTATTTGAAGCTTGTGAGTATCGTCGTCATTTCTTGTCTTACAATCCAGACTATGCGATTATGACAAACATTGATTTTGATCATCCAGATTATTTCTCAGATATCAATGATGTATTCAATGCATTCCAAGAGATGGCATTGCAAGTGAAAAAAGGCATTATTGCATGTGGAGATGATGAAGAACTTCAAAAAATTCAAGCGAAAGTACCTGTTATTTTCTATGGATTTGGAGAAGATAATGATTTCCAAGCACGTAACATTCAAAAGAGAACAGATGGTACTATTTTCGATGTATTCGTTCGTAATACGTACTATGACACGTTCAAAATTACAGGATACGGCAATCACAGCGTATTAAATGCATTAGCAGTAATCGCGCTTTGCCATTATGAAAACGTTGATGTAGAAGCAGTTAAGCATCAGCTAACAACTTTTGAAGGCGTAAAACGTCGCTTTAATGAAAAGCCAATGGGAGAGCAAGTTATTATCGATGACTACGCACACCATCCGACAGAAATTAATGCAACGATTGAAGCAGCTCGTCAAAAACATCCAGAGCGTGAAGTTGTCGCTGTATTCCAGCCACATACATTCTCACGTACAGAAAAATTCTTAGATGAGTTCGCTGAAAGTCTAAGCAAAGCTGACCAAGTATACTTATGTGATATTTTCGGATCAGCACGCGAAAACAAAGGTGAATTAACAATCGAAGATCTGCAAAAGCGTATTGACGGTGCAGAACTAATTACAGATACAACAACGGATGTATTAAAGAAACATAAAAACGGCGTTCTAATTTTCATGGGCGCAGGCGACATCCAAAAATTCGAAGCGGCTTACGTAAAAGAAGTTCAAGTTGCAGAGAAGTAAGAAAAAAGACGCATAGCGGTGGCTGTGCGTCTTTTTTGTTGTGTTCGATATATTTTAAAAAGCGTTGATATGTTGGTATTGTTTATTTTTTTTGTATAGTTGTTTTAACAAAACGATATAAATTGAACTAAAAAGTACATATCCGATTAAATAATAGAATGAAAACATATCGAATTGTTTTGTTATCATAATTCGAATAGCGAAAAAGCTGAATGGGAGAGCAATTAGCAGTCTTGAACTGATGAAAATAATTGTTTTAAAGTATTTTAATAAATCTATATTCCAATGGTTTTCTCTAAAGATAAACCAAATGTTGCTTGCAATAAAGGCTAGTAAAAATGGTAAATTAGCAGAAAAATTTATAAAACCGAGTACAATAGGCACTGATAAAGCGCCGAGTGGACCGATAGATAGGCCGGAATAATATTTAATAAATGTATTTGTAGATTGCTGTGCATCTTGAATAACATCTGTATATTCTCCTGCAATTTCCTTTGCTGATTCTTTTGGAGGAAGAAATTCTTCAATCACTTGTGAAGGAATGCTCGCTAATGGTATCCCTTCACTTTCTTTACATAATGCATTTTCATATAAATCCGATTTGATCTCTAACACATGTTGTTCTCTTGCTGACGTAGGTAAGTTCATTAAACCTTTATGAAGATCGTGTAAGAAAGAAGTAATGAGTTCATTTGAAAAGAATTGTTCTTTGTTCATTTTTTATCCTCTCCTTTAGCTAGTAACATTAGAGCATGATACACTGCATCATAATCATGTAAGCGACTATTTAAAATTTCTCTCCCTTCGTCTGTAATTCGATAGTATTTTCTTTTTGGCCCATCACCGGACTCTTCCCAATAGGAAACAGCCCAATTGTTTTTCGTGATTCGATTTAATATAGGGTAAATCGAACCGTTCGGGATATGAAACACAGGGATATTTTGTAAGGCACTTGTAATTTCGTATCCGTACATAGGCTGTTTACTTATTAAAGACAAAATAGCGAGATCAAAAACACCTTTACGTAATTGAATTATAAAATTATCATTTTTTTCCATACTTTAACTATATATGATTCATATCTAGATATCAATCATATATAGTTGTTGTTCTTATATCAAATCGAAAAAAGTGTGAATATTTAACATTTTGCATCTATAAGTGTTAGAATAATAAGAAAACTAAAAGGGGCTAAAAAGCATGTTCACACTTCGAGTAGATGACGAAATCGAATTACAGTTATTAGAGAAGCATCATAAAGAGGAACTATATCAATTAATAGACCAAAACCGTAATCATTTACGAAGATGGCTTCCTTGGGTAGATGGGATGAAATCTGCTGGTGCGTATGATGAAATTTGTCCGATGTGGTTAAAGAAGTTTGCAGAGGGTGACGGTTTTGAAAGTGGCATACGTTATAAAGGAAAGCTAGTTGGGATGGTGGGCATTCATCCAGTAAGTTGGGGGAAGAAAGCGGCAAGTCTCGGATATTATCTTGCAGAAGATGCTGGTGGGACAGGTATTATGACGCGTAGCGTAAAGGCTGTACTTCACTATGCATTTGAGAATTTAAAATTAAATAAAATAGAAATTAGATGCGGTGTTGAAAACGAGAAAAGCCGAGCTATTCCAGAGCGTTTAGGTTTTAAGTTAGATGGTATTTTAAGAGATGAAGAATGGTTATATGATCATTTTCATGATATCGCTGTATATAGTTTATTAGCTTCAGAGTGGAAGGAGATCCGATGAACGAGAAGATACGCATTATTCCGTATGAAAGTACGTTTCAAGATAAAGTAGTAGATCTTATCGTTCATATTCAGCAAAAAGAGTACAATGTTCCCATTACGAAAGAAGAGCAGCCAGACTTACTTGAAATAGAAACGTTCTATCAAAGGGATTGTGGAAACTTTTGGATAGCAACTTATGATGATAAAGTAGTTGGAACAGTGGCCTTATTAGATATTGGCAACGATCAAGTAGCATTAAGAAAAATGTTCGTAAAAAAAGAGTTTCGCGGAAAAGATTGGGGTGCATCACATAAGTTGCTCCAAACGGCAATTTTGTGGGCTGAGAATAAAAAGCTGAAAGATATTTACTTAGGAACGACAGTGAAGTTTTTAGCAGCGCATCGCTTTTATGAAAAGAATAATTTCCAAAGTGTGAGTATAGACGAGTTGCCAAAAAGTTTTCCAGTGTTACAGGTAGATAAGAAATTCTATAGGTACATTGTTTGAAAAGGTCATTCAGAAATGGCCTTTTTTTATAATCAAAACGGAAAAATTGGTATAATTTAGGTTAGGGGGTGTAGGTATGGACTTTCCGATTCAAAGAAGTAAGTCAGTAGTAATTTTCGTTTGTCTCACGTTAGTTTTTATGTTCATATATCCACTTGTCATGATTATCTCAAATAAAGAGCAGTGGATGTCAGCGTTAATTGGAATGGGTTTATGCTTCCTTGTAAATGTGCCACTCGTTTGGGAAGTATTTATTAAAAAGCATAAAGTAGAAAATGGTGTATTAAAGTACGGCATTTTAAATGACGATATCGTATTGAAAGAGATAAGAATCATTCGTCAAGTTGGGAAATACCTTGAAATTACGACGAATGCATACAAAGTACATATGGTTGCGATACCGCAACAAATGGAGCGGTTTTTATCGCTTGTAGAAAAAGAGAATCCACATGTGAAAATAGAAATGGTAGGTAAAAAATGAAATATGTAAAACCTTTGTTTTGTTTAGAAATATTGCTTGTGCTTGCTATTTGCACTAGAGTATATATGAAATGGGATCTGCCCTTATATGAACCAATATTAATAGGTGCTATTGCAGTGGCGCTTTTATATTATTTTCATTTTTAACAAACAAAAAGCGAGAAAAGTAGTTTTATATAGTGCAGGAGGATTAGAGATGAAAAAAATCTGTATGTTGTTTATATTTCTGCTAACAGCATCCTTTCTTGTAATAGGGTGTAGTGCGAAGAAGGAAAAGGCTGATATGAACTTAGAAAAGGCACAAAAGGTTGAGATTGAATCACTTACGGATTCAAGTGATAAAAAAGTAATTACTGATAAGAAAGAAATTGAAAAGCTGTTTGAAGTCATGAAAATGGATAAGTGGGAAATGCAGTCGGCTCCATTAGATACTCCGCAAGGGAAAACATTTAAAATGTATCAAGAGGATACAAAAAAATTATCGGATTCGAGTAATGATAAAAAAGGGTTACATGAAATTGGTACTATGACAGTATATAAAGATGTCTCTTATGTCGAAGTTGAAATGAAAAATAAGAAAATGAGTTTTAAAGTGCCAGAAGATGTGGCGAAAGATTTATTACAATATTAATAAAAAGACGCTCGGAGAACATTCCGAGCGTTTTTCATTATTTTAAGTTCTCTGGGTTTAAAGCTTCTAATTCAGGTACAACGAAGCGTCCATCTTTACGGATTAGTACGTCGTCGAAGTAAATTTCGCCGCCGCCGTATTCAGGGCGCTGGATGCATACTAAATCCCAGTGAATATTCGAGTTGTTGCCGTTCCATGCATCGTCGTAAGCTTGTCCAGGAGTGAAGTGGAAGCTACCATCGATTTTTTCATCGAATAGGATATCTCCCATTGGATGTAAGATGTATGGGTTTACGCCGATTGCGAACTCACCAACGAAACGCGCGCCTTCGTCTGTATCGAAGATTTTGTTAATGCGCTCTGTATCGTTTGCAGTTGCTTCAACGATTTGACCGTTCTCAAATTTAAGTTGTACATTTTCAAATGTATAACCGTTGTAAGGAGATGGTGTATTGTATGAAACTGTACCGTTAACAGAATCGCGAACTGGTGCAGAATATACTTCACCGTCTGGAATGTTTAAATGACCTGAGCATTTAATAGCTGGAATGTTTTTAATAGAGAATGTTAAGTCAGTTCCAGGGCCAGTTAGGCGAACTTTATCTGTTTTATTCATTAATGTAACAAGGCTATCCATCGCCTTATCCATTTTACCGTAGTCTAAGTTACAAACTTCGAAGTAGAAGTCTTCGAAAGCTTCTGTGCTCATTTTAGCAAGCTGCGCCATAGATGCATTTGGATAGCGAAGAACAACCCAGCGCGTTTTCGGAACGCGGATGTCTCTATGAACTTTCTTACCAACTGTTTGACCGTGAATTTGCATTCTTTCACTTGGCACGTCAGCTTGTTCGTTAATGTTATCGCCAGAGCGAAGACCGATATAAGCGTCCATATCTTTCATTACACTTGCTTCATATGCAGCGATTTGTTCGAAATGTTCTTCAGTAGCACCCATTAATAAAGAGCGATCTACTTGATGATCTTTTAAAGAAACGAATGGGAAACCACCAGCTGCATATGCTTCTTTTACAAGTGCAGTTACAAGTCCTTTTTGTAAGCCAAAGTTTTCAATTAATACTTTTTCGCCTTTTTGTAAGCGAATAGAGTAGTTAATTAAATTGTATGCTAACTTTTCAATGCGTGGATCTTTCATATGTAAAGCCTCCCTACTAATTATGTATCCTCTCCTATTGTAACCTACTTAGTGGAATTTGTTGAATCATTTATGTTAAAGTTAACGAATAAGTATGAAAATTCTAATGAAAAGATAGGGATTAGAACGAAACGGAAAATGATTGTATAATAGGGGAAAGTATGAAAAAGATAAAGGAAGTGATGAAATGCAAGTTCTTTTATATGTAAGTGCGGCTATTATCGCGGTTGCTTTCGCTGTATTAGTAGTGTATGTATGCAGAACGTTGTTATCGGTTCAAAAGACGTTAGAAAACGTTGCAAGCACGTTAGAAGGTTTAGAAAAGCAAATGCAAGGGATTAGCGTAGAGACGGAGCAATTATTACATAAAACAAATGCGTTAGCTGATGACATTCAACAGAAGTCACAATCATTAAATAAAGTAGTATCGGGTGTAGATGGAATTGGAACGACAATCCATTCTTTAAATACGAAACTTCGTAATGTATCAGATTCTGTTACGGACGAAATTGAAAACAATGCAGATAAAGTAGCGCAAGTTGTACAGTGGAGTAGCGCAGCAATTGAAGTATACAATCATTATCGTGCGACAAGACAAGAGAAAAAGGTTGAAAAAGAAGAGCGTAAATTAGAAAGACTTGAGAAAAAAGCTGAAAAGAAAGAGAAGCGCTCTAGACTTCGTATGAGAGGTGAATCGTGATGAATATGACAAAAATTGAAGCAATTGAAGAGCTTGAAGTATTAGTAGAAAAAAACGAGCCGTATGTTCTTTTTAAACATAGTACGACATGCCCGATTAGTCACGGTGCATATACAGAATTTCAAGCGTATTGTAATGAAGAAAGAGCAGTACCAGCGTATTACTTATACGTACAAGATGCGAGAGATGTTTCGAATCTTGTTGCAGAACAGTACAGCGTTAAACATGAATCTCCGCAAGTGTTATACATAAAAGATGGGATGGTAGTATGGAATACGTCTCATTGGAACATTAAAAAAGACGCTTTAGAAGAGAATATTAAGTAAAAAGAAGCAAGCTAAAGGTGCTTGCTTCTTTTTTTTGTTTTTGTTGAAATATATTTAATGGTACACTGTTAATAGTTCAAATTAAATAACTAGATTGTTGAAAGTAGGTTTTAAGTAATGAAGAAAATGGCATTATCCTTCGCGGTCGTAAGTTTATTACTAGGAGCTTGTAGTAATAATACGATTAGTAAGAAGGATGAAGTTATACAGAAGGATACGAAAGAAAAAAGCATGATCCCGAGAACTGCTGTTTCGAAAGATTATTATAGAACTGTAATTCCTTTAAAAGAACAAAAGGTTATAAATACAGCTAATATAAAAACAAATTCTAAATTAGATTTAGCAGAGTATGAAAATGGTTTAATGAATATTGCAGCGCAGCAATTTGATACAGAAAATCATGTACTACAATTAAATCAGTATATTCCGGAGAAGTTAGTTGATGAACTAGTCGCAAAAGTAGAAGCGCCAGTTTTGACGAATATTATAGAACAAGACTATTTCGGAAAACAGAATTCAAACGAACTAAGTTTATCTGGTGTTATGATCGGTTTAGCTATGTCTTCAAGTGTATCGAATGAAGAAGCTATATCTAAGGGTACTGAAGTTGCCAAGCAACTTATTGAAGCGATTAATAAAAATGACAAGTATAATAAGTCTCCAATTACGTTTGCTATCTTTAAGCAAGAAAGTACAAGTTCTTTAAAAAATGGTACGTATATTGCTAGTGCTACTGTTCAAAAGAATGATACGAACCTTGGAAATTGGAGTACGATTGATGAACAAGCGTTTTCATATCCTTCTGATGAATTTAAACAAGCACATGGAGAAGATAATACAAAAATAACTGAATTTGCTAAGGCAATGAAAGATTTTTCTCCGGCAGATTTTATCCCAGTAAATGCTAAAGTTTCTTACAAGAAAAACCAGATGGATACATTAAATATGAATATCGTTATTAAATATAACGGTAAAACAGAATTAATGGCTCTTACCCAAATGGCTGCTCAAAGTATGTTAGAAAAATTACCTAAAGATGCGAAAGTACAATTGCAGATAAAGTCCGAGAGTAAAATCGAGGCAATTATTATAAAAGAGAAAAACAGCGAAAAACCGTTTGTTTCCTTCTTATAAAAAAAAGACAGTGTTTAAACTGTCTTTTTTTTATTGAAAATGGTGTTATGGCGGATAAGCCAAATCAAATTCCAAAAAGTAAGGGGGAAGTCATATGAACTTAAGAGACTTAAAAAATAAACATATTAAGTATGATTGGAAAACTATTTTTGTAGGCGTCCAAGGGAATTATTTTAGTAAAGACGTTATTTCTGATTATGCAGTAGAATTGATGGGGATTGGTGATGAAAGTGAGTTTGTTAGTGAACTTTCATGGAGAGTCTCTAATGAAAATTTAGGTAAGGTGATGTTAGAAATAAAAACTAATTATTTTTCTCAATTAGATGAAGAAAGCACAGTGTTAGTAGAAGAGAAAAGAAAACTAAGATTTGTTTGTTTATCTGAAATAAAAGAAAGATGTAAAGAAGATAATGAGTTATTAAATGAAATTGCAAAGTTTTATGGAAATCATCACTATCCAGAAGATATGGTGAGTTTTGTTAATTATATGCCTCAAGAAGTTCCCACTACGAAAAAAGATTTGGTAAATAGGTTTGGGGAATTTTTGAAATTAGAGGAATCGAGATTTAAATGCTAATATATACAAACTATCAATAAATAGGTCGTGACTTACAATTAGTTTCTGAAACGGGAAGGTAAGTTATGCTATATGTAATCGCAGAGAATAATAATGAGCCATTTGAAACCTAGATGTTATAACATACTTTCCAAGCTCGTTTAGAGTTACAAGAAGATACGATTGTTGAAATTAATGGTGATGGAAATCAGCTTTTTATTATGGGACCATGCACAGTAGAAAGTTATGAACAAGTACGTCAATTTTCTGAAGCAATGAAAGATCGATGCGTAATACGCTTCATGTTTCCGCTGTGCCGATTTTAAAGAAAGAAACACATATTTACCTGTCGTTGTCGATATAACGCATTCTACAGGGCGATGTGACCTCCTATTGCCAGCCCAGATCCAGCGCGCATCAAATGAATATCATTTTCGGTTTCTGTCGGTAAGTCGATATATTTGAAAAATCACCGATATAAATTTCATTTACTATCTACTATCGTATTGCTTAAAATAAGGTTTCTACGTATTGAATATCTATATTTTTACAAAAAACGCCCTTTTTTTCATAAAAAATACGAAAATACGAGAAAAGAAGCGAATTTTTTCGAAACTTTGCGGGAAAATATTGTATGAGCCTGCGTTTTTATCGTATCATTAGTAAAAGGAAGAACTCGGGACGATTGGTGGCATCTGCAAATAGAGTTGATGTCTTTTTTTCATTCAAGTAACCGATACATAAAAATAGATAACAAAAATAGAAGGAGTGTGCGATGAGATGAACGTAACAATTTATGATGTAGCGCGTGAAGCAAACGTTTCAATGGCTACCGTATCTCGTGTAGTGAACGGTAATCCAAATGTAAAGCCTACAACAAGAAAGAAAGTATTAGAAGCAATTGATCGTTTAGGGTACCGCCCAAATGCGGTAGCACGTGGACTAGCAAGTAAGAAGACAACTACAGTAGGTGTTATTATTCCTGATATCTCAAATACGTTTTATGCAGAACTTGCTCGTGGAATTGAAGATATCGCAACAATGTACAAATATAACATCATTTTAAGTAACTCTGACCAAAACAAAGAGAAAGAGTTCCATTTATTAAATACGATGCTTGGAAAACAAGTGGACGGAATTGTTTTCATGGGTGAAGATATTACAGACATTCACATTGAAGAATTCAAAAAGTCTCCAGTGCCAATCGTATTAGCAGCGTCATTTGATGAGCAAAATGAAACGCCATCAGTAAATATTGATTATACACAAGCGGCTTACGACGCAATGAAGCACTTTATTGAGCAAGGACATACGCGTATCGGCTTCGTCTCTGGTCCTTTCATTAATAAAGCGGGAAGCGCGAAGAAGTTACAAGGTTATAAAAAAGCTTTAGAAGAAGCAGGTATTTCATATGATGAAAATCTTATAATCGATGGAGATTACACATATGATTCAGGTATCGAAGCATTCGAAAAGCTTTGGAGCAGTGATGAAAAGCCAACAGCAATCTTCGTGTCTTCTGACGAAATGGCACTAGGTGTAATCCATGCAGCACAAGACGCTGGATTAAACGTACCAACTGATGTAGAAGTACTTGGTTTCGATAATACACGCCTTGCATTAATGGTTCGTCCGCAACTTTCAACAGTTGTACAACCGATGTATGATATCGGTGCAGTAGCAATGCGTCTATTAACAAAGTATATGAACAAAGAAAAAGTGGAAGATCACACTGTTATCTTACCTCACCGTATCCAATTTAGAGATTCAACGAAGTAAGTATAAAAAAGCTCACAGCGATTGCTGTGAGCTTTTATTCGTATTCAGGATAGTATGTTTTAATTACTGTATCTACCGTTTCATTTTTTTTAACGTGTAAAAACCTTGCGTATAGTTCTTTTCCAGTTTCAAATGGTGTATCGTCTAATTCAAACACATGCAACACTTTTCGAAACGTCCATGTCACTTGCTCATCGTACATATTATTGTACGTATCTTTAGATTGTATAGCTATTTTTTCACCTAGTTTATGTGCTTCTTCTAAACTGTTTGCTTTAACAAGAATAATACTTTCTTCAAAAAGTGTATCGTGATTCTCTTCATAATACTCATCCATTTTCGTAGGATCAGGCTCACCAGAATGAACAGATTCAAATAATAATTTTACAGCGTACATATTATGCTGCATGTTTCACCTTATAAATAATACTTGCGACAAGCGAAGCAGGTATTGTAAATACGTTACTTTGATAATGATAATGTATTTGGGATTCTTCATAAGACATGTTGTCATATAGTTCGTTTTGTGACACGTTCATTTTTTTCTGTTTTGTCTTGAGCATTTTAATATAGTTATACTGTATTGGGACGAGAATGATGAAATAGGCTAATACGATTAGTGAAATCCAAATCATTATGAACACTCCCTTGTAAAGAATAGTTGTATATGGTAATTATATCAATTTATATGAATGATATCCATTTTTAAAGTGGTCAATTTCCTTTCCAAAATGCAAAAAGTTCTTCAGGACTCTGTAAATTATGTTCAAGGCATGCTTGTGCAGTGCGCTTAAAGCTTTGTATTAAATGTTCTAACCGAGAAGGTTCATATTGTTTTACATTGCCAGCAATAATAGTTTCATCCTTGTCTAAGTTAAGTGATATTTGTTTCTAATTGTACAACTTCGATATAAAAAAGCTTTTTGTCTAAGTCGATTGTAATATAATCGAATCGCTCTACTTGTTTAAAATATCCTACAATATCATCTTTCAATTGAAATCCTCCTAAGTATGCGTCCTATTGGTGACTTCGCTACAAAATGGTATTGTTCCTTGTTATATGTCACATAAGTGCAAATTTAACTATTATAGGGCAATGTCATGTATAATAGAAAGAAAAGGCTTGTGAGGGGGGAGAAGAGATGATCGTTCTTTGGATAATTACGCTTTGTATGACTGCTATTTTTGCATATATGACGTTAAAACAAAATGGCTTAAAGCGATTTGTTCCAGGAAGTATTCTTGCAGGAATTGCCCTTATCACTTATGTAATTTCTATTTTTATTGAAAGTGTATCAGTGGACATGAGCACAAGTTTAATGTTCATGGGTATTACACTATTTGCAGGTAGTATTATGGTACTTATGGTTGCAGGTATTATTTTATTTATTCATATGAATTCGGAAACGTTATAGCATATAGAAAAGGCATGTCCCGAGGGGCATGCCTTTTTATCCGTTCAATTATGCTCTATCTTTAGAAGAATTTTGTTGTTTTAATAAGTCGCGAATTTCGCCAAGAAGTTCTTCTTCTTTTGTTGGTTCTGGAATTTCTTCCACTTTTTCTTCTTCTCTTTTAGATGTTAGTTTGTTGAACACTTTAACGAACATAAAGATAGCAGCTGCAATAATTAAGAAATCAAAAATAGTTTGGATAAAGTTACCATACATAATGGATGATTTACCAAATGTAATTTTTAAATCTGTAAAGTTAACGCCACCTAATACCATACCAAGTAATGGTGTGATAATATCTTTTACTAAAGAACTAACGATTTTACCGAATGCAGCCCCGATTACAACCCCGACAGCCAAATCGATTACATTCCCTTTGAATGCGAATTTTTTAAACTCGTTCCACATGTGTTAATCCCATCCTTTCCACGATTCATTATGAAATTTATAATTCCTATCAACATATTCTATAGAAATTTGCGATAGAAATAAAGGGGAAATGGGAATGAAAGTAAATTCTGAAAAATGTATCCGTTTTAATTTTTGTTTAGATCGTTCAGTAGAGATTGCAACAGTTGCTGCGTTTTTAATCCTTCTAATCCATCTACAACAGGCTTTGTATCGCCGTGTACACATTCGATAAAATGATGAACTGCATCTTCAAAACCACGTTGTTTTAACGTTGTATCCCATGATGGTGAACCAATCTGAGAAACTGCATTTTCCTGCTCAACTTCAAATGTGTTCATATTTTTTACGCGAATGATTTTACCTGTCGTTACAAGTTCAATTTGTTCTAAATTTGTACCTGCATGGCGGTGCATCGCGGTAGAAAGTAACAGTCCACTTGGCGTTGTATATGTATGATGTCCGTAAAGAAGTTCGTTCTTTTCATTGATTTGCATCATATTATGAACGATGTTAAGGTCATCGTTAGCTAACCAGCGAGCAGTATCTACAATATGTAAGTAATCATCTAACATAGTAAAGTCATACGTATATGGCCCCACCTTATTTGTGCGGTGCTTTTCAATTCGAATCCATGAAGTATCATTAGCTTGCTCTTTGGCAGTAACGTACATAGGAACGAAACGGCGATTAAATCCGACCATTAACCTTCGATTATACTTTTCACTCATTTCAACTAGCTTCTCTGCTTGCTCAGTAGTAGCAGCTAGCGGCTTATCAACATAAACGTCGATTCCTTTTTGTAGAAGTTCAGAAACGATTTCATAATGTGTAGCAGTTGAACTATGGACGAAGATTGCATCACATTCTGAAGCTAACGTTTCAATAGAATGGAAGTCTTGAATCCGGTATTGCTCGCAAATTTGTTTTCTTTTATTAACATTAGGTGTAAACGCTCCCAAAAAAGTCCAATCAGTTTCCTTTGTGAGTGTTGGAAGGTAAGCCTTTTGTGCAATACTACCTAATCCAATCATTCCAATACGAGGTTTGCTCATGTGTTTTTCCCACCCTATTATAAATATATAAGTTGTCTAGCTGTATAGCTATGTGACGAAATAACTGTAGCATAGACTGGGGAGAATGGCAAAAAATAGATTTGAAAATGATACGTTTTTTATAGGAAATGAGCTTTTATTTATTTGTCGCTAACAAAATCTTCTCTATCTCTTCAAAGTTATGAGCGCGAGCGTGCTCTAACGGGGTAACACCATCGTTGTCTGGAATATTTACATCTGCACCGTGTTCAATAAGAAGCTGAATGACTTGTTGCTGTGTTTCGTTTCCGTTACTTAATACGATGGCTTCCATTAAAGCGGTCCACCCGAGATTATTTACATGGTTAACATCAATAGTTGTTCGCGTAAGGAGTTCTTTAATAACATCAATATAGCCATGTTCTGAGGCGGGGATAAGAGCTGTTCCGCCGTAACGATTTGTAAGCGATGGATCTGCACTGGCATCAATTGTTAGTTTTAAAATATCGAAGTAACCTTCTGCACCGGCGTATAGAAAGGGATTGTTTTTCATATCATCTTGGATATTTACGTTAGCACCTGCTTCAATAAGCGCTTTTGCGGTTTTCACATCATTTTTGTATGTAGCAATCATAAGAGGGGTACGTCCTTTATTGTCTGTTATATTTATGTCAGCCCCTTTTTTGAGTAACGATATAACGGTATTCGTTTCTTGTTTTTCAGTAGCTGCTAGTAGCGCTGTCTCCATGTTTGTCATCTCCTTTTTAACTCCTTGTTCTTGCGAGCAACCTTGCAAAAAAATTACGTAACAGATCATGCTTAATGTTTTTTTGAACATGGAATTTCAACCTCCTCATTTCAACTGTAAAATAAGAACATTAAATTTTTATAAACTGACGCTAAAATTACTATAAAATCGCTTGAGTATTTGAACATATATTTTTATGCTTATGAGTAATAAGGTTTGGTAAAGTGAGGATGTAAAATATGTCTATTAAAACAAGATTTTTATTCTCTTATATTGCTGTTATTCTCGTTTCCATTACGCTCATATTAGTCGCGGGATTTTTAATTGTTTTTTCCATAACAGGAGACTTGGAATCAGTGAAAAATTTCTATAAAAGTTCCTATATTCAAAAGCCGCTTACGCCAGAAGAAGAGAATACGTATATTGAATTGAAATTAGCGGCAAAGAAAAATCAATCTCAACTATTAGATGAATCGTTCGTTTCAACACTTGAAAAAGAAGGTGTGAAAATAGTTGTAAGAAAGGGAGAAACCATTTCTTATGCTACAAAAATATTTGAAAGTGTATCTTTAAAAGAAGCCCTTCCAAAATTTGAATCAGCAAATATTAATAGTCGTGGTACAACGGAACTAGGCGATACATTTTATCGGTATGTAAAATTTGATTTTTATTTTCCTGGAGATGAAGAAGGGAGTATATTTGTACTAAAAAGGCAAAGTTCATTTGTCGATCTTACACAAAAGTTATTTCCGATTTTGTTCGGAGCGCTTTTACTGTTAGCCATTTTACTCATAGGGCTATTAAGTTATTTCGTCTCAAGAAGTGTGATAAAACCAATTTTTGTACTGAAAGATGCGACTGGGAGAATTAAAGAAGGGGATTTAGATTTTCAAATTCCAGTTACATCCCATGATGAGATTGGGCAATTAAATCAAGGATTTGAGGAAATGAGGAAGAGATTAAAAGAGTCGATTGAAGTACAAACGCAGTATGAAGAAAATCGAAAAGAGCTCATTTCAAACATATCTCATGATTTAAAAACACCGATTACATCTATTATCGGATATGTAGAAGGCATAAAAGACGGGGTCGCAAATACGCCAAAAAAAATGGATAAGTATTTAACGACCATTCATACGAAGGCGAAGCATATGGATACACTCATTGATGAGCTCTTTTTGTTTTCGAAGCTTGATTTGAATCGAGTTCCTTTTCAGTTTGAAACGATAGAATTAAACATGTTTATGCAAGAATTATTAGAAGAGATGCAGATGGATTTAAGTGAGGAAGGTATAGAAGTTTATTTACAATTACATTCATCACCACTATATGTAACGGCCGATTGCGAAAAGATAAATAGAGTGATATCAAATTTAATTCATAATAGTGTGAAATACATGGATAAAGAAGCGAAGAAAATTACTGTAACAGTATTAAGTGATAACAATACAGTCATTGTAAAAGTGGTGGACAATGGATCAGGTATAGAAGCTGATACGCTGCCGTATATATTTGAGCGGTTTTATCGTGCAGAGCAATCGCGAAATTCTAGCACAGGTGGAAGTGGACTTGGCTTAGCGATAGCGAAGCAAATTGTTGAAGAACATGGCGGAGAAATTTGGGCGGAAAGTAAGCTTGGGGAAGGTACAAGTATTTTCTTCTCATTGAAAAAAGTACAGGAATGTGGTGAGTAGAATGAAGAGAATTTTACTAGTAGAAGATGAAATAAGTATTGCAGAATTACAGCGAGATTATTTAGAAATTAGTGATTTTCAAGTCGATGTAGAGCATTCAGGAGAAATAGGTCTACAAATGGCTCTTCAGGAAGACTACGATTTAATTATTTTAGATATTATGCTTCCAAAAATGAATGGATTTGAAATTTGTAAGCAAATTCGAGCTATAAAAGATATTCCGATTTTACTTGTTTCAGCAAAGAAGGAAGATATAGATAAAATTCGCGGACTCGGTTTAGGAGCAGATGATTATATAACGAAACCGTTTAGCCCGAGTGAATTAGTCGCAAGGGTAAAAGCTCATATTTCTCGTTATGAAAGATTATCAGGAAATGTGAGTAAGCAACGCGATACGCTATACATTCACGGAATTTCTATTGACCAGCGAGCGAGAAAAGTTTGTATAAACAATGAAGAAATCGCGTTTACAACGAAGGAATTTGATTTATTAACATTCTTTGTAACGCATCCAAACCAAGTATTAAATAAAGAACAGTTATTTGAACGTATTTGGGGACTAGACTCAGCTGGCGATTTAGCCACTGTCGTTGTTCACATTAGAAAGCTACGTGAAAAAATTGAAAGAGATCCCGCCCACCCGCAATATATTGAAACAGTATGGGGAGCTGGTTATCGCTTTAACGTGTAATGTACCTGCCGAGTAATGGGCAGGTTTTTTATGTTATTTGAACGAAAAGGGAATAATAGGTAATTTATGTTAAAATATAAAGAGAGATAAAACACAGGAGAGCATGAGAGGGCGTGCTACATAACAAGGCTTTAAAGATTGGAACGAATATCGTACTTATTTTATTAATTATTGGTGCAATACAAATGTTTTATGATGAAGATTCTACGAATGATCATTTCGGTGGGTTATTTATGATGTTCTTTTTTGGAATTAAAATAATTTCTAGTTTTATGATAAGTTTAAAAGAAGGAGATCAAAAGGCAGTATTACTTGATGTAGGTTTAATGATTTTTTTGTTCTTCTTGTTGTTTCTAGTGTGAAATATTTCTTTTAAAAAAGCTCATAGTCTTATAGAGACTGTGAGCTTTCCTTAATAATAGCGGTACTAGTGTAACGATTTATAAAATGTTTGAGTAGTAGAAGTAAACTGAGCAGATTCTTCTAAAAAAGGATAATGGTTACTCTCCTCAAATGTCACAAAGATAGAATTACGTATACCCTCATGCATCTCGATAGAATATTGGATCGGGCACTGTACATCGTGTCTTCCGCAAATAATTAGCGTTTTTATGTTGATAGAAGGTAAGTACTTTCTTAAATCAAATGAAGGATATTCGTGAGAGAAAGCGTTCATCCGGCTAGCAGACATTGTTTTTTTGATTGGTTTACAAAAATAAGAGTTGTAGTTTTCAGGTTTATACAATGATAATTTTGTCCTCTTAGTAGATAGTTCTTTCCGTTCTTCACTTGTAAGGTGAGGGCTTTTTAAGTTTTCGACGAGCTGTTGCATATAATGAAACTGAGGATGTGCTGGGTGATAAATGCAAAATGGTGTTTCGGTATAATTACTTGCTGCAGCTCCGGCCACGACTAATGATTGTAAGGAATTTGGATATGTAATTGCATATAAAAGTCCAAGCATACCACCTGTTGAATGACCGGCGAAATGCCATGTTGGGAGTTGTAAAGCTTCTCGTATTGCTTCTAAGTCGTGAACTGTTTCAATCATACTTAATTCTTTTGCTGAATTGGCTTTTGCTGAGTTACCAGCATCTCTTAAATTAATGAGGAATACACGATGCGTAGAAGTGAAAACATCTGCAAAGTAATCACCAGTTTCATTAAATTGTGAATAGTGATGTGTAATGCAAAGCGGTTCGCCATTTCCTTTTGTAAAAAGTTCAAATGTGCCACGTTTCGTGTTGATTATTTGTTGTGTCCACATAATATCACGACCTTTTCTTATAAAAATTGGACCGGCTAATTCTTAAATAAAATATATCGGCGATTATTAGAATATATCAGCGAATCTAAAAATATATCGACTTACCGACAAAAGTCGTCAATAAATAAAAGGAGGCCATTAAAAAACGAGCCTCCTTTTCGTTTAGTACAAAGATTTTGTCATATTATTCCGAATAATTTCAAGGGATTTCGCTACAGTTAATGCATTCTTTTCTTCAATTTCTGGTTTACGGGGGATCGGTTTATACATGTTGTCTGGATCTTCCCATGTGAGGGGAAGTTCTGTTTCAGCTTGTCCTTTCCAAGCGTCAATCCATTCTGGAGGGAGATAACCTGAGATGTTTTGGATGTTGTTCATTTCGAGCCAAATAAGTGCCCAAGCTCTTGGGACGACGCGCCAGTGGTCATAGCCACCACCGCCGACAGCGATCCAGCGACCTTCGCAATATTCATTAGCGATTTCGCGAGCGAGCTTCGGTATTTCACGGTAAATATTCATCGTTGCGCAAAGGTGTGTAAGTGGGTCGTAATAATGTGCATCAGCGCCGTTTTGCGTTAAAATAATATCCGGTTTAAAGTATGCGGCAACTTCTTTTACGACAGTACGATATGAATTTAAAAACGATTCGTCTTCTGTAAAGGCATCCAGTGGAACGTTAAAAGAATAACTATAGCCATTACCTTGTCCGCGCTCATTTACAGCGCCAGTTCCAGGGAATAAATAACGCCCAGTTTCATGTAGTGAAATGGTGCATACGTTAGGATCGTCGTAAAAAGACCACTGTACACCATCACCGTGATGAGCATCTGTATCAATATATAAAACACGTAAACCGTATTTTTTCTGTATATATTTCATTGCGATGGAACTATCGTTATAAATACAAAAGCCAGATGCCTTGCCGCGGAAGCCATGATGTAAGCCACCGCCTAAATTAAGTGCATGTTTTACTTTCCCGGAAAGAACAGCATCGACAGCTGTTAATGTTCCACCAACAAGTAATGCACTTGCCTCGTGCATATTTGGAAACATCGGTGTATCTTCTGTACCGAGTCCATATGTCATCGCAATTGATTTTTCTAACTTACCTTCTCCAGCACGTTTTACCGCATTTATGTACTCCTCTGTATGAACGTAGGCGATCTCTTCATCTGTAGCCATCCTTGGTGAGATGATTTGGGAAGGAGAGATGAAACCACCCTTTTGTAATAAGTCATACGTAAGTGTGACGCGAAGTTGGTTAAAAGGATGATCAGGGCTAAACGAATAGCCCCGAAAATCATCCGAATAAATAAACGCGCTACTCATGCTTGCATCCCCATAATGTTCGGCCATAATACGCGGTAGCCTTCTGCTTCAAGTGCATCAATCACTTTTAGCGGATTCATCGTTTGAATGCGGAAAACGAGTACTTTATCATTCTCATCTTTTGCTGGGTAGACGAGAACGCTCACGATATTTATTTGCAAATCACTAAAAATAGCAACGACTTTTCCAAGAATACCAGGTTCGTTTTTTACTTGAATTTCAATTTGTGAACTTGGTTGATGTGCTCCTGTTAATTTCACTAACGTGTGCAGTACAGTAGATTCAGAAATGATTCCAACTAGCTTGCCAGCCTTTGTAACAGGGAGACAGCCAATTTTATTTTCAAAAAATAAAGTAGCAATTTCTTCAACGAAATCGAGAGGATGGCAAGTCATAACAGGTTGTTTCATAATAAGGTCGAGCGGTTGTTTCAGCATAGCGAGTGGAACTTGTTCATCAAGAATTGATGGACTTGCATCTCTTACATCCCGATCAGAAATAATGCCTACCACATGATTATTTTGATCGACAATTGGAATGTGCCGAATGCCTTTCGTGCGTATCGTTCGGATTGCTGTTTCGATTGTATCGTTTGGGTGTAGTGTCACCACATCTTGATTCATAATTTCTTCTACAATCATTCCAGTTGCCCCCTTTATTTAGTACATAAAACGATTGTGAAAACGTAGACGATCAAATGCTTGAATAGACTCCGTATCAACGCGTTTACCGATGCGGACCATTAAACAGTTAGCGGGATGCGAGCAAATTTCAGGATCATCTGTAGCCATCCATTGTAAGCCACCAGCATTCATCATCTTTTCCATTACTTTTCGATATTCCCAAACATTTAAGCCTGTTTGTTTTAAATCCCAGTGCCAATAATATTCAGTCGTCAATATAATGTAATCTTCCATATGATCGTCCATCATTGAAACTTCTAATAAGTTCTTTCCGACAGAGCAACCGCGGAAGGTGGGGACAACTTCAATTGCCCCGAGTTCAATTAAGTTTTCAATCTTTCCTTCTGACCATCGTTCGAGTGGATCAGGATACAAGTATGTAACATATCCAACGATCGTTCGGTCATGTCTAGCAATAATGAGACGAGCTTCTGGTAATTTAGAAATTTCGACAATTGCTTTATATTGCTGCTCGGCAGGACGAAACGCAATTAAGTCTGGATGAAATTCATACATTTCTAAGTTATGTGTAGAGACAGGACCTTCAATAATTAAAGTGCCTTTCGCTGTTTTTAAGTTTCTGGCATTGTATATTTTTTTATGGATCAATGTATTGCTCACCACCTTGAGGGTTTGTGAATCTATTAATATCGTACTTTATAATATATGCGATGTGAATCGAATTTTGTCATTAAAAATTTGTCTAAAAATCAACAAATATACTGAAAATTTTAAATAATATCATTATAATAGATAATAGAATACATAGGAGGGGGATGTAAAGTATGAAAGTAGAAACGCTTCCTGTCATTAAAGGAGAAAATAATTTGCCGAATTATGATGAGGCATACGCGAATTTTAACTGGGAAGAGGTTAATAAAAATTTTACTTGGAATGAAACAGGTCGAGTAAATATGGCGTATGAGGCAATTGATAAGCATGCGAAATCCGATCGAAAGAATAAAGTAGCCCTTTATTATCAAGATGGATCGCGAAAAGAGAAATATACATTTAAGGAAATGAAGGATTTTTCTAATAAAGCAGGAAACGTCCTGAAAAATTATGGCGATGTAGAAAAAGGCGATCGCGTTTTTATTTTTATGCCGCGTTCCCCAGAGTTATATTTTGCACTTTTAGGTGCAGTGAAATTGGGAGCAATCGTTGGTCCGCTATTTGAAGCATTTATGGAAGGCGCAGTTCGCGATCGTTTAGAAGATAGCGAAGCAAAAGTGTTAATTACAACACCTGAATTGTTAGAGCGAGTACCATTAAATGATTTACCTGCTTTAAAAACAGTATTCCTTGTTGGAGATAATGTAGAAGAAGGCGGTAAAACGGTAGCGTTCAATCCTTTATTTGAACAAGCTTCAAAAGAATTACATATTGAATGGCTAGGCCGTGAAGACGGTTTAATTCTACATTACACATCTGGTTCTACTGGGAAGCCAAAAGGTGTGCTACATGCGCAAAACGCAATGGTGCAGCACTATCAAACGGCGAAGTGGGTATTAGATTTAAAAGAGGACGATGTATATTGGTGCACAGCTGACCCAGGCTGGGTAACAGGAACGGCTTACGGTATTTTCGCGCCGTGGTTAGTCGGAGCATCAAATGTTATTTTAGGTGGCCGCTTTAGTCCAGAAGCGTGGTATGAAGCACTGCAAGATTACGGTGTAACAGTTTGGTACAGCGCGCCAACAGCATTCCGTATGTTAATGGGAGCTGGACAAGACGCAATTAAAAAATATGATTTATCACAAGTTCGTCACGTATTAAGCGTTGGTGAACCGTTAAATCCAGAAGTAATTCGCTGGGGTATGAATGCATTTGGACTTCGTATTCATGATACGTGGTGGATGACAGAAACAGGTGGACAAGTTATTTGTAACTATCCTTGTATGGAAATCCGTCCAGGTTCAATGGGTAAACCAATTCCAGGTGTGAAAGCAGCGATTGTTGATAATGAAGGAAATGAAGTGCCTCCATACACAATGGGCAACTTAGCAATTGGTAAAGGTTGGCCAGCTATGATGCGCGGGATTTGGAATAACAAGCAAAAATATGAGTCTTACTTTATGCCGGGAGATTGGTACGTATCAGGTGACTCTGCCTATATGGACGAGGATGGATACTTCTGGTTCCAAGGACGTATTGACGATGTTATTATGACGTCAGGTGAGCGCGTTGGTCCGTTTGAAGTAGAAAGCAAATTAATCGAGCATGCTGCTGTTGCAGAAGCTGGGGTAATTGGTATTCCTGATCCGGTGCGCGGCGAAATCATTAAAGCATTTATCGCGCTTCGAGCAGGATACGAACCATCTGATGAATTAAAAGAAGAAATTCGTCAATTTGTAAAGAAAGGCCTAGCAGCTCATGCAGCGCCAAGACAAATTGAATTTAGAGATAAATTACCGAAAACGAGAAGTGGTAAAATTATGCGCCGCGTATTAAAAGCGTGGGAGTTAAACTTACCAACAGGTGACTTATCAACGATGGAAGATTAAGAGAGAAGGGTCTGAACGAAACAACGTTCAGACCTTTTTTTGTAAATAATAAAGGAGATAAGGTAGATGAAGATACCAATTTTAGAAGGAGACAACGTGTATTTACGTTCTGTAGAACCTGAAAAAGATTACATCGAGTGGTATGAGATAATGAAAGATCCTGATATGCATCATTGGACGGGGAATACAATCCCGAAAGATAGTAATGAGATTAAAGAGCTGTTACACACTTATAAAGGTTTGAAGGATATTATGGCATGGTCAATTATAATGAAACAATCAAAGGAAATGATAGGGACATATTGGATCTCTATACCAACGATGAATAAAAATAAAAAGTTAATTGTAAGTTCAGAGGCTCAGCGGATTGCACGTAAATTTTGGCGTACAGGTGTCAATCGAGAAGCAAGAAATTTAATATATAATTATATCTTTTTAACTTTAGAAGTGGATGAAGTTCATGCGCAGGCTTGGGATAATAATATAAATTCATGCAGGTCTATGGAGAAAATCGGATTTAAATTAGGGAAACAAGTGAAACGCTCATTTCCTAAATACGATAAAATATTTTTGGAAAACCATTATGTACTATTAAAAAAGGACTGGCTTGCATAAAAGGTTATGATTGAAAAAAATATTTATTGATGTAAAATAAAAGCAAAACTTATACATACGAGTTAAAGGGGAGAAAGAAATGAAAACAGAAAAAGAAAAGATGATACATGGGGAAATGTACATACCGGCTGATCCAGTTTTAGTACAAGAGAGGGAGCAGGCTCGTATATTAACGAGAAAATTAAATGAAACACCAGAAGTACAATTAAAAGAGCGTAGCGAAATCGTAAAAGAACTATTCGGAACGACTGGAGATAACATTCATCTTGAATCTTCTTTCAGGTGTGATTACGGCTATAACATTCACGTGGGCGAAAATTTTTACGCGAACTTTGACTGTACAATTTTAGATGTATGTCCAGTAACAATCGGAGTGAACTGTATGTTAGCTCCAGGTGTTCACATTTATACAGCAACACATCCGCTTGATCCAGTAGAGCGCATAAGCGGATCAGAATATGGAAAGCCAGTTACAATTGGCGATAACGTATGGATTGGCGGAAGAGCGATTATTAATCCAGGTGTAACAATTGGAGACAATGCGGTGATCGCATCTGGCGCCGTTGTAACGAAAGATGTACCGGACAATGTAGTAGTTGGCGGGAATCCTGCAAAGATTATTAAAAAAATAAAATAATATTTGAACGAAGTGCCTTCCTCGTCTGTATACATTTATGAAAGAATAGATGAGGGAGGCTTTTTTATGTCTAATAAATTACTTCTTGCTTTTGCTTTACTTGGAATTATAGTCGTATTTTCTTGTGGTCTTTTCTTACCGATACCAATTGGATATAGAGTATCAATGCTTACAGCTGGAGTTATAATGAGTGTTATGTTTTCAATCATTATTCCGTTTGATAGAAAACATATAGTACGGAAAAATGGATATAAAATTGATTTTACAAAAACAAAAGTGTATTTTCGTTGGAATGTATTTGATACGATTTCTGTCTGCCTTGCGTTGTATGCATGTATATGTGTGCAAGCGTTAAATATTTTAGTTGCAATGGGATTTACGATTCAAAACCCATATGTTCAATTTTTTACAAATCAATCACAATTGTGGGTTTTCATTGCAATTGCATATTTAATTTCCCGTATTTCATTAACGCTAAAAGGAATAAAGGAGATCAAAAATCATGGCGCAGATTGGGATTGAGGAGGAACTCATGCTTGCGTATCAAAGTGGAGATAAACAGGCGGGAGAAAAACTATATGTTTTAATCAAACCAGCGCTATACACATTTTTGTATCGATTTAACCGAGATGAACAATTAAGTATCGACCTTGTGCAAGATACGTTTTTGACGTTAGAGCGTAAGAAACATATGTATGAACCTGAAAAAGGTAAAATAAAAACGTATTTATTTCAAATTGGTTATCGTCTTATGATTAATAAATTAAATAGAAGAAAAAAGTGGCGTACGCTTTTGCCATTTTTAGTGCCGATTCAGGAAAAGGAATTTTCTCACGAAGATCGACTCACAGTAAGAGAAGCGATTTTGAAAGTTCCGGAAGAACAGCGAGCTGTCCTTATTCTTTCTTATTATCATGATATGCAGCAAAAAGAGATTGCTGAGATATTAAACATTCCGATTGGAACAGTGAAGTCGAGACTTCATAACGGGATAAAGAAATTGAAACAATTGCTGGAGGTGGATGAAATTGAGCGAAAATCCCTTTAAGAGTGAATATAAATTAAAACAGCATTTAGATAGTGACCATGTAGAAATACCGGGCTTTCCAAAAAAGGTAAGTCGCTTCGATCGATTAATCAGATTTCTTGGTTCCCCAGCGAAAGATCCTGTGGAGGCGACGATTGGGAATGATTTATCTGTTGTGTTTCATGTATCGTTAATAGTTGGAGTTCCACTTCTTTCTCTTATTACGATACTCTTTGCGACGTTGTAAAGGATTGGCAAGAAGAGAAACCCGACCTCTATTTGACACGCCTATATAAATGATGGTATAAAGAAAAGTATATGAATAATTGAGCGTGGAAAGGGAGAAGTAGTGATCATTTCCCTGTTTTAGAGAGCTGATGGCCGGTGAAAATCAGCACATAGATGATCGCGAATTACGCCCCTAGAGCATCTTTTTTCGATTGAATTGTATTCAAAAGGGAAAAGACGGTGCTAAGCCGTTATGTAAATAAGGTGGTAGGCTTTTTTTGCCTGCAACTAGGGTGGTAACGCGATAATCAAAATCGTCCCTTATTTAAAGGGGCGATTTTTTTATGTTTTCAACCTTCACGCCAGTAATGAACTTAAAGGAGAGTATGTAGGATATGGGTATTTTACAAGATCTTGAATTTCGCGGTTTAATTAATCAGCAAACAGATGCTGAGGGACTTGAGCAATTATTAGAAAAAGAAAGCGTTAAATTATACTGTGGTTTCGACCCGACAGCGGATAGCTTACACATCGGTCATATGTTACCAGTATTAATGTTACGTCGTTTCCAATTAGCTGGTCACCAACCAATCGCACTTGTTGGCGGTGGTACTGGTATGATCGGTGATCCAAGTGGTAAAAAAGCAGAGCGTACATTAAATACGAAAGATACAGTTGCTTACTACACAGAAAGCATTAAAAACCAACTTTCAAACTTCTTAGAGTTCGAAAACGTGGACAACCCAGCAACGATGGCTAATAACTATGATTGGCTTGGTAACTTAGATGTAATTTCATTCTTACGCGATATCGGTAAAAACTTCGGTTTAAACTATATGTTAGCAAAAGATACAGTAGCATCTCGTTTAGATACTGGTATTTCATTCACTGAGTTTAGTTACATGATTTTACAATCATACGACTTCTTAAACTTATACCAAAACCATAATTGCCGCTTGCAAATCGGTGGTAGTGATCAATGGGGTAACATTACAGCTGGTCTTGAATTAATCCGTAAATCAGAAGAAGATGCGAAAGCATTCGGTTTAACAATTCCGCTAGTTACAAAATCTGACGGTACGAAGTTTGGTAAAACAGAGGGCGGCGCAATTTGGTTAGACCCAGAGAAAACAACTCCTTACGAGTTCTACCAATTCTGGATTAATACAGATGACCGTGATGTTGTAAAATACTTAAAATACTTCACATTCTTATCTCATGAAGAAATTCTTGAGCTTGAAAAGCAAGTAGCTGAAGCGCCAGAAAAACGTGCAGCACAAAAAGCATTAGGTTCTGAAATGACAAAACTTGTTCACGGCGAAGAAGCATTAGAGCAAGCGATTAAAATCTCAGCTGCATTATTCAGCGGTTCTGTAGCAGAACTGACTGCAAGCGAAATCGAACAAGGATTCAAAGACGTACCATCTGTAGAACGTACTGCAGAAGATACAGTATTAATCGACTTACTTGTAGAAAGCAAAATCTCTCCATCAAAACGTCAAGCACGTGAAGATGTAACGAACGGCGCAATCTACGTAAACGGTGAGCGTACACAAGCATTAGACTACGTTGTAACAGAAAACGACCGCATCGAAGGTAAATTTACAATCATTCGCCGCGGTAAAAAGAAATATTTCTTAATTCGTTACTAATCAGAAACGAATATAAAACAAATAGTACCCCGGATTGTAGGCTGAAAAGTCTATGATTCGGGGTTTTTATGTATAAATTTAGATTGCCTTACGAGTTCTTGTAAATAGAATATGAAGAATTAATACGAGCATATAAAGTAAACTAATAAGCATAACAACAAATGCTGTTGGATGAAATTTTGCCGCATATATAAAGAAATCGATTTGATAAATATCTTGGTAATTTGAAACGGTACCTTTAAAGTAATTCGTAAACTTAGCGCTATATTTCCATTCATCAGGATCATCTATCAAATTACTCCCTTGATACCAATTAATAAGCGCGGAAGTAATAAATAACATACATGCACTACCTAATTGAACCATTTGGTTTATTGTCAAAATGAATCAACCTCCTATTTAATGGTTATTATAGCGTGCATTCGTATTCTTGTAACCTTTTTGTTGTAATCTCCTTTTCGAGTTCATACGAAAATCACATGTAAGCGGTATGATAAATGTATAACAACTAGAAAGGAGTGGTAAAACAAAATGTCACTAGAAGCGCTCATTATTTTTTCTTTGCTAAACGCGGGTCAGCTTGCAGAGAATTCGAAGGTGGATATACATAAAGAGCAGAAAGATGCTTATGTATATGTTCAGAAAGAGGAAAATAAATAACTTTAATATATATAAATAAAAGCTACTCGAAGTAACTGTTTAGTTGTCTTCGGTAGCTTTTTACATTATGAATAAATAGGAATTAATTCTCGCTTGAAATCTTCGTACATTTCAAAGGAAATTTTCATGATTTCTTTGAGTTCTTCATAACTGTGGAAACCTGGACGGAGCACTTTTTCAGTATCATTGGATAATACGTCTACAAACATAGCCCAAGATGTTCCAGTTCTAACTTCACCAGTGTGCCATGCTTCCCAAATAAATTCAACGAGCCCATATTTTAAGCTGATATTGAATCTGAAAGTATAGAAATCCTTGTTCTTTACTTCACCAACAATAAAAAAGTTTTCTTTTTTCATAAAACGAGCTTTATAGCCAAGAGACTCGAATACTTCAATTACTTTTTCGTTTTCATGGTTTTCAAATGTATTTTCCCTATCAGAAAACTTTTCTGATAGGGCTTTATATCTCTTAATAAAATCAATTTTTGCAAGACTGGCTTGTATTTCAGGTTTTAATGAATAAGGCAAAAGTTATTCCTCCTAAAATATTAAGTCTATCCTTATTTTTGGGTCATTACTTCATATATCTTTAAGGTGAAATCATGAATAAATAGGAATTAATTCTCGCTTAAAATCTTCGTACATTTCAAAGGCAATTTTCATGATTTCTTTGAGTTCATTGTAACTGTGGAAATATAGCACGGGTACTTTTTCCGTGTCATTTGATAACAATCTTATAAATATGTCCCAAGGGTCTCCAGCTCTAACTTCACCATTATGCCATGCTTCCCAAATCAATTCAGCAACACCATATTTTAAGCTGATGTTGAATCTAAAGGTGTAGACATCTTTGTTTTTTACTTCTCCTACAATAAAAAAGTCTTCTTTTTTATTGTAACGAGCTTTATAGCCAAGAGACTCGAATACTTCAATAGCTTTTTGATTTTCATAGTTTTCAAATGTATTTGTTCTATCGGGAAATTTTTCTGATAAGGATTTATATCTTTCTACAAAATCAATTTTCTCAAGTACCTCTTTTATTTCAAGTTCTAAATCATATGCCATCAATTATTCCTCCCTAAACCTAATCTCAATAGCATATTTACCTTTCATTTCTTTCAAATACGTCTCAAAATTTTTCCTGAATTTGTTTCTTTTTTCGTACGTGAAATTGAAGTCTTTGCAAATGTATAATCCGCTTGATACAGTTCATTTTGAAGTATCTTAGTTATAATATTTTCACCAGTAAAATCAAATATGCCTTTTCCATGATATTTGATTTGAAACAAAGGAAAAGCTAACGTAAACGTTAGTTTAAATATCAATCAGGTGTTACATCGAGTACATCCCTAAATAGAATGTCATCAACAGTTACATCGGGACCAAATAGTGCGACATCGTCTGCAAATTTTATTCCTTCTATTTTTCGGCTACTATCTGTGTAACCAATTCTTTCATATCCGCTTGCTTTTAGAGTTGTTTCAATAACTGATATTAATTGAGATTGCAATCTAGTATATTCTTGCTCTGAATCTCCAGTTAAAGTAGGCATCATGCCATTGACATCTTTATTTACAATTTCAAAGGAATTAAGGATAGAATATACATTAGCTAGTTTAGAAATGATAAGATATGTAGTATATTCAACTTCAAACTCACCTTTTACATAACTTGGTAAAGTAATATACCAATCATTTGAAGGAAATACTATGTCGCTATCTCCTTTAATTTTAATATTATTTTTATTACAAAAATCAATTATTTGTTTAGGGAGAGTTAGTTTGATAGAAGACTTTTGTAGATATTCTTCTATATTTTTTTCAACGTAGTATTTTCTTTTTACTTCTTCAATTTTTTTATTTAACATTTATGTCATGCCCTCCTGACTTATCTGGTCCTTTAGTTCCTTTCAAATCAAAATCAATTTCACCTAAATGTTTACCTCTTTTATTGAGTTCTTCAAATCTTCCATGTTGAGTATCTACTGAGTAATGTTTTTTAGTTTTAGGGTCAGTATAAATAGTTCGTCCTTTATTCTTTTTTTCTAATGATTTATTTCTTTCCCATCCATTGTTTTTTGCGATTTCTTCCGCTTTCTTATTTACTTTGGGAATACGTTCTTCCTTAGGTAACTTGCTAATTCCTTTTTCAAAATCAGCTGCAATTCTACTAGAAGATTGGAATTTTTGAAGAGTATCAATACTATTTTGAATCGTATTATACCATACAAATGTACCATGTGTAGCAACACCTGCTCCAGCGGTTGTAAGAACTAAATCAGCTGGGATAACAATTGGTGATGCTGCCCCGAAAGTTACTCCTTCTAACAATACGGTTCCAACATTTGATCCTGTTACAATGGCTATACCGCCCAAAATTTCAAAAATAGATCCTACCCCTGATACAAAATTCCCCACAAGATTTCCGGCTTGAAAGGTTGTTTTGTTTTCTAATTCATTGCCCATTGGTAATTCCACGCCTGTAAAGTTTTCAGCAGCTGAATTACAAATTCCTTGGAAGAATTCCCAAGCGCCAATAGCTGTTTTTTGGTACCACGGTCTATTAGCTTCTTGTTCCTGCAAAGCCATTTTTTCTTCAATTTCTTTTTTTATTTCGGCTTCTTGAACTCTTTCCTCTGCAATTTTTTGAATAGAGGCTATCCATTCCATATTCAACCTTTGTGTACTAAATGTACCACTTACCGGACTAAAACCTTTCCCGCTTTGGACTTCCGCTAAACCCATAGCAATACTAGCTGCTAGTTGAAGGGCCGTGCTGTAGTTATTACTGGATGTATAATCGAATTCATGTAGACGCTCTAGTTTTTCATCAAGCTTTTTTCTCATCGTAATTAAAACAGCCACAATTGAGTCTACTCCAGGCATTGGTGTAAGTACCTCTATTGCTTCTATACTTGCAATGGTTTGATTGATTTCTTGGATTTGTTCTCTTATTTCTTGTTCGATAACATCTGTAGAAGCTACCTGTGATTGAAAGTCTCTTGGAAAAGCATCATTTTGACGGATTAATTCTTCGCATAAGTAAATGATTCCTTGTGCTAACGGACGAAAGGTTTGTAAGAAATATGCTTTTGCACTACTATATGTTTGTCCTTGTAGAACAGTATCCAATGCAAAAGCGTCAATAGAATGAATAATTTGTTCCATTCCTTGAATAGTAGCGTTACAGAAAGCATTCATACTTTCTGTTTGAGCTTGTACTTCACCGAGATACATATTTAAAGACATGAACTTTCCCTCCCCTTACAAGAAAATAATACCAATTTAAGGGAATTGTTGTAAATGTAATGTTCTGATTATTGAGCTGAAAAGTTGCTTGTTCATTAAGTTTTTTAATCTTATTCGGATGCTCTGGTGATGAAGAGGTTTTTAAGGTTGAATGTAAATAGAAAAAGGGAAGGTATAGATTATATACAAATAAATACGTTGTAAAAATCATGTTAACGAAAGGAGAGTATAGCAAAGAAAAATGAGTTATGGGGGAGAATATAGTATTTTTAAGTGTTAGAAGAAGGGGGAGGTTTTTATTAATGTGGATAAAAAATTGATGAAATTCTAGAGAGAGGGTTAATTTTTATTAACTATAGACTTGCAGTTCTTTTTTATTTTGTTACATTGTTCTGTTTCTATACATATACCGGCTATATTCAATAAAAAAAGCCCAGGCCCCTTGATAAACAAGGTTCCTAAGGCTTTTAATACTACTCTTTTCAGAGTACCGAGATTAACGAGAGTAGAACTCTACGATTAATGCTTCGTTGATTTCAGCTGCTAACTCAGAACGCTCAGCGTGACGAGTGTAAGTAGCTTCTAATTTATCAGCATCGAAAGTTAAGTATTCTGGTACGAAGTTGTTAACTTCGATCGCTTCTTTAACAACAACAAGGCTGTTAGATTTTTCGCGAACGCTGATTGTTTGACCAGGTTTTACACGGTAAGATGGGATATCTACGCGAGATCCATCAACTGTGATGTGGCCGTGGTTTACTAATTGGCGAGCTGCACGACGAGTGCGAGCTAAGCCCATACGGTAAACTAGGTTGTCAAGACGAGCTTCAAGAAGGATCATGAAGTTTTCGCCGTGCTTACCAGGCATTTTACCTGCTTGGTCAAATGTGCGACGGAATTGACGCTCAGTCATGCCGTACATGTGACGAAGTTTTTGTTTCTCTTGTAATTGTAAACCGTATTCTGAAAGTTTCTTACGTTGGTTAGGACCGTGAGGACCTGGTGCGTAAGGGCGTTTTTCTAATTCTTTTCCTGTGCCGCTTAGAGAGATTCCAAGACGACGAGACAGTTTCCAAGCTGGACCTGTATAACGAGCCATAGTTGACTCCTCCTTTAAAAATGTTTTTATTTACGTAAAATAAAAACAGACGTAATCGATATTTACGGGCATTTTGTTTTCATGTACCTTCGCTCCAGCAGCAGGGAGTTACGAGATACACCTCCGTAGAGGAACAAAATACAAACGATAAACTCACATTACAAGGCTGCCTTTTTATTTTACACAAACGCTATTATATCTTTTACCTAGAGTTTCGTCAAGCGGGTACGTTTTTGTTTTATGCATATAAATTTTGGAAATTAATAAGAAGGAATTTAAAACGATATACAAGAATTGATAGAAACACAAATAAAACGCTTACATAAAATGTGGTAAAAAATGTTCATTAATTTTTTGTTGATGAATATGCGGTATAAAAACATAAAAGGGGATGTTTTTATGAAAAAGAAGCATATGGAGACAGCGTTAATTCATCACGGTTATACATCTGAGGAACATAAAGGAAGTTTAACACCACCGCTATTTCAAACGTCTACATTTACATTTGAGACTGCGCAGCAAGGAGAGGCGAGTTTTGCGGGAGTGGATCCATCTTATATTTACTCAAGACTTGGAAATCCAACTGTAAAATTATTTGAAGAACGTATGGCGGTGTTAGAAGGAGGAGAAGAAGCACTTGCTTTCGGATCCGGTATGGCAGCCATTTCCGCAACGTTAATTGGTTTTTTAAAAGCTGGAGATCATATTATTTGTTCAAATGGATTATACGGGTGCACGTACGGTTTTTTAGAAGTGTTAGAAGAGAAATTTATGATTACGCATTCGTTTTGTGATATGGAGACAGAGGCTGATATTGAAAATAAGATTCGCCCAAATACAAAGCTTATTTTCGTTGAAACACCGATTAATCCAACGATGAAATTAATCGATTTAAAACAAGTGATTCGGGTTGCGAAGCGAAATGGCTTACTTGTTATTGTTGATAATACGTTTTGTTCACCTTATTTACAAAGACCGCTTGAACTTGGCTGTGACGCGGTTGTTCATAGTGCGACAAAATATATTGGCGGTCATGGTGATGTTGTGGCGGGTGTAACGATTTGTAAAACGAAAGCGTTAGCTGAAAAAATTCGCCCGATGCGAAAAGATATCGGTGGTATTATGGCGCCGTTTGATGCATGGTTATTGTTACGCGGATTAAAGACGTTAGCGGTAAGAATGGACCGCCATTGTGATAATGCCGAAAAAATTGTATCGTTTCTGAAAAATCATGATGCAGTAGAGGGCGTTTGGTATCCAGAAGGTGAGTTAGCATCTCGCCAAATGAAACGGGGCGGCGGTGTGATTTCTTTTTCAGTAAAAGGCGGAAAAGAAGAGACGCAAGCGTTTATCAATGACCTTCATTTTATTACAATTGCCGTAAGTTTAGGAGATACAGAAACGTTAATTCAGCATCCGGCAACGATGACGCACGCTGCGATTCCAGCTGAGCTAAGACAAGAAATGGGTATTTACGATAATTTAATACGTTTATCTGTCGGTTTAGAATCATGGGAGGATATCGTTTCTGATTTAGAACAGGCACTAAAGAAAATATCTACTGTTAGTAATCAATAAAAAAGAGTGAGCTATCGGTTTCGTACGTGATGTACGCAATCGATAACTCGCTCTTTTCTTTTTTAAATATGTTTTAGGAGTGTTTCCACAAACTTTTCTAAATAGCGCTGATCCACTTCGTCAAAACGATTTTTTTCAGGGCTATCGATATCAAGTACACCAATAACAGTTCCTTCTTTCACAATCGGTACGACGATTTCTGAATTAGAAGCACTATCGCAAGCGATATGTCCTGGGAATTGGTGAACGTCTGCTACAAGCTGCGTTGTTTTCGTTTCAGCTGCAACGCCGCAAACGCCTCGTCCAAATGGAATGCGCACGCAAGCAGGCATTCCTTGGAAAGGTCCAAGAACAAGCTGATTTCCTTCTGTTACATAAAAGCCAACCCAATTCACACGATCTAAAAATTGATTTAATAATGCGGACGCATTTGATAAGTTTGCGACTACGTTCGGTTCGCCAGTTAATAATGCATCCAGTTGTTTAATTACTGTCTCGTATTGTTCTTCACGAGAACCTGCATAACTTTCTTTTGTAAACATGGAAACAACTCCCTTTTTATCGAGATGTGTAAAATATTAGCAAAATACGATGTATTTCACATGACTTTGTCGATAGAAAATTAAAGGAATTTGTCTTAAAAGTCAAGAAATTTAAACTATAGCTGTTCAGTGAGAGGAAGTGAGCGCATGAAACAGACGAAACAAAAAGTAATTGATGCGGCAATATCGTTGTTTAACACGAAAGGTTATGATGGAACGTCGGTGCGAGAAATTGCAAAGCGAGCGGATGTGAATGTAGCGAATATTTCATATTATTTTGCTGGAAAGCAAGGTTTATTAGAACAGCTTATTACTGACTTTTTAGAAGGATATATTCATGTGATTGAAACGTCCTTTGAACAGAGAGAATATTTGTCGGCTAAAGATATGATGGTGCAAATGGTGCGTGGGATTTTACGATATCAATTTGAAAATAGGGAATTGACACGTTTTTTTTACCGAGAGCTTTCGCTTGATACGACATTAATTCGCGAAGTGATGACCATTTACTTTTCTAAAGAAAGATATTATATAGAGCAAATTATAAAGCATGGACAAATGAAGCAAGAATTTAAAAAGGTATCTTTTACAATGTTTATGACGCAATTAAAAGGCATGATGAATATGCCGTTTTTATATCCGCAATATATATCAGAAGTGCTGCATTCTTTTCCGTCTGAGACATTTTTCATAGAAATGTACACGAAAGAAATTGAACAATGGATGGAACACACATTATGTATAACGAATATATACTATGAATTACCAAGAGCTGTTCATATGTGAAGAATCCCCACCTAACGAACTGAGGTGGGGATTTTTGTGCTTTCTTTCCTTTGCCATACATTGTTGCATAATAGCGCGATAATTGTTAATGAGGCTCCGGCAATTTCAATTTTGTCGACTGTATAACCTCGAAAGATGGAACCGATAAGTGCAAGTACAGGAACTAAATTCATAAATAATATGCCGTTAATAGATGAAATATAGCGATTTCCTGTGTTCCAGCAAAATACAGCGATAACACCTGCAACAATCGACATATACAAGAGTTCAAAACGAACGCTCATAATTGTACGAAGTGACGGCATAGTAACGATGTTTGTGTAAGTGAAGAAAGTGACGATAACGATGAGTGAAACCGAGCCGAATAAACAAGTTAACGTCGTATATCGAAGTGGTGACCAAGATTGAAAACGAGCACCACCGTTCGTATAAATGACCCAGCAAGTAACGCCGCATAGCATAAGTATATTTGTTGAGAGGTGACTGGCAGCTCCAAATAAAAAGTGAATATTTCCTTTTGAAATGACAAGCATAACACCGAGCAATGCAACGAACATACAAAGGAATGTGTAGTTTTGTGGGCGTTTGTTTTTTGTTATCCACTGCAATAATAAAGCGATGAGCGGCATAAGAGATTGAATCATCGCAGCATGAATGGCCCCAGAAGGCCCGGCAAGTTGTTGGCCGTAAAAAATGAGAAAACCATATCCAGCGAAACCGACTGTTCCGTAAAAGAATAACGAAAGTGTTCTTTTTTCTAAGTGGAGTGAAGTTTTTCCTTCAGTAATGAATAGCAAAATAAGAAAAATAATAGCTGCTGATCCGTATCGGATAGTTGTGAAGAAGAACGGATCGATAAACTGCAGAGCATTTGCCATGACAGGAAACATAAATCCCCAAGCCGTTACGGCAAGTAAGCATAGGAGGGATCCGAGTAGCATTTGTTTTTTGTCCAAGAGTATCTTTCCCCTTTTCATTTCGTTATAGTAAGTTGATGAAATAAGTATAAAGAGTAATTGTTTATAGAGGGAAATATCGATTTTTTATGACAGTTATAACTTTTTGTTAGAGGTGTGTACGATGGATTTGGAAGCAGTACGATCGTTTATTGAAGTGAAGAATACGCGAAGTTTATCAAAGGCGAGTAAGCTTTTACATATTTCTCAACCGGCGCTTAGTAAGCAAATTCAAAGGTTAGAAGCGGATTTAGAGGTTACTTTACTGAAGCGTTCCGCGCAAGGAGTGGAATTAACAGAAGCTGGAGAGTTATTTATAACAAGAATGTTACCGATTTTGGAACACATCCATGAAGTGAAAGCCGAAATGAAGAATTTTCAAGAGAAGCGGAAAATTTCTATAGGCATATTGCCAAGTTTAGCAGCGCATTATATATCAAAATGTAAAGATGTATTAGGTGAAGGATTCGAAGTAGAATGGAAAATTGAGCATACGAAAGTACTAACGGGACTCTTTAAAGAGCGGAAGATTGAAGCGATGTTCGTCGATTCAGTAGTAGAAGACGCTACGTGTATAAAAGAAATGCGAGAAGAAAAAATTGTTTGTGTAGTTTCAAGTGATCATCTTTATAAAGAGAAAATAGTAATCCGAATGGAAGATTTGCAAAATGAAAAGTTAATCGTATATCCAGAAATTTGTGATGTAAGGAAAATGATTACGAATATGTTTCAAGGGATAGGGGCGAAACCAATCATTGCATTTGAAACTTCTTATGCAGAACCGATGCTTGCAATGGTCGGAGCTGGACTTGGTATTACGTTACTTCCAGAAATCGCAGTAGAGCAAGCGGTAAAGCAAGGAAATGTGCATGCGATTTCAATTGAGCCACCACTTGTGCGCAAAATTTATTTCGTATCTCATATGAAAGAGAACCTGTTATTACAATCATTTGATGATGGGAGATAATCCAAACAGAAGATTGAGAAAGATTACAATTGCATTGAAAGAAACATGAAATTTTAAAAAAAACTAGGTCAAAAACACGCCATTACATGGTATGATTAGTACATTGTTAGTTGTTAAATATAGGGGGATTCCCTTTTTATACATAATGCCTTCCATTTCATAAACGGAACGGACAAAAAAAGAGATATAACTAGGAGGCTTTTTTGCATGGATTCTATCCTGACGATCGTTATCATTGTAGTAAGCTCTATTCTAGTGCTGCTCATGATAGAGCTTGTGATAAGAAATCGTTCATATAAAGATATTGAAGCACTGGAGCAGTGGAAACAAGAGATAAAAGATAAGCCTGTGGCAGATGAACTAAAACGGGTGAAAGACTTAAATATGACAGGTCAAACAGAAGAACTGTTTGGTAAATGGCGTGAAGAATGGGATGAGATTGTATCAACAACCCTTCCGAAAGCAGACAAAGATTTAGCGCAAGCGCGAAAATTCGCCTCGCAATTCTCCTTCCGAAAAGCAAAGCATGCGATGAATGAATCCATAAGTGGTTTAGATGACGCTGATAATCGTATTACAGACATTTTAAATGAATTACAGCAATTGTTAGAAAGCCATGAAAAAAATAGCTCGGAAATTGAAGGGTTACGTGATACATATCGTAGTATGAAGAAGAGTGTTCTTGCTCATAGACATATGTATGGAGCAGCAGAGCAGAAAATCGAAGAGATGCTAGATGCTGAATCTAATAAGTTTAAAAGCTTTGAAGAGGCAACAGATAATGGCGACTACTTAAAGGCGAGAGAAATTGTCATTAGTTTAGAAGAAGGTTTAGCAAACTTAGAAATCATTATTCATCAAATTCCAGATTTATTGGTAGAGTGTCAAGCGACGTTACCAGTTCAGCTGGAAGATTTATTACACGGACATAATGACATGGTAAGACAAGGTTATGTATTAGAGTATTTGGAAGTCCCTAAAGAAGTTCGTGATATGACGACACAACTACAAACATGTTTAATGGATATACAGGAGCTTCATATAACGGAAGCAGCTGAAAAAGTAGAAAACTTAAAAACGCGTTTAGATGGCTTCTATGATCAATTAGAACAAGAAGTACATGCGAGACATTATGTGGAGCAAAAAACACTTTCTGTTTATGAAGACTTAGAAGAAATTCGCATTGAAACGATTGAAACAAAAGCAGAAACACAACTTGTGAAACAAAGTTATCAGTTACAAGATAAGGACATTGAGTCTCAAAAAGTAATTGAAAAGCAAATGCACATTTTAATGAAACGTTTTGAAATGCTGCAATTACGCGTTGCGGAACAAGATATTGCCTTCTCTATTATTCGTGAGGAACTAGAAGAGGTTTATGAGCAATGTGAAACGTTAAAAGTACTTCATGCAGAATATAAAGAAATGTTGCAAACGATGCGTAAAGAAGAATTTGAAGCGCGTGAGAAGTTACAAGAAATGCGAAATATCATTTTTGAAACGAAACGTTTTATGAAAAAGTCGAATTTGCCAGGTCTTCCAGAAAGCATTATGGAAGATTTAAAAAGAGGACAAATGGCAATGCAAGCTGTATATGAACAGTTAGAAGTGAAACCGTTAAATATGAACGCTGTAAATAGCAGTTTAGAAGAAGCGTACACAACTGTTAATGGTGTAGCTGAAATGACAGAAGAGTTAATTGGACAAGCGTATTTAGTTGAAAAATTAATTCAATACGGTAATCGTTACCGCAGTCATGATGAGAACCTTGCAGAGAGCTTAAATTATGCGGAGAAATTATTCCGTGAATATCAATACGATGCAGCTTTAGAACAAGCGGCTTCTGTACTAGAGCAACTTGAACCTGGCGTTGTTCAAAAAATAGCTGAATATGTAGACAATGAACAAACCCTTTCATAAGGGTTTGTTTTTTTGTGTAATTTTGCAGGCGATGTTGCTATAATGAATAGCGGAATACAGCAAGGTTATTCGTTTCAAAATAAAGTGAAACTGTAATCAGTGGGGGATCTCACTAATTATTATTATTCACTAATCGGGATAAAACGGAACCTTTGCGTAGTCTTAGCGTAATGACAAGTATTTATGATATGATTATATGATGTGATAGCGCTGAAAGGGGAAGAACGATGATCTATTTTGATAATAGTGCGACGACGAAGCCATATCCAGAAGCCCTTCAATCGTACGTGACGGTTGCTGGGAAATATTTTGGTAATCCTTCTTCTATTCATTCGCTTGGAGGAGAGGCAGAGCGTCTATTAACACAATCAAGAACGATTGCAGCGCAGCTTCTTCACGTTAAACCTTCTGAGATTATTTTCACATCAGGTGGAACGGAAGGGAATAACCTTGCGATTAAAGGAATAGCGATGAGGAATCGTTCGCGCGGTAAACATATCATTACAACAAATATTGAACACGCGTCTGTGTTTGAAGCATATAAACAATTAGAAGATCTCGGTTTTGATGTAACATATTTACCGGTTAATGAGCATGGTGTTGTATCGGTAGAGGATGTAAAACGAGCACTTCGTGAAGATACGATTCTTGTGTCAATTATTCACGTGAACAACGAGACTGGAGCAATTCAGCCTGTTGCTGAAATTGGAACGTTATTATCGAACTATCCGAAAATAAGATTCCATGTGGACCATGTACAAGGGATAGGAAAAGTACCGCTTGATTTATATGCTTCTCATATTGATCTTTGCTCAATATCTGGACATAAATTCCACAGTGTAAAAGGAACGGGTCTTCTTTATGTACGTGATGGCGTAAGGTTAGATCCAATTTTATCAGGTGGTCAACAAGAGCTTAAGTATCGCTCTGGTACAGAAAACTTACCTGGCATTGTAGCGATGGTGAAAGCACTTCGCATGACAATGGAACAAGTGAAAGAAAAGATAGCTCATTTGCACAATTTACAAACAGAGCTTGTCCGTTTCTTGAAAGAGATGGAAGATGTAACAATCAATACGTCGCTTGCATATGCAGCACCGCACATTTTAAATGTATCATTTGTTGGTTTAAAACCAGAAGTGGTCGTTCATGCTTTAGAAGAGCACGGTGTATATGTATCGACGAAGTCTGCTTGTTCTTCAAAAGCAAATGAAGTGAGCAGAGTGTTAGTGTCAATGGGAGTACCCCATGCCGCTGCTGCAAGTGCTATTCGTATTAGTTTGGCACCAGAAAACACGATGGAAGAAGTAAAACAATTTGAAGGTATTGTGAAAGAGACGATGCCAAAATTATATGAAGTGATGAGGTAAAGAAATATGATGACATATGAATATATTTTAGTTCGTTATGGAGAGATGACGACTAAAGGTAAGAACCGTTCTAAATTTGTAAGCACATTAAAAGATAACGTAAAGTTCAAACTGAAAAAGTTCCCAAATATTAAAATCGATGCAACACATGATCGTATGTACATCCAATTAAATGGCGAAGACCATGAAGCAATTTCTGAAAGATTGAAAGATGTATTTGGTATTCATAAGTTTAACTTAGCGATGAAAGTACCATCAGAATTAGAAGATATTAAAAAAGGTGCATTAGCAGCTTTCTTACAAGTAAAAGGCGATGTGAAAACATTTAAAATTACAGTGCACCGTTCTGATAAGCGCTTCCCAATGAAGACGATGGAGTTACTTCCAGAAATCGGTGGGCACATTTTAGAAAATACAGAGGATATCACAGTAGATGTTCATAATCCAGATGTGAATGTACGTATAGAAATTCGCAGTGGTTACAGCTATATTATGTGTGGTGAGCACATGGGAGCTGGTGGTTTACCAGTTGGCGTTGGCGGAAAAGTAATGGTACTTCTTTCTGGTGGTATCGATAGCCCAGTAGCAACGTACTTAACGATGAAACGCGGCGTGTCTGTGGAAGCAGTTCATTTCCATAGCCCACCTTTCACAAGCGAGCGCGCAAAACAAAAAGTAATCGATTTAGCACAAGAGTTAACGAAGTACTGTAAACGTGTAACGCTTCACCTTGTTCCATTTACAGAAGTGCAAAAAACGATTAATAAAGAAATTCCATCTAGCTATTCAATGACAGTTATGCGCCGTATGATGATGCGTATTACAGAGCGTATTGCAGAGGAACGTAATGCACTTGCAATCACGACTGGTGAAAGTCTTGGACAAGTAGCAAGCCAAACGTTAGATAGTATGCATACAATTAACGAAGTAACAAACTATCCGGTTATTCGTCCACTTATTACGATGGATAAATTAGAAATTATTAAAATTGCTGAAGAAATCGGCACATATGATATTTCAATTCGTCCGTACGAAGATTGCTGTACAGTATTCACACCAGCAAGCCCAGCGACGAAGCCGAAGCGTGAAAAAGCGAATCGTTTTGAAGCGAAATACGATTTCACACCATTAATCGATGAAGCTGTAGCGAACAAAGAAACAATGGTATTACAAACGGTAGAAGTAGTGGCGGAAGAAGAAAAATTCGAAGAACTTTTCTAAAACCATAAATTACCATATCTAAAACGTGTATGAAGTCATGTTGTTTATCACACTCTATACTCACAAGGAGGTGATACAACATGGCAAGCAACAATAAATTAGCAGTATCTGGTGCTCAAGCAGCATTAGATCAAATGAAATACGAAATCGCTCAAGAGTTTGGTGTTCAACTTGGAGCTGATGCAACATCTCGCGCTAACGGTTCTGTTGGTGGCGAAATCACTAAACGTCTAGTTTCACTAGCTGAGCAACAATTAGGCGGTTTCCAAAAATAATCCCATATATGATGGCTTAGAAAGAGCGGGTTCTCCCGCTCTTTCTTTTTGTTGTTTGCACCGTTATACATTCATTTCGACATAGATATAAAAAATTTGTCAAAAGAAGAGGGTTCAAAATTGACTGAAAATTCTTTATTATATAAGGGAGGCATAGAAATGGAGGAGGATATTGTATGAAGAGAGAAGAATTGTTGGCGCCAGCGTCTTATAATTTAGTTTCTGAAATAGAGAAATATACAAGTGATAAAGAGAAGCTTGCTTTAATTTGGCAAGATGATAAAGGGAATAGACGAGAAGTTACATACGCTGAGTTAATGAAAGGTGCGAACAAAATTGGAAACGCTTTTATAAAGAGTGGTCTGCAAAAAGGGGACAAGCTCCTCATTATGATGCCACGTTTAATTGAAGCGTACATGACGTATATCGCTGCGATTAAAGCAGGATTTGTCGTAATTCCGAGTTCGGAAATGTTACGCAAGAAGGATATCGAATATCGTATTGGGCACGGGGAAGTAAAAGCAATCGTAAGTTATGAGCCGTACATTGGGCAGTTTGATGATATAGAAGCGATGAAATCTCTTCAAAAATTCGTTCTGAGCGAGCAGTCAGTAGATGGATGGATTAATTTAAAAACAGCGTTAGAAACAGAAAGTGACCTGTTAGAAATGGCAAAGACAGATAAAGAAGATATGGTCTTTTTATCTTACACGTCAGGGACGACAGGAAATCCAAAAGGTGTTGTTCATACGCATGCATGGGCATACGCTCATTTACGTACGAGCGCTCCAAACTGGCTCGGGATTGAAGAGAATGATGTTGTATGGGCGACGGCTAGTCCAGGTTGGCAAAAGTGGATTTGGAGCCCGTTTGTAGCAACTCTCGGTTCAGGTGCAACCGGATTTGTATACCACGGTAAGTTTGAACCAAAAACGTATTTAAACTTATTAGGTGATAATAAGGTGAATGTGCTTTGTTGTACGCCGACTGAGTATAGATTAATGGCAAAAGTAGAAGACTTAAGTGAGTACAATTTAGAAGCGTTACATAGCGCTGTATCCGCAGGTGAGCCGTTAAATAGAGAAGTCATTGAAACGTTCCAAAAGCACTTTAATATTACAGTAAGAGACGGCTATGGGCAAACGGAAAACACATTACTTGTTGGTGTAATGAAAGGAATGGATATTAGACCAGGATCAATGGGAAAACCAACGCCAGGCAACCACGTTGATATTGTAGATGAGGAAGGTATTCCGGTAAAGGTAGGAGAAGTTGGTGATATTGCAGTTCACATTGAAACACCAGCCCTCTTTAAACAATATTATAAAGACGATGAGCGCACAGCAATGCAATTCCGCGGTGATTATTATATTACTGGTGATAAAGCGAAGAAAGATGAAGAAGGCTATTTCTGGTTTGAAGGGCGCGGTGATGATATTATTATTAGCTCTGGTTATACAATTGGGCCGTTTGAAGTAGAAGATGCACTCGTAAAACATCCTTATGTAAGAGAGTGTGCGGTTGTTGCAAGCCCTGATGAAATTCGCGGAAGTGTCGTGAAGGCATTTATCGTATTAAGAGAGAATATAGACAAGAACGAAGAAACATTAATTCCAGTACTCCAACAACACGTCAAAGAACTCACTGCACCATATAAATACCCTCGCAAAATTGAATTTATAGATGAACTACCAAAAACGATTTCCGGAAAAATTCGCCGTATTGAACTTAGAAAACAAGAGATGGAGATTCCGTCAAAATAATTTTGAAAACAGTGAAGGAAATAGTTGAATGAAATGGCAAACAATGATAATATAAAAACGAACACAAGTTCGATTTTATAAACTTAAAAAAGAGGTGTCCGTATGATTTTAGGTATTAATCCGTACTTAGTTTTAGATGGTAGTGGGCAAGAGGCTGTACAGTTTTATAAAGAGGCGTTAGACGCAAAAGTAGAAGTCATGCAAACTTTTGGTGACATGCCTGAAAATCCAGAATACCCGATTCCAGCTGAAGCAAAAGAGCGCGTTTTACATGCTACTTTAAAAGTTGGTAACACGGACCTTATGATTTCTGATACATTCCCAGGTCAAGGGCATGCAATCGGATCTCAAGTAACAATTGCAATTCAAATTAGTAATGCAGAAAAAGCGAAAGAAGTATTCGAAAAGTTACAAGAAGGTGGAGAAGTTATTATGCCACTTCAAGAAACATTCTGGAGCCCAGCATACGGACAACTAAAAGATAAATTTAGCATTGAATGGCAAATCACAACGAATCCTACTGAACAAAATTAATTTTTGGAAAAGCACCATTTTTAATCGAAATGGTGCTTTTTTTATACGGATTAATTTCGTAGACTTAAGGAAAAAGGGGATGGGTATATGGGAGAAATTTGGTATGGCGGCACCATTTACACGATGAGAGAAGAGAATGAAAAAGTAGAAGCTATTTATGTTGAAAAGGGTATGATCGTTGATGCCGGGAGTAAGGAAGAGCTAGAAAGCAAATATTCAGACGTGAAGTTGTGCGACTTAAAAGGGAAAACGATGATTCCAGGTCTCGTTGATAGTCATATGCATCTTATTGGTCATGGAGAGAGATTACTTCGTTTAGATTTATCAAACTGTACATCTTATAGCGAAGTGCTGACTCTTGTGCGGGAGCGAGTGGAAGAAGCTCCAAAGGGCTCTTGGATTATTGGAGAAGGCTGGAATGAAAATAACTTTACAGATACAAAACAAGTGCATGTACGTGATTTAGATGAAATTTCTACAGAACATCCAATTTTATTAAAGCGGGTTTGTCGCCACGTTACATGGGTGAATTCATACATATTGCAAGAAGCGAACATAACAGAAATGACGCAAGACCCGAAAGGCGGGAAAATCGGCCGGGATTCATCAAATATGTTAACAGGCCTTTTATATGAACAAGGACAAGAATTAATTAAACATGTGCAGCCAGAAATTGATGAAGCTTATTTACAAAGAGCCCTGCAAACAGCAATTAAAGATTGTTGGCAATATGGACTTGTTGGCGGGCATACGGAAGATTTAAATTATTACGGTGGTTTTAGAAAAACGCACAATGCTTTTTCTCATGTTATAAAAGAAATGCCATTTAAAGCACATTTACTCGTTCACCATGAAGTAGCACATGAACGAAAAGAATATGAAAATGGGCATTATATTGAATTTGGTGCGATGAAAATTTTTTCTGATGGCTCTTTTGGCGGAAGAACAGCTTTATTAAGTGAGCCGTATGAAGATGCGCAGGAAACAAATGGAGTTGCAATCTTCTCGCGTGAAGAGCTTGCGGAGTTAGTGAAAAAAGCACGTGATTTACATATGCCAGTTGCGATTCATACAATAGGTGATTTATCGCTTGAATATGTCATTGATGCACTTGAATTATATCCACCTGCAGAAGGATTGCGTGATCGCATTATTCATTGCCAGCTCGCTCGTGAAGAGTTAATTGAGAGAATGAAAAACTTGCAAGCCATTATTGATATACAGCCAGTCTTTGTTTCATCGGATTTCCCATCAGTCATTGAAAAACTAGGCGAGCATCGTCTTCGCTATGCGTACGCTTGGAAGAAGTTACTGGAAGCGGGATTACACTGCAACGGTGGATCTGATGCGCCAATAGAACAAGTGAATCCATTTTTAGGTATATATAGTGCTGTTACACGCAGAAGTTTTATTGACGGCGTATGTTATATACCGGAAGAAAGATTAACGGTATATGAGGCTGTTTCTTTATTTACAACAGGAAGTGCCTATGCAATCGGAAAAGAAGCGAAGCGAGGACAAATCGCAAAAGGATATGAGGCAGACTTTACGATAGTAGATCGAAACATATTTGAAATAGAGGCAGAAGAAATAAAAGAAGTACAAGCAGAAATGACTGTAATTGATGGGAAGATTGTGTATAGGAAAGACGCGTGAAAATATATCGACTTACCGACAAAAAATGACACGAAGAGTGGCCGGTAGCGAGAGAAATAAATAACCGCCGAATTATGGAATCCCATAATTCAGCGGTTATTTTAATGCTATAAAAACGTTCTCTGTACTTTTTCCCAGAAGGAATTGTTTTTTAATTTAACTGTTTTAATTTGTTTATCGCTTAAGCGTACAACAGCTTTTTCCACTTGTTTAATGCTAAGCGCTTCATTATCCAAACCGATAACAGGATAATCGTTACCGTTTGGTTTTAGTTTTAAAGTTAATGTACGCTTGTGATTTAAAATGAAAGGTGAACCGAGCGTACGGTATGTGTTGTTATTTAATGATGCTAGTTCGCTTACTTGGAAGCATGGGATGAGCGGATCAACAACCGCACCATGTAACGATTTATTGTAAGCTGTACTTCCTGTTGGGGTAGAAACAACTAAACCGTCCCCTCTAAATGTTTCGAAATATAGATCATCAACGTGAACATCTACTACGAATGTTTTAATAATGCTAGAACGTAATGAGAACTCATTTAAACAATGGAAAGATGTACCGTGATCTACATCTACCTGAATTGTTGGGTATTTTCGCACTTCAATTTCATTTTTTGTAATTTCTTGAAGGGCTGTATCAACGTGATCAATATGGAAATCGCAGTAGAACGAAATTTCATCTTTCGTAGAAATCCCTGCGTATAAGCAATCTTCTCTAAAACCAGTTTTACGAACGGCTTGTAAGAAAGTTGCATCATCTCCAACACTGACGATAGCGTTTGCATTTTTTGGATGATCTAATATGGTGAATCCATTCTCTTCTAAAATACGATAGATTGGTTTCATTCTTTCAACGAGCGTTGCTTTGTCATCACCATAAAAGAAAAATAAATTGCGACGATCTGCCATTATGTATCCCTCCACTGCAGTTAAATTTTCTGTTCTTCGTGCTACATATCATCCAAATACGTTCCCCGACGATATGTTCAAATAATATATTTCGATATAAAATGTCAAAATCCTTTTTTATTTTTAGAAAAATTTTTATATTCAATCTTAAAGGATTCTGTTTAATGATGAATAAACTTGTCGATAATGGGTACGGAGTGAAAGGATGATACGTATGAAGTGGCTCGTGATTGGAATAATAATTCTTCTCCTTTTTATTTTGCTTATACTATTGTCGAAAATAAAGCTTAAAGTGACATTTTTATATTCAGAAATGGAAAAGCAATGTTTGTTTCAAGTGAAAATATGGATGATTCGATATACGTTTGATGTATTGGAAAGAATTGAAAAACAACAGAAAAAGACAGGGCAGAAAATCGAAAAAGCTGAAAAAGACGGTGGATTAGATAATAAAATTATGGCGCAACTTGATAGTATGGGGGAGCTGATAAAAAAGCTACAAGAAGTTCATACTATTGTTAAAGATTTTCTCAAACGAGTGAAAATCAATGGGTGGAAATGGCACACGCAAATTGGAACAGGCGACGCAGCTAGCACTGGAATTGTCACTGGATATGCATGGGGGACAAAAGGAATGGCTGCTGGAGTTGTAGGACAATATATGCATATTGTCGACGTACCAGAATTTGAAATTACCCCTGTTTTTCAAGGGAAAGGATTTGCATCAAGATGTGAGTTAACAGCATCTTTTCGTATATTTCGTGCTATAAAAACTGGTATCAAATTACTCACGTTTATGAGAAGACAAAGATCTGGTACGAATGAAAAATCAGTTCAAGCATAGGGGGGATATAGAATGGACCATCCAATTCAAGGTTTAATGACAACCGCAATGCAGCATTTAAAACAAATGACTGATGTGAATACAATTGTTGGTGATCCGATTAAAGCGGCAGATGGAAGTGTAATTCTTACCGTTTCGAAAGTTAGTTTCGGATTCGCCGCTGGTGGAAGTGAATTTGGTAAAGTAGAACATTCAGGCCGTCATCCATTTGGCGGGGGAAGTGGTGGAGGAGTTTCTATTAATCCTGTTGCTTTTCTTGTTATAAATGGAGAGGGTGTAAAAGTGTTGCATTTAGATAAGCAAACACACGTCATCGATAAAATAATTGAATTAGCGCCACAAGCTGTTGATAAAGTGAAGGAAATGATGGATAAACGAAAAGAAGACGATCCTGAATTTCAAATTTAACAAATAAGAAGCTAATCAATGGATTAGCTTCTTTAATTTTTTTGTAAATAAAGCGATTTTATTTGCATTATCGATAGGGACAAACTATCATTTACATTGTACATATTTTGTTTAAATAAGGGAGGATTTTCAAGTGGCAAACGTAACTTTTAAAGGTAACCCAATGACTTTAGTTGGAACAGAAGTTAAAGTTGGCGATCAAGCGCCAAAATTCCAAGTATTAGCAAATGACTTATCTCCAGTAAGTTTAGAAACATACAAAGGCGAAGTAAAATTAATTAGTGTTGTACCTTCAATCGACACAGGTGTGTGTGATGCACAAACACGTCGTTTTAACCAAGATGCAGCAGGTATTGAAAACGCGAAAGTATTAACAATTAGCGCTGACCTACCATTCGCTCAAAAACGTTGGTGTGCAGCAAACGGTTTAGAAAATGTTGTAACACTTTCTGACCACCGTGACCTTTCATTCGGTGAAGCTTACGGCTTAGTAATGAAAGAGCTTCGTTTACTTGCTCGTGCAGTATTCGTAGTAGATAGCAACGACAAAGTAGTTTACGCAGAATACGTAAGCGAAGGTACAAGCCATCCAAACTATGAAGCAGCATTAGAAGCAGCTAAAGCGGCAAAATAATGTGAAAGAAATGACCTCTTATAAAGAGGTCGTTTTTTCTCATATATTGCTGCGTAATGGTACCAATATATGAGAAAAAACGTTATATCATATATAACTTAAAGGGGAGCTCTTTGTAGGAGGTCGCTTTTTCTTTTTGGAAAAAAATACTTTGTGGTATGATATAAGTTATGTGTAAAAGAGAGAAGGAGGAATGTACGTGAGTCAGACAGTAGAAACATTATTTTCTATTTTTGATTCTTCTGCGGTAGTTTTACGTAAAGAATTAGATGTAACATATTTAGAGGCGCTTGTAGAAACAGGTGATAACTTGTTTGAAGGAGCAATTTTACAAGAGGAATTATCTGAATCAGCAATTGAAAGGCTGAATCGTGAATATAGTACGTTTAATGAAGAAACATATAAAGGGGAAGAAATTCGTAAAGCATTTCAGTTAGCCATCTTAAAAGGAATGAAAGAAGGCGTGCAAGCGAATCACGAAATGACGCCTGATGCAGTTGGAATGTTCATGAGCTACTTATTCCATAAATTTATGCAAGGGCAAAACGAAATTACTGTTTTAGATCCTGCAATTGGAACAGGTAACTTAATGACTACAGTATTTAATAGCGCCAAAGAAGGACTAGCAATGAGTGGATTTGGTGTAGAAGTGGATGAAGTGCTAATTAAACTTGCTTTAGTAAATGCGAATTTACAAAAGCATGCAATCGAATTCTTCCATCAAGATGGACTAGCGCCACTTTATATCGATCCGGTTGATGCAGTCGTTTCAGACTTACCGATTGGTTACTATCCAAATGAAATTGGTGCAAGTGAATATAAGTTAAAAGCAGATGAAGGAATGTCGTATGCACATCACCTATTTATTGAACAAAGTGTGAAACATACGAAAGAAGGCGGGTACTTATTCTTCCTAGTACCAAACTTCATTTTTGAAAGTGATCAAGCACCAAAATTACATGCATTTATTAAAGAAACATGTTTTATTCAAGGGCTATTACAGCTACCTGTTTCCATGTTTAAAAACGAGAAAAATGCAAAAAGTATATTTGTTCTCCAAAAGAAAGGTCCTAGTGTAACAATGCCAAAACAGGCGTTATTAGTGGAGTTACCTAAATTCTCCAACATGAAGGCGATGGAGAACATTATGGATCAATTAAATACTTGGTTTGCAACCCACAAATAAGGCGAGGTATATGTAACAGGGTTAGTAATTCATGTAGTACAGTTTTATATGATATGTCATATTTTTAAATATATACTAGATTAAACTGAATTTTTTTGAAATCTGTAATATATATTTTTTCTTGGTGTTACAATTTTTTCACTTGAAATATATGTCGGACGATGTTTAAATTAAAATCGTGAGTATAAAATTCACTAATGATGAAACGTTTTCATATTTAGTGAATTTAATCAGATAAAATCGAGCGGTTTGTGGACATATCCACACAACTACCAAGAGAAAAAGGGGCGAAAGACTAGATGTCAAAAATCATCGCGATTAACGCAGGAAGCTCTTCCTTAAAATTCCAATTATTTGAAATGCCAAGTGAAACAGTATTAACAAAAGGTTTAGTAGAACGTATCGGTTTAGAAGATAGTATCTTCACTATTACTGTAGATGGCGAAAAACAAAAAGAAATTACAAATATTCCAGATCATGCAGTAGCAGTAAATATGCTTCTTAAAAAATTAACTGAAAACGGAATCGTTAAGTCTCTAGATGAGATTGGCGGTATCGGTCACCGTGTTGTTCACGGCGGCGAAAAATTTGCTGACTCTGTTTTAATTACTGATGAAGTATTAGCTGATATCGAAGAGTTAAGCGATTTAGCACCACTTCATAACCCAGCAAACCTTGTTGGTATTAAAGCATTCCAAGAAGTATTACCAAACGTACCAGCAGTAGCAGTATTCGATACAGCATTCCACCAAACAATGCCGGAATCTGCATTCTTATACAGCCTACCATATGAGTACTATGAAAAATTCGGTATCCGTAAATACGGTTTCCACGGAACTTCTCATAAATACGTAACTGAGCGTGCGGCTGAATTATTAGGTCGTCCACTTGAAAGCTTAAGCTTACTTTCTTGTCACTTAGGTAACGGTGCAAGTATCGCAGCAGTAGAAGGCGGTAAATCTATCGATACTTCTATGGGCTTCACTCCACTTGCTGGTGTAACAATGGGTACACGTTCTGGTAACCTTGACCCTGCGTTAATTCCATACATCATGGAAAAAACAGGCCAAACAGTAGAAGAAGTAGTTAACGTATTAAACAAGAAGAGTGGTATGTTAGGTCTTACTGGTTACTCTAGTGACCTACGTGACATCATTGCGAAAGAAGAAGAAGGCGACCACCGTGCGAAAGTAGCACTTGATGTATTCGTAAGCCGTATCCACAAATACATCGGTTCTTACACTGCTCGTATGAAAGGCGTTGACGCTATCATCTTTACAGCTGGTGTAGGTGAAAACAGTGCGATTATTCGTGAGCGTGTATTAGAAGGCCTTGAGTACATGGGCGTATACTTCGACGTAAAACGTAATAACGTATTTGGTGAAGAAGCATTCATCAGCTTCCCACACTCTCCAGTAAAAATTATCGTAATTCCAACTGACGAAGAAGTTATGATCGCTCGTGACGTACTACGTCTTGGAGATATTGGTTAATATACTATATGAAAAAAAGACGAGATCCTATAGGGTTTCGTCTTTTTTTGGGATATATTTCAAAATTCCATCTGGATATAATATTTTTTCATTTTGAATGAATGCCGTAGTAGGAATCCATTTCGCATATGATACGGTTTGCTCATCTTGTATCTTCAGTATTTCCATTTCATATAGTGATGTGTCTAATAAGCGTAAAGAATATAGTTGAATGATTTCATGACCAATTTCTCCATCAAGATGAAAGATGTTTTCTAAGCAGCCTAAATAATGGGTGATTTCCACTTCCGTATGAAGCTCTTCTTTAAATTCACGAATAACGGTATATGCTGATTTTTCACCAAGTTCAATTGAACCGCCAAGAGGTCGGTAAAATGTTTCATCGCCTGTATGATATTCTTGTACGAGAAGGCGATCGTGATGTATAGCAATGCCAAAAGCTTTTGCACGTGGATACATATATAATCACTCCTTATTTCTTTTGTATAAGGATGATTATAATGTGTTTTGTAATAAAAAGTATCGTGTATTTAGGCCTGCGGTCTAATCGTGATCCCATCAAATAAATCATTCCAAAATGCTTCATTGTACTGGTATACATCCATAATAGGGCATTTTATAACACAAATGTTTTGTAATCCCCAATCTTCGTGGGCGATAGTTGGTACATCTGCAGGAATGAGTAATAGGACAGAGAATGTATGTTTAACTATTTGAGATAAAATTTGTTCTAATGAACGTGCTTCTTCGTATGTTCCTCCCGTTCGAATAAACAATGTGGATTCTGCCGTTTCCATTGTAGTTAGAAAACGATTAATTCGATGCTCATAGTTTAACTTAATTTCTGTATAAGAAGGCCAAGAAGTTGGTGTGTTTACATCTGTTTTAAAGTCATGGCAGGAGTCAATTTCATATAGGTTGTCACGGAGTCTTAATTTCGCACCATCATCCCAAAATGAGATGAAAGATAAGTTTTCGAACTGTAAAAAACGGTCAAATCGATTTTGTAATAATACATTCACTTTTTCTAATGAAGGGCTTAGCATAAAATCGATAACGCCAAAAAAGGGTGATAATTTGAATTGATATAACGCCCAAGCAGGCCAGCAGTTTTGTCCTAAGCTGAATACTGCATTATATTCTTTTTTTATATTGGATAGATTCATGTGATTTATCTCATCCTTTTTGCTAATATTTTATGTCATTAAAAAATGGTATGTGAATAAAGATAGACAAGCATATTTGCAAAGAATAAGCAGAAATATGTTACAATAGAAAAAAATCGAACGAGGTGGTTGTTACGATGCGATCGAAGCGAGAACAAGCCATTTTAGACAATATAAAAGAATGGGAATCGCAATTAGTTGAGCAAGAAGCGACTGATTTTCAAAAAATGTTTGATAAATGGGTACATACGACAATTGCGAAATTACCTGAGAAAAAACGAAAAGATTTCTTTACGAAAGCAGATGGATGGCTCTTTCATTTGCATGCATTGATTCAAAGTTCACAATCACAGTTAGACGCGCGTAATCGTATTTTAGGAACGTCGAGATTATTTGATGAATCAATTGAGCAACTAGAAGATTTGAAAGCATTATCTATTGATCAGTTAACATACATAGCAGAGCAGCAAACAGCGCGACATCGCCTATATTCATTCGTACAAGGCGGAGCAACGGGTGCTGGGGGTTTATTATTATTAACAGCCGATTTTCCGGTTATGATCGCATTAAATGTGAAGGCTGTTCAACTTATTGCAACATCATTTGGACATGATGTGAACAAGCCTTATGAAATGATGCTTGCGTTAAAAGTGTTTCATGCGTCATTACTACCAGGAAGGCTTCAGCAATACGCATGGTACAATTTACTGCAAGAGCTAGAGCAAGAAGATTCGTTCTTCTACGAAGGAGACGAAGCGGTGTTACAACCAGCTTCTACTGAAGTTGTGTTAAAACAAATTTTGAAAACATTTTCGATTTATGCTCTTCGTCGTAAATTATTCCAAGGTATTCCGGTAATTGGAATGGCAATCGGGTCTACAGTGAACTATCGTTTAACAAGAAACGTTACTGAATTTGCAAATAGATTTTATCAAGTGCGCCACATAGTTGAAAAAGAAAAGAGAGCGTAAAAAAAGCGAGAGGCCGAAGCCTTTCGCTTTTTTAATTTGTTGCATGTTTTTTTGGCATTGGAACAGATACTGGTTGCTTTTCCGCTTTTTTTTCTGCTTTTGGATAATAAATTAAATCCAATGTTTTTGCTTGTACGGCAATCGAAAGAATAGTGAAAGCAATTTCTGTCCAATTTAAATAATATAATGAAAGCGCAAGAACAATCGCGTCAAAGACGAAGAAAATTTGCCCAATTGTAAAGCGAGTTCGTTTACTTAATACAATTGTTAAAATATCGTCTCCACCGGTTGCACCGCCAAATCGCAATATAAAACCGAGTCCAATACCAGCTAACGCACCGCCAACTATTGCAGCTACAAATAAATTATTTGATAAATCTACCGTAAATGGAGAATAATTTTCCATAAGAGAATAAAATACTCCGAATGAAATCGAACCTAGGAATGAATAACCAACCATTTTTCTACCTAAAAATGAAGCACACAGTAAAATAATTGGGATATCCATAATTACAGTTGAAATAGATGGTGAAATATCATAAAAATTTTGGATGAATAGTGCAATACCTACAAAGCCACCTTCTGTTAAGTGGTTTTGGAAGTGAATGTGATATAGCGCTGCTGCTAAAATAAATGAACCGATTAAAACCATAAAAACTTCTTTAATAATTTGTCGACTTTGGATGTTCCTCATCGTTATTCCTTCTTTCCGTAGTTAGTAGTCCTTTTTGTGTTGTAAACTAACTACGAGCTCACATGTAGCTTCAGTTAGTTTACGAAAAAAACTAACTACGCTATATGTCGCTGAAGAAATAACGAATAATCCTCTCGTCCATCAATTCTCCCTACCTTCGTTTTAGTTTAAGTCTTAAAACGACTAAACAAAACGTGAAGTAGGATTCTTCATTTAGCAATCCTGCTCTTCTTTGTTTTGTTTAGCTAGTAACAATTAAGTCCTAAACAAAACGCTATGTGTAAGAAGAGTCTTTTTTTTGCCAAATTATCCTTCGGGCAATCATAATTTCCCCACTCTCGTATTTTTTTCGCTAGACTAAAGTATCTAAGCTGAAAAATACGCTACGTGTATGATTCGTCAATACGATGCCACATGCTCCTTCGAGCGATCATGATATCAAAATCCCTTCCTTCAAGATTTATATTATTATATCATACTTTCAAAAAATGTATGCGGATGGAAACCGACAATAAACGGAGGGAATCTACAAAAATTGTTATGTTTAAATATTTTTGTAGAAAAGCCTAAGTTATTTCGTGAAATCGGACAGTGTTTAAAAGTTTGTCCAATAAGTAAGAAAAAGATGGCGTTTATTCAGTTGTATCTTTCTGGTCACCTTTATCTTTAAAAAACGCATCCCAGCTAATCACACTTAAAAAAGTTAAAGCGATAATAATGAAAGCTCGCATAAAATTGAGACCTCCTTTTGTACATAGTATATGAATAATTTGTTTCAGAATGTGTCATTTTTTTACAAGTCTTAATTGTTATGAGATTATATCAGTATAGATAGATGAAAGGGAGAGAGAAGATATGCTAAAAGACATGTTTAAAAGAAAAGAATTAGTATGTGTTTCATGTCAGAAAAAGATTCAATATGAAGAAGAGCTAGTTGCTTTTGTAAAGTTGCCGAAAGAAAGAAGTATATTAGTTGGTCCGTTTGATGTGTGTTTGGCAAAAACAGCACAAGAAATATATTGTAAATCGTGTTACGACAAAAAAGCATGACCCAAAGTAATTGAGGGGCATGCTTTTTTCATTGGTGTGCTTTCCCCTCAGATACATTTTGAGTGAGTCGATACCAAAGCCAAAGGTCATTAATGATGGAAGCGAGATCGGCAATTTCTGAATTAAGTTTGCAAGAAATTTCGAAGTTTTCTTCGTTATTTAAATGATGCTGTTTTGCATTAATATAGTGTTCGAGCTCTTTTATACGATCAGGAATCTTTCCGCGAACTTGTTCCCATTTTAATAAAATAGCATGCTGCATTTTTTCGGGGATACTTTCCCAGTCTTCTTGTAAATGCGGAATTTCAATTCCTAGATGTTCATTGTATAAGAAATACTTTTCCATAAGTTCACCTCCGTTTTCCTGCTTATATTGTACATGAAAACAGAAATAAGCTCGACGAAATTGTTTGAAAAAATTTGAAAATGACTCTTGATACATTTTATAAAAGGTGTTAAAGTGTGTATTAATATAAAATAAAATGAATATTTATTCTTTAGGGGGATGCAAAATGGAGAAGAAAAAAGTGGTATTAGCATATTCCGGAGGTCTTGATACTTCCGTTGCAATTAAATGGTTACAAGAGAAGAATTATGATATTATCGCGCTTTGTTTAGACTTAGGGGAAGGTAAAGACTTAGCATTTGTAAAAGAAAAGGCACTTTCAGTAGGTGCAATTAAATCGTATATGATTGATGTTCAAGAGGAATTTGCAAATGAATATGCATTGATGGCTATGCAAGCACACACGTTATACGAAGGGAAATACCCTCTCGTTTCTGCATTATCTCGTCCACTTATCGCTAAGAAATTAGTAGAAATTGCAGAACAAGAAGGGGCGACTGCAGTTGCACATGGATGTACAGGGAAAGGGAATGATCAAGTTCGTTTTGAAGTTTCCATTCAAGCGTTAAATCCTTACTTAGAAGTGATTGCGCCTGTACGTGAATGGAAATGGTCACGTGAAGAAGAAATTGCATATGCAAAAGAAAAAGATGTACCCATTCCGATTAATTTAGACAGCCCGTTTTCAATCGATCAAAACTTATGGGGACGCAGTAACGAATGTGGTATTTTAGAAGATCCATGGGCAGCGCCGCCAGAAGATGCATATGAGATGACATTGGCGTTAGAAGATACACCGAATAAACCAGAGTTTGTAGAAATCGGATTTGAAGCAGGAGTACCCACTACTTTAAATGGTACTGCATATTCACTTTCAGAATTAATTAAAACGTTAAATGCGCTTGCTGGAAAACATGGCGTTGGACGTATCGATCACGTAGAAAATCGCCTTGTTGGTATTAAATCGCGTGAAGTATACGAATGTCCAGCAGCAATGACGTTAATCACGGCGCATAAAGAGCTAGAAGATTTAACACTCGTAAAAGAAGTAGCGCATTTTAAACCGATGATTGAGCAAAAAATAACAGAACTTATTTATAACGGTTTATGGTTCTCTCCTTTAAAACAAGCGCTTAACGCTTTCTTACAAGAAACGCAAAAGAATGTAACAGGTACAGTGCGTGTGAAATTATTTAAAGGCCATGCGATTGTAGAAGGACGTAAATCTGAGTACTCTTTATATGACGAAAAATTAGCAACATATACTGCTCAGGACGAATTTAATCATGATGCAGCAGTTGGATTCATTTCATTATTCGGTTTACCGACGAAAGTATACAGCCAAGTGAATCAAAAGAAGGTGGAAGCGTGAGCAAACTTTGGGGCGGACGTTTTACAGAAGAAGCGGAAGCGTGGGTTGAAGAGTTTGGAGCATCCATCTCCTTCGATCAACAATTAGTAAATCAAGATATAAACGGAAGTATTGCACACGTAACGATGCTAGCAAAGCAAGGCATCGTTACGAAAGAAGAAGCAGAGAAAATAAAGGTAGGGCTTCAGTATTTATTAAAAGAAGCAAAAGAGAATAAGCTTCAATTCTCAGTAGAAGCAGAAGATATTCACTTAAACATTGAAAAAATGTTAATGGAACAAATTGGCGAAGTAGGAGGGAAACTTCATACAGGCCGAAGTCGTAATGATCAAGTAGCGACTGATATGCATTTATATTTAAAAGAAAAAGTAGAACATATTATTAAAGCTACAAAACAATTGCAAACGGTTCTTGTTCATCAAGCAGAAAATAATATTGAAACCATTATGCCTGGCTATACGCATTTGCAGCGTGCGCAGCCAATTTCATTTGCGCATCATATTCTCGCTTACTTTTGGATGTTAGAGCGTGATGTGAATCGTTATGAAGATTCATTAAAGCGCATTAACATTTCACCATTAGGAGCAGGAGCATTAGCTGGGACAACATTCCCGATTGACCGAGAATATAGTGCGGAGCTTCTTGGATTTAATGGAATCTATGAAAATAGTTTAGATGCAGTAAGCGATCGTGATTTCATACTGGAGTTCCTAAGTAACTCATCTATGCTCATGATGCACTTATCACGCTTCTGCGAAGAACTTATTTTATGGAGTAGCCAAGAGTTTCAATTTATTGAAATGAGCGATCAATACGCAACGGGAAGCAGCATTATGCCGCAAAAGAAAAATCCAGATATGGCGGAACTAATACGCGGTAAAACAGGCAGAGTGTACGGTAATTTATTTAGTTTACTTACAGTCATGAAAGGATTACCGCTCGCTTACAATAAAGACTTGCAAGAAGATAAAGAAGGAATGTTTGATACAGTAAAAACAGTAGAAGGATGCCTTCATATTATGGCAGGCATGTTAGAGACGATGACTGTCAATAAAGAAAAGATGGGGCAAGCTGTAACGCAAGATTTCTCAAACGCAACAGAAATTGCTGACTACTTAGCAAGTAAAGGACTCCCATTCCGACAAGCTCATGAAATTGTTGGGAAGCTAGTGCTACACTGCACACAAAAAGGAATTTATTTACTAGATGTACCACTAGCAACATATAAAGAAATGAGCTCATTATTTGAAGAAGATTTGTATGAAGTTCTTTCACCATATGCAGCTGTAAAGCGTCGTAACAGTGCTGGTGGGACAGGGTTTGAGCAAATTGAAAAAGCTTTGGAGAAGGCGAAAGCGTTAGTTGGAGAGTTTGTAGGAATTAAATGATGTATGAGAGAGAAGGTAAGGTGCTTTTTTAGAAAGCACCTTACTTTTTTTGTGTTTAGATTTTTAGGGGGGATCTATCATTTCATAATCATAAAATGATGTTTCTCATGTATCGCTAATAGTTGGATAGATTGAATCAGGTTAGGATAGTGAGCGATTGGATCTAAAAATACGATATGTCCGGCGATATTTTCTTCTATATTTTGAACAAGTTTTTTTATTTCATCTGTTTCACGGGAAAGTAATTCTTCTAATTCAGTTACATTCATAGAGTGATAGATTTTTTTTGAGGGGATTAAAATCCAAGGTGCTTTCATTCCTTTACCATGCTTTTCTTTATATTCGGCATAAATGTCGTGTATTTCAGTTTCAAATGGGGTATTTTTTCTTAGCTTTGCATAAGGGATAAGAGTGAGAGAGAATTTAATCGCTACTTTGAGCATCCTTGTAATTAAATATAAGTGATAAAAGTGTTCACCAGTAGACCATTTTTTGTCCTCTTTCCTATACCATAATTGTTCTTGTGATAATGAATGGAGATGAGGAAGGAACTCGTTCCTTTGTACATGTAATGTGTGAAAATGTTTTGAGATATTTTCAGATTTCATAGTAGAGCATCCTCCATACTTGTTTTTTCCTAATCATAACATTTTTCGTGAGGAGGTAAGTAAGCCTAGAGCATTTTGCTCTAGGCTTAAAGTTTCATCGATTAATCATACTTATGTCGATCTTCCGTAATTCGAATATACTCAATATCCATCAAATCTCTAAGTAATGCACCATTACTTAGTTCCACGCCATGCTTATCTTTAAAATGAGTACGAATCGTATCTAGCATTTCAATTTCTTTCCCATTCACATCTAAAATAATGCGTTCGGAATCATCCATGCAGCATCCTCCTTTTTTAAACACATATATTTTGTCCATCTATTTCTAAAAAATGTATGTTAACCTAAAGTTAGAAAATAAGAAAGGAATGGAAAATGAGGCGTATTTATTTTATAGGGTTAATTTTGTACACGCTAATTGTATTACACGTTGCATTCCCAAATATCTTTTCATTTAAGGATGTAGAAACAGTACACGTTGGGATATTTATCTTTATTCTATTTGTAGTAGATTGCTGTATTTCAATATGGCTTTCGAAAAGAAAACATGTACAAGATAAAAAAGAAATCGAACGGAAAAAGAGAAAACGTTCATTTTGGATGATGACGTACTGTTTGTCTTTAGTACTTACTGCTGTTTTCTTTAGTGAGCATATTCCATTAGAAAGATTAAATATTGGATTTGGAGCGTTCGTATTTGCATACTATTTTTTCGTGCACTTTCTTCCTTATATGAAAGAAAAGCGAGGAGAAGAGGAAGATCCGTTTGTAGAAGAAGCGAGAGAACAAGAGCATAAGAGAATAGAAGAAGATATAAAGAAACTCGGAGAACAAAAATGGTATTTAAAATCTAAAGTCATATATGTTCTGTGCTTCATTACGCCGCCAATCGGTTATTTGTATGTGTTCTTGCTTCGTAAAAAAATGACAGAAGATGCAAAGCAAACGTATTTAACGATTGCGACGATTATGATGGCACTGTGGTCTATGAAGTTCTTACCATCTTATGTGTTGGCAATCGTCATTGTTGTGGTGGTTTGTCTTGTATTTATAGTGAAGTATGTGAAATAAGTTGTAGTTATATAGGCTACAACTATATAATTATAATTGTAATAATATTATATAATGATTTATAGAGAAAAAGGGGATGCGGTATGGGTTTAATAAAATCAATAACTGGAGCAGTGGCCAAAGTTACAGCTGAAGTAGTGGGTGGTGCGATAGAAGCGGTAGGAGAAGTTACGAATAGTAATTTCATAAAAGATGTTGGAAAAGGCGTTAATAAAGCTACTGTGAAAACTGGGGAAATTGTTGGAAATCTTGCTGATGGTACATATGATGCTATAGGTGGGCTTATTACAGACGATAAACAGCAAGCGAAGCGAGGGTACGAAGAAATACTTGGAACGGTTCAAGATACGGCAACGACAATTGGAAAAGGTATTGTACATGTTTCAGAAAAGGGAGTTGAAACGGTGCAAGCGATACGAGAGGGAGATACTGATAAAGCGATAGAGGCAGGAAAAGAATTAGCAAAGGTTGCGGCTGTAGGTGTTTTCTCGGTTGGAGTTATAGATATAGTTGATGGTGTAGATGGAATTGCTGAGGGAGTAGGAAGTGATAGCATAGCACAAGCAGTACATCCAGATGCAACTGACGTAGAATATACGACGGAGGAAAATCCAAATGCTCATCATGTAACACCCCATGAAAGAGTTTTACCTGACGGGAGAACAATATGGGTAGATGGTGATGGTGATACGAGTGTAGATACACAAGGTGGCTGGGAACAACATAATCCGGATTACAGAATTCCTAAAGTATAAATGAAAATAGGGTAGATAAGAGAAAGCCTCTTATCTACCCTATTTATTTTTATGAATTAAAGCTCACCTTGCTCCTCATCACCACGAACAACAAGGACATCGCATTTCGCATAGCGAATAATATGTTCAGAGACGCTACCAATTAGGAAACGCTCAACAGCATTTAAACCAGTTGCACCACACATAATTAAATCTACTTTATGGTTTGGAGCGATTTCTTTTGAAATTTTAGATTTAGGATTACCAAATTCTAATACAGTTTCAATTTTTTCAAGGCCAGCTTCAAGCGCAGTTTTTTTGTAGTCTTCTAATAAGTCTTCTGCAAATAGATTTGCACGTTCAGCAATTGCGCGGCTATAAGCTTCTACTGCTGAGTATGCTTTTACATCAACGATATGAGCAATTGTTAATGTTGCATTGTTGCGTTTTGCGACTTGAATTGCTTTTTTAAAAGCTCTTTCTGCTTCTTTAGAACCATCCACCGCGATTAAAATATTTGTATATGTATTATTCATAGTAAATTCCTCCCAATCATTTTTATTACCGTTTACAACTTTATTATAAAACAAATTTTGGTAATGTGCTTGTCGGAAACGTTACAGAATTTTGAAAACTTTGCTTTAATTCATTTTAGTTGTAATTGGGGCGAGAACTTGTTACATATGAAGTATAGCAATTTAAAAGGAGGCATGTTTGTGAGACACGCGCTCATTACAGCCGGTACGAAAGGTTTAGGAAAGCAAGTAACAGAAAAGTTATTGGCTAAAGGGTATTCAGTAACAGTAACATATCATAGCGATATAACTGCTATGGAAACGATGAAAGAAACATATAAAAATATGGAAGAGCGTCTACAATTCGTGCAAGCGGATGTCACGAAAAAGGAAGATTTACATAAAATAGTAGAAGAAGCGATAAGCCGTTTTGGCAAAATTGATTTTTTAATTAATAATGCTGGTCCATATGTGTTTGAACGAAAAAAGTTAGTCGATTATGAAGAAGACGAATGGAATGAAATGATTCAGGGTAATTTAACAGCGGTGTTTCATTTGTTGAAACTTGTCGTTCCGATTATGAGAAAACAGAACTTTGGCCGTATTATTAATTACGGATTCCAAGGGGCAGATAGCGCACCAGGATGGATTTATCGTTCAGCTTTTGCAGCAGCGAAAGTAGGACTTGTTTCATTGACTAAAACAGTTGCTTATGAAGAAGCAGAATATGGTATTACTGCGAACATGGTATGTCCTGGTGATATTATTGGTGAAATGAAAGAAGCGACAATTCAAGAAGCACGTCAGTTGAAAGAACGTAACACACCAATTGGTAGATCTGGAACAGGTGAAGATATCGCAAGAACGATTTCGTTTTTATGTGAGGAAGATTCCGATATGATTACCGGTACAATTATTGAAGTAACTGGTGCAGTAGATGTTATTCATAGACATCGATAGAGCGAAATAAATTGAAGTTTCGTATAATTGGACAGTTTATCCTGTATGCTGAGAGGTGTGGATAATACTGTCCTTTCATGTAAGATTAAATCCATCGGAAAACTTGTATTATTTTTTGTCAAATATTGAGATATTATGTTAAAATATAAGAGCGTAGAAAGCGCTTTAAAAAATGATTCAGGGGTCATTTCATAACTCAAGGGGGAACTAATAATGCGTATCGGTATTCCAACAGAAATTAAAAACAATGAAAACCGCGTGGCAATGACGCCAGCGGGAGCAGTACACTTAGTACAAAATGGTCATGAAGTTTTTGTTCAAAAAGGAGCAGGTTTAGGATCTGGCTTTACAGATGAAGAATACGTACAAGCTGGTGCAAAACTTGTTGAAACTGCTGAAGAAGCATGGAATCAAGATATGGTTATGAAGGTAAAAGAGCCAGTTGCAAGTGAGTACGGTTATTTCCGCGAAGGTTTAATTTTATTCACATACTTACACTTAGCTCCAGAACCAGAATTAACGAAAGCATTAATTGATAACAAAGTTGTATCAATTGCATACGAAACAGTACAGTTAGACAATCGTTCTTTACCATTACTTGCACCTATGAGTGAAGTAGCTGGTCGTATGTCTGCACAAATCGGTGCACAATTCCTTGAGAAAAACAAAGGCGGTAAAGGTATTTTACTTGCAGGCGTTCCAGGGGTAAAACGCGGCAAAGTAACAATTATCGGCGGTGGTCAAGCTGGTACAAACGCAGCGAAGATTGCAGTAGGTTTAGGTGCAGATGTAACAATCATCGATTTAAGTGCAGAACGTCTTCGTCAACTAGATGACATTTTCGGAAACCAAGTAAAAACTTTAATGTCTAATCCATACAACATTGCAGAAGCTGTAAAAGAGTCTGATCTTGTAATCGGTGCAGTATTAATCCCAGGTGCAAAAGCGCCAAAACTTGTAACAGAAGAAATGATTCAATCAATGGAACCAGGTTCTGTCGTTGTAGATATCGCGATTGACCAAGGTGGTATTTTCGAAACAACTGACCGTATTACAACTCACGACAACCCAACTTACGAAAAACATGGCGTTGTTCATTATGCAGTTGCTAATATGCCAGGAGCAGTTCCACGTACATCAACTCTTGCATTAACAAACGTAACAGTACCATATGCAGTACAAATTGCGAACAAAGGCTACAAAGATGCTTGCTTAGGCAATACTGCATTACTAAAAGGTATTAACACATTAGATGGATACGTAACATTCGAAGCAGTTGCAGAAGCTCACGGCTTACAATACGCTGATGCGAAAGAGCTTCTTGAAAAAGCTCCTGCTTTATCATAATAGAGACAAATTCGAGACCTTCCTTTATGAGGAGGGTCTTTTTTTATAAGGTAATAAATTGTAAAAATTGTTGTGTATTACTGTTAATAAGTAGGGATTGTGATAATTTAGAATTATATAAAATTTGGGAGGGGGGATTAGATTGGGAAGAAAAAGTAAGCGGAGGAAGCATAAAAAACAAAGAGGAGTAATAAGGAGTAAACATGAGTTAGTAGTTACGAAAAAGAGACCTAGGTCTAAAATTGAAAGTGGTTTAATAGATGCGGCGAATGTTATGTATTTTATTGTCATGTGTATTATTTTTATTAACTTAATTAAGTTACCAGTTTCAAATTTATCCTTACATGTATTTGTACTTATTATTTTTTTAATGGTAGCCATTTTAGTACATGTTTTAGTGTTTGGAACATTACTATCAACTAATAAGAATGGTGGAGAAAAAAGGCAAAAAAAGAAAAGAAATTCGTCTTATTATTCAAGCTCATCAAGTGGATTCGGTGACTACAGTAGCAATGATTGTAGCAGCTCAAGTGATAGTGGAGGAGATTGCGGAGGTGGTGGAGACTAAATTAGTTTTTCAGAAGAACGACTAATGAAAGGGTGGGACGAAAGATGAAAACTGTGAATTTAATAGAATTATCGAAGGACATTCAAGATCAACATAAAAATTTTGTCGTTTCAAATGTAAATAGTCATTGCTTACGAATCGCTGTATTTACTGGTGAATATGATTGGCACTATCATTCTAATTCGGATGAATTATTTATTGTGCTAGAGGGAGAACTACTGATCGATTTTGAAGATGGAGAAACGGCGGTTTTAAAGCCAAATGATTCTATCTTAATTCCAGCATGCACGATTCATAGAACGAGAGCATTCAAGAGAACGGTAAATCTTTGTTTTGAAAATATAGAGGCTGATACGATTAAAGTGGAGCAATTATGAAAAAATTATCTGTAGCCGAGTATAGAAAAATCCTTCCGACTTTAGAAGGTCATACAAGGACAACAACCTTTGCTCATGCGGTATGTGATCAAATGATAGATGGTGAAGTTTTTGCAAACGAGAAGTTAACAGCAGGACTAATTCGTACAGCTAACGGTATCTATTATTTATTTGGTGATACGGATGATCAAAATTATAACGAATATTTATTTGCGCATTTAAAAATGGCTATTGAAAAAACAGAGAAGAGATTTACGTTGTTCACTTCGAGTGACGAGTGGGAAATGATGTTAGAAGAGCGTTTTAGTAATACACTTCGGAACATCCCGCGAATGAAATTTCAACGAGAAATTTTTGAAGAGAGAAAACGAAATGCAAACAAAAATACATATGAAGTGAAGCGTATTGATAAAAGTGATATAGAACGAAGCAATGAATTTACAGAGGAGTATTATAAAGAATATTGGGGATCAAAAGAGCTATTTTTGAACGGTGGTTTCGGATTTTGTATAGAACAAGATGGGATAATTGTAGCTGAATGTGTTTCGATATTTAATGGGAATGGATTTGCTGAAATTGATATTGCGACGCATAAAGCATATCAAGGGAAAGGATTAGCCCAAGCTGTTGCAACACGGTTCATTGAACATTGCATGCAAAATGATATTACACCGTGCTGGGATTGTTATGTAGACAATATTCCTTCGCGGAAATTAGCTAGTAAATTACGTTTTTATAATCCAATAGAATATAGATTGTTTGTACGTAAGAAAACGGGGGAATAAAAATGAATGTGGAGTTAACGAGATTTAAAGTGAAACAAGGTAAAAGTCATCGTGTAGATGAAAGGATGCAGCTTCTTAATGACAATATGAAAGAAGTGCTTTTGACACTAAACGACGAGAAGATGTACGTTGAGACAATTTTCCGGGAAATAAGAGATGGAGAAGAGTACTTATATTGGTATTCTGTGCAAGGAGAAGGCGGGGCTCTTGTCGAAAATTCTCATCATGAAATTGATAAAAAGCATGTAGCGTTTTGGTATGAATGTATTGATGAAGAAGCACCGTCTGTTGATATGAAAACAGAAGTCGTTATGATTCAAGATGTTGTGAAGGAAGCGATGAAATAATAGAATAGTATGTTGGAGAGAAGCACATCAAAATAGGTGTGCTTTTTATGTTGAAAAAAATTATAGAAAAGCTGTATACATTTTACGCTCTCAAACGTTGAGTATATAGAAGGGAGAGCAGAATGAGTCATGATACGTTTGAATCGTTATTAATAGAGAAGTCAAAAGCTGTGTTTGGATACTTAATTAAGATTGGAGCAGATAGAAAAGAAGCGGAAGATATTGTGCAAGATACGCTGTATAAAGCTTTATTGCTTATGGAGGAAATACCGTTAGAGCATTTAACACCGTGGCTCTTTAGGGTTGCAATCAATCAACACCGAGATTTATATCGGAAAGAAAAAAGGCTAAATCCCATTGCGATTGAATCTGTTGTGCTTATTGGCCAAAAGTCATTAGATGAAGTGCTTTTAACAAGTGAACTACAAGGCGAGGTACAAGAAATATTGGAGACGATGATGGAGGATTATCGTCATATTTTACTGTTGAAATATGAATATGAACTATCTTATAAGGAAATTGCCATTTTATTAAGTATGAAAGAAGATACAGTAAAAACAAGTTTGTACCGTGCAAGAAATCAATTTAAAAAATTGTATAGGAGGAGAAACGATGAGTCGGAAGGACTTTGATTTGAATATGGATGATAAGCAGATGAAGACTTTGATGAAGAGAGCGAAGAGGAAGCAGTTTTTTAGAAATTTTTTCATCTCAATCTTTGCATCTACTTTAGTGATTATTGGATCTTTCACTTTAATAGTATATTTGAAACAAAAAAACTTTAATGAGATGGAAAGAAGAGTATTTGCAGAGCAAACTGTAAAGGGTCCTAACATAAAATTTTATTCTCACAGAAAATTAAATATGGGTTTAATGAGCGATTCTATTATGTATAGTTCATATAAAAATATTTCGGGTCAACCAGTTAAGTGGATAGATGAAATATATGAATATGATGTGTGGGGATATATGTCAAGAAGTCATAATGGAAATACGCATTTAGAGGAAGAGAGATTTAATGTAGACGCAGCTGAGAAATTGCCGGATTACAATATACAAACGATGCAACGCGAAATGAGGTTTTACTTGCCTTTCATGAAATATATAAATTACGTGAATGATTTAAAACAAATTGGGGATTTGAAAAATAAAGTTGCGGAAGTGGCCCTATCGTTTGATAAAGCGTATACGATGGATGAAATTATGGGAATACTACCAAAAAATGTACAACCAGTTTGGTTTTGGGTTGATACATATGATGAAAAGAAATCGGATAAATATGTTGGCTTAATAGACTCAACAGGTGCAGTTTTAAATGCGACAATGTCTAATCGTGTTTATGGATTTACGGGAAGTTATGCAAAAAAGGAAGAGGAAATGAAAATGGATTTTGAGAGGAATTCAAAAGAATTTATAGGAGCAATGAAAACATTAGCAGAAGATGAACGACATATGGATGATGCGAAAGATTCGTATAAAGAAATAAAAAACACCGAACCGAAAGACTTACAAATATACGGTGTAGTCGTAACAGGCAAAACAGAGGATTTACAAAGTTTACAAGGAGCACCATATATTAAGGCTGCTGTTAGAGGTGTAACAGTTGAGAAATATTGATTACAAGCTATTAATGTGAATAATCAGAAAATTTATGTTATAATATGGGAAAAGGAGGTTCATATGAGGCAAATACATGGAGCAATTTATATTTACATAACAATGTTTTTCGTGGCGATATCCTATGGATTAGGGCACGTGTATTCGCATCCTATACTAACTTTTTTGAGCGGAGCATGTATGGCGTTTGCACTTCTTGTCCACCTTTTCTCAGTTTGGATCGTGAAATTTCAATTAAATATTAGTGAAATAGAAGAAGGCACTTTCTAAGTGGCCTTCTTTTTTTAATAATATTTTGGAAGCTTTCGTAGCAAATTTTCAATTTCGCATTCGGTTTCTTCACATATAGAAAGTGTGCGTAGTCTGAAAAATAAGCTACGTAAGAAAGATTTTATATTTCCGTATAGAAACTCGTACGATTCAATATGTAGTGTTTGTTTTTGGACTGGTAATTGGGCTACTAAGTCATGAAGGGCTGCTATGAGTACTTCTTCCTTTAGACCATTTTGTAGCATTGAGACGATCGGATAAACGAGTCGTTCGTCTTCTTCATATTTATAGTAAATAGAATGGACACAAACTTTGTTTAATAAAGTTTGTAATATTTCTTCGTAATATAAAGTTGCCAGTTTAGGACTACGAACAAGCGCTTCAAATGTATCAGAAGCATGAGCGATACTATGTGCCCAGCCGTGGTCTTGAACATATCCACGGAAATCATGTTCATTGTTCATATATAGAATCAATTGATCTTTTACAGTTAAAATATCATTCTGTGATAAGAAATTATATTTTGTATCAGCATCAATAATGAGCGCAAGTAATAATGTCGTAAATGCGCGGGTAAATACAGCATCTTCGTCATCCGAATGAATTTTATACAATAAATATTTTTCACTAATGCTTTCTAATAATAGTTTCTCTAATTGCGTGTGTGAAATGTAGTCCTTTTTGATGAGATGAAAAAAAGTAGAGTAAATAAGTTTGTCTCTTAAATAGCTATCGGTAACACCGATATGCTCAAGCATATTGGAACTTAAAGAATCAATGTTAAGTGTGTTATTCAGTATGTAATTATTATTACGAATTTCTTCTAACTGTTGTTGTAACATATAAACCTCCTGTTTTAGAAAATTCTGTATTTTTATAATATAATAAGAGGAAGAAATAGACAATAAATAAGTGCTTTTGAATGGAGGGACGTTATGAAGAGAGCATTATTCTTTTTTATTAGTATTTTCTTTTTAGGAAGTTGTTCGATTTCGTATGTTACTTTTTCTAGCGAGAGCAAAAGTTGGACGGGACAATATAAAGGGCATATTCAGGATGACAGTGAAGATGGAGTGTTTACATTTCAGTATAAGGGCGGAGATGGGAATACAGAATTTAAGAATTTAGAGATTGCTATTAATAGAGCCTTTAGTGCAATGAAAGAAACGTCAGAAGTTCATAAAGGAGCAAGGATTGAAATGAAATCTTCTTGTGTAAGTTGTGCACCTCTATCTAAAGATGAACCGATAGAAGTTGTGATTAAATGGGATGATAAGTATGAGGAGAAAATGGTTTTAAAGCGGAAATAGCATAGAGTAAGGGGATAAAAATGAATAGGCATATAAAATTTTCTATGTTTATGTTTTTAGGTGCATTTCTAATCATATTATCAGCGTGTACTACAAAACAAGTAGAGCAAGTAGCAGTAAAAAAAGTATCTGAAGAGGGGTATGTCATATTAAGAAATGACACGGCATTTTTTGTCGATGATAAAACGTTTGAAACAAAAGTAGAGTTGCAAAATTATATAGAACAACAAATGAATAAAGAATATCCATCACATACGGTTTTGAGCTTTAAGGATAAAAGCGCATATAATCAATTAAAAACAGGGGATAAAATAAAAGTATGGTTTTCTCAAATACTTGAAAGTTATCCAGCAAAAATGATTGTAGAGAAATGTGAAATAGTAGAAAAATAGAAAAAGGCAGCAATTAAGCTGCCTTTTTCTTATTTCACAAATTGTAATTCTTTCGGGAATTTCGTTAAAATTTCTGACCCGTCTTTTGTGATGTAAATATCATCTTCAATACGAACGCCACCTACGTTTGGTACGTAAATACCTGGCTCGATTGTGAAGACCATACCTTCTTTTAATGGAGACTCGTTACCAGCTTTTACATCTGGATATTCGTGTACGCTAATTCCAAGTCCGTGACCAAGGCGGTGTGGGAAGAAGTCGCCGTAACCTGCATCTGCGATAACAGAACGAGCAGCGTTGTCGATTGCACCAAGTGTAACACCTGGTTTACATGCTTCAACTGCTTGTAGTTGTCCAGCAAGTACAGTGTTATAAATGCGAGTTTGTTCTTCAGAAATTTCACCGAATGCTACTGTACGTGTAATGTCAGAGCAATAACCTTCAATGATTACGCCTAAATCAAATAGTACGAAATCGCCGCGTTTCATTTTGTTTGCACCTGGAATACCGTGTGGAAGAGCAGAGTTTGCACCTGCTAATACCATCGTATCAAATGACATTTTATGTATGCCTTTTGTTTTTAATTCATGTTCGATAATTGCTAATACTTCTAGCTCGCTACGATCTTCTTTAATTGCATTTACACCAACTTCAACAGCGTAGTCTGCCATTTTAGCTGCTTCGCGTAAAATAGAAAGTTCTTTTTCATCTTTAATTAAACGAAGTTCACGAACTTTCTCCTCAGCTGATTTGAAAGCTGCATTTGGGAATAGTTTTGTTAATTCTTCGTAACGTTCTACGTTTAAATGTTCTTTTTCAATTGCAACTGCATTTGCATTGATGCCGCGGTCTTTAATTGCTTTTGCAATCATATCCCATGGTCTGTCAGTATCAGTAAATCCGATAATTTCATGTGCCCAGCCAGCGTTACGCGCTTGACCTTCTTCCATTTTAGGGCAAATTAAAATAGGTTCTTTTTCTTGGAATACAAACATGCCAAGAAGTCTTTCGTGTGGTTCACAGTGGAAGTTTGTCATGTAGAAAACGTTTGGTGTAGAAGTTAAGAACGCAGCTTCTACGTTTTTTTCTTTTAGCCATTGCATTAAATTTTCTAATCTAGCATTCATCGATTGGCACCCCCGAGATATTTAATTACAAATATAACTTTACATCGGAGGAAAGCGTTATGACAAGTAAATCGATGTTAGAAAAGACAGGGAATTGAAAAATCATGTAGAATAAAAAGTGAGAATGTGAATAGGGGAGGAATGTAATAATGAAAGTATCTTATCATGGACATTCAGTTGTAAAAATTGAAACGAATGGAAAAGTGATTTTAATTGATCCATTTTTAACTGGAAATCCGAAGACAGATTTAAAGGCCGAAGATGTAAAAGTAGATGCGATTCTTTTATCACATGGACATGGTGATCATGTTGGAGATACAGTAGAGCTTGCGAAGAAAAATAATGCAGTTGTTGTGGCACCATTTGAACTAGCGACATTTTTAAGTTGGCAAGGTGTAAATACACATCCGATGCATATTGGTGGTTCGCATGAATTTGACTTCGGAAAAGTGAAGTTTACACAAGCATTCCACGGTTCTAGTTATATTGATGAAGAAAATAAGACGATTACATATACAGGTATGCCAGCAGGTATTTTATTTACAGCAGAAGAGAAAACTGTATACCATGCAGGAGATACCGCTATATTCTCTGATATGAAATTAATAGGGGAACTGAATAACATTGATATAGCGTTTTTACCAATTGGTGATAATTTCACAATGGGACCAGAAGATGCTGTTTTAGCAGCGAAATGGACTCAGGCGAAAACTGTTGTACCGATGCATTACAATACGTTCCCAGTAATTGAGCAAGACCCATATCAATTTGTAGAAAAGCTACAAGATTGTACAGGAAAAGTATTAGAAGCTGGAGAAAGTATTACACTATAGAAAAGAAACCCTTCATTTGAAAAGACAAGTGAAGGGTTTTTTACGTGTGTAGGACAGCTTTTAAAGGTTGTACTTGTTTTGGTGATTCTTTTCTTTTTGGAAGTGGCTGTTCAGGTGTTTCATTCAATTCCATTGCAACTTTTTTTCCGTCTACGAAAGCTAAAAATACAGCACCTACAACTTCTAATAATTTTTTCATCATATATCCGCTCCTTTGTTTCATTTCTTGTCTTCATTGTATATTGAAGCGGCTGGACAAACTATCGAACGAGATGACAATACCATTACATTGTTGTAATAGAAGAAGTAGTGTCATGTAAGGCGTATTTTGTTATAAAAAAAATAGTACAGATATATAAAGAGAGAGTGTAACAGTTTTGAAAATATAGTATACTAAAAATACAACACATGAAGAATTTAGGGAAAAGAAAGTATGGTGAAACCATTTGGCTACCAAGCATAACCAAATTTTAGAACATATTAATGGCCTGCCAGTAGGGCATAAAATTTCTGTAAGGCAAATTGCAAAAGATTTGAGTGTAAGTGAAGGGACAGCTTACCGTGCAATTAAAGATGCAGAAAATAAAGGGTATGTTAGTACGATTGAACGTGTCGGAACCATTCGAATTGAACAAAAGAAGAAAGAAAATATTGAAAAGTTGACATATGCAGAAGTTGTTAACATTGTTGATGGCCAAGTACTTGGAGGCAGAGAAGGACTACATAAAACGTTAAATAAATTCGTAATCGGGGCAATGAAATTAGAAGCGATGATGCGCTATACAGAAGCTGGAAACTTACTTATTGTCGGTAACCGTACGAACGCGCATCAATTAGCGTTAGAAACTGGAGCCGCTGTATTAATTACGGGCGGATTTGATACGGAAGATCATGTGAAGAAATTAGCAGATGAATTAAAACTGCCGATTATTTCAAGTAGTTACGATACATTTACAGTTGCAACGTTAATTAACCGTGCGATTTACGATCAGCTGATTAAGAAAGAAATTGTACTCGTTGAAGATATTTTAACGCCAATTGAAGAAACGTTATATTTAAAACCAAATGATACAGTGCAGCAATGGCATGCGTATAACGAAGAGACGATGCACGGAAGATATCCGATTGTTGATGAAAATAAAAAGGTATTAGGTATTGTGACTTCTAAGGATATGATTGGTGTTGTAAAAGAAACACCAATTGATAAAGTAATGACAAAGCATCCAATTACGGTAAATGGAAAAATGTCTGTCGCAGCTGCGGCACGTATGATGGTGTGGGAAGGTATTGAGTTACTTCCTGTTGTTGATGAAGGAAATAAGTTGCAAGGTATTATTAGTCGTCAAGATGTACTTCAGGCGTTGCAAATGATTCAGCGCCAACCACAAGTCGGCGAAACAATCGATGATATTGTAACGAATCAATTTATGACGCCGAAAGAAGCGAAAAATGAACATTTATATCAATTTTCAGTGACGCCGCAAATGACGAATTCAATCGGAACGTTATCTTACGGTGTATTCGCAACAATTGTGACGGAAGCAACGAATCGCGTTATTCGTGCGCAAAAGAAGAGTGATTTAATTGTTGAGAACTTAACAATTTATTTCGTAAAACCAGTTCAAATTGACAATGTTGTATCGGTTCATCCGAAAGTATTAGAAATTGGACGTAAATTTGGTAAGGTTGATGTAGAAGTGCATCATGAAGGTAATGTCGTCGGGAAAGCATTACTTATGGTGCAGTTGATCGATAAATAAAAAGATGGAGCAGACCGCTTTGGTTTGTTCCATTTTTTTTTTTAGAACGCTACATTAGGGAGTTTTAAAATGTAGTTAGCAACTGAATCTATCATGGTTTGAATTGCGAAAGCGAAAAATAAATCACATTCTGTTTCATATTTATAAATAGGAACACGTAATCATTTGAAGATGCTTGAACAATAATTATGGAGGTGTCGAATGGGAAATTTCGTTTAATCCATTAGGCTTTTTCTTTAACTTTATATTGTTTTATTGGATTTTGAAGTTATTATTTAAGCTCGGTGGGCGTTTTAAGTAGAGAAGTGAAAAAATAGAAGGATATGTATCAATGTGGATAGAAAATTGGTTGTTAGTCGATTACGCTACTAATCGTTAAGAGATAACAATAATGTAATTGGATAAAAGAGACTACGCTTCACTATAGGAACTAGGGGGAGAAGAATGGATTTTCACACTAAAGAGCAGTTATGTAAGCAATATAATTTAAATAGTCTTACGAAAGTTTCATTGTTACATGGGGGAGAAAATCAAACATATATATTCGAATCGGACAAAAATAAATTTGTAGTTAGGCAGTACAGAGAAGGACGTTATACATGCGAGCAAATAGAGGCTGAAATACATTGGTTAATAGCGATACAAAAACAAATGTTAGTACCAGAAGTAGTTGTCAATAAAAGTGGTGATTTGATCACACCTATTATGAAAGGTGAGGGAAGTATCCAGTATTTTGTTGTCTTTAGGTTTATAAACGGAAGTGAAATTTTAGAACCAAAGGATAAAGATTATGAAAAGCTTGGATCATTAATGCGAATGTTTCATGAAAAAACAAATGGAGTGCTCAAAAGAGTACCGCAAACTTGGAGAGGTTATGAAAGGCCTATATATAGTGAGCAAAAGGTAAACCATGAACCTTTACAACGATTACTAAATGCTTCATTTCTATCGCATGCGGATAAGCATAAGTGCATAAGAATTGCAGAAAGAATACAAGAACTCGAAAATTCAACTCAACTAGGAGAAAAACAATTTGTTCACGGTGATATGCATTTTGGCAATGTTCTTGTAGACAGAGAGGATTGGTATTTACTCGATTTTGATGAATGTGGATTTGGCTATAAAGAGTTTGATATTGGTGTTCCGAGATTGCATTTAATTGCTTCGGGACAGTTAGAAGACGCATGGGGGAATTTCATGATGGGATATGGGGAAAATATTTCGGAAGCAGCTATTCGACTTGGGACTGCTTCGAGAATTTTTTATATGGCGGGAAAGATTCCGTTAAGACTGGATATCGAGCCTATTAGAAAAGATCCCGGTGCTTTTATTCGGCGATATGTTCAGTATGCTGAAGAGGAATTATGTGGTGAGACAATTGTATAACTAAAAAACAGAATATTAATTTAATTAGAGTTTATACTATGTTATAATTAAATTGTAAGAAAATGGATTTAGGGAAGGTGGTATGCATTATGTCATCAGAAGTGCTCTTTTTTGGTGGGATCGCACTATTTTACTTTCTTGTGATGATACCGCTTCAATATTTATATTTACAAGGTTTACATGAAAAAAAGAAACGAACAGGATTATCTCAGCAAGAATTATATGAAAAAATGTCTTTTGAAGAAGAACAATTACATTTTCACGTACAAGGCAACCCCTTTAATATACCGTCTGCGTTTGTTGCATATATGATTTTAAAAGTTAGGGGACGTAAAAAAGCATCACAATATTGATGCTTTTTTATGTTGCTTCAGACAGATTCAGCTTCTTCAACTGCTAATGGTAAGAAATGTTTGTATTGGCGAAATCCATTAAATACACTTGCACTACCAAATAGAACAAATAAAACACCAACGATAATACGAGCGGTTGAAAGTTCTAAAAAGAATTGGTTTATCCCGAAGAATAAGACGAATGAACCAAGTGCCATTGCGGATTTTCCTGAGAGCCAACCTTTCTCCATTGGGCGGTTTGTACGAAAGTATTTTGTTTTGTAGAAGAGGTACAACATAAATGAGACGATAATACAGAAGACTAATACTGGCATAATGCACACTCCCATCGCTTTGTGAAAAATAATAGTGGAGAAAAAATAAATATCTAAACTTTCTAACTTTTATTATAAAGCAATTGTTCGCATGTATGAAATACTTTCCGTTATAATGAAGGATAAAGTGAAACTTTAATTAGTGCGGGGATGTTACTGCGTGCTAATGATTAGCCTGCACCGATTGGGATGTTACTGCACGTTAAAGTGGAGAAGTTGAGTAAAAAGGAGATTATACATATGCATGAGCAAATTTTAGGAGCAATTAAAGAGTTTGATACAATTATTATTCATCGTCATGTGCGTCCAGATCCAGATGCATTAGGTTCACAGGGCGGTCTTGGTACAATTCTACAAGAATCGTTTCCAGAGAAAAATATTTATACGGTTGGGTACAATGAACCGTCACTAGAATATTTACGAGTAATGGATGATATTGAAGATAGTGTATATGAAAATGCACTTGTTATCGTATGTGATACTGCGAACCAAGAACGTGTTGACGATCAACGCTATGCAAAAGGGAAGATGTTAATTAAAATTGATCATCATCCGAATGAAGATCCGTACGGAGATATTACGTGGGTAGATACGACAGCAAGTTCTACAAGTGAAATGATCTATGAGTTTTACAGTTATGGAAAAGATAAAGGATTACAGATAACGAAAGAAGCAGCTCGTCTTATTTTAGCGGGTATTGTTGGGGATACAGGTCGTTTCTTATTCCCGAATACAACAGCGAAAACACTTCGTTACGTAAGTGAGCTTGTTAATATGGATGTGAAATTCACAGATTTATACAATGAAATGTATAAGACGAAAGAAAAAATTGCTCGTTTAAACGGCTATATTTTACAAAACTTTACGATGGTAGAAGAAGGAGCAGCTTACATTAAATTAACGAAAGAAGTATTAGAAAAGTTTGATGTACTTCCTTCTGAGGCATCTGGCGTTGTTGGAGCACTTGGTAATATTGATGGATTAAAGTCGTGGGTTCTATTTTTAGAGGAAGACGATGTGATTCGTGTTCGTCTTCGCTCAAAAGGACCAGTGATAAATAAATTAGCGATGCAATATAATGGCGGAGGGCATCCGATGGCTTCTGGTGCAAAAGCATCTTCTTGGGAAGAAGCGGATCGTCTTTTTGCTGATTTACGTGAGCTGTGTAGATAAAAAATTGTATGTTGAACGAAAGAGAAGGAGGACGCTTAAGCCCTTCTTTTTTGTTTTTAAAATGAAACATCAATAAATAGGGGTTTTTTGTTATTTATGAGATTGATTTGATGAAATAATGAAAAACTCCCAAAAACGTCTTTTTTTATGTTTTAAGAGAACCCTCATGACGATAATAAAATAAAAAGCCCCTCCATTTATCGAGTCATATATGTCGATAAAGTGGAGGGATTTTATTTTTCTTTTTCTATAGCAATGCTAATTTCAAGCACGGTATCAAAAGATATTGTATCGACTTTAAAGCGGTATAGACGATCGTAATGTTTATACGTTTTATTTTCGATTGCTTTTTTGAGTAGGTCTTTATTTTTTGCGATACTTTGTATGTTTTTCGTTAAAAGATGCTGGAGGTCATTATGAATAGAAGTGGTCATATTTTCGAGTGTAAGATTGTCTAAATCGTATTTTTCTCGATTGATTATTTTTATTTTAATCTCTTGAATAGTTAAGAGTCGTTTATTTTCTGTATTCAATTTTTCTTGATCTTCGAGAAGGACGTGGAGCTTTGCTTCTTGTTTTTCTATAATTTCTCGTTGCTCTGCTATTTTACTAGCTTGTTCTTCTTGAAAAACACCGTATATGTACAAAAAAACAAACCAGCTCAACACGCCTCCAACAGCAGCACCAGCTAAAACTAAATACCATTTTTTTGCTGTATTGGCACTTGGTACTCTCATACATGTTCCTGCGTTAGCCATTTAATAATAGTAAGACCTGTTTGCATACCACCCGTTGCGAAAAAAATAAGGAGAATTTGTTTTACAATATCTTTCATATCTCCGCCAAAGAAACTTCTTTCAAAGCTATAAAAAGTATCAAATGTTCCACCAATTGCTGCAACGAGTGCCCAAATTCTTAAATTTTGGGCGAATTGATTAATGTAAGTTAGAGTTGGTTTTCCGATAAGAAATGCACCAAATCCACCAATTAATGAACCACCAAGTATAACCCCAAAGGCAATAAAATAACTAATAATAAGCAGAGAGAAAAAAGTATGTTCTCTTACATCCATCGTCATTCCCCTTTCTTCTTCATATATATGGACAAAGTATAAGAAGTATGTTTTGATTTCCGCTTTCCTCATCACCTATAATAAAAGTAGTCAGATTGGTAAAGAGAGGGTACAACAGTGAAGTTTGTGCATTTACAATGTCAAACCGTTTTTAGTTTATTAAAAAGTGCTTGTAAAATTGATGAGCTTGTAGTCAGGGCGAAAGAACTTGGTTTTTCGTCACTCGCTATTACGGACGAAAATGTTATGTATGGCGTTATTCCGTTTTATAAAGCATGTAAGAAACATGGTATACAGCCTATTATCGGCTTAACAGCTTCTATTTTTAGTGAAGAAGAGGAAAAATCTTATCCGCTTGTTTTACTTGCTGAAAATGAAATGGGCTATCAAAATTTATTAAAGATTTCTAGTAGCATTATGACGAAGTCAAAAGAAGGTATTCCGAAAAAGTGGCTTGCCCATTATGCGAAAGGATTAATTGCTATTTCACCAGGTAAAGATGGGGAAATTGAACAATTATTATTAGAAGACAAAGAGAGTGAAGCTGAAGAAGTAGCTCGCATGTATCAAAGCATGTTCGGCAATTTTTATATGAGTTTGCAGCATCATGCGATTCAAGATGAACTGCTCCTGCAAGAGAAATTACCTGCATTTATGAGTAGGATAAATGTTCCAGTTGTTGCAACAAACGATGTACGCTACATCAATCAAAGTGATGCACTTGTTCATGAGTGCTTATTATCTGTTGAAAGTGGAACGAAAATGACTGATCCAGATAGACCAAGGTTGAAAACGGATCAATATTATTTAAAATCATCAGATGAAATGGAAGCACTATTTTCTCACGTAGAAGAAGCGATTTATAACACAGTAGAAATTGCAGAACGTTGCAGAGTAGAAATACCGTTTCATATAAATCAATTACCGAAATTTCCTGTTCCAGCTAACGAGACGAATGATATGTATTTACGCCGCGTTTGTGAAGAAGGCTTGCAGAAACGATATGGTACGCCGAAAGAAGTACATATAAAGCGTTTGAATCATGAATTAAACGTTATTTCTAGTATGGGGTTTAGTGATTATTTCCTCATCGTGTGGGATTTTATGAAGTATGCGCATGAAAATCATATTTTAACAGGACCAGGACGTGGATCGGCAGCTGGCTCACTCGTTTCTTACGTATTAGAAATTACAGATATTGATCCGATTGAATATGATCTATTATTTGAAAGATTTTTAAACCCCGAACGTGTGACACTTCCAGATATTGATATCGATTTTCCAGATATAAGACGTGATGAGATGATTCGATATGTGAAAGATAAATATGGTCAGCTTCGTGTTGCACAAATCGTAACGTTCGGGACGCTTGCAGCGAAAGCGGCAATTAGAGATATTGCGCGTGTAATGGGGCTTCCGCCGCGAGATATTGACATATTCTCAAAACTTATCCCATCAAAGCTCGGTATAACGTTAAAAGATGCATATGAGGAATCGCAATCACTCCGTGAGTTCATACAAGGGAATCTGTTGCATGAGCGTGTGTTTGAAATTGCAAAACGTGTAGAAGGCTTACCGCGTCATACGTCTATTCATGCAGCTGGCGTTATTATGAGCCAAGAGCCGTTAACAGGAAGTGTTGCGATTCAAGAAGGGCATAACGATGTGTATGTTACACAATATCCAGCTGATGCATTAGAAGAACTTGGTTTGTTAAAGATGGATTTTTTAGGATTACGTAATTTAACGTTACTTGAAAATATTATAAAGTTTATTGTGAAAAAGACGGGGACACAAATTGATTTAAGAAATTTACCACTTCAAGATGAAAAGACGTTCCAATTGTTAGGTAGAGGGGATACAACAGGTGTATTCCAGCTTGAATCAGGTGGTATGCGAAATGTACTTCGCGGGTTAAAACCGAATGAATTTGAAGATATTGTCGCTGTTAACTCATTATATAGACCAGGACCAATGGAACAAATTCCAACTTTTATTGAATCAAAGCACGGAAAAAGAAAAATTGAATATTTACATCCGGATTTAAAGCCGATTTTAGAAAGAACGTACGGTGTAATTGTATACCAAGAACAAATTATGCAAATTGCGTCGAAGTTGGCGGGATTCTCGCTCGGAGAAGCAGATTTATTACGCCGTGCAGTGAGTAAAAAAAATCGTGATATTTTAGATCAGGAGCGTAAGCATTTTGTACAAGGCTGTTTACAAAATGGTTATGACGAGACATCCGCAGAGAAAATTTATGATTTAATTGTAAGATTTGCAAATTACGGTTTTAACCGAAGTCACGCTGTAGCCTACAGTATGATTGGATATCAGCTTGCTTACTTAAAAGCGAATTATACGCTGGAATTTATGACAGCATTATTATCAAGTGCAATTGGAAATGAAGATAAGATTGTGCAGTATATACGAGAAACGAAGCGGAAAGGTTTTCACGTTTTGCCGCCGTCTCTTCAGAGAAGTGGTTACAATTTCCAAATAGAAGGTAATGCGATACGTTACAGCTTACTTTCAATTCGAAACATTGGAATGGCTACAGTGACAGCATTACTCGAAGAACGAGAGAAAAAAATATTTGAAGATTTATTTGAATTTTGTCTTCGTATGCCATCAAAGTTTGTAACAGAGCGAAATTTAGAGGCGTTCGTCTGGTCTGGGTGTTTTGATGATTTTGGTGTTTCGAGAACAAACTTATGGAAAAGCCTTAAAGGAGCGTTAGAGTACGCAAATCTTGCACGTGATTTAGGAGATGCTGTTCCAAAATCAAAATACGTGCAAGGAGAAGAGCTCTCTTTTATTGAACAGTTAAATAAAGAGAAGGAAGCACTAGGTTTTTATTTATCAAGCTATCCGACAGCGCAGTATGTGAAGTTAGCGAAAGAATTAGAAATTCCATCCCTTGCTCAGGCGATGCGACATAAGAAAAAAGTACAAAGGGCTATCGTGTATATAACAAGCGTGAGAGTGATTCGTACGAAAAAGTTGCAAAAGATGGCGTTTATTACATTTTGTGATCAAAATGATGAAATGGAAGCAGTTCTTTTCCCTGAAACGTATATACATTTCTCAGATAAGTTACAAGAAGGAGCAATTGTTTTAGTTGACGGCATGATTGAGCTAAGAAATCATAAGTTACAATGGATTGTAAATGGACTATATCCATTAGAAGAAATGGATGTGTATGAAGAAAAGAAAGACGCATCTGTTTACGTGAAATTGCCGTCTCAGTATGAGAAAAAGCTTTTAAATCAGGTTACTAAAATATTGTTTGACTATTCAGGTTTTGCGAAAGTACTAATTTATTATGAAAAGGAACATAAAATGGTACAATTATCTCGAAGTTTATCGATTCATCCAAGTGAAGAATGTTTAGGAGCACTTCGTGAAATTGTCGGGGAAGAAAATGTGGTTGTGAAAATATAATGGACAATTTCCCTACACTTCGATTATTATAGTAGTAGTGTTCGTGGTCAGACCACTTGGAGAAATTGATATCAGCTAGAATAATTTGAGGAGAGTGGATAGTTTGTCAACACTTCGTGAAGAAGCACTTCACATGCATAAAGTGCATCAAGGAAAATTAGAAACTGTATCAAAAGTAAAAGTAGAAAATGCAAAAGATTTAAGTCTTGCATATTCTCCAGGGGTTGCAGAACCTTGTAAAGAAATTTATGACGATAAAAGTAAGGTATATGAATATACGATGAAGGGAAATATGGTAGCAGTTGTGACAGATGGCACGGCTGTACTTGGTCTTGGTAACATTGGACCTGAAGCATCTCTTCCAGTAATGGAAGGTAAAGCTGTATTATTTAAGAGCTTTGCTGGTGTAGATGCATTCCCAATTGCCTTAAATACAAACGATGTAGATAAAATTGTTGAAACTGTAAAATTAATGGAGCCAACTTTTGGCGGCGTTAACTTAGAGGATATCGCAGCACCAAACTGCTTCATTATTGAAGAACGTTTGAAAAAAGAAACAAATATTCCTATCTTCCATGATGATCAACACGGAACAGCTATCGTAACAGTAGCAGGTCTTGTGAACGCGCTAAAATTAGTTGGAAAGAAAATGTCTGACATTAAAGTTGTCGCAAATGGCGCAGGTGCAGCAGGTATTGCAATTATTAAACTTTTATATCGCTATGGTGTACGCGACATTATTATGTGTGACCGTAAAGGCGCAATCTATGATGGTCGTCCTACAGGTATGAATCCGGTGAAGGATGAAGTTGCAAAATATACAAATAAGAATCGTATCGAAGGTTCTTTAGCTGACGTTGTACAAGGTGCGGACGTATTCATTGGTGTATCTGCAGAAGGTGCATTAACAGAAGAGATGGTTCGTACAATGAATGACGATGCAATTATTTTTGCAATGGCGAATCCAGTTCCAGAAATTATGCCAGAATTGGCAAAAGCAGCGGGCGCAGCTGTTGTTGGAACGGGTCGTTCTGACTTCGCGAACCAAGTAAATAATGTACTAGCGTTCCCTGGTATTTTCCGTGGTGCACTTGACGTACATGCGACACAAATTAACGAAGAAATGAAGATGGCAGCTGTACAGGCTATTGCTGAGCTTGTAGCAGAAGATGAGTTGAATGCAGACTATATCATTCCGGCACCGTTTGACGCGCGTGTAGCGCCTCAAGTGGCAGCTTACGTTGCGAAAGCTGCAATGGAGACAGGAGTAGCTCGCCGTCAAGTAGATCCAAATGAGATTGCTGAGAAAACAAAACAATTAGCGCTGATTGGTAAAGAATAAGCGAGGAATTTCCATTGACATCATCAAATACAAAAGTATATCTCGAAATTGTAAAAAAATCCGTTCCATTATGGAAGAAGATGGATTGGTGGCGGGGGATCGTTTGCCGTCTGAGCGTGAGTTAAGTTCACGTTTAAACGTAGGGCGTTCCTCTGTAAGAGAAGCATTGCGTGCTTTAGAACTGGTAGGATTGATTGAAACGAGACGTGGTGAAGGGACGTTTATTCGAAACTTTTACGATAACGGTCTTGTACAATTGATTGCGCCGTTCTTGCTGCAAGATGAGAAAACAATTCGTGATTTATTACAAACAAAACGATTGCTTGAGAAAGATATGATTCGAATTGTATGTAATTTGCCGAAAGAAACGTTTTCTAAAGTGCTAAGAAAATTAAATCAAGTGCTTGAAGAAAATGAAAACTCAATTCCGATGCTTCATCAAACGTTCTTTAAAACACTCATTGAACAAGTCGATAATTATTTACTATATCGCATTTGGATGATCGTAAATGATTACGTATCAACTCTTTCTTGTGAAGTTTCAGGAGATTCTATCGATATGTATAGAAAGCTTTATGCTACTTTGGAAGAAAAACAAGAAAATGATGCACTAAAAATTTACGATGAATTAGTAGAGAATATACAGTTTCACTCGTAATGTATAAAATTTGTCGAAATGACCATGACACGTTATGACAAACATTCTATCGCGTAGCGGTTAAAGTTAAACGTAAAGAGTGAGGTTATTAGACAGATTGAGAAGATAAGGCTAACATCAAACTTTGGTGTTAGCCCAATTTTCTTCTTGCGCTAACCTTAGCTCTCAATGAAGGGGGTCAAATTGTGCTAAGAGATTTATTCGTGAAAAAGAAAAAGTACGCTGCAATACCTTCAGAACAAGTACGAAAAGATGTACCGGATGGCGTTATGACAAAATGTCCGAAATGTAAAAAAATCATGTATACGAAAGAGCTTCTAAAAAATTTAAAAGTATGTGTGAATTGTGGATATCATCATCCTATGAATGCATGGGAACGTCTTGATAGTATATTGGACGAAGGGTCATTCCGTGAGTATGACAAAGAAATGGTTTCATTAAATCCACTCGAGTTTCCAGGATATGAAGAGAAACTAGAGAGCGATCGTAAGAAGACTAAATTGAACGAAGCGGTTGTAACTGGTGAAGGAACAATTGATGACATGCTTGTTGTTGTTGCAGTAATGGATTCTCGTTTTCGAATGGGCAGCATGGGCTCTGTTGTAGGAGAGAAAATTGCCCGTGCAGTTGAAAAAGCATACGACTTACAAGTTCCATTTATTATCTTTACTGCGTCGGGTGGTGCCCGTATGCAAGAAGGGATATTAAGTTTAATGCAAATGGCAAAAACAAGCGTAGCTTTGAAAAAGCATAGTAATGCAGGAGGGTTATTTATTTCTGTTATGACTCACCCAACGACGGGCGGGGTTTCAGCGAGTTTCGCTTCACTTGGTGATTACAATCTTGCAGAGCCAGGTGCACTTATCGGATTTGCTGGTAGACGTGTAATTGAACAAACGGTGCGTGAAAAACTACCGGAAGATTTCCAAACGGCAGAATTTTTATTAGAGCACGGTCAATTAGATGCGGTTGTGCATCGTGATGATATGAGAGAATCGCTCCGTAAGATTTTAGAAGTTCATCAAGGAGGGGAAATGGCTGTATGGCAGAGCTAGAATTTGAGAAACCAGTTGTTGAGCTAAGAAATAAGATTCGTGAACTGAAAGACTATACGAAAAACAGCCAGATGGACTTCAGTGAGGAGATTCGTATTTTGGAAGACAAGCTAGAAAAATTAGAGGAAGATATATACGGCAATATGAAAGTATGGGACCGTGTTCAAATTGCTCGTCATGCAGAACGACCGACAACGCTCGATTATATTGAGCACTTATTTACTAATTTTTTTGAATGTCATGGAGATCGCCTATTTGGCGACGATGCAGCGATTGTCGGCGGCATTGCGAAATATAAGGGGATGCCTGTAACTGTAATTGGGCACCAACGCGGAAAAGATACGAAAGAAAATATTCGTCGTAATTTTGGGATGCCTCATCCAGAAGGATATCGAAAAGCACTGCGTCTAATGAAACAAGCGGAAAAGTTTAATCGTCCTATTATTTGTTTCATCGATACGAAGGGAGCCTATCCTGGTAAAGCAGCTGAAGAACGTGGACAAAGTGAGGCGATTGCCCGTAATTTATTTGAAATGGCGGGCTTAACTGTCCCTGTTATTTGTATTGTTATCGGTGAAGGTGGTAGTGGTGGTGCGTTAGGTCTTGGAGTAGGAGATTACATTCATATGCTGGAAAATTCCACGTATTCTGTTATTACACCAGAGGGTGCGGCGGCAATTCTTTGGAAAGACGCTGGTAAAGCAAAAGAAGCTGCAGAAGCGATGAAAATTACAGCATTAGATTTGAAAGAATTAGGTGTAATTGACGAAATTATTCCAGAGGCAAAAGGTGGAGCGCATCGTAATATTTTAAAACAATCAGAAAATATAGATTTAATGCTTAAGAAAACTTTTGAACAATTAAGCGGAATTTCGAAAGATGAATTAATCGAAAAACGTTATGAAAAATATATGAAAATTGGGCAAGTTTCGTTTTCAAACGCTTCCATTGGGATAAAATAATAAAAGCGTGCGTTCCTCTTCGCGAATGCACGTTTTTATTATGAAAAGACACATCTTCTCCATTGTGTTTTTATATTTTTTCGTGTTATTTTATTATAAGGCAAATAATCTTTATGAGGTGAGTACAAATGAAACGTATTGGTGTATTAACAAGTGGTGGAGATTCACCTGGTATGAATGCTGCCATTCGTGCAGTTGTTCGTAAAGCGATTTTCCATGATATTGAAGTATATGGTATTTACCATGGATACGCGGGTTTAATTTCTGGTCATATTGAAAAATTAGAACTTGGTTCTGTTGGCGATATTATCCACCGTGGTGGTACGAAATTATATACAGCAAGATGTCCTGAGTTTAAAGATCCAGAAGTACGACTAAAAGGTATCGAGCAATTAAAGAAACACGGTATCGAAGGACTTGTTGTTATTGGTGGAGATGGCTCTTACCAAGGTGCTAAAAAATTAACTGAACAAGGATTCCCATGTGTTGGTGTACCAGGTACAATCGACAATGATATTCCTGGAACAGACTTCACAATTGGTTTCGATACAGCTTTAAATACTGTTATTGATGCAATTGATAAAATTCGTGACACAGCTACATCTCATGAACGTACATATGTTATCGAAGTAATGGGGCGTCATGCTGGAGATATCGCATTATGGGCTGGTTTAGCTGATGGTGCCGAAACAATCTTAATTCCAGAAGAAGAGTATGACATGGAAGATGTTATTGCTCGTCTGAAGCGCGGTAGTGAACGTGGTAAAAAACACAGTATTATCATTGTGGCTGAAGGTGTTGGAAGTGCAATTGACATCGGTAAGCACATTGAAGAAGCAACAAACTTTGATACTCGTGTAACTGTATTAGGTCACGTACAACGTGGTGGATCACCAAGTGCACAAGACCGTGTATTAGCAAGTCGTCTTGGCGCAAGAGCAGTTGAATTATTAATTGCTGGTAGAGGTGGACGTTGTGTAGGTATTCAAGATAATAAACTTGTTGATCATGATATTATCGAAGCGTTAGCTCAAAAGCATACAATCGATAAAGATATGTATCAATTATCTAAAGAATTATCCATCTAATCGGCTTAATGTCGGATATTTGGGAACGGTTTCATAATTTTCGGAGGTGCAATATGCGTAAAACTAAAATTGTATGTACTATAGGTCCTGCTAGTGAAAGTATTGAGAAATTAGAACAATTAATCGAAGCGGGTATGAACGTTGCTCGTTTAAACTTCTCTCATGGTAGCCATGAAGAGCACGGCGCTCGTATTAAAAACATTCGTGAAGCTTCAAAGAAAACTGGTAAAACAGTTGGTATCTTACTTGATACAAAAGGTCCAGAAATCCGTACTCACGACTTCGTAGACGGACAAGCTGAGCTTGTAACAGGTGCGGAAGTAGTTCTTTCTACTGAGCAAGTATTAGGTACTGCAGAGAAGTTCTCTGTATCTTATGCTGGTCTTTATGACGATGTAGACCCAGGTTCTCGTATTCTAATCGATGACGGTCTTATCGAACTAGAAGTAATCGAAAAAGCTGACGGAAACATCCGTACAAAAGTTTTAAACAGCGGAACTGTAAAAAATAAAAAAGGTGTTAACGTACCAAACGTAAGCATTAAGCTTCCTGGTATCACTGAAAAAGACGTAAAAGATATCGTTTTCGGTATCGAGCAAAAAGTTGATTTCATCGCAGCTTCATTCGTACGTAAAGCATCTGACGTATTAGAAATCCGTGAATTATTAGAAGGGCATAACGCTCAATACATCCAAATCGTACCAAAAATCGAAAACCAAGAGGGTATCGATAACATCGATTCAATCTTAGAAGTTTCTGACGGTTTAATGGTAGCTCGTGGTGATATGGGTGTAGAAATTCCACCAGAAGAAGTACCATTAGTACAAAAACGTCTAATCAAAAAATGTAACGTGTTAGGTAAACCGGTTATTACTGCGACACAAATGTTAGATTCTATGCAACGTAACCCACGTCCAACTCGTGCGGAAGCAAGTGACGTAGCTAACGCAATCTTCGATGGTACAGATGCAATCATGCTTTCAGGTGAAACAGCTGCTGGTCAATACCCAGTAGAAGCAGTAACAATGATGGCTAACATTGCAGTACGTGTTGAAAAATCATTACAATATGAAGATATGTTCAAAAAACGTATTAAAGAGTTCACTCCAACAATTACAGATGCAATTAGCCAATCTGTTGCGCATACAGCACTTGCTCTTGATGTAGCTGCAATCGTAGCTCCAACAGAAAGTGGACATACTGCGAAAATGATCTCTAAATACCGTCCGAAATCTCCAATCGTAGCTGTAACATCTGACGAGCAAGTAGGACGTCGTCTTGCGCTTGTTTGGGGTGTACAAGCATTTATGGCTGGAAAACGTGCAGCGTCTACTGACGAAATGTTAGATACTGCAATTCAAACAGGTATGGATGCAGGTCTAATTGGACTTGGAGACACTGTAGTAATCACTGCTGGTGTTCCAGTTGCTGAAACTGGTACAACAAACTTAATGAAAATCCATGTTGTTGGTGAAGAAGTTGCGAAAGGACAAGGAATCGGTCGTAAAGCTGCAAAAGGTAAAGTAGTTGTAGCGAAAACAGCTGCTGAAGCTGTAGCGAACGTAAACAAAGGTGATATCCTTGTTACAACAAGCACTGATAAAGATATGATTCCTGCAATCGAAAAAGCTGCTGCTCTAGTTGTAGAAGAAGGCGGTCTAACAAGCCATGCGGCTGTTGTAGGTGTATCAATCGGTATTCCTGTTATTGTTGGTGTAAACGGCGTAACAGCAACTTTAAAAAATGGCCAAGAAGTAACAGTTGATGCAGCACGCGGAATTGTTTATAATGGACATGCGGAAGTGCTATAAGTAATACGAAGAGAAGGATCGGAGTCCTTCTCTTTTTTTTACACAAAAACGAGGTGGAATCAGCTTGAAACGCCTGGAATTGCGTTTAAAAGCCGTTTGTTACGAGGTTCAATAGGGAAAGGTGTTTAGTTTCTGTGTAGCGTATACGGGTGCTCTGGGTTCGTTTAAAGTGATGTGTGAGAGGAGTGTAGAACTATGAAGTGGTTACTATTCTTGTTTATTTTAATACCGGCGATTGAGATTACAGTCTTAATTGGATCGAGTCATGTAATAGGTTTATGGTCTACGTTCGCCATGATTGTATTTACGGGTGTTGTAGGTGTCTATTTGGCGAAAAGACAAGGATTTAAAGTACTTGGAGAGATTCAATCTAAGTTGAATAGAGGAGAAATGCCAGGAGGAGCAGTACTGGATGGTATTTTTATCTTTATAGGAGGTATTCTTTTGGTGCTTCCTGGATACGTAACGGATATAATGGGTTTGATCTTCGTTATCCCTATGACGAGGGCTTTGTTGAAGCCATTTGTTATGAAGTGGATGGAATGGAAGTTTAGAAAGAGTTCTACTATTATTGTGCAGAAATAGTGCTTAGATTATAGCGATCTAAGCGCTATTTTTTTTGCCCACAAAAGGATGGCGGATGGATGAAGCTCTGTTAATTAAAGTTTTGCTGTATCATGCCTTAAAATGTGGTGAATGCGAAGGAGTTAAGTGGAAATTAGACTGCTCATACAAGTCCGGTTGGTGAAAGTTAATAATCGGTGGTGGACAAAATCCTTACTGATCATAGTTTTGCCTTATTATATTTGCTATGTATTTTTCGATTGGATATGTAGGTAGTTCTTAATGAGTGTGTTGTAGGGAAATTCATATGAACTCAAGTTGGTTTTGTATATAAAAAGAATCAATTGGAATGGAAAAGTTAGATACGAACAGGAAAATTGTTAGTTTAAGTCTCATTTTATACCATTTTGTATATTTATTCATTTGCATAAAAAGTAAAAAATGTAAGTAATAATTATAAAAATAATAGAATAAATATGTAAAAATACCTCGGAATATGCGTTTTCTATGCAAAAAAACAAGAGTATTATCCTTTTTGTGGGGAATCCTCTTGTTGCATGTAATGAGTGTGAAAAATAAGTACAAGGAATAATCAGTGGGAAATTCCCACTGATTACATGTAAGTTTTTTGTTGTATATGAATTAGAAACTATTATTTTGAAGGTGAGCCTTTAATATATTTCCACAAATCATGGAATACACGAGCTTTGTGCAATGTATTAAGTAGTACTAAGATGACTGGACCGATGATTAATCCTAAAAAGCCAAAAAGCTTAAAGCCGACAAATAGAGCAATCAGTGTTGCTAATGGATCGAGGCCGATATTAGATGAAAGTACTTTAGGCTCCATAATTTGTCTTTGGACAATCACGACGATGTATAAGATGAGAAGACCGATGGCGAAAGCAGTATCGCCAGTGAAAAATACGTATATAACCCAAGGAACGAAGACGGCACCTGTTCCTAAATACGGGAGTAAATCTACAACCCCTGTAATAATCGCGATAGTAATGGCGTATGGTACGCGTAATATTAAAAGTCCGATTAGTACAATAACAGTTGTCATAGATACGAGTGTAAGTTGCGCTTTAACAAAACCAAATAAAGCTTTTCTTAAATCGACAAAAATAGTTTTTCCATAGCCGTGAACACGGTTCGGCAAAAATTTTCTTACTTTCTGAGCAAGACGGTGCCAATCGTAACTAATGAAGAAAGTGGCTAATAAAACGAATACAAGGACAGTTAAAGTTGTTGGTAATGCACTAATGAAATTTGTTAACCCGCTTATAATAGCAGTTAAAAGTTCTTTCATTTGCGTCGTTGCTTCGGTTCCTAAGTTTTGAATGTTTTGTGTAATCGTATAGCGCTGTGGTTCCCCAAGATGATTAAATTTAGAAATTAAATCATCATAGAGAGGCATAATATGATTAAGTGCAAATTGCTCTGCGAATTTAACGATATCCGGGAACTTTACTGTAACAAGTTGTAGTAAGTATGTTGTGGCCGATATTGCTTCCGTTACAAGATATGTAACGAGTCCGACGATAGCTCCGAATACGAGAATTAAGCTAACGAGTACTGCTAGCGCGCGAGGAAATTGTAGTTTTTGATTAAGGAAATTGACGACGGGATTAATCAAATAAGCAAATGCGAAAGCGATAATAAAAGGATAGATAAGTCCTGACATATATAGTAATGCATAGAACCCGGCTACCGTTGCTACAATGACAAATATGAGTCGCAATATCATATATAGTAAGTTTCGGTTCAAAGATGTATACCTCCCATTCCAATTTGGATTATCCTAATTCGTTCAACTTATAACGAGTGTTCCCCACTGATTAAAGTTTCACTTTACCCCGCGTTAACGGGCAGTAAATCTCCTACCCGAAGTGCAGCTGGATCAAAGGAGTTAGATGGAGATAAACTGCCCGTAAATGCCCGATTGGTTCAACTAATAATCAGTGGAAAATGCCCCACTGATTAAAGTTTCACTTTATGTTATAGTGGAATGATGGATTTTTCCTGCTTTTTCAGTACATGAGTGACTGTAAAAGCTTGGTGTTGATGCTTCTACTATATGGTAAAAACTTCATTTTCTCTTCTTTTTATTTTACCTGTTTCTTATTAGAAAAGAAAGGAGAGACAATCGTTTTCAAAAATGTATACATGCTTAAATTTTTGATGATGAAAGTCTCAGTTTGTCATTTTAAAATACATAAAAAATGAAGTGGTTATTGTTGAATATACATCGATATAGCATGTATAACGATAGGTTTAAAGGTATTTTTGTTTGGAAATGAGTTCATTATTTTCAGAAAGGAAGTGCAAACATGATTAGTCAGTCAACGTTATTTTTATTCATACTACTTATTATAGGACTTGTTGCTAAAAACCAATCGCTTACTGTAGCCATTGGTGTGTTATTTTTATTGAAATTTACGTTTCTAGGAGATAAAGTCTTTCCTTATCTACAAACGAAAGGGATTAACCTCGGTGTAACGGTTATTACAATAGCAGTACTCGTACCGATTGCAACGGGGGAAATAGGTTTTAAACAACTTGGAGAAGCGGCGAAATCGTATTATGCATGGATTGCTTTAGCTTCAGGGGTAGCGGTTGCTTTGTTAGCGAAAGGCGGCGTACAATTATTGACGACGGATCCTCATATTACAACTGCGCTCGTTTTCGGGACAATTATAGCGGTTGCTTTATTTAATGGAGTTGCTGTAGGTCCATTAATTGGGGCTGGGATTGCCTATGCAGTTATGAGTATTATACAGATGTTTAAATGAGGAATTTTATAGTAATATAAAAATTTTGAATTCTTTCTGTTCACAAAAGTCAGATAATTGTTTATAATAGGATTAGAAACTTTGAAAAGTTACATAACAGCAGAGACTTTACACCAGATAAAATAAAAACAACATAAAACAATTTTATAATGATATTGTTTTATGTTGTTTTTATCATAAAACTCTTCGGAATTAATTTTCCTCACTAACTTGTTGTTTTGAGCGTGAGGATTCGGGGAGACATTCACGCTCATGCTTTCCATGTAGACAATGGACATAAGAGGGGAACATCGCAATAAATTTGCATGATCGTGCATTTTGCTTGCCTAAAGAGTGAACGGGCGTTCATAATTCAAAAGGGGAGCAAATAGATATAAGGAGCAAGGTTGGGAGAATTTTCAGGAAAAGGAGAGAATGTCATGACTGTTATTCGAGGTTTAGAAGGGGTAGTAGCAACAACATCATCTGTGAGCTCTATTATTGATGATACATTAACTTATGTTGGGTATAATATTGATGATTTAGCTGAGAATGCTACATTTGAAGAAGTAGTGTACTTATTATGGCATCGCAAGCTTCCTAGTGAACAAGAACTAGCGAAATTTAAAGAGACTGTATCGGAATACTATAAAGTTCCAGGTGAGATTTTAACATATTTGAAACAAGTAGATTTAAAAATCGCACATCCGATGTCTGTTTTACGAACTGCAATTTCCATGCTATCATTATACGATGAGAGCGCTGAAATTATGGATGAAAACTCCAATTATTTGAAAGCGGTTAAATTGCAGGCTCAAGTGGGAACTTTAGTTGCTGCTTATGCAAGAATTCGTAAAGGTTTAGATGTTGTTGAGCCTAGAAACGATTTATCATTAGCTGCAAACTTCTTGTACATGTTAAATGATCGCGAGCCAAATGAAGTTGAAATTGAAGCTTTTGATAAGGCGCTTGTACTTCACGCAGATCATGAGTTAAACGCTTCTACATTTACTGCACGCGTTTGTGTAGCTACACTTTCAGATGTATATTCTGGTATTACAGCAGCAATCGGTGCGTTAAAAGGTCCTCTTCACGGCGGGGCAAACGAAAATGTAATGAAGATGCTAACTGAAATTGGCGAAGAAGAAAATGTAGAATCATATATTCATAATGCTCTTCAAAATAAAGTGAAAATCATGGGCTTTGGCCACCGTGTATATGAGCAGGGTGATCCGCGTGCAAAACATTTACGCGAAATGTCTAAGAGATTATGCGTGCTTTTAGGAGAAGACAAATGGTATAATATGTCTATCAAAATTGAAGACATTGTAACAAAAGAAAAAGGTCTTCCACCAAATGTTGATTTCTATTCAGCTTCTGTATACCATTGTTTAGGAATTGACCATGACTTATTTACACCTATTTTTGCAATTAGCCGTATGTCAGGCTGGTTAGCTCATATTCTAGAACAATATGAAAACAACCGTTTAATCCGTCCACGTGCTGATTATAATGGACCAACACATCAAGTGTACGTTCCAATTGCACAACGATAAGCGAAAAACACTATTTTGATAGTGAAAATACGCTTTCAAAAGTCTGATTTTTTCGGAAAGACGTAATGATTAGAATATTTTAATTTAAATAACGGTTTGAACTGAGGGGTTATTCCCTCAGTTTCATACATATGAAATTTCAAACATGGGGGTTATCACATTGAAGACAGGTGAAAAAATTACTGTAACTAATGGTGTTATGAATGTACCAAACAATCCGATTATTCCATTTATCGAAGGAGATGGAATTGGTCCTGATATTTGGGCAGCTGCATCTCGTGTACTAGAAGCAGCAGTTGAAAAAGCTTATGATGGTGAGAAGGAAATCGTTTGGAAAGAAGTGCTTGCAGGGGAAAAAGCATTCAACCAAACAGGCGAGTGGTTACCAGAAGAAACTTTAAATTTAATCCGTGAATATTTAATCGCGATTAAAGGTCCACTTACAACTCCAGTTGGCGGTGGTATTCGTTCTCTAAACGTAGCACTTCGTCAAGAACTAGATTTATATGTATGTCTACGTCCAGTTCGTTATTTTGATGGTGTTCCTTCACCTGTAAAACGTCCGGAAGATACTGATATGGTTATTTTCCGTGAGAATACAGAAGACATTTATGCTGGAATTGAATATGCACAAGGATCTCCGGAAGCAGAAAAAGTCCTTGCTTTCTTAAAAGAAGCAATGGGTGTTAATAAAATCCGCTTCCCAGAAACATCTGGTATTGGTATTAAACCAATCTCAGAAGAAGGGACAAAGCGTCTTGTTCGTGCTGCAATTCAATATGCAATTAACGAAAAGCGTTCTTCTGTTACATTAGTTCATAAAGGAAACATTATGAAATTTACAGAAGGTGCTTTCAAAAACTGGGGTTACGAAGTAGCGGAACAAGAATTCGGCGATAAAGTATTTACTTGGGCTGAATATGACCGTATCGTTGAGAAAGATGGTAAAGATGCAGCGAATAAAGCAATGGCAGACGCTGAAGTGGCTGGAAAAATCATCGTAAAAGATTCTATTGCAGACATCTTCTTACAACAAATTTTAACTCGTCCACGTGAGTTCGATGTTGTTGCAACAATGAACTTAAACGGAGACTACATCTCTGATGCACTTGCTGCACAAGTAGGTGGAATTGGTATTGCACCTGGTGCAAACATTAACTATGTGACTGGACATGCTATCTTTGAAGCTACACATGGTACAGCTCCAAAATATGCAGGTTTAGATAAAGTAAACCCATCTTCAGTTCTTCTTTCTGGTGTATTATTATTAGAGCACTTAGGATGGAACGAAGCTGCGAAATTAGTAACTGATTCAGTTGAGAAAACAATTGCTTCAAAAGTAGTAACTTATGATTTCGCACGCTTAATGGAAGGTGCAACAGAAGTGAAATGTTCTGAGTTCGCTAATGAACTTATTAAAAACATGGATGTAGCGATAATCAAAAACGCATAATTAAAGCGGGGGGGTAAATTATGACAATCAAACGCAAGAAAGTTTCAGTCATCGGTGCAGGATTTACAGGAGCAACAACAGCATTCTTATTAGCACAAAAAGAACTTGCAGATGTTGTATTAGTGGACATTCCACAACTGGAAAATCCAACAAAAGGGAAAGCGTTAGATATGTTAGAAGCGAGCCCAGTACAAGGTTTTGATGCTAACATTATTGGAACATCTGATTACGCAGATACTGCTGATTCTGACGTTGTCGTTATTACAGCAGGTATTGCACGTAAGCCTGGTATGAGCCGTGATGACTTAGTAGCAACAAACTCTAAAATTATGAAAAGTATTACGCGCGACATTGCAAAACATTCACCAAATGCGATTATTGTTGTATTAACAAATCCAGTTGATGCAATGACATATTCTGTATTTAAAGAAGCAGGATTCCCGAAAGAGCGTGTTATCGGTCAATCGGGCGTATTAGATACAGCTCGTTTCCGTACATTTATTGCACAGGAATTAAATCTTTCTGTGAAAGACATTACAGGATTTGTTCTTGGTGGACACGGTGACGATATGGTACCTCTTGTACGTTATTCTTATGCAGGTGGCATTCCGTTAGAAACGTTAATTCCGAAAGAGCGTTTAGAAGCAATCGTAGAACGTACCCGTAAAGGTGGCGGCGAGATTGTAGGCTTATTAGGAAACGGTAGTGCATATTACGCACCAGCTGCTTCTTTAGTTGAAATGACAGAAGCAATCTTAAAAGATCAACGCCGTGTATTACCAGCTATTGCATACCTTGAAGGTGAATATGGTTATAGCGACCTTTACTTAGGGGTACCAGTAATTCTAGGTGGTAACGGAATTGAAAAAATTATTGAGTTAGAACTTCTTACAGATGAAAGAGAAGCGTTAGATCGCTCTGTAGAATCTGTACGTAATGTAATGAAGGTTCTTGTTTAATAATTAAATATAAGTGGAAAAAGATTCGGGGCCCCGAATCTTTTTCTACTATTTATTCAAATGTTTTTTTGAAATAATATGAAAACGCTATCATTTGGTGTATCCTATAATGAAACTATAGATTTATACTATACATTGCCCTCATCATAGTAAATTTCGGATCAGGTATCGCTATTAGTAGGATAATAAGGTGAAAAAATCGGAGGGGGTTGTAACATGTTAAAGAAAAAAGTTCAAATTGGTCGTAGAATGGATGAAATTACAGTAGGAGAGAAATTATCTATCACTGAAAAAATTGAGGATAAAGATTTGTTATTGTACTTAGGGTTAACGAATGATGCCAATCCATTATATATTCAGCATGATTACGCATCCCAAACTCCGTATGAAAAGCCGATTGTACCAAGCATTATGCTAACGGGAATGATTACAACGGCAGTTACGAAATATTTACCAGGTCCAGGTAGTCATATTACTAGGAAGGACCTTACGTTCGTGAAGCATGTTCACCATTATGAAACGTTACAAATCCACTTTGAAGTTGTGGCTGTTTCTGAGGAGGAACATACAATTGATATGCTTGTATCTGCTCATGATGAAAAAGGAGAAACGGTTGTAAAAGGTTCCTTAACAGTAACGCCGCCTTTTAAATCAGTTTCTATTATGGAAAAAGCATTAGATAATTTTTAAAACATGAAAATATGAATAGCGCTAGCATACCTTACTATAAGGGGCTAGCGCTATTTTTAGTTGAAAAATCCTTCTTTAAACCCTTCGGCAAATTCTGAACAACCTGTTTTAATCGTATCCCAGCTTGGTACGTTAAAAGTAAGGAAACATGTTACTGCTAAAGTTAAAATAGGTAGTAATACTCGCATAATAGTCTCCTAATCATATTTATTTGTATATTTAAATAAATAATATATTTATTGGTAATTGAAGTCAATGAAAGGGGTGATTTTTAAGATGAAGTGGAAAAGAGAAGGTGTTATCTTTGAAACGATAAGAGAAGCTGAAGTGTGGGCAGACGGGGTCGCGAATGAAATGTACGGAAGAGTATTTGATGGATATGAAACGCTAGACTATAAAATAGCGTATGCTCTTGCGTTTTTGTTAGCGCAAAATCGAGAATTTAATATTTATACGAATGTGGAGTTTAATAACGATATAGAAGTGTATAAAGTATGGATAACAACACGTTAATTGGAGTGAATGAGTAATAACAATAGCACAATCTGAATCCATGTATAGACAATTATATTGAGAGGGACCTTGTTTTCTAGTATGATGAGAATAACGGGGAAAATACTAGGATGAAGAAGGTTTCAAGTCTATAACTTGGAGGAAAAGAATGAACAATCGTATTTTAGTAGTTGATGATGAGGAGTTTATCTTAACTTTAATTGAATTTAATCTACAACAAGCTGGGTTTGAAGTGATAACAGCGATGGATGGAGAAATGGCGCTTCAAAAAGCGACAACAGAACGCCCAGATTTAATTATATTAGATTTAATGCTTCCAAAAATGGATGGTATGGAAGTGTGTAAAGAATTACGATTGCAGCGCGTTATGACGCCGATTTTAATGTTAACAGCAAAAGATGATGAATTTGATAAGGTGCTAGGTCTTGAACTTGGGGCAGATGATTATATGACGAAGCCATTTAGCCCAAGGGAAGTTGTTGCGCGTGTGAAGGCAATTTTGCGCCGCACGAAATTACAACAAGAAGAACAAGTGAAAGAAGCGTCAGATGAAGAGAGCATCACAATTGCTGAACTTAAAATTTTGCCGGAATTTTATGAGGCTTATTTCCAAGGAAGAAAGCTTGAATTAACACCAAAAGAATTTGAACTACTTGTTTATCTTGCGAAAAATAAAAGTCGCGTGTTGACACGTGATCAATTATTAAGTGCTGTATGGAACTATGATTTTGCTGGTGATACACGAATTGTTGACGTTCATATTAGCCATTTGCGCGATAAAATTGAACAAAATACGAAAAAACCGACGTACATTAAAACGATACGTGGTTTAGGATATAAATTAGAGGAGCCAAAAGGGGATGAATAAATTTCGTTCCAGGCTTCTTTTTACATTTGTTTCTCTTATTGTTTTTATTTTAGTTGGACTAGGTTTATTACTGGAAACCGTGTTTGAAAACTACTATATAGATCATGCCAAAGAGAGAATGGTAAAAGAGACAGAGTATGTTGCGGTATTAGCAGAAGAACAGGGTTTTGATGATGTTTTAAAAAATCCATATGTATTTGAAAAGTTAGAAGAAAAAATACAGGCTTCTATTGCATTTGTAGATGAAAAAAAGAAAGTTCAATATAGCGGAGGAGAACAGTCTGCTTTTAGCCAAGGGATAATTAAAGAACTTACTTCTGAAACAACGAAACAAAGAAATAAAGTCATTACGAAAGAAACAGAGCAGAATAATGAATTTTACCATGCGGTGTTCGTTCAAGATGTAGCAGGAAAACAAGGGTACATTTTGGTAAAAAGTACAATTGAGCCTTTGAAATCTGTTCATCAAAAAACGTGGGGATTATTAATTATCGGATTTGTTATCGCTTGTCTCGTAGTCGTATTTTTAGGTATGAAAATTACAGGGCAATATATTAGGCCGATTGAATCCGTTACGAAAGTTGCTATCGAATTAGCGAAGGGAAATTATAAAGCACGCGCTTATGAGAGTCATTCGGATGAAACGGGAATGCTGAGTAAAGCGATTAATATTTTAGCCCGTAATTTACAAGAGATGACACTTGAGCAAGAAATGCAACAAGATCGTCTGCATACGTTAATTGAAAATATGGGAAGCGGAATGATTTTAATTGATAGTCGCGGTTATATAAACCTTGTAAACCGTTCGTATAAGGAGACTTTCCACGTAACAGATGAAGAATATTTAGATCGTTTATATTATGAGTCGTTTCATCATACAGAAATTATAGAGCTCGTGGAAGAAATCTTTATGACAGAAGTGAAAGTGCGTAAACAAATGTTATTGCCGCTTGGAATTGAGCGAAAGCATTTCGAAGTATATGGAGCACCGATTATCGGGACGAACCATGAATGGAAAGGGATTGTCCTTGTATTCCATGACATTACTGAGCTAAAGAAATTAGAACAAATGAGAAAAGACTTTTTAGCGAATGTTTCTCATGAACTAAAGACACCGATTACTTCTATTAAAGGTTTTTCAGAAACGCTCTTGGATGGAGCGATGGATAATAAAAAATTCTGCGAACATTTCTTGCACATTATTTTAAAAGAAAGTGAACGCATGCAAGGGTTAATTGAAGATTTATTAGATTTATCAAAGATTGAGCAACAAGGATTTAAATTGAGTATGGGGACCGTTGATATGAAGGGACTTCTTGAAGACATTCATATGGTGCTTGATAACAAAGCAGGAGAAAAAGAAATTTCTTTACAAGTAAATGCGCTAAAAGGAGTCTCGGTCATTGGAGATCCAAGTCGTTTGAAGCAAATCTTTATTAATTTAATGAATAACGCAATCGTATATACGCCGGCTGGAGGCGTTGTTTCTGTAGAATTAGCAGAAGATAAATATAATGCTTATATAAAAGTATCGGATACCGGAATTGGTATTAGTAAAGATGAAATTCCGCGTATTTTTGAACGCTTTTACCGAGTGGATAAAGCGAGAAGTAGAAATACTGGTGGTACAGGCCTTGGATTATCGATTGTAAAGCATTTAGTTGAGGCACATCACGGTACGATTACAGTGGATAGTGAAGTTGGGGAAGGGACAACATTTACAGTTGTTTTACCAAAATCAGCAACTGAAAAATAGGATGAAGGATGTTTACAAAATATTAACAATGGCTTAATTAAATATTAATAAAGGTCTGTTAATATAATACATGAAAACCCCTTCATCCAAGGAGTAATTTTGGACGAGAATAGTTATGCTGTTCTCGTCACTTCCCTTTTATGTTAGTAAACGTTTGTATATATGATAGAAAATAGCCGTTATTTTTCTTCTCTCTATTAGTCATGTTAATATAGAGAGAGGAAAGGAACGGTTTTTTTCTGTGAAAAAAATTATTTCAAATTTGTATGGGGAGGTTTCTGGTTTGGAAAAAAAGGTCGTATTAGTAGATGGTAATAATATCGCGTATCGTGCTTTCTTTGCACTACCGCTTTTAAATAACGACAAAGGTATACATACGAACGCAATTTACGGTTTTACAATGATGTTAATGAGAATATTAGAGGAAGAAAAACCGACGCATATGTTAGTAGCGTTTGATGCGGGTAAAACGACATTCCGTCATAAAACGTATAGTGAGTATAAAGGAGGACGTCAAAAGACTCCACCTGAATTATCAGAGCAATTCCCGTTTATTCGTGAGATGCTTGATGCATTCAACGTACCGCGTTATGAATTAGAAAATTATGAAGCGGATGACATTATGGGGACGTTAGCGAAAGAAGCGAGTGAACAAGGGTTTCATGTAAAAGTTATTTCAGGAGATAAAGACTTACTGCAACTTGTTTCAGATAATACACTCGTATGTATTCCTCGCAAAGGGATTACAGAAGTGGATGAATATACGAAAGAAGCTTTATTTGAGAAATACAGCTTATCACCAAAGCAAATTATCGATATGAAAGGTTTAATGGGAGACCAGTCAGATAATATTCCAGGTGTACCAGGAGTTGGTGAAAAAACTGCGATTAAATTGTTAACACAGTTTGAAACGGTCGAGGCAGTGTATGAAAATATAGATCAAGTAAGCGGGAAGAAATTAAAAGAAAAGCTAGAAGCAAATAAAGACCAAGCTCTTATGAGTAAAGATCTTGCAACTATCATTACAGATGCACCGATTACAGTGCATGTGGATGATATGGAGTATAAAGGGTATGAAGCAAGTGATGTGATTCCAATGTTCGAGAATTTAGGATTTACATCCCTTTTAAATAAATTAGGTGTTACGCCAGAAGAAACGACTCCAGCTGAATTAGATGATATTACATTTGATATTGTGGAAGAAGTTACAGAAGAAATGCTAGTGCAAGATAGTGCGCTTATTGTTGAAGTACAAGAAGATAACTATCATAGAGCAGACATTCAAGGTTTTGGTATTCAAAATGAAAATGGCTGTTACTTTATTCAAACAGACATTGCTCTTAAGTCAGACGCTTTTAAAGAGTGGCTTGCAGATGGAGAAATGAGAAAGTATACCTTTGATGCGAAGCGCGCAATCGTTGCACTTAAATGGAACGGGATAGATATGCAAGGGATTGACTTTGATCTATTAATCGCTGCTTATTTACTTGACCCGGCTGATACGGATAAAGATTTCCGTACTGTAGCAAAAATGAAAGAAACACATGCTGTGAAATCTGATGAAGAAGTTTACGGAAAAGGTGCGAAGCGTGCTGTTCCAGAGCTAGAAGTAGTAGCGGAGCATGTAGCTCGTAAAGTGCACGTATTATATGATGTAAAGCAAACATTCGTAGAAGAGTTACAAAAGAATGAGCAATATGAACTGTTTACAGAGTTAGAATTACCACTTGCGCGTGTATTAGCTGATATGGAAGTAAAAGGTGTAAAAGTTGATACGGAGCGTCTTCGTAATATGGGAGAAGAACTTGCAGGTAGATTAAAGGAAATGGAACAGGAAATTTATAAGCTTGCGGGAACAGAATTTAATATTAATTCACCGAAGCAGCTTGGTGTTATTCTGTTTGAGAACTTAAACTTACCAGTTATTAAAAAGACGAAAACAGGCTATTCTACGTCAGCTGATGTACTAGAAAAGCTTATGGATCGCCATGAAATCATTCCAAACATTTTACATTATCGTCAATTAGGGAAACTAAATTCAACTTATATTGAAGGTTTATTAAAAGTTGTACATGAAGATTCATCTAAAATCCATACTCGTTTCAATCAAGTATTAACGCAAACAGGTCGATTAAGTTCAACGGATCCGAACTTGCAAAATATCCCGATTCGATTAGAAGAAGGAAGAAAGATTCGTCAGGCATTTGTTCCATCAGAAGAAGGATGGATTATGTACGCGGCAGATTATTCACAAATTGAACTTCGCGTATTAGCTCATATTGCAAATGATAAAGGGCTAGTTGAAGCGTTCCAACATGATATGGATATTCATACGAAAACAGCGATGGATGTATTTGGCGTTGAAAAAGATGAAGTAACTTCGAATATGAGACGACAAGCGAAAGCTGTTAATTTCGGAATTGTGTATGGTATTAGTGATTATGGTCTTTCACAAAACTTAGGAATTACAAGAAAAGCAGCAGCGGAATTTATTGAAAAGTATTTAGAAAGTTTCCCTGGTGTACAAGAATACATGAGTGACATCGTAAAAGATGCGAAACAAAAAGGATATGTGGCTACATTATTAAATCGCCGCCGTTATATTCCGGAAATTACGAGTCGTAATTTCAATTTACGTAGCTTTGCTGAGCGTACGGCTATGAATACACCAATTCAAGGGACTGCAGCAGATATTATTAAAAAAGCGATGATTATTATGGCAGACCGTCTAGAAGAAGAAGGATTACAGGCGCGTCTACTTCTGCAAGTACACGATGAATTGATATTTGAAGCGCCAAAAGAAGAAATTGAAAAATTAGAGAAGCTTGTACCAGAAGTAATGGAGCATGCAATTGAACTCGCAGTTCCGCTGAAAGTTGATTATTCTTACGGTCCAACTTGGTACGACGCAAAATAAGGAAGTGATGAAATGCCTGAATTACCAGAGGTTGAAAACGTCAGACGGACACTTGAAAATCTTGTGACAGGAAAAACAATTGAAGATGTTATTGTTACCTATCCAAAAATAGTAAAACGTCCGGATGATGCAGAAATCTTTAAAGAAATGCTAAGAGGCGAAAAGATTGAAAATATAAAGCGAAGAGGAAAGTTTTTGCTTTTATATGTAACGAATTATGTTATTGTTTCACATTTGCGTATGGAAGGTAAGTTTTTACTGCATCAAGAGGACGAGCCAATTGATAAGCATACACACGTCCGTTTCTTATTTACAGATGGAACTGAACTACATTATAAAGATGTGAGAAAGTTTGGTACGATGCATCTCTTTAAGAAAGGTGAAGAATTGAATCAAATGCCTCTTGCTGACTTAGGTCCGGAGCCGTTTGATGCTGAATTGACACCGCAGTATTTACAAGAAAGATTGCAAAAGACCAATCGTAAAATAAAAGTCGTATTATTAGACCAGCGTCTTTTAGTAGGGCTTGGAAATATATATGTAGATGAAGTTTTATTCCGTTCTCAAATTCATCCGGAACGAGAAGCTTCGTCTTTAACAGCAGAAGAAATTGAACGAATTTACGAGGCGACTGTTACAACGTTAGGTGAAGCAGTGAAGCGAGGCGGAAGTACAATTCGAACGTATATGAATTCGCAAGGGCAAATTGGCTCATTCCAAGAACTTCTAAATGTATACGGAAAAAAAGGAGAACCATGTGTGACTTGCGGTACGATATTAGAAAAAACAGTTGTTGGCGGAAGAGGAACGCATTACTGCCCGATTTGTCAGCCGAGAATATAGAAAAGAGATAACATCGGATAGGCATTTGTCATATACATACAGCAGGGCTATGTATAAGGGAGGAGCTTACCGATGTACCTTTATTTATCTCTTATTTTATTAGCTTTTACATTAAGCTTAGATAGCTGTAGTGTAGGGCTAACATATGGTTTAAGAAGCGTAAGAATTCCACTAAGATCAATTATAATTATCGGAATGTGTTCAGCGGCTGTTATGCTTGTTTCAATGGGAGTTGGACATATGATCGCGAAAATATTTTCACCTGTTATCGCAACGCGTATCGGTGGGCTTGTTCTTATTGGAATAGGAATTTGGGTATTATACCAATTTTTTCGAAGTGAGAAAAAAGAAGAACCAAAGCAAGAGGAGAAGGTTTGGAAATTAGAAATTGCTTCGCTCGGGCTAGTGATTCAAATTTTACGGAAACCGACTGTTGCAGATTTTGATAAATCAGGCACCATTTCTGCAGGAGAAGCGTTACTTCTTGGTATCGCTCTTTCTATAGATTCGTTCGGTGCTGGAATTGGTGCATCTTTATTAGGTTATGCGCCCGCTATGATGGCAATATTGGTTGCGGTTATGAGTTCTTTGTTTTTATTTATTGGAATGAAACTTGGAACGGTTTTATCGAATATGAAATGGTTACAAAAATTTACATTCCTGCCTGGGGTATTACTCATTATTATTGGAATTTGGAAAATGTAAGTATGGGCGTGGAACATTAGTTTCGCGCCTTTTATATTGTGAGGAGGATTATGATGACAGTAGTAATTGGATTAACGGGAGGCATTGCAAGTGGAAAAAGTACAGTGTCTCAAATGTTTCGTGAACTGAGTATACCAGTTATTGATGCAGATATTATTGCGCGAGAAGTTGTAGAACGAGGAAAACCAGCATATAACAAAATTGTAGAAGTGTTTGGAACGGAAGTATTACAAGAAGATGGAGAATTGGATCGCCCGAAATTAGGAAGTGTCGTTTTCTATAATGAAGAAAAACGATTGCAGTTAAATAAAATCGTTCATCCTGCAGTTCGTGAGGAAATGAATACACAAAAGGAAAAGTACATAAAGGAAGGTATGCAAGCGGTTGTGTTAGATATACCTCTCTTATTTGAAAGCAAATTAACAAGTCTCGTTGACCGCGTTTTAGTTGTAGCGGTTAAGCCACATACGCAATTAGAACGTTTAATGAAACGAAATAATTTTTCAGAAGAAGAAGCAACAGTTCGTATTCAATCTCAAATGCCGTTAGAAGAAAAAGTGAAAAATGCAGATGAAGTGATAAATAATGATGGCACAATTATGGGAACGAAAACACAATTACAGGTGATTTTAAAGAATTGGAACATTATTGACTAAAAAATTGTGAAATTAATGAAAATGCTTAGTGACATATCCCCTTTTTGTGTTATACTATTATTGGGATTGGAGATAAATAGTATAACGCATTCAAGGGGGATAACATATTATGACTCGTGTGGCAATTAATGGATTTGGACGTATTGGGAGAATGGTATTTCGTCAGGCAATAAAAGAAAGCGCATTCGAAATTGTAGCAATCAATGCAAGCTATCCATCTGAAACGTTAGCACATTTAATTAAATATGATACAGTTCACGGCAAGTTTGACGGAACAGTAGAAGCATTTGAAGATCACTTGTTAGTTGATGGGAAAATGATTCGCCTTTTAAACAACCGCGATCCAAAGGAATTGCCTTGGACAGATCTAGGTGTTGAAGTTGTAATTGAAGCAACTGGTAAATTTAATTCAAAAGAAAAAGCAATTCTTCATGTTGAAGCTGGAGCGAAAAAAGTTATTTTAACAGCGCCTGGTAAAAATGAAGATGTAACAATTGTAGTTGGTGTGAACGAAGACCAATTAGATATTACAAAACATACTGTTATTTCAAATGCATCTTGCACAACAAACTGTTTAGCGCCTGTTGTTAAGGTGTTAGATGAGCAGTTTGGAATTGAAAACGGTTTAATGACAACTGTTCATGCTTATACAAATGACCAAAAAAATATTGATAACCCACATAAAGATTTAAGAAGAGCACGTGCTTGCGGACAATCGATCATTCCGACAACGACAGGTGCTGCGAAAGCGCTTGCAAAAGTTCTTCCGCACTTAAACGGAAAACTTCATGGTATGGCACTTCGTGTACCAACGCCAAACGTGTCTCTTGTTGACTTAGTAGTAGATGTAAAGCGTGATGTGACAGTTGAAGCTATTAATGAAGCATTCAAAACTGTTGCAAACGGTGCGTTAAAAGGCATTGTAGAATTCAGCGAAGAGCCTTTAGTATCTATTGACTTTAATACAAATACACACTCAGCTATTATTGATGGTTTATCTACAATGGTAATGGGTGATCGTAAAGTGAAAGTACTTGCTTGGTATGATAACGAGTGGGGCTACTCTCGTCGTGTTGTAGATCTTGTAACGTTAGTTGTTGACGAATTAGCGAAACAAAAAAATGTGCAACATATTTAAGTGAATAAGGGAGAGGGCAAGTGGATATTTGCCTTCTTTTTTTTATTTTTTTCTGAAAAGGAAAAAAATTATATAAGTATATTTTTGAAAGTGGACATACCACGAAACGTTGTGATTACTGTATTTGTGAATCGTTTATTTTTTTTAGGGAAAAGTAAAGAGGAAAATATGACAGAAAATCGAAAAAACTGTTGTTGCAAAATGAAAATAAACAAAGTATACTAACACTCGTAAACTTAAGAGCTGAGGTACGTAGTCACTACTTAAAGGGTTAGGACCTCTCTGGACTAACTTTCCCCCGTGGTAGTGGAGCAAGCCAAATTGCAAATTAGTTTTCAATTCGAACAGTTAGAATAAATTTACAAGGGGGAACTGTAGAATGGATACTATGGATACGATGGGTCGTCACGTAATCGCTGAACTTTGGGATTGCGATTTCGACAAGCTTAATGACATGCCGTATATTGAACAATTATTTGTGGATGCAGCACTGAGAGCTGGTGCTGAAGTGCGTGAGGTTGCTTTCCATAAATTTGCACCACAAGGTGTAAGTGGAGTAGTAATTATCTCGGAATCACATTTAACAATTCATAGCTTTCCGGAGCACGGTTACGCAAGTATTGATGTTTATACTTGTGGGGATCGTATTGATCCAAATGTTGCTGCAGAATATATTGCAGAAGGTTTAAACGCGAAAACGCGTGAGAGCATCGAGCTTCCTCGAGGCACTGGTAGCTTCGAAATTAAGCAGAGAGAAACAAAAGCTCTTTAAAAAAGAACATAATTGATTTAAAATGTAAAGAGGTGTATAATGCACCTCTTTTTTAGTTTATAAAAAAGGAAAAATATAACGTACTCGTTAGTGAGATAAATTGAGCTCTTACGAATAAGTTAGCACTCCATCTACCATCTTATTTTTGAAAACGAGATGATAAAATAATGTGTTTAAACTTAAAGTGGTAAGAGAGTTAGAATGAGTTATATAATATTGTATATATATTGTCAGATGAAGTAAGTAGAGAAAAAATAAAGAGTATAGTGTAAAGGAGTGAATATATTGCGTTGTCCATCCTGTTCTCATAATGGTACAAGAGTGTTAGATTCGCGTCCGGTAGACGAGGGGCGCTCTATTCGAAGAAGGAGAGAGTGTGAAAGCTGTTTAAGTCGCTTTACGACATTTGAAAGAGTAGAAGAGTCACCTCTTATCGTTGTAAAAAAAGAAGGTACACGAGAAGAGTTTAATAAAGAAAAGATTTTGCGCGGCTTAATTAAAGCGTGCGAAAAAAGGCCAGTATCTTTAAGACAATTAGAAGAAGTAACTCAAAGTGTGGAACGTGAACTTCGTAATTTAGGTATATCAGAAGTGAAAAGTGATATGATTGGTGAAATTGTTATGGAAGAACTGCGTGATATTGATGATGTTGCTTACGTGCGTTTTGCTTCTGTATATCGCCAATTTAAAGATTTAAATGTATTTATTGAAGAATTAAAAGATATACTGCAAAAAGAAAGAGAGTAGAAGTTGTATTTTATTCTCTTTACATACCGTAAGTAATGAGATAAGAGAGCTAGAAGCGAAAGCTAATAGCTCTTTTTCGCTAAGCAATTATATAATGAAGATAGAACGAATGAAGTAGAGGATAGATTGGATGAGAGAAAGGAAAAGCAAGAATGGAAAAACAGTCATGGATGGAGCTATTGCCAATTGATCGTTATAAAGTAAGTGCGAAAGGGTTACTGCATAATTACGACCGAAAAGTGTTAACGATGTTGTATCAGCCGTTAATAGGTAGTAGAGCTTTTAGCTTGTACATGACGCTATGGGGAGAGTTAGAGCAAGATCGTGTGTTTGGAAAAGAGAATACACATCATTCCCTTATGGTGACCATGCAAATGCAGCTTCCCGAAATATATGAGGAACGAGTAAAGTTAGAAGCAATTGGGCTTTTGAAAGTATATATTAAGAAAGAAAAAGATATTCGAATGTTTATATACGAATTGCAACCACCTTTATCTCCGAAGCAGTTTTTTGATGATATTGTGTTAAGCATCTTTTTATACAATCGATTGAGTCGGACAAAATATAATCAAGTAAAGCAATATTTCTTAGAAGAAGAATTTGATTTTGCTTCTTATGAAAATGTTACGCGTTCTTTCAATGATGTGTTTGGTTCGTTTAATCCAGGACAGCTTGAGCATGCGCAAGAAGATCTTCGTATTCCAAAAACGACAGCTATGCCAAGTAACGAGAAGGGAGACGCTCCAAAAGTTTGGAATGATTTCTTTGATTTCTCCTTATTTGTAGATGGCTTGTCCGCTCTTGTCCCTAAAAAGGCGATTACAGATCAAGTGCGAGAATGTGTCAGTACACTTGCTTACGTGTACGATGTAGATGTGTTATCGATGCAAAATATCGTTCTTGGTACGGTGACAGAGATGCAGACAATTGATATCGAAAGGCTTAGAAAAGGAGCACGTGATTGGTATCAGTTCGAAAATGGTCAAGCGTTACCTGTATTAAGTGAAAGAGTACAACCTCACGCTGCACGTTTGATGGAAGGGAAAGAGCCTTCTACGCAAGAAGAGATGTTAATAAAACAGTTAGAGGAAATCTCACCAAAACAACTATTAAAAGAAATCTCTGGTGGTGCAGAGGCGACAAAGGCTGACTTGCAGATCGTTGAAGATGTAATGATCAACCAAAAATTAACGCCAGGTGTTGTGAATGTACTTATTTATTATGTTATGCTACGCTCAGATATGAAGCTTGCGAAAACGTATGTGGAGAAAATTGCTGGGCATTGGGCACGTAAAAAGGTCGGTACAGTAGCTGAAGCAATGGCATTAGCGAAAGAAGAAAATCGTCAATATCAAGAATGGGCTGAGACGAAGAAAAAAGGCCGTACGTCGAAGAAAACGATAAGAAAAGAAATGGTACCAGATTGGCTGAAAGAAGAGCCGAAAGAACAAGAGAAAGAAACAGTGAAGAAAGATGTAAGTAAGAAAAAAGATGCAAGTACGTTAGATGATGAACGAAAACGACTAGAAGAAGTGTTAAAAAAATATAAGCGTGATTAATAGAAGAGAATGAACGCTCTTTGAGGTGAGAAAATGGAGCATATTCAAAATTCATTTGCAAAGTTAATGGAAAATAAAAATTTTAAAAATAGATATGAAGTATTAAAGGCGGAAGTAATGGCACATCCGCGTGTGAAAGAATTTATAGACGAACATCAAGGTGAAGTAACAACTTCTATGATTGAGCGTAGCCTTGTGAAGTTATACGAATATATTGGACAAAGTGTAGGTTGCGTAGATTGTCCGGATCTAGGTTCGTGTAAAAACATGCTGCAAGGATATGAGCCAAAGCTCGTTATCCAAGGGAAGATGATTGATATTCAATACGATCGTTGCGTTAGAAAAGTAGCATATGACGAGAGAAAGAAATATGAAAAACTCGTTCAAAGTGTATATATGCCAACTGACATTTTACAGGCAACGATGGAAAACTTAGATCCTTCAGATTTAGATGCGCGTATTGATGCAATTGGTGCTGCTAATGAATTTTTAAGTACATATGAACCTGGTAAAAAAGTACAAGGTTTATATTTGTACGGTAAATTTGGTGTAGGGAAAACGTATTTGTTAGGAGCAATGGCGAATGAGCTTGCTCAAAAGAAAATAAGTTCGATGCTCGTATACTTTCCTGAATTTCTACGTGAAATTAAAAGTTCGATTCAAGATAATTCGATTGGGGAAAAGATTGATGCGGTGAAACGCGTACAAGTTTTAATGCTAGATGATATCGGAGCAGAAGCGATGTCAAGCTTTGTGCGTGACGATGTGCTTGGCGCAATTTTGCAATTCCGTATGTTAGAAAACTTACCGACGTTCTTTACGTCTAACTTTGATTTCAAGGAATTGGAACATCATTTAACGTATACACAGCGTGGTGAAGCAGAACAAATGAAAGCAGCACGTATTATGGAACGAATTAAATATTTAGCGAAGCCAATTCCGATTGGCGGGAAAAACCGACGTCATAAGTAAAGAGTAAGCTGAAAAGCTTGCTCTTTTTTCGTTTTGAACACTTTTCAGAATAGGTGAATTGTAAAACGAAAAACTTCTTATAGAAAATTCATTGTAGCTTGTATCATTTTTTTCTCCCTCCCTTAATATATATAAAATTAGCAAGCCATATTGAGTGGATTTTCTAACGATAGGAAATGTAATTCTACTAAGAGTGAACTTCCACGGGACGGACTCTTATAGGATTTGTAACGTATAGATACAATCCTTTAGAGCAGGGATAAAAGGGGGGACAAAAGTGATTGAAATTTGCTTCGAAGAAAAAAATGATGCTATGCATGTATATAGACAACTATTGAAAAGAGCGGAACTGTTATATAAGGAAACGAGTGTGTATTTAGAGGAACAAAAAGTGGTGATTCATATACCAGTATGTGAATCGAATTATATTGAAAAGATTTTATTGCCGGTAATGGTATATTTCATTGTGAATGTAAAGCAAAATGAGTGGATTTATACAATCTTAAAAGAGAAGTTTTTTTATGAAGAAGAGGAAGAGTGTCATCAAATATTGCATATGGCACAAGAGATTTTAAAGGGAAGAAGAAAAGAGATTGCTCGAGAATTAACACGTCACACATTTGAATCATATATTAAATCCTCTTTAAATAACTGGCTTTGTGATCCGCTTTCGTTCTCGTTTTCATCATATGTTCGTTTTCGCCTTCGTACATATAGGGAAATGGTAGCTAAGCTTGCTGAAGTGTCGATTGATGAGTATAAGTTGGAACAAGAATATCAAATGTTTATTGAGACGCTAAGGCAACAAGTGCGTAGCCGAAAATCACGTTTGTCCTGTGTGCATCTTATTTTTGATGAAAGCTTTATTTTCTATGATGATAAAGGTAGACGTTTAAAACAGGAGAAATTGGTCCAATATATAGATGAGGAATTATTGAAGCAAAAGGATGTATATATTGATACGAAAGTAATTGCACCACTTCTTTCTATTTCGCCGAAAAAAATTTATTTATATACGAAAGAACAAGACCATAATATGATTATTACTTTGCGAAATGTATTTCAAGAACGGGTCCAATTACATGGATTACATGAGTTTGAGCGCAATGTGAAAAATTTAAAAAATAAAGGTAACGCCCTTGATTTTCTAAGTTTTTGAGCATATAATTACCTACATAAATGAAATATATTGAAATGTCATGATGAGGACATGAGTAGTTTTCTACGATTTTCAGAGAGGGAAGCCTTAGGGTGTGAGCTTCCTAGTACGGGATTATTACTTACCACCTCTAAACTTTAGCAGTGAACGGTTTTTCCTAGTAATTGCTAACGGACAACACCGTTATGTTGAACTTGAGCAATTAACAATAATGTTAATTGGAACAAGGGTGGAACCACGAATTCAACACTCGTCCCTTTTTACGGGATGAGTGTTTTTTATTTTGAAAAAAAGAGGAGTGACCAGTGATGGCAGATGTAGTTAAAATTACTTTCCCTGATGGAGCTGTGAAGGAGTTTCCAAAAGGCGTAACAACTGAAGAAATCGCAGCTTCTATTAGCCCAGGCTTAAAGAAAAAAGCTGTGGCTGGAAAATTAAACGATGAGATGATCGATCTTGTTACACCAATCGAAGAAGATGGTGCAGTTTCTATTATTACATTAGATTCTGAAGATGGCTTATACATTTTACGCCATTCAACAGCCCACCTATTAGCACAAGCGTTAAAACGTTTATATAAAGATGCTAAGCTTGAGCTTGGCATTGGTCCAGTAATTGAAAATGGCTTCTACTACGATATTGATATGGAAGAAGCAATTACAGTTGAAGACTTCAAGAAAATCGAAAAAGAAATGCAAAAAATTGTGAACGAGAACTTAGAAATCGTTCGTCATGAAGTGCCACGTGCAGAAGCACTTCGTCGCTTTGAAGAAATCGGCGATGAGTTAAAATTAGATTTAATTAACGACCTTCCAGAAGATGCAGTTATTTCAATCTATGAGCAAGGCGAATTCTTCGACCTTTGCCGTGGTGTTCACCTTCCATCTACAGGGAAAATTAAAGTATTTAAATTATTAAGCGTTGCAGGTGCTTACTGGCGCGGCGATAGCAATAATAAAATGCTACAACGTATTTACGGTACTGCATTCGTTAAGAAAGCAGAATTAGATGAGCACTTACGTATGCTTGAAGAAGCGAAAGAGCGCGATCACCGTAAATTAGGTAAAGAATTAAAACTATTTACTAATAGCCAAAAAGTAGGACAAGGTTTACCACTTTGGTTACCAAAAGGTGCAACTATCCGCCGCATTATCGAGCGTTACATCGTTGATAAAGAAGCAAGCTTAGGCTATGATCACGTATACACTCCAGTACTAGGAAGCAGAGAGCTTTATGAAACTTCTGGTCACTGGAATCACTACCGTGATGGTATGTTCCCATCAATGGAAATGGATAATGAAGAGTTAGTTCTTCGTCCAATGAACTGCCCTCACCACATGATGGTTTATAAAAATGATATTCACAGCTACCGTGAATTACCAATCCGTATTGCGGAACTTGGAACAATGCACCGCTATGAAATGTCTGGAGCATTATCTGGATTACAACGTGTACGCGGAATGACTTTAAACGATGCGCACATTTTCGTTCGCCCAGATCAAATTAAAGAAGAGTTAAAACGTGTTGTAAACTTAACTCTAGAAGTGTACAAAGATTTCGGTTTAGAGAACTATTCATTCCGTCTATCTTATCGTGACCCAGCTGATACTAAAAAGTACTATGCTGATGATGAAATGTGGGAAAAAGCACAAGGTATGTTAAAAGAAGCTATGGATGAAATGGGTCTTGATTACTATGAAGCTGAAGGTGAAGCGGCATTCTACGGTCCAAAACTTGACGTTCAAGTTCGTACTGCTCTTGGAAAAGACGAAACACTTTCAACTGTACAATTAGACTTCTTACTTCCAGAACGCTTTGAATTATCTTACGTTGGTGAAGACGGTAAACAACATCGTCCAGTTGTAATTCACCGTGGTGTTGTATCAACTATGGAACGTTTCGTAGCCTTCTTAATTGAAGAATACAAAGGTGCATTCCCAACTTGGTTAGCTCCAGTTCAAGCGCAAGTAATTCCAGTTTCTCCGCAAGTACATTTAGACTATGCGAAGAAAGTACAAGATGAATTACGACGTGCTGGTATCCGTGTTGAATTAGATACTCGCGAAGAGAAAATTGGTTACAAAATCCGTGAAGCACAAATGCAAAAAATTCCGTACATGCTTGTAGTAGGTGACAATGAAGTAACTGAAAACGGCGTAAACGTACGTAAATATGGTGAACAAAAATCAGAAACAATTGCATTAGATGCTTTTGTTGATATGATTAAAGTAGAAGGAAAACGATAAGACAGAGCCGCGGTATACCGCGGCTTTCGTATGTATTATAAAAAAGAAAAACTAGAAAAAATAACCAAACAATACTTATCATAAAAAAGTATTGCAAGTATGTTAGTTGTTTGTTACAATATTTCTTGTTGTTAGTAAAACACATCGCGTCTTCTTGACAGACGTCATGTCCTATGATAAACTCATCAAGGATAATAGAATATTGTTTTGTGGAAAAAGTAGAAGCACCCGCTTCTCACCTGATGGACGCATTCGCAGTTTACAGGTAAATGTATTTCTTACTTAAGAATTTACAAGTGTGGGTGTCGTATGCCCGCACTTTTTTTGTCGGGTTCTATGACTACAAAAGATGTTCTGAAAAAACCTTGGAGGTGGCTTACTATTAGCAAGGATATGATGATTAACGAGCAAATTCGTGCACGTGAAGTACGTTTAGTTGGTGCAAATGGCGATCAACTTGGAATCAAGTCTCGTAATGACGCTTTAGACTTAGCTGCAAATCTTAATCTTGATTTAGTATTAGTTGCTCCAAATGCGAAACCGCCAGTATGCCGCATTATGGACTACGGTAAATTCCGCTTTGAGCAACAGAAGAAAGAAAAAGAACAGCGCAAAAATCAAAAAGTAATTAGCATGAAAGAAGTTCGTTTAAGTCCAACAATTGATGAACACGACTTTAACACAAAACTTCGTAATGCTATCAAGTTTTTAGAGAAAGGCGACAAGGTTAAAGCGTCAATTCGCTTTAAAGGACGTGCCATTACTCATAAAGAAATCGGTCAACGTGTTTTAGATCGCTTCTCAGAAGCTTGTGCTGAAGTTAGTACAATTGAATCTAAGCCTAAAATGGAAGGACGTAGTATGTTCTTAGTTTTAGCACCGAAAAACGATAAGTAATAGATAGAGGAGGAAATACCTATGCCTAAACAAAAAACTCATCGCGGCTCTGCAAAGCGTTTCAAAAAGACTGGATCAGGTAAACTGAAACGTTCTCACGCTTACACAAGCCATTTATTCGCTAACAAATCTACAAAAGCTAAACGTAAACTACGTAAAGCTGGTGTAGTAAGCGCTGGTGACTTCAAACGCATTCGTCAAATGCTTGACAACTTAAAATAAGTTCGGCTGATATATAGAACAATTAGGAGGTAATATTATGCCAAGAGTAAAAGGTGGTACAGTTACTCGTCAACGTCGTAAAAAAGTTATAAAATTAGCAAAAGGTTACTACGGTTCTAAGAGTACATTATTCAAGGTTGCTAACCAACAGGTTATGAAATCTCTAATGTATGCATTCCGTGACCGTCGTCAAAAGAAACGTGACTTCCGTAAATTATGGATTACACGTATCAACGCAGCAGCTCGTATGAATGGTCTTTCTTACAGCCGCTTAATGCACGGTCTTAAAAATGCTGGCATCGAAGTTAACCGCAAGATGCTTGCTGACTTAGCTGTTCATGACGAAAAAGCTTTCGCTGAATTAGCAACAGTTGCAAAAAACAACATTAACTAATTAATTAGTTGAAACCTTAGAAGATTTTTCTTCTAAGGTTTTTTTATTTGTATTCAAAGAGAAGTATGTCGTTATCGATATGACAAAATCAATATAAAAGCTATAGCGATATAGAAGAATATATATATGAAGCCAGGAGAATTCTCCTGGCTTTTTTCAATTATCCCCCTTTGGAAAGAAGAGTATCTTTCCTACCTGAAACGACACTGCTATAATGGAAAGATGATATGGAACTTTCATCAGATAAAATAAATTTTTTATCAGTGGACAATCCCCGGATAATGATTAACTATCACCAATCGGAGTGAACAATCTAATAGTGATGATTGAAACGTATTTGTAAATTAAGGACAAGCTATTTTGTAAAGAGATAAATGGCTGACTTATTAATAAGAAACGAAAAATAATAATGAACTTTGAGATGAAACAACATTGTTGCGTAAAATGCGATGTTGGAGGAGGACAATAGAATGGACTTACTACAACTATTTAAATTACAAAAAGAATTAGATGACCGTATTGTGAAAGAGCATGATTTACAACCGAAAAAGTTGTTAAAAGAAAAAATGTTAGCTCTTCTTGTAGAAATTGGAGAACTTGCAAATGAAACACGTTGTTTTAAATATTGGAGCAACAAACCAGCATCAGAACGTGAAGTAATATTAGAAGAATACGTAGATGGCTTGCATTTTATTTTATCAATCGGAATTGATTTAGGTATTGATAAAAACTTCCTATTCTATAAATGTGCACAAACGAATAAAACACAAGTAGAAATTTTCTTAGACACATATGCGAAAGTAATTCGTTTTACAGATCAACCATCTATTACGAACTATATTGAATTATTTACAAGCTATCTTCGACTTGGACAAGCGCTAGAGTTTGAGCAAGAAGAGATTGAAAAGGCATATTTAGATAAAAATGAAGTAAATCATCAGCGTCAAACACAAGGATACTGATTTAATTTTTGAATATTTCAATTTCCTTTTGTATAATGAAGTGACTGAAGAAAAAGGAGGGTGTTGGCAATGACAAAATTAGACGCGACATTGACAATGCTAAAAGAATTAACAGATGCACGTGGTATTGCGGGTAACGAGCGTGAACCACGCGAAGTAATGAAGAAATATATTGAGCCGTTTGCGGACGAACTTTCTACTGATAATTTAGGAAGCTTAGTTGCGAAAAAAGTAGGGGAAGAAAACGGCCCGAAAATTATGGTTGCAGGTCATTTAGATGAAGTCGGCTTTATGATCACGCAAATTGATGACAAAGGTTTCCTTCGTTTCCAAACGGTTGGTGGCTGGTGGTCACAAGTTATGCTTGCGCAGCGCGTGACAATTGTAACGCGTAAAGGAGATGTAACAGGTGTAATTGGTTCAAAACCACCGCACATCTTACCTCCAGAAGCGCGTAAAAAGCCAGTTGAAATTAAAGACATGTTCATCGATATTGGTGCTTCTAGCCAAGAAGAGGCAATGGAGTGGGGCGTACGACCAGGAGATCAAGTTGTACCTTACTTTGAATTCCAAGTGATGAAAAATGAAAAAATGTTACTTGCAAAAGCATGGGATAACCGAATTGGTTGTGCAATTGCAATTGACGTATTAAAACAGTTAAAAGATGAAAAGCATCCAAACGTTGTATACGGCGTAGGGACTGTACAAGAAGAAGTTGGCCTTCGTGGCGCGAAAACATCTGCGAATTATATTAAACCAGATATCGCGTTCGCAGTAGATGTTGGCATCGCTGGAGATACGCCAGGTGTAACGGCAAAAGAAGCGCAAAGTAAAATGGGCGATGGACCACAGATTATTTTATATGATGCGTCTGTTATTGGTCATACTGGTTTACGTGACTTTGTAGTTGATGTTGCTGACGAATTAGAAATTCCGTATCAATATGATTCAGTAGCGGGCGGAGGAACGGATGCAGGTGCCATTCATATTGCTGTAAATGGTATTCCGTCTATGGCAATTACGATTGCAACGCGCTACATTCATTCTCATGCGGCAATGTTACACCGTGATGACTATGAAAATGCAGTGAAGTTAATTGTAGAAGTTATTAAACGTCTTGATAAAGAGGCTGTACATAACATTACATTTAATTAATAGAAAAAGCGAAGGAGGTTCTCCTTCGCTTTTTTATGTTTTAAAAAGGTCGTTCTAATCCTGCAGCAGTATGAGCTCCTAAAATAATTAAACGAGTTAATTGCATGGCCATAAAATGCGGGGTATAAATCATCCCTCTTTTTAACCATGACATAATCATCCCGATATGAGCTCCTGTCACATAACTAATTAAAATATCACGAGGAACCATAAGATCTTTATCATCTGGCTGTGAAATAGACAAGCTTAATGTTAAATGTGTTTGTATTGTTTTCATCATTTTATAAGAGTAGTTTCCAGCGGCTTTATCACCAAGCATAACGTTATAGAAGTTCACATTTTCTGCGATATGTTCGAACAAAGCCAAAAATGTCGGATGTGGTGAATCAAATGTAAGTTGAAACTCTTCTTTATTTCTATTTTTCGGCTTAATAACTTCTGTTAATTTCTCTAACATTTCTTCGATGCTTTTGTCTAATAGGTCATATTTATCATGGTAATGGCTATAAAACGTAGCACGATTTACGGGAGCACGTTCTGCAATATGTTGAACAGTTACATCATCAAATCCTTTTTCGCCTACTAAAGCGACAAAAGCATCCTGTATGAGTTGTCTCGTCCGCTTTACACGTGGATCATTTGTATTTTTAATAGACATTTTTACTTCCCCTCGTTTAATTTTTTATACTTAAACAACATATAGGTATTATATTGTTGTTTAAGCAACATTTCATACTTAAATTGTCGGTTGTAGATTCAAAATAATTATTTATAATTATAAACGATAGTCCTTCAGAAATCAGCACCGCTCGCAGGTAGATAAATTTCGATTTACACCGCAGATGGTGTGATTTTTTTGTTTAAAAGTTAATATAATTAACAATTAAACAATCTAAACAATAAGGACGTAAATAGTTTAGAAAAAAATTATATGCGATATAAGGAGAGGAATGCAATGAATCAGTTTCGAAGAATGGTGATTATCAACATTATCACATTAATTGTACTAGTTGGCGGCGGTATTGGCGGTTATTACTATTACAATCAAGCGGAAAATTATTTGAAAACAGAAAATGCAAAAATTGATGGAAAGGTAATTCCGATTGCATCACCAGTAGCAGGTAAATTAACTGACTGGAAAGCTGAAGTAGGAAAGAATTACAATGAAAATGATAAATTAGGTGCTGTTACTGTAGCGGCAGCAAATGGAGAACAAACAGTAGATGTAACAATTCCACAAAATGCAACAGTTGTACAATCAAATGCAACAACAAATGCTTTCGTTGGAGCGGGTAGCCCAATTGCTTATGCATTTGATATGAACAATTTATGGGTAACAGCAAACATTGAAGAAACAGATGTTGACGATGTACAAAAAGGTCAAGATGTAGATGTGTATGTAGATGCATACCCAGATACAACGTTATCAGGAAAAGTAGAGCAAGTTGGATTAACAACAGCGAATACATTCTCTATGTTACCATCAAGCAACGCAACAGCGAACTATACGAAAGTAACACAAGTAGTACCAGTTAAAATTTCTTTAGATCATAGTAAATCAGTAAATATTGTTCCTGGAATGAATGTGTCAGTTCGTATTCATAAGTAAGGGGGAGATGAGATGTCCTCAATTGCAATTGCAGGATATGCACTATTTTGTATAATCGTCTTCTTCCTTGTAAATCGTCTTTTACGAAAGAAAAAAACGAACGTGGGAGAAGAACAAGTCCCAGCCGTAAATAAAATAGAAGTAAGTAAGGTAGAAACAGAAGAGAAAGAAATTGAACGAAAGCAAGAAGCAGAAATTTCTAATGTAGTTGAGTTAGAAACAGGAAAGCAAGAAGAAGTAAAACAAGAAAAAGAAGTGCCGAAAAAACAAATGTTTACGCCTGCAGAGAATGTGAACGTAAAAGCAGTTGTAGCCGTATTAATTCTCGGTATGTTCGTTTCTATTTTAAACCAAACAATCATTAACGTTGCATTGCCTCCGTTAATGAATGAATTTAACGTATCAACTTCAACAGCACAATGGTTAATTACAGGTTTCATGCTTGTAAATGGTATTTTAGTACCAATTAGTGCCTTTTTAGTTTCACGATTTACGTATCGTAAATTATTCGTAGCGGCAATGTTATTCTTCACGGTAGGATCTATCATTTGTGCTATTTCAGGAAACTTTACAATGATGATGACGGGCCGCGTTATTCAAGCTGTTGGTGCAGGTATTTTAATGCCGGTTGGTATGAATATTTTCATGACATTATTCCCGCCTCATAAGCGCGGAGCAGCGATGGGATTACTAGGTGTAGCGATGATTTTAGCACCAGCTATCGGACCGACTGTAACGGGCTGGGTGATTGAAAACTATAGCTGGAACTTAATGTTCTATGCGATGTTTATTATCGGTTTAATTATTACATTCCTATCTTTAAAATTCTTTACACTAGCTCAGCCGGTATCTAAAACGAAGTTAGATGTATTCGGTGTTGTTAGTTCAAGTATTGGACTAGGTAGCTTATTGTACGGATTTAGTGAAGCAGGAAATAATAGTTGGACTAGTGCAGAGGTTGTTATTTCACTTATCATTGGTGTAGTAGGTATTGCGGTATTTATTTGGAGAGAGCTAACAACGGACAATAAAATGCTTGATTTACAAGTGTTTAAATACCCAGTATTTACTTTCACTTTAGTAATTAATGCAATCGTTACGATGGCATTATTCGGAGGTATGTTATTGCTTCCAGTATACTTGCAAAACATTCGCGGTTTCACGCCGATAGAATCAGGTTTATTATTACTTCCAGGATCATTAATTATGGGGATCATGGGACCTATTGCAGGTAAACTATTTGATAAGTATGGTATTCGTCCGTTAGCAATTGTCGGTTTAGCCATTACAACGTTTGCGACATATGAATTCACAACGTTATCGATGGATACACCATATAGCGTTATTATGACGGATTATATTATACGTTCGATTGGTATGTCATTCATTATGATGCCAATTATGACAGCTGGTATGAACGCACTGCCGATGAAATTAATTTCTCACGGTACAGCAACGCAAAATACATCAAGACAAGTAGCTGGTTCAATTGGAACAGCGATTTTAATCACACTTATGACGCAGCAAACGACTGCTCACGTAGCAGATTATGGAAATATGTTAACAATATCAAACCCAATTTTAGTTGATAAAGTACACGGCATGGGGCAAAGTTTAGCAGCGATTGCTGGATCAGCTCAAGCAGGAGATGCGATGAGCACGCAACTATTATTTGGACAAATTTCAAAACTATCTGCAATTAACGGTATTAACGATGCCTTCTTAATTGCGACAATATTAGCTGGTATTGCTTGGGTGTTATCGTTCTTCTTACCGTCAGGCAATAAACCAAATAGAAAAGCAGGGAATTAATTTCCCTGCTTTTTTTGTCTTTTTAAAGAGTTAAATATAAAAAATGATAACCAGTTACGGAGCACAATCCTGTTATAAACAAAACCATTCCCAAAGCACGAATACTTGATATTTGTCTGCCACTTATAATAGCTAATAGTCCAGCCAAAGAGAAGAAACACCAATATAAAGTTCCCGAAATTGGAACCATCCCCTCTAAATCTATTCCAGAACCTATACAAAGGATAGGAACAACAATAAGCGATATGCTAATGAAACCAGCCATAATAGTAAGTGATTTACGACATTTAATACCAGCAATAATTAAAAAAATGCCAACGATGAATTGGCATAACATCAAAGTAAGAGCCACAACCAACCAAGTTAATATTCCGAACACTTTTGTATTACCTCCGATTTATGCGTTTCTAAAAAATATTATATATAGTATGAATCACCTACAGTCATGAGTAACCAGAAGATAACCCCTAATATACCAGCGATAAAAATAATGAATCCCATATTACGTATACTTTTAATTTTGGCTTGGACTCCACTTACCCCTGCTAATAATCCAGTTAAAGAAAACAGTATCCAATATAAAGTTGTTGAAATAGGGAGGATTGTATTGCTATCCACTCCCATGCCCCAAAAAACAAAAGGTAGTGTGACAAAGGAGAAGCTAAGTAGCCCCATTAAACCAACAAATAATTTACGATGTTTCATGCTAATAACAATTAAAAAGATACCACCGAAAAATCCGCATAAAACAAGAAGTGGCATATAAACAACCCAAAGTAAGCTCAACATATATAGTCTCCTTCTATGGAATCAGTTATATTTTACTACATGAGGTTTATTTTGGATATTATTAATAAATATGTATAAATTGATAGAAATGAGAAGTAACAATACGAATTAATAAAAGAGGTATCGCGATGATACCTCTTTTTAACTCAAGAATGCCAACATATTATTCATAATATGAAATAACATAGCTGGAATAATGGATTTTGTTTTTTTACATAAAATAGCCATTAATAATCCCATGAAGAAAGTAATTACCATGACTCCAAGTGAGTATGTATGAGCGATACCGAAGAAGAAACTTGTTATGATGGCTGCAATCCAAAATGGAAATCGCTCTGAGAAGAAGCCAAGTATAAAGCCACGGAAAATAAGTTCTTCAAAAATTGGTGTGAGTATTGCGAAGCCGAGAAGTAATAATATTTGATACTGCTTAAAAACGTCTAAGTTAAGTGCGGAAGATTGCTGCTTTGTTGCGTCTTGGAACATATAATTTAACAAGATGTAATTGAGTATAATGTTTATAGTGAAGAAAAGAAGTAAGTATACGTATGTACGCCATTCTTTAAGTGCTTTAAAGTTAAAAGATTTTAGTAGTAATTTTTTTGCGGGTTCGAATTTAAAAATGAAGAATAACAACACGGCTAGTTGTAATACGATACTTGCAGTATTTACGATAGATTCATACAGGGCAATTTGTTTTTTATCTGTAAGACCGGCTGTATAAATTGTTAAGGGCATTGCGAGGAACACAGTAATAAGTCCGGTTCCGAAAAAAGCGAATAAAACTGAGCTAATAAATTGTCCCCATGACATAGAGTATTTCTGTTCATTAGAAAGTTGTGTAGCGGGTTGCATTTATAAAATCACCTCTTTATATTTGTATATTTAATTATAAAGTATTTTGTTTTTATATGTAATATTTAAATATTACATATAAAAGTGTATTTTCCATAAAATAATAAAAGAGGTATCACCCTATAGTGATGCCTCTTTCTCATTGATAACTATGTTCTATCTTGTTATTCGATTTTGATTGCTCTATTTGTAATTCACGTTCTACCAATCGGTCTAACTGCTGAATAGCTTTAAGTGCTTTTTCATAAGAAATCGTTCTATAATGGTGTGCTCCGCCTGCTTCTTCATCTGCTTCGTCTGCCCATTTAATAATGTTTTGAAGAGATGTCCTTTCAATTTCTTGCTGTACTAAGAAAGAATCTGTATGAAGAAGAATCGCGATAGAAATTTCTTTTGCTAGTTTCGGATGTTCTCCTAATCTAATAAGCAATTTATGAGCTCTTTCTGCTCCTTTAATTGCATGTATATCATTCTTTTTATACAAGTCATAGTCCCATTCTCCCTCGCTGTACCATGTGTGATGTCCGATATCATGAAGGAAACCAGCTTTTGTTGCAGCATCGACTGAGGCATGATGCTTTTTCGCTAAGTGAAACGCATGGTAAGCGACAGCAATCGCGTGGACCATTCCAGAACGGTTTACATATTTTTGTGTAATGTGATGTTTAAAAACTTGTTCAAGCGTAATACGTTGCATAAAACATTCACTCCTTTTTATCTAATGGTGTCTATAAGAAAATCGATCGGTTTAAATGTATTTTGAACATTGTACTCCATCGGGATAGCGTTAGTAAAGTAGAAATGTTTAGGAGAAGAAAAATTTTATAGACATAAAAGGTCACCTTAGTTTTTTTTCTAAGGTGACCTTTTATTGTTTATTTTTTTAATCCTTGCTCCAGTGTTCCTAACATTTCGTGTTTTTCATTTTCATCAGCATTTTTCCAAATGACTTCGAATAAAACGCCAAGACCTGGAAGCATTTTTTCTTCACCGCTTTGAATTGCATCGACAATCGTTTCTTGTAATTGATCTTGTGAATTTCCAGATACATTCGCTAATACAGCACCGCGTAAATTAAAACTCATTATCTTCACCTCTTCTTCAGAATTGAAACTGACGTTAGTTTTTGTTCTTTTTTATGTAAATATGTATGAAAAATAGGCTATAATGATAAGACAAGAAGAGAGGGAAATACATATTATGAAAAACATTGATTCAGTGCAAAATCCGCGTGTGAAGCAGTGGAAAAAGCTGCAGACGAAAAAAGAGCGCGATAAAAAAGGTTTATTTTTTGTAGAAGGATTCCACTTAGTGGAGGAAGCTTTAAAAGCAGGAGTTGTAACAGAACTTATCGTTTCTGATCAGACAGATCTTCCGAAAGATTGGACAGTTAATGATGTGGAAATGTATATCGTACCTGAAGCAATCGTAAAAGTACTCCGTGAAACAGAAACGACGCAAGGGGTATTTGCTGTTTGTGAGAAACACGAGAGTGAAGTAGCTCTTGCAGATGGAAAGTTTCTTTTATTAGATGGTCTTCAAGACCCGGGCAACTTAGGGACAATTATTCGTACAGCTGATGCAGCTGGTATTCATGCTGTTGTGCTTGGAGAAGGATGCGTTGATGCATATAATAGTAAAGTGCTTCGTTCTACACAAGGTTCTATTTTCCATTTACCAGTTGTAAAAGGGAACTTAGAAGAGTGGGTAGACAAGTTAAAAGAAAATAACGTTCCTGTATATGGAACCGCTCTTGAAAATGGAGTTCCATATGGTGAAGTAACACCAGCTGGTAGTTTTGCATTAATTGTAGGAAATGAAGGAAGTGGCGTAAGCGAAGAAATTCTTGCAAAAAGTGATCAAAACTTGTATATTCCGATTTACGGCGGGGCAGAATCATTAAATGTTGCGGTTGCAGCAGGGATTTTAACGTATTATTTGCAAAGCCCAGTTGCGAACAAATAAAAAACTTCTTATAATAAGTTGAAGTATATTATATTAAAAGTTAAATAACGAAAAACGTTGATAGAGAAGAGTAACTTACAAAATCGCCATAAAGGGAGAGAATGCCTTAGACTGAAAGTATTCTTATGGTAGACGGAAGTGAATTCACCTCTGGAGTTGACGCCAGGACCATATATATGTAAAGGCGTTCCGGTCAGAATTGATCGTTATAACTAATGAGTGGGCAGACCTGGTCTGTCAATTTAGGGTGGTACCGCGAATTTACCTCGTCCCTTTTTGGGAGCGAGGTTTTTTTATTTTTAAAATTAGGAGGGTTCCAAATGGAAGCACGTTTAAAAGAGCTAAAACAAAAAGCGTTAGAGCTTATTGAAGAAGCGAAAGAGCTAAAGGGCTTAAACGACGTACGCGTAGCGTATTTAGGGAAAAAAGGTCCAATTACAGAAGTATTACGCGGCATGGGAAAATTATCAGCAGAAGAGCGTCCACGTATGGGAGCATTAGTAAATGAAGTACGTGAAGCGATCCAAACGCGTTTAGAAGACAAAATTGGTAACTTAGAAAAAGCAGTAATTGAAGCGAAATTGGCTACGGAAACAATTGATGTTACACTACCAGGCCGTCCTGTTGAAACAGGTTGTCACCATCCGTTAACAGCTGTTGTTGAACAAATTGAAGATGTATTCATCGGTATGGGTTATGAAGTAGCTGAAGGAACAGAAGTAGAAAAAGACTACTACAACTTCGAAGCATTAAACTTACCGAAAGATCACCCAGCGCGTGATATGCAAGATACATTCTACATTACAGAAGAAACGTTACTACGTACACATACATCTTCTGTGCAAGCACGTACGATGGAAAATAATAAAGAAAAAGGCCCAATTAAAATTATTTGTCCTGGTAAAGTGTATCGCCGTGATGACGATGATGCGACGCATTCACACCAGTTCATGCAAATTGAAGGTCTTGTAATTGATAAAAACATTCGCATGAGTGACTTAAAAGGTACACTGCAAGTATTCGTGAAAAAGATGTTCGGTGAAGATCGTGAAATCCGTCTTCGTCCAAGTTTCTTCCCATTCACAGAGCCATCTGTAGAGATGGATATTTCTTGTATGATGTGTCACGGCAAAGGTTGCGGCACTTGTAAAGGAACTGGCTGGATCGAAATTTTAGGCGCAGGTATGGTTCATCCGAACGTACTTGAAATGGCTGGTTATGATTCAAAAGAATATCAAGGTTTCGCATTCGGTATGGGCGCAGAGCGTATCGCAATGTTGAAATACGGCGTAGATGACATTCGTCATTTCTATACAAATGATGTACGTTTCTTACAACAATTCAAACGAGCGTAAGGGAAGGAGAGGATAAGTATGTTCGTATCATATCGTTGGTTACAAGAGTATGTAGATATTAAAGATGTAACAGCACAAGAACTAGCAGACAAAATCACGAAAAGTGGTATTGAAGTAGAAGGTGTTGAAGTATTAAATAAAGGTGTAAAAGGTGTTGTAGTTGGTCACGTATTAGAATGTGAAAAACACCCAGAAGCTGATAAATTAAGCAAATGCTTAATCGATATCGGTGAAGAAGAGCCAGTTCAAATTATTTGTGGAGCTGCTAACATTGCAAAAGGTTTAAAAGTACCAGTTGCAAAAGTTGGTGCTGTACTTCCTGGCAACTTCAAAATTAAAAAGGCAAAACTACGTGGTGAAGCTTCTCACGGTATGGTTTGTGCGCTTCAAGAGCTTGGCATTGATGGAAAGTTAGTTTCAAAAGAATATGCAGACGGTATCTTCATCTTCCCGAGTGACGCTGAAGTTGGTGCAGACGCACTTGAAATTTTAAACTTACATGATGAAGTACTTGAGCTTGGTTTAACACCAAACCGTGCAGATTGCTTAAACATGCTAGGTGTTGCATATGAAGTCGCTGCTATTTATGGTCGTGAAGTAAAACTTCCAGCTATCAGCTTACAAGAAACAGCAGAAAAAACTTCTGATTACATTTCTGTAAGTGTAGAAGCGAAAGAAGAAAACCCATTATATATTGCAAAAATGGTGAAGAACGTAAAGATTGGTCCATCACCAATGTGGATGCAAACGCGCCTTATGGCAGCTGGCATTCGTCCGATTAGCAATGTAGTTGATATTACAAACTACATTTTAATGGAATACGGTCAACCGTTACATGCATTCGATTACGATAAATTAGGTTCAAAAGAAATCGTTGTTCGTCTTGCAAAAGAAGGCGAAAAAATTGAAACGTTAGATGATCAAGAGCGTACGTTACAAAGCCACCACCTTGTAATTACAAACGGAACAAAAGCTTTAGCTGTTGCTGGTGTAATGGGCGGAGCGGATTCTGAAGTTACAAATGAGACAGTAAATGTTTTGATTGAATCTGCATACTTTGCAGGTCAAACAGTACGCCGTACATCAAAAGACTTAGGTCTTCGCAGTGAATCAAGTGCACGTTTTGAAAAAGGAATCGACCCAACACGTACATTTGAAGCAATTCAACACGCAGCTGCTTTAATGGCGAAATACGCTGGTGGAGAAGCACTTGAAGGTGTAGTAGAAGCTGACAACTTACAAGTACAAGAGCGTACAGTATCTGTTACTGCTGAAAAAGTAAATCGTGTATTAGGTACAGATATTTCTGCAAGTGAAATGGGTACAATGTTCACAAACTTGAAATTCCCATTCACAGAAGTAGAAGGGACATTCCATGTAAATGTACCAGCACGTCGTCCTGACATTACAATTTCAGAAGACTTAGTAGAAGAAGTGGGCCGCCTATACGGTTATGACCACATTCCAGTTACATTACCTTCTGGAACGATGACTCGTGGTAAATTAACAGCAGCACAAACGAAACGTCGTAAAGTACGTCGCTTCTTAGAAGGTGCTGGTTTATATGAAGCAATCACATATTCATTAACAAGCACTGATAAAGCGAAACAATATATGGTTGAGCCAAATGAAAAAGCTCCTGTAAATCTTGCACTTCCAATGAGTGAAGAGCGTAGCCAACTTCGTTTAAGTTTAGTACCGCAATTACTAGAAGCAGTTTCATACAATGTTGCACGTAAAAACGATAGCGTTGCTTTATACGAAGTAGGTTCTGTCTTCTTACCGACAGAAGCAGGAGAACTTCCGAAAGAAGAACAACATCTTGCAGGTGTTATGACAGGTCTTGCTCTTCACCATGCATGGCAAGGTGAAAAGAAAGTAGTAGACTTCTTCGTTGTGAAAGGTGTACTAGAAGGATTATTCGATGTACTTGGCGTTTCAAACCAAATCACTTATGCACCAGCAAAACGTGAAGGTATGCACCCAGGTCGTACAGCTGACATCGTATTAGATGGCGAAGTAATTGGTTTCATCGGTCAATTGCACCCTGAAGCAGAAAAACAATTAGATGTGAAAAATACATTCGTATTCGAACTATCTCTTGTAAAAGTATTCGGTGCAGACGCAGAAGAAACTTACTACTCAGCAATCCCACGTTTCCCATCTATGACACGTGATATGGCTGTTGTCGTAACGAAAGAAACAAAAGCTGGCGAAATGAAGCAAGTCATTGCTGAAGCTGGAGGAGAACTTCTGAAAGACGTAGCGCTATTCGACTTATACGAAGGTGAAAAAATGGAAGAAGGCAAGAAATCACTTGCATTCTCTATGACCTACTTCGATGCAGAACGTACGTTAACAGACGAAGAAGTAACAGAAGCACATAACCGTGTATTAACAACGGTAGAAGAGAAATTTGGTGCGGAGTTACGTAAGTAAAAAAAGATTGCCGGATTCAGTCCGGCAATTTTTTTTTATGGCACGATTGTCGGTAAGTCGATATGTTACAAAAATCGCTGATATATTTTTTGGTATCTTGCATCTTTCTCTCGAATGTAGTACATTAATTTTAGTTTAACAAAATGAAAGACGATGATAAGGAAAAGTAGTATATACTATAATCCAAAGCGAGTCAGGGACGGTGAGAGCCTGATGAGGCGGTATATGTGAAGAACACCTTGGAGTTGCTAACCGAAATTGAAACTTGTATTCAAGAGTAGGCTTAGACGGGAATCCGGCCTGTTACAAACCGGGAAGTATGTATTACATACGAGTTAAAGTTGGTCTTTATGACAAATTGGGTGGTACCGCGAAGTTTAACCTTTCGTCCCTTTATGGATGAAAGGTTTTTTTGTATTTAAATATATGTGCAAAGGAGAATTTCACTATGGAAAACACATTAGTAAAAAGTCTGTATAGAGATACAGATAAATACGCAGGTCAAACAGTACAAGTATCAGGGTGGATTCGTAACTTACGTGATTCAAAAGCATTTGGTTTCATCGAATTAAACGACGGTAGCTTTTTCAAAAGCGTTCAAATCGTTTTCGATACAGAGTTAGAAAACTTCAAAGAAATTGCAAAACTTCCACTTAGCTCTTCAGTTAAAGTAGAAGGTACAGTAATTGCAACGCCTGGAGCGAAGCAACCATTTGAAATTAAAGCAGAAAAAATTGATATCGAGGGCTTATCAGATTCTGATTACCCACTTCAAAAGAAACGTCACACGTTTGAATACTTACGTACAATTGCTCACTTACGTCCAAGAACAAATGCATTCTCTGCAACGTTCCGTGTACGTTCTGTCGCAGCATTTGCGATTCACCAGTTCTTCCAAGAGCGTGGATTCGTACATGTTCACACACCAATCATCACTGGTAGTGATACAGAAGGTGCAGGCGAAATGTTCCGCGTAACAACGCAAGATTTAAACAACGTACCAAAAGGTGAAGACGGACAAGTTGATGAATCAAAAGACTTCTTCGGCAAAGAAACAAACTTAACAGTAAGTGGACAGCTGAACGCTGAAGCTTATGCATTAGCATTCCGTGACGTATACACATTCGGACCTACATTCCGTGCAGAAAACTCAAACACAACTCGCCACGCAGCTGAGTTCTGGATGGTTGAGCCGGAGATTGCATTCGCTGAATTAGGCGACGTAATGGATCTTACAGAAGATATGCTGAAATATGCAATGAAATACGTACTAGAGCATGCACCAGAAGAAATGGAATTCTTCAACAGCTTCGTTGATAAAACAGTTCTTGAGCGCATGAACAACGTAATCAACTCTGACTTCGGTCGTATCACATATACAGAAGCAATTAAAGTGCTTCAAGAGTCAGGTGCTGAATTCAAATATCCAGTAGAATGGGGTATTGACTTACAAACAGAGCACGAAAGATACTTATCAGAAGAAATTTTCAAACGCCCTGTATTCGTAACTGACTATCCAAAAGACATTAAAGCGTTCTACATGCGTATGAATGAAGATGGAAAAACAGTAGCTGCTACTGACCTTCTAGTTCCTGGCATCGGCGAATTAATCGGCGGAAGCCAACGTGAAGAAAGAATGGACGTTTTAGTAGACAGAATTAAAGAATTAGGTATGAACGAAGAGGACTACTGGTGGTACTTAGAACTTAGAAAATACGGCGGTACAAAACACGCTGGATTCGGTCTAGGTTTTGAGCGCTTCTTAATGTACATCACTGGCATGGCTAACATCCGTGACGTAATTCCATTCCCAAGAACTCCAGGTTCTTCTGAGTTTTAAGATATGAAAAAGCGAGAGGGTTTCCTCTCGCTTTTTTGTTTGCATAGTTTATTACCTCGTAGCAAAAAGTAACGCGAAGGGGTGAATATAAATGAGTAAAAAAGTAAAAAAAGATCATTCAAGATCAAGCCTAGGTTCTCCAGAAGTAGAAGGACAAGGAACGACGACACATGAAACAGGTTCTCATAAAGTATCTTCATCAAATAAGAAGCAGAAAAGAAGCTAACATAAAAAAGGAGAGTCTTGGCGGCTCTCCTTTTTTTATATGTATTACACCTTATTATCATTAATCTCTTTTGTAATTTTATCTACATCTTTGTCTAATCGATCTAAATAGAAAAACCACAGTAAGCTCATGAGCACGTAATAGATGGCCATCACACCAAGATTATCAGATATATTTTCGAATGTGGATTTAGAAGTGAAAAAAGCTCCCCAAATGGTAGAAATAGTCAGGTAAGAAAGTGGGCCTACGAGGTGTACGAAAACATATAATAACTTTTTAACTTTTAAAGCGTTCATATGAATTCCCTCCTTATGTAAACAATCTTTTTCTTCTAATCATACATTCAAGTTCCTCACAGAAGTGTTGTAGTTTTGCTGGATTATGTATTAACAAGCGGGCATCGTGTTTCCCGATAAATCTTCGAATCCGAAAGTTTAATAAGAAAGATCGGCCATAGCGCTCTATTAAATCGTTGAATTCTCGTTGTTCACTTAGTAGCTGAATGTTTTCTCTAATTTCAAACTGTCTTTCGTGTGGATCGCCTAGTAAAATATTTAGAATCATTTGTAGAAGTAGCAATGGGAATCTCCTCCTGTGTTAGAATAATCTGTATATTTTAATTGTAACAAAATTATAAGGATAATAGTAGGGAAACAAAAAAACAGGAGTTTGTAGCCTCCTGTTTTTGTCGATACTATTTTAATAAGCGAAAGGCCTTCTCCTTATTAGCGAAATGCATTTTCACAAACTCAGGTAATCGTTCTTTACCAAGCTTTTGAATTAATTTAGCAGCGGCGATATCGACTTGTTTACCAGCACCTTTTGGAAGTGACATACCAGCTTTTTTGCTTAATTCGTCAAACTGTTTTACGAATGAGTAGCGAGCTAAAATAGAAGCAGCGGCTACTGCTAAATGGACGCTTTCGCCTTTCGTCGCGAAGTAAACATTTTCACGCTGTACCTGCTTTTGCTTTGCTAAATATTTATAGTATGTATCTGGTTGTGTGAATTGATCGATTAAGACGCCTTCAGGCTTTGTAGGTGCAATTTTAGCTAATAAGTTTGTAATAGCTTTATTATGTAGTAAAGCTTTTAACTTACCTTGGTTGTTTCCTTTATCAAATAGCTCGTTATATTTTTCATTATGAAGGACAAGAGAGCTGTAAGGAACAACGTGTAGAAGTTGTTTTGCAATGGCAGTAATTTGATCGTCATTTAAGTTTTTAGAGTCTTTTACACCAAGTTCTTTTAACAGTGGGATTTGCTTCGCATCCACATATACAGCAACTACTGTCATCGGTCCGAAGAAATCACCAGTACCAACTTCATCTGACCCTACGATAGACATTGTACCGATGGAAGCAGGGGGTGCATAACGGTGTGAATCGACAGATTTTTTTACAGCTGTTTTCGGTGTTTGAGAGACAGTTTGCCAACGAGAAGCTTCTGCTTCAGCACGGCCTCCTTGGAACATTACTTTTCCAGATTTATAAGCTGTAATCGTGCAAGATGGCACCTTTGCCATGAAGATCCCGCCTTGTGGGATTTTTGGGCTAAGCGCTTGTTTATATTGTTGTTTCATGTCTTCAATTACTGTAGAACTTGTTTGTATTACGATAGAATTTGACAAGATGGTCGCTCCTTTTTTTATATTGTTATTTTTATCATATCGGATTGTTCTTTCTGTTTCCATAATATGATGGTTCATGGTATGATAAACTTTAGGATTCTGTACGTGATTGGAGGCCGGTGAGTTGTCACAACAAAAGGGAAAGAAAAGTCGAATTAATGTAGAAATCTATGGTCAACAATATTCAGTTGTTGGCGATGAAAGTACAAGTCATATCCGCATGGTAGCAGCGATTGTGGATGATAAAATGCGCGAACTCAATGCCAAGAATCCTTCGCTTGACACGAGTAGACTAGCGGTATTGACGGCAGTAAACGTCATACACGATTACATAAAATTAAAAGAAGAACATGAGAAATTGAAAGAAAGTATGACAAAAAAAGGAATGGAATAACATGATTGATATTATTATCATTTTACTGCTTGTTATGGGATTTTTCCTCGGCTTACGCAGAGGGTTTATTCTGCAACTTGTAAAGTTAACAAGCTTTATTATCGCATACCTTGTTGCATACTGGTACTGTAAAGATTTAGCGCCAGCACTTGCGAAATTTATTCCGTATCCATTTGATAAAAACGTATCTGTTCCAGAATGGATTGATGCAAATAATATTGAAACAGTATTTTATCAAGCACTAGCGTTTATCATATTGTTTATTATTACAAAAATTGCACTTTCATTACTTGGTAATTTGTTAAATATGTTTGCAGAAATACCGGTTTTAAAGCAAGTCAATGCGTTTGCGGGGGCAATTCTCGGATTTTTAGAAGTATATATTATTTTGTTTGTTTTAATTATCGTTGGAAACATTCTTCCAATTGAACAAATACAAACACCATTACAAAAATCATCAATTAGCAAAATAATTGTAGACGATACACCGATTCTTTCTGAAAAGGTGAAGGAACTATGGCAGACAGGTAGCAGAGTATAACTTCTCTTTTTTCGGAAAGAGGAGTTTTTTTCTATGAAAGAAAGGCGGGGTAATGATGAAAGTAAATAAAAAACAAGTTATTAAATTACTAGAGACAATTGGGCTTTTTATGGAACTAAAGGGCGCGAATCCATTTAAAATATCTGCATTTCGTAAGGCGGCGGCAGCGTTAGAAAGTGACGATCGCAGTCTTTCTGAAATTGAAGATTTTACGAAGATTCCGGGCATTGGAAAAGGAACAGCGGCAGTTATTCAAGAATATATAGAATCGGGAACATCTGAAGTATTACAAGAGCTTGAGAAAGAAGTGCCAAGTAGCTTATTACCGTTATTAAAATTGCCAGGACTTGGTGGTAAAAAGGTGGCTAAGTTATATAAAGAACTTGGTGTTGTTGATATGGAATCGCTAAAAGCGGTTTGTGAGGAAAATAAAGTACAAGCTTTAGCAGGTTTCGGTAAGAAGACAGAAGAGAAAATATTAGAAGCAATCGATCAAGTAGGATCTCGTCCAGAGCGTTTACCAATCGCAATGGTATTGCCTATTGCCGGGGAAATAGAGGAGAAATTGTCGAATATTGCTGAAGTAATTCTTTTCTCTCGTGCTGGTAGTTTGCGCCGTGTTCGTGAAACAGTGAAAGATTTAGACTTTATCATTGCAACGTCAGAACCAGCTGCAGTACGTGAGCATTTACTGCAATTTGATAATATGATTGAAGTAATCGCAAGTGGAGATACGAAAGTTTCTGTTCGTCTTCAATATGAATATGATATTTCAATCGATTTCCGCTTAGTAAAACCTGAAGAATTTATTACAACTCTTCATCATTTCACAGGATCAAAAGACCATAACGTAAAAATGCGCCAAATCGCGAAAGATAGAGGCGAGAAAATTAGTGAGTACGGTGTAGAAAACTTAGAAACAGGTGAAGTGAGAACATTTGAAACAGAAGAGGAGTTCTTCGCTCATTTCGGTCTTCCATTTATCCCACCAGAAGTGCGTGAAGATGGAAAAGAAATTGAATTAATTAAAGAGTATCCAAACTTAATTCAGTTCTCTGACATACAAGGTGATTTACATATGCATACAACATGGAGTGACGGTGCTTTTTCCATTGAAGAGATGGTACAAGCGTGTCGTGCTCGTGGATATAAGTTTATGGCGATTACAGATCACTCACAATACTTGAAAGTAGCGAACGGTTTAACGAAAGAGCGCCTTCGTGAACAAGCGAAAGAAATTGAACGTATGAACGAAAAGTATCCAGACATTACAATTTTACGCGGAATTGAAATGGATATTTTACCGGATGCAACACTTGATTTTGACGATGAAGTATTAGCAGAATTAGATTATGTCATTGGAGCGATTCACTCTAGCTTCTCACAAGACCGTGAAACGATTATGAAACGTCTTCGTGCTGCGCTAGAGAATAAGCATGTCACAATGATTGCTCATCCGACAGGACGTCTTCTTGGACGCCGCGAGGGCTATGATGTGGATACAGATTTATTAATCGAGCTCGCAAAAGAAACAAATACAGTTTTAGAATTAAATGCGAATCCAAACCGTCTAGATTTAAGCGCGAAATTATTAAAACAAGCACAAGACGCTGGTGTGAAAGTAGCGATTAATACGGATGCTCATACGCTTGAAATGTTAGAAGATATGGAAACAGGTGTAGCAGCAGCACGTAAAGGTTGGATTCAAAAAGATAACGTGATTAACACGTGGGATATTGAACGTTTATTAGATTATATTAAACGTAATAAGTAACACAAGGGGGACCTGCAACATGTTAGAAAGAACGTTGCGTGTATTAGAATACAATAAAGTAAAAGAACAATTACTTGAACATACAGCCTCTTCACTTGGCCGTGACAAAGTGAAGCATTTAGTGCCAAGCACTGATTTTGAAGAAATTGTAGAAATGCAAGATACAACGGATGAAGCAGCGAAAGTCATTCGCTTAAAAGGTAGTGCACCATTAGGTGGTATTACGGATATTCGCTCAAATGTGAAGCGTGCAAAGATTGGAAGTATGTTAAGTCCGAACGAACTACTTGATATTGCAAATACAATGTACGGTAGTCGTAATATGAAACGTTTCATCGAAGATATGGTTGATAATGGTGTGGAGCTTCCAATTTTAGAAACTCATGTCGCTCAAATTGTATCTTTATATGATTTAGAAAAGAAAATTACAAATTGTATCGGTGATGGCGGTGAAGTAGTCGATAGCGCAAGTGATAAACTGCGTGGTATTCGTACTCAAATTCGTACTGCGGAAAGTCGTATTCGTGAAAAGTTAGAAAACATGACGCGTTCTTCCAACGCGCAAAAGATGTTGTCTGACGCGATTGTAACGATTCGTAACGAACGTTACGTAATCCCAGTAAAACAAGAATACCGCGGTGTGTATGGCGGTATTGTCCATGATCAATCAGCTTCTGGGCAAACGTTATTTATTGAACCACAAGTCATTGTAGAGTTAAATAACGCGCTTCAAGAAGCACGAGTGAAAGAAAAACAAGAAATCGAACGCATCTTATTGATGTTAACAGAAGAAGTGGCAGTAGAAGCGGATATCGTTTTATCTAACGTAGAAGTAGTTGCGAATCTTGACTTCATCTTTGCGAAAGCTTTTTATGCGAAGCGAATTAAAGCAACGAAGCCAATTGTAAATAACGAGCGCTATATGGATTTAAGACAAGCACGTCATCCGCTTATTGATCCAGAAATTATCGTGCCAAATAACATTATGTTAGGTAAAGATTTCACGACAATTGTTATCACAGGACCGAATACAGGTGGTAAAACAGTTACGCTGAAAACAGTTGGTATTTGTGTATTAATGGCGCAATCTGGCCTTCACATTCCAGTAATGGATGAGTCAGAGATTTGTGTATTTAAAAATATCTTTGCCGATATCGGTGATGAGCAATCGATTGAACAAAGTTTAAGTACGTTCTCCTCACATATGGTGAACATTGTTGATATTTTAGAAAAAGCTGATTTTGAAAGCTTAGTTCTATTCGATGAATTAGGTGCTGGAACAGACCCGCAAGAAGGGGCTGCATTAGCAATTTCAATTTTAGATGAAGTATGTAATCGTGGTGCTCGCGTTGTTGCTACGACGCATTACCCAGAATTAAAAGCATACGGATATAACCGTGAGAAAGTTATTAATGCGAGCGTTGAGTTCGACGTGAATACATTAAGCCCAACGTATAAATTATTAATCGGTGTACCAGGACGTAGTAATGCCTTTGAAATTTCGAAGCGCCTTGGATTATCTGATCGCGTGATTGATCAAGCTCGTAACCACATTAGTACAGATACAAACAAAATTGAAAATATGATTGCGAAGTTAGAAGAAAGTCAAAAGAATGCAGAGCGTGACTGGAACGAAGCAGAAGCACTTCGCAAGCAATCTGAAAAACTGCATCGCGAATTACAGCGTCAAATTATTGAATTTAATGATGAGCGCGATGAAAAATTATTAAAAGCGCAAAAAGAAGGGGAAGAAAAAGTCGAAGCTGCAAAGAAAGAAGCAGAAGGCATTATTCGAGAACTTCGTCAATTGCGTAAAGCACAGCTTATAAACGTGAAAGACCATGAGCTTATTGAAGCAAAGAGCCGTCTAGAAGGTACGGCGCCAGAGCTTGTGAAGAAACAAAAAGTAAACGTGAAAAACACAGCGCCAAAACAACAATTACGCGCAGGTGATGAAGTAAAAGTGTTAACGTTTGGTCAAAAAGGTCAATTACTTGAAAAGGTAAGTGATACAGAGTGGAGCGTACAAATTGGTATTCTGAAGATGAAAGTGAAAGAATCCAATATGGAATACATTAATACACCGAAGCAAACTGAGAAAAAAGCGGTCGCAAGTGTGAAGGGTAGAGATTATCACGTTTCGTTAGAGCTTGATCTTCGCGGTGAACGTTATGAAGATGCAATGATGCGCGTTGAAAAATATTTAGATGATGCACAGCTTGCAAGCTATCCGCGCGTATCAATTATTCACGGTAAAGGAACAGGAGCGCTTCGACAAGGTGTACAAGATTACTTGAAGAAGCATCGCGGTGTGAAAAACTACCGCTACGGTGACATGGGCGAGGGAGGCCTAGGCGTAACAGTTGTCGAATTAAAATAGCAAACAACGAAACAAAGGGGAACCATTATATGTTTATGGACAAACTTGCAAAAGTATTGTTAGCTTGTTGCGGAATATTTTTGGTGATTGGGGTTATTTATTTAGTTGTTTTTGCGAAGTAAACGAGCGTCAATCGTGGCAGAGTGATATTGCCATAGATTGACGCTTTTAATATATAGGAAAAGGAATAAGCTATGAAAATCAACCAATACATAAGCGAAGCAAAATCTTGCTCAAGACGCGAAACAGACCGTCTCATTAAAGCCGGACGCGTGGCTATTAACGGCGAAATATGTACGCACGGTGCACTCGTGAGCGATGGTGATGTGGTAACGATTGATGGACAGGTTATTGCAAAAGAAGAGAAGGAAAAGGTGTATATTGCCTTTCATAAACCAGTTGGTATTACTTGTACAGCAGCCGAGCATATTGAAGATAATATTATCGATTATATCAATTACCCAGAGCGTATCTTTCCTGTTGGGCGATTAGATAAAGCGTCGGAAGGACTAATCTTATTAACGAATGACGGTGGGATTGCAAATCAAATTTTACACGGTGATCATGAGCACGAGAAAGAATACATCGTTACGGTTGATAAGCCGTTTACAGATTGGTTTATTGATGAGATGTCCAGCGGTGTAAAGATTAAAGATGGAATGACGAAGCCTTGTAAAGTGACGAGAATGGATCAATCTACATTTCGCATCGTTTTAACGCAAGGAATGAACAGACAAATTCGTAGAATGAGCCGTGCTTTCGGGTTTACTGTAACAAAGCTAAAGCGGGTTCGTATTCTGAATATAGAGCTAGACGATCTTGAAGTGGGAAAATGGCGGAGCGTTACATCTGAGGAATTAGATATTTTAATAAATCAGTTATAGGGAGGGAAAATTTTCTCCCTATATTTTTTTGTCAGAAACAATAAAACTATTGATTTTTTAAAAAATAGCCCATATAATAAAAAACAACAAGTTTCGACAAGATATTTTATAAAAGTAATGATGAGGACATGAGTTGTTTTTGACGATTCTCAGAGAGGGAAGCCTAGGCTGTGAGCTTCCTAATACGGAAAGACAAACTTACCACCTCTAAACTTCAAGAGTGAACTGCATGATGCATTGTAATTCTTGGCGGATAAAACCGTTATCAATTTACACGAGCTATAAAATGAGCTTATTTTGTTATAAATTCATTTTATTAGAATAAGGGTGGAACCACGATTTCAACACTCGTCCCTTTGTTAGGGACGGGTGTTTTTTGCGTTCTTTTACGGGGAAGTATGCTTGAAAGAGGATATGTGACGGTATTTAATTCAGAATATTTTGTTAATATAAAAAATTAGGAGGTTAGTAGAAATGAAATCATCTTTAAAGTTTTCTGAGATGTTTGCAATAAGTTTAATGTTGTTTGCACTATTTTTCGGTGCAGGTAATATGATTTTCCCGCCGGCGTTAGGGCAAGGTGCTGGAACAGACGTATGGATCGCGTTATTTGGCTTTATCGTAACAGGTGTTGGATTACCTTTATTAGGGGTAATTGTTATAGCTCTAAAGGGAGATATTAATGAGCTAGCGGGACGTGTACACCCTGTATTCGCACTTGTTTTTATCACTGCAATTTATTTATGTTTAGGCGTATTCGTAAGTGTTCCGCGTACAGGAACAGTTGCTTATGAAATGAGTGTTGCACCATTTTTACCAAGTGAGATAGCTGGTCAATCTTATCCACTTGTTATCTTTACATTCATTTTCTTTGCAGTAACTTTCTATTTAGCTTTAAACCCATCGAAATTAGTGGGCCGCATCGGTAAAGTATTAACTCCGATTTTGTTAGCTGTTATAGCAATTATCGTAGGTAAAGCAATTATTACACCAATTGGAGAATTTGGTGCACCGACAGAAGCGTATAATGCTCCGCTCTTTAAAGGTTTTATTGATGGATATTTAACTTTAGATGGACTTGCAGCACTTGTTTTCGGAAATGTTGTTATTAATGCTTTAAAAGCAAAAGGCGTTACAAATAAGAACAGCATTGCAAAAGTAACAATCTTTGCAGGATTTATTGCAGCGCTCGGTTTACTACTTGTTTATTTAGCACTTGCTTATCTGGGAGCTTCTAGTGTGTCTCTTGGAATGGGGGCAAACGGAGGAATTATTTTAACAAACGTTGTAAATCATTTATTTGGTAGTTACGGAACTTTATTATTAGGGATCGCAATTACAGCGGCATGTTTAACAACTTCTGTAGGTATTGTTGCAGCTTGTGGGGAATATTTTTCTTCCTTATTACCAAAGCTTTCTTATCAAAAGGTTGTTTTCATCTTCTGTGTATTAGCATTTATGGTAGCAAACCTTGGGTTAACTCAGTTAAACGCATTAGCATTACCGATTTTAATTGCAATTTACCCAATTGGTATCGTACTGATTGTATTATCACTTGTTGAAAACTATATTCGTCTTCCATTAGCTATGTATGTAGGCGGTATTGTAGGTTCATTTGCAATTAGCTTCTTTGATGGGTTGCATAATGCAAATCTTCAAGTAGTGGCCCTTGCTCCTATCTTAGATAAAATTCCACTATATAGTGTAGGGATTGGTTGGCTAGTTCCGGGTATCATTGGAATTGCAATTGGATATGTAGTTTCTTTATTTCAAAAGCAAGAAGTTGCTGTAGAAAAATAGTGAAAAGAGGCTTTCTATGAAAGAAAGTCTCTTTTTTTGTAGAAAAAATTACATATAGGGAAATTTAGATATTAAAAATTTTATACGTAATATAGTTGACAAAAAAATTAGCATTAGGCTAAGATTGACTTAGTTGTGGAAATATTGGAAGGAAAGTGAGGAGTGAAAGGTATAAGGTTTTCTATAACGATATCATTTTGTAGATAGAGGTGATAGAGTAGGAGAATGGTTAGTTTTATTTTTTTTGACCTTCATTGAGAATGATAATCATCAATAGAAATAGGGACTTATGTTAAAATGTAAATCGCTCTTTATAAGGAATAGGGAGGGATATTATTTTTAACACGTAGTGAGAATGATAATCAATAATATCTACATTACATAAATAAATTACAATTAAATAATGATAGAGGATTATTATTTTTTTCTTATAAATTGAGAATAATTATCATTTTCAAAAAAGTATGGATGAAAGATAAACAAGGAGGAAGTAAGCCAAATGAGAAAGATTTCTGTATTACCCGCTTTTATGATGACATTCGTATGTATGCTAGCTTTTTTCGTAGTGCCATTTGGACAAGCTTCGGCAAATGTAGCTGACGGTACTTATGATATTAACTATGTCATACAAAAAGCAGAAAATGATTCAGCTTCAATGGCAAATGATTATTTTGAAAAACCAGCTAAGTTAATTGTGAAAAATGGTGAGATGAGAGTACAAATTCCGATGAATCATAGTGCTTGGATTACAGAATTTAAAGCACCAGAGAACGGGAACTTTGTTGATGCAAAAGTTGTTAGTAAAGATGAATCAGCAGATAAAAGAACTGTAGAGTTTAAAATAGACGATTTATCTAAGCCAGCAGCTGCAAAAATTCATGTTGTTGTACCTAACGTAAATTATGACCATAACTACACAATTCGCTTTGCGTTTGATGCAAATGTAAAAGCGGTAGGTGGAGAAAATAAAGCAACTGCTGCAACAAAGAATAATGATCAGACAAAAACAGATACAAAAGTAAAAGAAGAAGTGAAGAAAGAAGAGAATAAAGAAACAAATAAAGAGGCGAACAAAGGAACAAATGAAAGTGGTAAAGCTGAAAAAACAGATAACCCAAAAACAGGCGATGAAGCACGCATCGGATTATTTGCAGTGTTAATTCTTATTTCAGGTGTTTTCTTAATTCGTAAAGTACGTCAAAACTAAATAAAGGAGCGTTATCCCATTGAATAGATATCTTAAAATTGTTGTTGCGATGTGTTTAATGATATTTACATTCGTATCAACATTACAACCTCTTGCAGTTCAAGCAGCAAGCCAACTAGCTGACGGTGAATATTCAATCGGTTTCAAAGTTCTTAAGGATACATCAGATGAAGAATCTATGATGAATCAATACTCTGTAAGTCCAGGAACTTTAAAAGTGAAGGATGGGAAGAAGAAGGTATCCTTTACGTTAGAACATAGTTCATGGATTACGAAGTTTGAAACAGAAAAAAGTGGCCAGTTTGTTGCGACAAATGTAATTAGTGAAGATAAAGAAAAAGATACACGAGTAGTAGAATTTGAAGTGGACGATGTAGAGAAAGTATTAAATGCGAAAGTAAAAGTAGACATAGACTTTTTAAGTTATCATCATGACTATGATGTGCGTATTGCATTTGATCAAAATAGTATTACACCGATTCATGTAGAAAAACCAAATGAAAAAGAGGATCCAGCAAATAAGCCAGATCCAAATGAAAAACCGGATCCAAGTCAGAAGCCCGACCAAAAGCCTGACCCAGATCAACAACCCAATTCTAACACAATTAACGATGGGAATTATAGTATTCCATTTAAAGTGTTAAAAGATCAAACAGATGAAGAATCTAAGATGAATACTTACATGGTAAATCCAGGAGTATTAAAAGTAGAAAACGGTAAGAAAAAGGCAATTGTAACACTAACAAGTAGCTCATTAATTAAAAATTTCCAAACGGAAAAAGATGGCGCATTTGTTGATGCAAAAGTAGTGAGTGAAGATAAAGAAAAAGATACAAGAGTAGTAGAGTTTGAAGTGGACGATTTATCTAAAAAAATAAATACAAAAGTATTTATTGAAGTGGCATCACAAGGTTACAAGCAAACACATAATGTACAACTTTTATTTGAACAAGATAAACTTGAACAAATTAAAAATGAAGAAAAACAACCGGATGGAGATAAAAAGCCGGAAGTAGAAAAACCAGAAGTTGAAACAATTAAAGATGGAGAGTACAGCATTCCATTTAAAGTATTAAAAGATAAGACAGATGAAGAATCTAGAATGAAAGACAAGCTAATAAGTCCAGCAGTATTAAAAGTAGAAAACGGTAAGAAAAAAGCGACTGTAACATTAACAGATAACGCATCAATTAAAAATTTCCAAACAGAAAAAGATGGTTCATTTGTTGATGCGAAAGTAGTAAGTGAAGATAAAGAGAAAAATACAAGAGTAGTAGAATTTGAAGTAGACAGTTTATCTAAAAAGTTGAATACAAAAGTATTTATTGAAGTGGCATCACAAAATTATAAACAAACGCATGAATTACAACTTCAATTTAATCAAGATAAACTTGAGCCAATTAAGAACGAAGAAAAGCAACCAGATGGAGATAAAAAGCCAGAGGTAGAGAAACCAGAAGTAGAGAAGCCGAATGTTGAAACAATGAAAGATGGCGAATACAGCATCAGTTTCAAAGCTTTAAAAGATCAAACAGAAGAAATTTCAATGATGAACACGTATACGAAGAGTCCGGGCGTGTTAAAGGTGAAAGATGGTAAAAAATATGTATCATTCACATTAACGAATAGTGCATGGATTACAAAGTTTGAATTTGAGAAAAATGGTTCGTTCGTTGATGCGAGTGTATTAAGTGAAGATAAAAAAGCTGATACACGCGTAGTGGAAGTAGAAGTAGATGATTTATCTAAAAAGTTAAATGCAAAAGTAAAAGTAGATATCGATTCAATGAATTATCATCATTTCTACGACATTCAATTCGCATTTGATAAAGATAGCGTTAAACCGTTAGACAATCAAGGCGGAAACGATAATCAAGGCGGAAACGATAATCAAGGCGGAAACGATAATCAAGGCGGAAACGATAATCAAGGCGGAAACGATAACCAAGGCGGAAACGATAACCAAGGCGGAAACAATAACCAAGGCGGAAACGACAACCAAGGCGGAAACAACAACCAAGGCAACAACACAACCATTGATCCAAAAGCCCTTAAAGATGGTGAATACAGCATTGGCTTTAAAGTTCTAAAAGATAAAACAGAAGAAATTTCAATGATGAACACATATACAAAGAGTCCAGCTGTACTAAAAGTGAAAGATGGTAAGAAGTATGTATCGTTTACATTAACGAATAGTGCATGGATTACAAAGTTTGAGTTTGAGAAGAATAGTTCTTTTGTTAATGCAAAAGTATTAAGTGAGAATAAAGAGCAAAATACAAAAGTAGTAGAGTTAGAAGTAGATGATTTATCTAAAAAATTAAACGCAAAAGTAAAAGTAGATATTGATGCGATGAATTATCACCATTTCTACGATGTTCAATTTGTATTTGATCAAGATAGTATAAAAGTTTTAGGTAATCAAGGCGGAAACGACAACCAAGGTGGAAACGACAACCAAGGTGGAAACGACAACCAAGGTGGAAACGACAACCAAGGTGGAAACGACAACCAAGGTGGAAAC
>NZ_JBYTDP010000002.1:706407-816522 GCF_058791555.1 Bacillus sp. EB106-07-01-XG149 | reverse complement strand
ACGACAACCAAGGCGGAAACGACAACCAAGGTGGAAACGACAACCAAGGCGGAAACGACAACCAAGGCGGAAATAATCAACCAAAAGTAATAGTTGATCCGAAAAATTTAGTGGATGGTCAATATGATATTCCATTTAAAGTGTTAAAAGATAAAACAAATGAGCTTTCAAAGATGCATGACTATACTGTACACCCAGCAAAATTAATCGTTAAAGATGGTAAAAAGTACATTGAGATGACGTTGAAAAATAGTGCATGGATTACAAAATTCCAAACGGAAAATAACAGTCTTTTTGCTGATGCGAAAGTAGTAAGCGAAGATAAAAATGCAAATACGAGAGTAGTGCAATTTGAAGTAAGTGATTTATTTGCAAAATTAAATGCAAAAGTAAAAGTTGATATCAATGAAATGAACTACCATCATTTCTACGATGTCCAAATTCAATTTGATACAAATAATATTGGTGCGTTAGGCACAATTAAAGAGGATCCAAAAAAAGATCCGAAAAATGATCCGAACAATCCAGTGATTACACCGAAAGTAGATAATGTGAAAAAAGTAGATAATCCTGACTTTAACCGAAATGCAGATGATAAGAAGAAAAAAGAAGATCAAAAAAATGATCCAAAAAAAGAGAAAAACTCAAAAACGGCAGATACAGCACAACTAGGTTTATACATGGTGCTATTGCTTGGGTCACTTGCTTTACTAGTTCGTAAATATAGAGCAGGAAGATTGTAATTTTTGGAGTCTTGATGCATGTTCGCATGCATCAAGACTTGTTTCATATTGTTTGGAAAGGAGTGGTGATTGAGAGTGAAGAAAATTGCTAGTGTACTAATGGCTATCATTCTATTAGTGAGTATAGCTGGATGCTCGGCGCCCAAAAAAGAAGCAGCAAAACAGGTAAAGAGTGAGAGTAAAGAGAGAATTGTTGCAACGACAGTTGCTGTTACTGAAATTATGGATGCGTTAGAAGTAGATTTAGTTGGTGTTCCAACAAGTACGAAAGATTTACCAAAGAGATATAAAGGTTTACCAGAAGTCGGGAATCCGATGAGTCCTGATATGGAAAAGGTAAAATCGTTAAAGCCGTCAGAAGTATTATCCGTGACAACACTTGAATATGAATTAAAGCCAGTTTTTGATGGTGTGGGCATGAAAGCAAACTTTTTAGATTTAACAAGCTTGAAAAATATGCAAAATTCCATTAGCGATTTAGGTAAGCAATATGGACGTGAAAAGCAGGCTGAAGCAGTTGTAACGAAGTTAGATAACAAGGTTGCAGAGATTAAAAAAGTAGTAAAGGGAAAGAAAGAACCGACAGTGCTTATTTTATTAGGTGTACCAGGGAGTTATTTAGTAGCAACAGAGCATTCTTATATTGGAGATTTAGTGAAACAACTAGGTGGTAAAAATATTGTGCAAGGTGAACAAGTAGAGTATTTAGCTTCTAATACAGAGTATTTAAAAAAAGCTGATCCAGATATTATTTTACGAGCAGCTCATGGTATGCCTGATGAAGTTGTGAAAATGTTTGATAAAGAATTTAAAACAAATGATATTTGGAAACATTTCGCTGCAGTTAAAAATAACCGTGTTTACGATTTAGAAGAGCGCTTATTTGGGACGACAGGTAATTTAGCAGCAATGGAAGCGTTAGATGAATTGAAAAAAATGATGTATCCGTGATGCATTTTAATATAAAGGAAGAGTGGAATGAATAAAAAAACTTGGAGTTTCCTCATTGTTACTGCATTGCTTATTGTTATGACATCATTGTCAGCGATGAAAGGGAGTTTAGAAATAGGTATTGTTGAGCTTGTGCAAGGGATATTTACAGGGGGGAATGAAGATGTTGAAGTGATTAAAGATTTACGTTTCCCACGTATTATTATTGCACTATTTACTGGAGCAGCTCTGGCCGTTTCAGGTGTGCTTTTTCAAGCTGTTATGAAAAACCCACTTGCTGATGCTGGGGTAATCGGGATATCTTCTGGGGCAAGTTTTATGACACTTGTTATTATTACGTTATTCCCGCAATTCTTTTTCTGGACACCCGTATTCGCCTTTTTAGGTGGTGCGTTTGCATGTTATCTCGTTTATGCATTTTCATGGAAGTCAGGGTTAAGTCCGCTTCGCATTATTTTAGTTGGTATAGCTATTAATGCAATGTTCACTGGATTAAATGAATCGTTCATTACGATTTGCGGATACTTCATTAAGAGTATTAAGCAAACGACGACTTCTAACATAACGATGAAGACGTGGGGCGATGTAGAAATAATGGTTACATATGGAACAATTGGTCTTATTCTTGCTCTGTTTGTAGGAGCTTGGTGTAACTTATTATCGCTACAAGATAAGACTGCGAAAAACTTAGGTTTGCACGTAACGAGAGTTCGTCTTATTATTTCTGCTATTGCAGTACTTTTAGCAGCAGTATCAACAGCGATTGCAGGAGTTATCGCTTTCGTAGGATTACTCGTTCCGCACATTTCAAGACAACTAGTCGGTTCAGATCATAAAGTATTAATTCCATTTTCTGCTCTTGCAGGAGCGTTATTAATTTTGACGGCGGATACGATTGGAAGGTTAATTGTGCCACCTAACGAAATTCCAGCGGCGACGATTATGGCAGTTATTGGTGGCCCATTCTTAATATTCTTGCTTAGAAAGAGTGATAAAGTTCATGGAAATTAAAAATGTAACCTTTTCGTATGATAATGTAACGGATCGATTAAAGTCGGTTAGTAGTGAAATAGAAATTGGTAAAATTACAACAATTATTGGTCCAAACGGTTGCGGGAAATCGACATTACTTGGCGTGATGTCAAGAAATCACGACCCTCGTAGCGGAGAGATAATACTGGATGGAAAGGCGATTAGTCAATATAAACCGAAAGAGTTTGCTAGAAAGTTAGCCGTTGTCCATCAACAAAATGAAGCACCGGCAGATATGACGGTAGAGAAATTAACAAGTTATGGTCGTATGCCTCATAAAAATATTTTTTCCTCGCAAACTGATGAAGATAGAGAAGCAATCGAAAGGGCTTTAGCATGTACGAATTTACTAAGTAAACGTGATAAAGAGATTCATGCTTTATCTGGTGGAGAAAGACAACGTGTTTGGATTGCTATGACGTTAGCTCAGAAAACACCAATGCTCTTTTTAGATGAACCGACCACCTATTTAGATATTTATTATCAACTTGAAATATTAGAGCTAGTAAAAGAGTTAAATGAAGTACATGGATTGACAATCGTTATGGTATTACATGATATCAATCAGGCGATTCGCTATAGTGATCATATCATCGTTATGAAAGATGGCGAAATTGTTACGAAAGGTAAGCCGAATGATGTTGTGACAGAAAGTATGATAAAGACGATATACGGTGTAGATGTCGTTGTAAAGCAAGATGAAGATACAGGGTTGTATATGGTCCCGATGGGTATTTAAATATGCGAACAATCCGTTTTGAGGTGATAATTTGAGTAGTAAAAAAGAACGGAAGAAGAATTCTTTTTTTCAACGAATACTTACAGTTGTTTTTTTAGGTACCTTTTTCTATTCAGTATATGAATTAGGTGATATTTTTATGGATTACTATGAAAATCGTAAAGTAATGGCCGAAGCACAAAACATTTATGAAAAGAGTCCGATGGAAGAGCAATCAGAAGACGGGGAAGTACGTAAACAGTTCAAAGCTCTGCAGCAAATTAACCAAGAAATAGTTGGATGGATTACGATGGACGATACACAAATTAATTATCCAATCGTTCAGGCGAAAGACAATGATTACTATTTATTTCGTAATTATAAAGGTGAAGATATGAGAGCAGGCAGCATTTTTATGGACTATCGTAATGATGTGAAATCTCAAAATCGAAATACTATTTTATATGGTCACCGTATGAAAGATGGTTCTATGTTTGGAAGTTTAAAGAAAATGTTAGATGAAGAGTTCTTCATGTCGCATCATAAATTATATTACGATACATTATTTGAAGGATATGATCTTGAAGTGTTCTCGGTGTATACAACAACAACTGATTTTTATTACATTGAAACGGATTTTAGCAATGATACGGAATACACATCATTTTTGGAGAAAATTCAAGAAAAGTCGCTGTACAAAACGGATACAAAATTGACAGCAAATGATCAAATCGTAACACTTTCGACGTGTGACTATGCACTTGATCCGGAAGCAGGAAGGTTAGTCGTGCATGCGAAACTAGTAAAGAGACAGTAAAAAAAGTATAGAATATGAGAAGTGGTAACGCTTCTCATATTCTATACTTTAAAAAAGAAATATGTTTACTGTGCTGCAGCCATTGGCATACGTACAACTTCAACATTGTAGTAAGTGATTTTATTATCAAGAATATATTCTGGCATCCCGCCTTGATGTGAGTGAGCATCTTTAAATGCTGAGCTCTTCGTCCAACCTTGGAAATCTTCTTTTGCATTCCAGCGTGTGCTAATTGTTACTTCATCATGATCAACTGTATTTTGCGTTAAAAGAACTTCTAATCCTAAAAAGCCTGGCATCGTTTCGACTTGACCTACTTTATTAAAACGCTCAATTAATTTATGTCCATTTCCCTTTGTAATTTTAGCTGTATTTGTAACAATAATCATGTTTTATTCCTCCTATAAATGTAGCCTTTATTTTCGAGAACTCATATACATTAAATGATAATGAAAATCATTATCATTGTCAATGGTAAATGTGGAATAAATAAGTTTTTTTATTATTTTGAACAGTGGGATTTCCGTTTCAAAATGTAGTAAATATGTGGCGGTTAAGTGAGAGAATGAGCGAGTTGTACTAGCAAAGCAATAATATGGTATAGTGAAACGAGGCTGTTTTTTCAGGCTCGTTTTTTAAATGCTTCCTATAGAGAAAGCATGCAAATGGAAAGGAAGTTATTATATGCGATCAGAAATAACTGTAAAAATAAAACCGAAATTTATAAAAGAAATTAAAAGTGGATATCCGCTTATTTTAAAAGATGCGATTCAAAATTTAAATGATGTTCAGGAAGAAGGAACAATCATTAAAGTAGTAGATGAGAAGAACAATTTTGTCGGAAAAGGTTATTATGGAAAACAAAATAAAGGATACGGCTGGATTTTAACGAGAAAAGAGAGTGAACAAATTAATCAATCTTTCTTTGAAAGTAAAATAAAATCTGCCTTACATAAACGAAAGCAATTTTACAAATCAAGTGATACGACAGCATTCCGTGCCCTAAATGGTGAAGGTGATGGTCTTGGAGGCTTAATTATCGATTATTATGACGGCTATTATGTAGTCAGTTGGTATAGTGAAGGGATTTATACTTTCAGAGATGAGATTATAGCAGCTCTTCAAAAAGTAGCAAACTTTAAAGGTATTTATGAGAAAAAGCGTTTTGATACGAAAGGGAAATACATTGAAGGCGATGATTTCGTAGCAGGAGAGCGCGGCGAGTTCCCGCTTATCGTAAAAGAAAATGGTGTGAACTTTGCTGTTTATTTAAATGACGGAGCGATGGTTGGTGTATTTTTAGATCAGCGTAACGTTCGAAAACAAATTCGTGATAAATATGCAAAGGGGAGAACAGTATTAAATATGTTCTCTTATACAGGTGCTTTCTCTGTATTTGCAGCGCTTGGCGGAGCGAATAAAACGACGAGTGTCGACCTTGCAAATCGTAGTTTAAGTAAAACGATTGAGCAATTTAGTGTAAATGAAGTTGATTATGAAGCGCAAGATATTATTGTAGAAGATGTATTTCTTTACTTCAAATATGCAGCTAAGAAAAAGATGAAATTTGATATGGTTGTACTTGATCCTCCAAGCTTTGCACGCTCAAAAAAATATACATTTAGTGCAGCGAAAGATTATAAAAACTTATTAAAAGAAACAATTGCGATTACAGAAAATAATGGGATTATCGTTGCCTCTACAAATTGTAGCGCATTCGATATGAAAAAGTTTAAAGGCTTTATCGATACAGCATTTAAAGAAATGAATGGTAAATACAAAATATTAGAAGAACATTCTTTACCAGAAGATTTTCGTACCATTGATCAATTTAAAGAGGGAGACTATTTAAAAGTAGTTTTCATCGAGAAAATTAAAGGTTAATAAAGAAAAAGGAGCTCGAGTTTACTTGAGCTCCTTTTCTTATTGAACGATATTTTGTACTCTACCGACTTGCCCGTCCTGCAATCGCACCTTAATGCCATGCGGATGAGAAGGGGAGTTAGTTAAAATATCTTTTACAATTCCACGTGTTAATTTACCGGTGCGTTGATCTTGTTTTAATACAATATCAACTTCAAGACCGGGTGCGATATTAGAGCGTTTTTGTCCGTTCATTTATACACCTGTACGTCTACGTTGGTTGTTTGTTTTCTTTGTTTGTTGGTTTTGTAATTTTTTCGTTTCTTGGCTTTGATTTGTATTATTTGAACCATTTCCATTTCCTTGCTTTTTCTTTGCAAGTTGTTCACGCATTAAATCAGCTAAGCTTACTTTTTTGTTTTCTGACATGATAAGTCTCCTTTATATAAAGTTAATTATGAACAATAGTAGTGAATTTTATCATATCATTGTTAAGGAAGGAAGGGAAGTTGGTTTGAAAATTCATATAATTCTTTCCAGTATTCATTGGTTACGATACAATTGAAATGTTAATGTTTGTGAAAAAGGGGATAGACATATGTCACATCATATTTTATTAGTTGAAGATGATATCTCAATTCAAGAGATGGTGGAAAAGTATTTAATAAAAGAAAGTTTTCAAGTTACAATCGCGTCTGACGGAGAAGAAGGGGTGCAAGCATTTTTTAAATCATCCTTTGATTTAGTTATCCTCGACATTATGATGCCAAAGCTAGATGGCTTAGAGGTTGTGCGAATCATTCGGGAAAAAAGTGCAGTTCCGATTTTAATGATGTCGGCAAAAGATACAGATGTTGATAAAGCTGTTGGATTAGGACTGGGAGCAGATGATTACATTTGTAAGCCATTTTCTATGATTGAATTGGCTGCACGTGTAAAAGCGGGTATTCGGAGGTCTACGAAATATTCGACTACAGAAACAACAGAAAAGATAATTCAAATTGGTGATTTAACAATTAATCCAATTAATTTTACGGTTGAAAAAAACGGGAAGCCCCTCAAACTTACTTTAAAAGAATTTGAGATTTTAAAGCTATTCGTAAAGAATCAAAATCGTGTATTTACGAAAGCGCAAATATATACGTTAGTTTGGAACGAAGAGTATTACGGTGATGATAACGTTATTAATGTTCATATGAGAAGGTTGCGCGAGAAAATTGAAAGTGATCCATCTAATCCAGAATATATTAAAACGTTATGGGGCATCGGTTATAAGCTGGAAGTGATGTAATATGGTCAATTTATTAATGGCTCTTATTTTTATATTGTTATGTGTCATTTATATACAATATAAAATGAGAAAAAATAGTAGCAAAAATTTACGATACACATATGAAAAGTTAGAGAGCATTGTAAATGGACAAACAGGCGAGAAGTTACTCGTTATGACAGATGATCTAGAATTGCAAAAATTATTAGTGGCAATTAATCAACTATTAGATGCAAAACAGAAAACGAATGCGGATCATGCAAAAGTAGAAATTTCGATGAGAAAAATGCTTTCAAATATTTCACATGATTTAAAGACACCACTAACAGTTATTCTTGGATATACAGAAATGTTAAATAAGGATAAAACGATAAATAAAGAAGAACAGCAAACATTACTTGAAAAGGTGCATGTAAAAACACTAGAAGTAATGGAACTGATTCATAAGTTTTTTGATTTGGCAAAACTAGAGTCTGGTGACAAGGCAATCGAGATGACAAAAGTAAATATGAATGAAGTTTGTCGGGAGAAGATTTTGTCTTTTTATGATTTAGTGACGACGAAAGGATTTCAAGTTCATATTGATATACCAGAAAGAAATATATATGCACTTGGAAATGTAGAAGTATTAGGTAGAGTATTAAATAATTTAATATCAAATGCAATTACATATGGAGACGATGGAAAGACACTTGGGATGACATTAAGAGACGATGAAACGAGTGTGTATATAGATGTATGGGATACAGGAAAAGGAATTGATGAATCTCATATTGATAAAGTGTTTGAGCGTATGTACACACTTGAAGATTCAAGAAATAGATTGTATCAAGGAAGCGGTCTAGGATTAACGATTACGAAAAGGCTTGTGGAAGCGATGGACGGAGAAATACATCTTTCTAGTAAGCCGTATGAAAAAACAATTTTTACAGTTGTATTAAAAAAGATGCTGTTTTAGCTTGTAGAGAAGTAAATTCTACAAGCTTTTTTTCAGCGTAAGGAATTTGTAAGGAACGGGTAAGAAAAAAGAGATTTCCGTTGTCTATTATAGAAATATAAAGTAGTGCGAAAGGAGAAAATGACATGACATATATATTAAAAACGAATCAGCTAACGAAAGTGTTTAAAGGGAAAGAAGTTATTTCTAGCGTTAACATGCATGTAAAAAAAGGAGAGATATACGGTTTCTTAGGACCGAATGGTGCAGGTAAAACAACGATTATGAAAATGATCACAAATTTAATAAAACCGACGAGCGGTGATATTGAAATTTTTGGTGAGAAGTTAACGGATACATCTTATGAATTGTTAAAGCGCATGGGGACAATTATCGAATATCCAATCTTTTATGATAAATTAACGGCGAAGGAAAACCTAGAATTACATTGTGAATATATGGGGTATTACGACAAGAGCGCAATTGATCATGCTTTACATTTAGTGAAACTGCACGGTATAGATGATAAAAAAGTAAAAGATTTTTCATTAGGTATGAAGCAACGACTGGGTATTGCAAGAGCAATCATGACAAAGCCAGAATTACTCATTTTAGATGAACCGATTAACGGTTTAGATCCAATTGGTATTAAAGAATTACGAGACTTATTTAAAATGCTCTGCAAAGAATATGGTATTACGTTATTAGTTTCTAGTCATATTTTAGGCGAGATGGAACTAATGGCGGATACAATTGGTGTAATTCAAAATGGAAAACTAATAAAAGAAGTTTCAATGAAGAGTATTAACGGAAAACAAACAGAGTACATTGAAATTACTGTTCCTGATGTGAAGCGTGCAGCTTATATTTTAGAAGATAAACTCGGTATAAAAAATTACAAAATAATGAGTGGAAACATGATTCGTGTGTACGAATTAAAGGTGACGCAGCAAGCTATTTCAAAAGCACTTATTATGAATGATGTGGAAATTGAAAGTATTAATAAGAAACATAGTTCCTTAGAGGAATATTTCTTAAATGTAATGGATGGAGAGGGCATTCATGCTTAATGGATTGTTAGTGAATCTACTAAGTGGATTGATCGTAATGTTCCTAAGTGGGATTTTATATTATAGAAAACCTGAGCGGAAATGGTTATTAATTCTAATAGTAATAGGAATGTTAAGCTTCGTTACTGCTGGAATTAGAATGTTAGCAGCGTAGAGATAGTTATATAAAGAATGGAGGAGTGGTTTGTATGCTTAGATTAATGAAGCTTGAGTGGAAAAAGCATCGATTATCTAGTTACTTTAAAAGTGTAGCAATTTGTATTATAGCAATTTTCGCTGCAGTAAGCCTTATGGCATTGGGAATGAAAGCCGAGGGAGCCGTGCTCTTCTCTGACTTCACACAGAACATGGCTTTAGCAAATATTTTTATTAGAATAACATTCATTATTTTTAGTTCGGTCATTTTATCACGTTTAGTAATTGATGAGTATAAGAACAAAACGATACAACTATCATTTATGTACCCACTGCAAAGGAAAATGTTAATGAGAGCGAAATTAACAATTGTTTTTTGTTTTTGTTTTGTGAGCACGATTATCGCTACTTTTATTATTAGTTTGCTCGTATATTTTGTGAGTCCAATGATGGGACTGATTGAAACACCTGCTACGATAGGCGAAATAATAGCTATCGTTCCAGCTACTATTATAAGTGCATTTATGATATCTGGTATAAGTTTAATTCCTTTATTTTTTGGGATGAGAAAGAAATCAACACCGACAACGATTACTTCGGCAGTAATAATTGGTATGCTGATTAGTGGTAACGTTGGGGCTGAAAGCAATCAAGTAAGTATGTTTGATTTTATAGCTATCCCAATAGTGCTCTGTTTATTAGGGATTTTCATTAGTTATCTATCGTTTCGTAAAATCGACAAGATCGATGTGGCGTGAAGCAAGCCTAAAACAAAAACGAACTGGGGTATGAATGGTGAAAAAAATAATAGTAATTGCGATATTATTAATTACAATTGCTAGTGTGGTTTTTGGTTTTAAGACATTTCAGGGGAAAGATTTTAAGAAAGAAAAGTCTTTTGAGATAAATCATATAAAAGAAATAGAAGTGGACAATGAAAACTGGGATATTGAATTTAAAAGTACAGACGCTAACAAAATAGTGATTTTCGCTCAAGGTCAACGAGCAGATAACAATCTAGATCCCGTCGAAATAGAACATGAAGGAAATAAAGTTGTGATTAAGCAAAAGCAAAGGATGAACAGATTCTTTAATGGTTTTACGTTTAGGAAGAAAAATAGTATATCTATAGCTATTCCGAAGAAAGAAATAGATAAAATTGTATTAAATAATAAAGCGGGTGATGTGAAAATAAGCGATATAGTAGTAAAAAGTATTGTGACAAAAGGCAAGTCTGGAGATGAAATGATTGTAGGACTATCGGCAGATAAGGGGGAGTTCACATTCGAAAGTGGAGATTTAATGTTAAAAGATAGTTCATTACAAGAAGTAAATATAACTTCTACTACTGGTGATAATTATGTGAAAAATATAAAAAATGAAAATATGAACATCACTTCAACATCTGGGGAAGTATTATTGAAAGATATGACAGAAGGACAATCATTATTTATAGAAACAAAATCAGGCGACATTGGCGTAAGGTATAAAGATGTCCCAGCTTCATTGAAACTTACGGCCAAAAGTAATTCGACTGACATAATGATAGATTTAAAAGGACTTAAGAAAGATAAAAATACAGAAAAGATAAAAGAAGGAACCATCGGTGATGCAAAAAACGAAGTGAAGATTTTAAGTAAAACAGGGGCGATTTATATCGATTAAATTTAAAATGAAAGGAGGACTATTATGCTACGTCTTATGAAGCTAGAATTGAAAAAGTTTAAGCTTGGCTGGTATGTGAAAGGGGCAGTTATTACAAATATCGCTATACTGGCATTAATGATCTTTACGAGCATCGTTGCTCAAGTAGAAGGTGATCCGGAAATAAGGGATCCACAGACAATGTTGTTGATGGCTAGTACATTAGTACGAGCAACATTCATTATTTTTGGTGGTGTACTCATAGCGAAACTAATAATTGATGAATATAAAAACAAAACAATATTACTCATGTTTTCTTATCCCATTAACCGAAAGAAAATGATGGTTAGTAAGTTGGCCATTACAGCAACATTAACATTTATAACAGTTATTGTATCGAACATTTTAGTAGTAGGAATTTTCTTTGGGATAGATAGTTATTTTTCAATTCTTCCTAATTCATTCACAGTAGATCAATTGATTCAAGAAGGGATAAATCTTATTCCTTTAGCCATTGCCACGGCAGGAATAAGCTTAATTCCTCTATATTTCGGAATGCGTAAACGTTCAGTGCCGACTACAATCGTTTCTTCTATTATCGTTGTATTAATCGCAATTAATAACCAGCCCATATTTCCTATAGCGACGTTTCTTCCTCTTCAATTCACATTTGCAGCGATTGGAGCTGCGATTGCATATTACGGAATTAAAAATATAGAGAAGGAAGATATAACAGTATGACAAGAATAAAAAAAGAGTTGGCGTTATACCAACTCTTTTTTGTATATGTATGCTTCGTTACTACTCTGTAAAATTATAGTGTTTGCTTAAATACTCTTGTACTCCTGGAGAAATGTTAAAGTTATTAGGACCTTTATATTCGATAGTAAATTCTCCATCTTCAATTGTTTCAAAGGCGATTGCATAGCTATTCATTTTAGAATCGTAAGAAGTATTTTTGACTTTTGCATCTAGATTAAAGTATTTTGTAATATACTCTTTTGATTCAGCAATTGCTGTTTGTTTTCCCCAAGGGGTACCATAACTTGTGAAATAAGGAGATACACCGATAACGCCAATGATAGAAGTTAATAAGAGAGTTCTTATTGTTATTTTTTTGTTTTTTGTATTCAATTTAGTTCCCTCCAATTAATATGAATTTATCTTAACGTATTTTCTCATAAAATACCATTTAGTAGAAAATAGTTTCACATGAAACAAGTTACAGAAAAAGACAAGATGTGTAAACACCTTGTCCTTTTTTGTTGTTACATTTTAGGAGCTTCCATTCCAGCTGCAGCCCATTCTTCTTTTGCAGGACCATATACGCCAGGGACTGTTAAGCCAGCTTGTCGCATTAAAACCGTCATTTGTCCACGATGGTGATTTTGATGATTAATGAGTGTCATTAAAAATATAAAATTCGGCATAGGACGACCAAAGAAGTCATTAATAGTAGCTAAGTCTTTATCTGTCCATTCGCCTTGAAGAGCTTCAACAAAAGCTACATTCACTTTACGGTATTGATCAGCAATTGTTGTTGCAGAAGGTGGAACAGGATAATCTTTCGTTTCTCCTTCAAACTTAAGCCCTGTGCCAGATAGTATAACAGGAATTGCCGTCACGATATGCCAAGCAACTCTGCCTAACGTCCAGTGTCCAGGTGCAATTTCTTGTGATAAAGATTCATCGGTTAATGCATCGAGCATCTTTTGAGTAGACTCAGCCTCGTATGTCCATGATTGCAAGAAGCCTTCAATAGTTTGGTACATATTTATCCCTCCTAGTTATGTTCATAGGTTACATTCGTGAAAAAAAGATAGTTTCCTTTTAACCTATCAGAACGAATAAAAAAGAGGCTTCTCATATTAAGAAGCCTCTTTTTTTAACCAACCTTCTTCCCATTCTTCCTCATCAACCATAAGAAATAAGGTGCTCCAAGTACAGCAACGACAAGGCCAGAAGGGATTTCTTTCGGGTATGCAATTGTTCGTCCGAGTAAATCAGCAATGGAAAGAAGGATTGCTCCAAATAGTGCGGAGCAAACGAATAATCTTTGATGATTCATACCAACGACGATTCGTGCTAAGTGTGGTGCAACAAGACCTAGAAAGGCAATCGTACCGACAGCTGCGATATTTACAGATGCAAGTAGTGTTGCTAACACAATGAGAGCAAGGCGCGTTTTATTTACTGGTTGCCCGAGTCCCGTTGCTAAATCGTCTCCAAGTACGAGAACATCAAGTTGTTTTATTAAGAAAAAGATAATGAACACAAGAATTAGCGATGGATATAGAATGATATTTTCTAAGTGATTCCATCCTCTTGCATACGTGCTACCTGATAGCCATGTTAAAGCAGCAGCAACGTTCAAATTTGCTCTAACGATAAAGATCTGAATAATCGCTGAGCAAAGAGCTGAAATACCAATTCCTATTAAAGCAAGGGCTGTTGGGCTAAATCCTGATTTCCATGAGAAGAAGAGGACAATTCCAACTGCAAGTAGTCCGCCGATAAATGCACCAATTGGTAGGAAGAAACCAGGAAGTGCGGGAAAGACATACATAATAGTTAAAGCACCAACACCAGCTCCCGATGAAATACCAATAATAGAAGGATCGGCGAGTGGGTTTCGTAATATACCTTGGAAAACAAGCCCGCTTATTGCAAGGCATGCGCCAGCAATAGCAGCAACGAGCATTCTTGGTAAACGAAGGTTCATCATCATATTTTTATCAAATTGTGTTAATTGTCCTGATATAACATTTTTAATACTTTCGATATAAGCGTTACTACCGATTGTAACACCAAGAGCAATCGTCACAATGCAAAGTGTGATAGAGATAATGATTACCTTTTTATAAGAGTAATAGCGAGAACTAGCTCCAGCTGCATTTGCGCCGTTATCATTCATATATTGTTTCGATTTCATCATTCGATACACTAAATAAATAAGCCAAGGTGATCCAATCATTGCCGTGACTGCTCCGACAGGAAGTTCAGCCCCAGTTGGATCTATTAGTCTACCAACGACATCAGCTCCAAGTAATAGTACAGCTCCCCATAAGAAAGAAGAGAGAAGGAGAGTAAAGTGTTGACGGTAGCCAATAAGACGCATTAAATGTGGTGCAACTAAGCCGACAAATCCAATTGGTCCAACAACAGTTACAATTACTGCTGTTAAAAAGATCGCAGCAATGAAGGCGATAAGACGTGTTACTGCTGTTTTTTCACCAAGAGAAACAGCAACATCATCACCAAGTAAGAGAATGTTGAGTTTACGAGACATAAATAGTAAAACTAGGAAAGAAATAATGATAAATGGAAAAGCGAATTGAACGCCATCCCAGTTATTTTGAATAAGAGATCCAGCTCCCCATAAAAATAAACCAGCTGTTTCATTTTCATAGAAAAGCTGCATCGTTCCGGTAAAGGCAGAAAGCATTAATGTAACGACCATACCAGCTAGTGCCATTCTAAGTGGGGTTCCCTTTTTTCCACCAGAAATACGGTATACAAATAAAGCAGTAATAGCACCGCCGATAAATGTGAAAAGAAGTGAGTTAATTTGCAAACCTTTCGGTAAGAAAATTGTAGCTGCTACTAGAAAGAAATATGCACCAGAGTGAATACCCATTGTACTGGATTCAGCAAGTGGATTTTTCGTTAACGTTTGTAAAATGACCCCAGATGCAGCAAGAGCACCGCCAGCTAAAATGGCAATTACAGCTCTAGGTAATCGAAGCATGATTAAAGTTTGATGCTCTAGTGATTGGTTCGGTGAGATAAGAGCATCAATAATCATACTATAGGAAATGTTTGCTTGACCTTGTCCGATATGAATAAAGAAAAGGAGGAGCAAGAGAGCTGCTCCTCCTCCGAATACAAGACTTGCTCGAAGTGTATGTTGTAAGCTATTCATCGTGTAATCACTTCTTCGCTGTCATTACATCTGCTACTTGTGTTGCTAAAGATTTTGCAGACTCAGGACCACCGAAAATCCAAGTGTCGCCTTTTAATTTATACATTCTGTCTTCTTTTTTAAAATTTAATCCTTCCCAAGCAGGGTTACCTTTTAGTTGCGTGTCAAAAATGTTATCATCATCCGCTACAATGTAAATGAAGTTTGAATCTTGTACACTTTGTAATGATTCTACAGTTGTTTGTTTGAAACCATCTGCCTCTGATTTCCCAGCTTCAAAAGTGTTTGTTAAACCTAATTTTTTTGTAACTTGTAAAGCTGTAGAATTATCAGTCAATATACGGAATGTTGGTACGTTTTTGGCTGTAAATGCTTGTACCATTGCGATGTTTTTATCTTTTAAGTCTGCTTTTTCAATTTTTGCTTTTGCATCAGCAAATGCTTTATCCATATCAGCTAATACTTTTTTACCTTCTTCTTCTTTTCCGACTGCTTTTGCAATTTGTTTAAATGTTTCTGTCATTTCAGCAAAGTGATCGTTATTGCTTGTTGATGGATCGAACATAACTGTAGGAGCGATTTGCTCTAATTCGTTTTTAATAGCTTTACTACGGAATGAAGCTGTGATAATTAAATCTGGTTTTAGACGGCTAATTTCTTCTAAGTTTGGTTGTTGACGTGTTCCTACATCGACAACATCTTTACCTGGTTTTGTTGCTGTATTTACCCATTTATTATAATTCTTAATGTCTGCCATCCCTACTGGCTGAACACCAAGCGCTAATAAGTCTTCTGAATATACCCACTCAAGTACAACAACTTTTTTCGCTGGTTTATCTAACTTTGTTTCCCCTTCAGCGTGTTTAATTGTTATAGCTTGTTTCTTATCGTCTGTCTTTGTTTCTTTTTTCTCCTCTTTTTGCTGTCCACATCCAACAGCGAATAGAAGAACTACTATGAAAATACTGAGAATTCTCTTCATCTTCTGCCCCCAAATTAAGTATTTTTTGTAATTAGCGCCATAAGTGAAAATGGTTATCAATTACAACACCAAAATCATACTATGAGGATATTTTAAGTGTCAATATTTTTTTAAAATTTTGACGAAAAACAACAAATTATACGGATTTTTATATATTATAGTCGCTATTTATGAAGAATAAGACTCTTTACTAAAAAAATTGGTGAATATGGGAGAGTTTAAATGGGAACTTGGCTGTGTACGAAAGTGTAATGTATATGGTTAATAATCTGTGGAGATGGGGCGAAAGTACAAGCAAAAGGAGAGCGAATCGCATGTAATAATTACTAGAATGTATGGAATAAATCTGTGTTTATCCACTAGGTAAAGTATTTCTTTGTTATTTAGATAGGTGTTTTCTAATTCGGTGATTGTACTTAAAAGATCGAATGTAAAGGAAGTGATCAACATGTCTTCATGGAGCAATAATATAAATGGATATTGTGGGTGTAATAATCAAAATAGTGTACATGTTGATTCATGCTGTTTTAGTTGTGATGGGACAGTTCCTAAGCTTGGCCCAACAGGTCCGACGGGTCCAACAGGTGACACAGGTTCGACGGGAGCAACGGGCCCAACAGGTGACACAGGTCCAACAGGAGCGACGGGAATAACAGGGGCAACAGGTCCAACAGGAGCGACGGGAATAACAGGGGCAACAGGTCCAACAGGAGCGACGGGAATAACAGGTTCAACGGGTCCGACGGGAGCAACAGGAATAACAGGAGTAACAGGTTCAACGGGTCCGACGGGAGCAACAGGAATAACAGGAGTAACAGGTCCAACAGGAGACACGGGGGCAACTGGCACAAGTATAACGGCAACATACGCTTTTGCAAATAATACGTCAGGTTCAGCAATATCGGTACTTCTCGGTGGAACAAATGTCCCACTTCCAAACAATCAGAATATCGGTCCGGGAATTACGGTGTCCGGGGGAAATACAGTATTTACGGCTGCAAATGCTGGGAATTATTATATTTCATATACGATTAATATAACGGCTTCATTATTAGTCAGTTCGCGGATTACAATCAATGGTGCACCTCTTGCTGGAACGATCAATTCTCCTGCGTTGGCAACTACATCATTTAGTGCAACAATTATTACGACTCTTGCGGCTGGAAGTGCCATTAGTTTGCAACTATTTGGTTTGTTAGCTGTTGCAACGTTATCAACAACTACACCAGGAGCTGTGTTAACGATAATAAGGTTGAGCTAAATAATAACTCTTTTATTCTTTTAAGATTAGGAGAGTTTATACATATAATAAGAAGTTAATGGAGTGAAGCATAGTTATATAAAAGTCAGAATATTATGATTGTAACGTTATGGCGACTATAATATAATGAAAACAACCATCATGAATGAACATTCATTTATTTTTATGTATTTGAAGGGGGAATGAAGGTGGAAAAACCATGGTTGAAAAGTTATCCAGAAGAAATTCCAAGTACGATTTCTTATGATATTCAGCCGCTTCATGGATATGTGGAACAGGTGGCTTCCCGTTATCCAGAAAAGAAAGCGCTTCACTTTTTAGGGAAGGATATTACATTTTCAGACTTCCACGATAAGGTGAAGAGGTTTGCAAATTATCTTCAAAAGCTCGGTGTGGAAAAGGGTGATCGAGTTGCTATTATGTTGCCGAACTGTCCGCAATCTGTAATTGGTTATTATGGTACATTACTTGCGGGAGGTATCGTAGTACAAACAAATCCACTATATACAGAAAGAGAATTAGAATACCAGCTTCATGACTCGGGAGCAAAAGTAATTCTTTGTCTCGATTTAGTGTTTCCGAGAGTAACGAATGTTCAATCTGCTACAAAAATTGAACATATTATCGTAACTCGGATTGCGGACTTTTTACCCTTCCCTAAAAATTTACTTTATCCATTTGTACAAAAAAAGCAGGAAAATCTTGTTGTGAATGTGTCGGAAAGCGAAACGATTCATCTATGGAAATCAGTAGAACGAGAAAGTAATGTTAATGTTGAAGTGTCTTGTGATCCTGAAAATGATCTAGCTCTTTTACAGTACACAGGAGGAACAACTGGATTTCCGAAAGGCGTTATGTTGACGCATAAAAACCTTGTTTCGAACACTTTAATGGGAGCTCATTGGCTATATAATTGTAAAGAAGGAGAAGAAGTAATTCTTGGTGTCCTTCCGTTCTTTCATGTGTATGGGATGACAGCTGTAATGAATTTAAGTATTATGCAAGGATATAAAATGGTGCTGATTCCGAAGTTTGATATGAAAATGGTTTTTGAAGCGATAAAAAAACATAAAGTCACACTATTTCCAGGGGCACCGACCATTTATATTGCTCTATTAAATAGTCCCCTCTTAAAAGAATATGATATTTCTTCTATTCAAGCTTGTATTAGTGGATCTGCCCCGCTTCCTGTAGAAGTACAGGAAGAGTTTGAGAGAGTTACAGGTGGAAAATTGGTAGAAGGTTATGGATTAACGGAGTCGTCGCCAGTTACACATGGGAATTTTTTGTGGGAAAAACGCGTGCCAGGAAGTATTGGTGTGCCGTGGCCAGATACAGAGGCAAACATTATGTCACTTGAAACAGGAGAGGCTTTACCTCCGGGTGAACTTGGTGAAATTGTTGTAAAGGGACCTCAAATTATGAAAGGGTATTGGAATAAGCCAGAAGAAACAGCAGCTGTATTACAAGACGGATGGCTTCATACAGGTGATGTTGGTTACATGGATGAAGATGGATTTTTCTATGTGAAAGATCGTAAGAAAGATATGATTGTTGCGAGTGGATTTAATGTGTATCCTCGTGAAGTAGAAGAAGTATTATATGAGCATGAAAAAGTGCAAGAAGTGGTGACGATTGGAGTTCCCGATCCGTACAGGGGAGAGACAGTTAAAGCATTTGTTGTGTTAAAAGAAGGTGCGGAGTGTTCTGAGGAAGAATTAAACCAGTTTGCGCGTAAATATTTAGCGGCTTATAAAGTGCCGAAAGTATATGAGTTTAGAGATGAACTGCCGAAAACGACAGTCGGAAAAATTTTACGCCGTGTCCTAATAGATGAAGAGAAAAGAAAAAATGAGGATGAGCAAACGGGCTAAGGCCCTTTCTTTTTGAAAAAATAGGATTGACACTTTTCTAAATAGTCAGTATTATAAGAATATGAATGACTATTCATTCAGTCATCTTCTTGAAGGGGACAGTAAAGTGAAAAAAAATAGACCGAAATACAATCAAATTATTGATGCGGCAGTCATTGTGATTGCGGAGAATGGGTACCACCAAGCGCAAGTTTCTAAAATAGCAAAGCAAGCTGGGGTAGCTGATGGCACGATTTATTTATATTTTAAAAATAAAGAAGATATATTAATATCCTTATTTCAAGAGAAGATGGGAGATTTTGTCGAAACAATTCGTCAAAAAACAGCAGGAATTGAAAGCGCTGTATCGAAGTTATTCATGTTGGTAGAAACGCACTTCTTGCTGTTATCACAAAATGATCCTCTTGCTATCGTTACGCAATTAGAGCTAAGACAGTCCAATCAAGACTTACGCCTGAAAATAAATGAAGTATTAAAAGGCTACTTACAAGTTATGGATGAGATTTTAGAGACAGGTATAAAGCAAGGTGAATTCCAAGCGGATTTAAATGTTCGCGTGGCAAGACAAATGATCTTTGGAACAGTAGATGAAGTTGTGACCAATTGGGTAATGAGCGATCATAAGTATGATCTGGTCGCACTTTCAAAAACGGTACATGGGCTACTTATTGCAGCTTGTGGTTATCGTCAATAATGGGAGGGATCATGTTGAAATTCCTATCTGTAAGAGTTGAAGATCATATCGCGGTGGCGACGTTAAATCATGCGCCAGCCAACGCGATGTCTTCACAAGTTATGCATGATGTTACTGAATTAATTGATCAAGTGGAGAAAGATGATAACATTCGTGTTGTTGTTATTCACGGTGAAGGGCGCTTCTTCTCGGCGGGAGCAGATATTAAAGAATTTACATCTGTTACTGAAGCGAAGCAAGCGACAGAATTAGCGCAGCTTGGACAAGTTACGTTTGAGCGTGTTGAAAAATGTTCAAAACCAGTTATCGCGGCAATTCATGGAGCGGCACTTGGCGGCGGCCTTGAGTTTGCTATGTCTTGCCACATGCGCTTTGCAACTGAAAGTGCAAAACTTGGTTTACCTGAATTAACACTTGGATTAATCCCTGGATTTGCAGGTACACAGCGACTACCACGTTATGTTGGGAAAGCGAAAGCTTGTGAAATGATGTTAACAAGTACACCGATTACTGGTGCAGAAGCATTAAAATGGGGACTTGTTAACGGAGTTTTTGCTGAAGAAACATTTTTAGATGATACGCTTAAAGTTGCAAAACAGATTGCTGGAAAAAGCCCAGCGACGACTCGTGCTGTACTAGAGTTATTGCAAACGACGAAATCGTCTCATTATTATGAAGGTGTACAACGCGAAGCTCAAATCTTTGGTGAAGTATTTACGGGTGAAGATGGAAGAGAAGGTGTAGCAGCGTTTTTAGAAAAACGTAAGCCTTCATTTAGTGGCAGGTAGTTCAATTATTTTTTTAATATAAATTAACAGAAAATTAAAATTGATAGAATCTTTCTGAAAAACAAGGGGGTAAATGGAATGAACATCTACGTACTCATGAAACGAACATTTGATACAGAAGAAAAAATCGTAATTAAAAACGGTGCAATTTACGATGGCGAAGCGGAATTCATCATCAACCCTTACGACGAATATGCGATTGAAGAAGCAATTCAAGTAAGAGACGCACAAGGTGGCGAAGTTACTGTTGTAACAGTCGGTGGCGAAGATAGTGAGAAAGAACTTCGTACGGCATTAGCGATGGGCTGCGATAAAGCTGTATTAATTAATATTGAAGATGATGTGGAAAATGGTGACCAGTTCACGACAGCAAAAGTACTTGCTGAATATTTAAAAGATAAAGATGCAGATTTAATTTTAGGCGGGAACGTTGCAATTGATGGTGCATCTGGACAAGTTGGTCCACGCGTAGCAGAAGCGTTAAATATTCCGTACGTAACGACAATTACAAAACTTGAAATTGACGGTACAAACGTGAAGATTGAGCGTGATGTTGAAGGTGATACGGAAGTGATTGAAACTTCATTACCAGTTTTAGTAACAGCACAACAAGGTTTAAATGAACCTCGTTATCCATCGCTTCCAGGTATTATGAAAGCGAAGAAAAAGCCACTAGAAGAAGTAGAATTAGATGATTTAGATTTAGAAGAAGATGATGTGGAAGCAAAGACAAAAACAATTGAAATCTATTTGCCTCCTAAGAAAGATGCAGGAAAAGTGTTACAAGGCGAGCTGCAAGATCAAGTAAAAGAACTTGTATCGTTGCTCCATACAGAAGCGAAAGTAATCTAATAAAATACGAAATTATATATGCAGGAGGGAAAATCTATGGCTCGTAAAGTATTAGTAATGGGTGAGGTTCGTGATGGATCGCTACGTAACGTTTCGTTTGAAGCGGTAGCAGCAGCAAAAACAATTGCAGAAGGCGGTGAAGTAGTAGGTCTTCTAGTTGGAGACAGCGTTGCCTCTTTTGCAAATGAATTGATTCATTACGGTGCAGATCGCGTTGTGACAGTTGAAAATGATAAATTAAAATCATATACATCTGATGGTTATGCACAAGCATTTTCAGCTGTATATGCTGAAGAAAAGCCAGAAGGTATTGTATTTGGACATACAGCACTTGGTAAAGATTTATCACCAAAATTAGCAGCGAAGCTTGAAGCTGGTCTAGTTTCTGACGTAACTGCTTTAGATGTTGAAGGTGGAAATGTTATCTTTACTCGTCCAATTTACTCTGGTAAAGCGTTTGAGAAGAAGATTGTAACAGACGGTATCTTATTTGCGACAGTGCGTCCAAATAACATTGCGACGCTTGAAAAAGATGAGTCTCGCAGTGGTGACGTGTCTTCTATTACAGTAGATGTGAAAGATTTACGTACAATTATTCAAGATGTCGTCCGTAAGACGGCAGAAGGTGTTGACCTTTCTGAAGCGAAAGTTATTATCGCTGGTGGACGCGGTGTGAAGAGTGAAGAAGGATTCAAGCCATTAAAAGAGTTAGCTGACGTATTAGGCGGCGCTGTTGGAGCATCTCGTGGTGCTTGTGACGCTGAGTATTGCGATTACTCATTGCAAATTGGTCAAACTGGTAAAGTTGTTACGCCAGACTTATACATTGCATGCGGTATTTCTGGTGCGATTCAGCATTTAGCTGGTATGTCTAACTCAAAAATAATCGTTGCGATTAATAAAGACCCAGAAGCAAGTATCTTCAAAGTAGCTGACTATGGTATTGTTGGCGATCTATTTGAAGTCTTACCTCTTTTAACAGAAGAGTTTAAAAAGTTAAAAGTACATTCATGATTTGAGTACCCTTGAGTTCCAAGTGAAGTACCCCTATATATAGAAAAGGTGAGAGATCCCCTGTCTCTCATCTTTTTAGTATTTAATCCGTATTTTTATATAGTATAAAGGAACACTTTTTTGTTACAATACATAACGATACATATTATTCGCCACGTATATAAGTTAATGATATACTCTTGGTAGAATATACTTGAAGGAGGAAATAAAATGGCAATTGTAAATGCAAATGACCAAAGCTTCGCAGCTGAAACTAGCGAAGGTGTTGTATTATTAGATTTCTGGGCACCTTGGTGTGGACCTTGTAAAATGATCGCTCCTGTATTAGAGGAAATTGATGCAGAATTAGGCGAAAAAGTAAAAGTAGTAAAAGTAGACGTGGATGAAAACCAAGAAACTGCTCGTCAATTCGAAGTAATGAGCATTCCAGCTCTTTTCGTATTAAAAGACGGTAAAGTAGTTGATCAAGCGTTAGGTTACAAACCGAAAGAAGCGTTAGTAGAATTAGTTTCTAAACACTTCTAAAATAAAGGGCTACCATTTGGTAGCCTTTTTTATTTTCCTTTTTTACACCTTTCCGTTACAATAAAGGAACGTATGTTGGGTGTTTTGGCATAGTATGTTTTCATGTGAAAATAAAGATGCTAAGCATGTAGAAATGGAGGGTAACGAGTGCACGAACATTTAAAAGAAAAATTGGCTATTTTACCAGATCAACCTGGTTGTTATTTAATGAAAGATAAGCAAGGAACGGTTATATATGTCGGAAAGGCAAAAGTGCTTAAAAATCGTGTGCGCTCGTACTTTACTGGTTCGCATGATGGAAAAACACTGCGGCTTGTAGGAGAAATTGTAGATTTTGAATATATTGTAACCTCCTCAAATCTAGAGGCTCTCATTTTAGAGTTAAACTTAATAAAAAAACATGATCCAAAATATAATATTCAATTAAAAGATGATAAAACATATCCTTTTATTAAAATTACAGCTGAGAAACAGCCGCGATTACTTATTACGCGAAATGTAAAAAAGGATAAGGGAAAGTATTTTGGTCCTTATCCGAATGCACAATCAGCTCATGAAACGAAAAAGCTGCTAGATCGTATGTATCCGCTTCGTAAGTGCTCAAATATGCCCGATAAAGTTTGTTTATATTATCATATGGGTCAATGTTTAGCGCCTTGTGTGAAAGAAGTGACGGAAGAACAAAACAAAGAAATTGTAGATGAAATTATTAAGTTTCTAAATGGTGGGCATAAAGAAGTTCGTTCAGAATTAGAAACAAAGATGTATGAAGCTTCAGAGAAACTAGAATTTGAACGTGCAAAAGAGTTGCGTGATCAAATTGCTCATATCGATGCGATTATGGAAAAACAAAAGATGATTATGAGTGACTTAGTGGATCGTGATGTGTTTGGGTATGCAGTTGATAAAGGATGGATGTGTGTTCAAGTTTTCTTCGTTCGAAAAGGAAAGCTAATTGAACGTGATGTTTCTATGTTTCCAATCTACGATGAACCAGAAGAGGGATTTTTAACGTTTATCGGTCAATTTTATGAGAACAGCAGTCATTTTAAGCCGAAGGAAATTGTCGTTCCAGGGAGTATAGACTCAGAGTTAGTAGAGCGCTTTTTAGAAGTTGAAGCGACACAGCCGAAACGTGGTAAGAAAAAAGATCTTGTAGAATTAGCAAATAAAAATGCGAAGATTGCTCTTGAAGAGAAATTCTACTTAATTGAACGTGATGAAGAGCGAACGATTAAAGCGGTAGATCATTTAGGGAAGCAGCTCGGGATTGAAACACCTTATCGTATTGAGGCGTTTGATAACTCAAATATTCAAGGGACAAATCCTGTTTCTGCAATGATTGCTTTTATCGATGGGAAACCAGCTAAGAAAGAATATAGGAAATATAAAATTAAAACGGTTCAAGGACCAGATGATTATGAGTCTATGAGAGAAGTTGTGAGACGCCGTTATACAAGGGCACTGAAAGAGCGTTTGCCTTTACCAGATTTAATCATTATTGATGGTGGAAAAGGTCATCTGGCAGCTGTAAGTGATGTTCTAGAAAACGAACTCGGTTTATATATTCCGATGGCAGGGCTTGTAAAAGATGACAAACATAAAACCTCCCATTTAATTATTGGAGATCCACCTGAACCTGTGATGCTTGAGCGAAATAGCCAAGAATTTTATTTATTGCAGCGCATTCAAGATGAAGTGCATCGATTTGCGATTACATTTCATCGCCAATTACACGGGAAATCTGTTATTCAATCAGCACTGGATGATATTCCAGGAATCGGTGATAAACGGAAAAAGGTATTGTTAAAACATTTTGGTTCATTAAAGAAGATGAAAGAAGCTTCTTTAGCTGAATTTGTCGAAGCGGGTATGCCGAAAAATGTCGCAGAGACGATTTATACTTATTTAGCGGATAAGAAGACGTTGTAGTTTACAACGTCTTCTATTTTCTGGTATAATTTCTGAAGATTTAAAATAAACCTAACTGAATGAAAATACAAAAAAGTCAACTAAACTTATATGTCTAGTTGACTGTAGGTAAAGCTACACTTCAATGAGATCTTTTATATCCCATTTCACAAGAAATGTAATAGAGTCTGAACGTTTTTTCTTTTCTTCATAGGACTCTGCAACGACGTTTCGTTGCTTTTGAATTTGTTCAGCGATGAATCCAGCTTCTAATTGATAAGAAGAATGTCTGTTTTGTTTTTGACGTTCAGCGATGAGTGTGCCTTTAAGTTGGAACTGCATTTCACGACGCTTATGTTCAATAATGCTTAAAGTGCCCCAGCCAGCTTTTTCAAAGAACTGAATGACTTCTTCAATTGTTTCTAGTGGATATTTTCTTGCAAGGTTTCTACCAGACCAGTATAAAATACCATCTAAATCGTTACCGATTAAATCAGGTAGTAATTCTTCACGTAGCAATTCATAAGCGAAGGCGTTCAATGAAACATCTTCTAAAGATGTTGTATCGATTGTATTTTTACTCACAATATTCCCCTCTTTCTATAGGGATTATTATATAACATTTCTCGTTTATAAAAACAGATTTTTCTTTGGGGAAATCTGAATATATAAGAAGGGAAAAAGAATTGGCAAATTATATGCAAATTATGTATACGTTTTCTTGACGCTTCGACAAAAATAGGGGTAAAATGAACTTGTTATCAAATTATGCTGAAATATTTCGAATAATTTTTTCAGTTTTTCTTATGCCAATAGTGAAAAAACATTATTGTTGTAAATTAATCTGAAAACAGCAGTCAAACATTCAAGGGGGTAATGGGGACATGAAAGGCCGCGAGTATACGTTTCGTAAGTGGCACTCATTAATGGGGGTCATCCCGGTTGGTGTCTTTTTGACGCAACATCTAATTGTAAACAACTTTGCAACAAGAGGAGCAGAGGCTTTTAACAAAGCTGCAGGCTTTATGGAGCTCCTTCCATTCCGGTATGCGCTAGAAATTTTCATCATCTTTTTACCTATACTGTACCATGCTATATATGGCTTATATATTGCATTTACAGCTAAGAACAATGCGGTATCTTACGGTTATTTCCGTAACTGGATGTTCGTCTTCCAACGAATTTCAGGTATCGTTACACTGATTTTCATTTCTTGGCACGTCTGGGAAACTCGTATTCAAGCATTGTTAGGTAAAGAGGTAAACTATGATATGATGGCAGATATTTTAAACAATCCAGCTATGTTTGGATTCTACTTAGTTGGTGTTGTTTCAACAATTTTCCACTTTGCAAATGGACTATGGACATTCTGCATAAGCTGGGGAATTACAGTATCTCCACGTTCACAAAGAATCTCTACTTATGTAACATTAGCTATTTTCTTAGGTCTATCCTATGTAGGTGTGAGTGCATTATTAGCGTTCATCGATCCACAGCTAGCAAACCAGTAAGGAGTGGGAGAGCATGAAAGGGAAACTTATAGTAGTCGGCGGTGGCTTGGCCGGCTTAATGGCAACGATTAAAGCGGCAGAAGCAGGAGTAAATGTTGAACTATTTTCTTTAGTACCAGTAAAACGTTCACATTCTGTATGTGCCCAAGGTGGAATTAACGGTGCCGTAAATACGAAAGGTGAAGGGGATTCTCCATGGATCCACTTTGACGATACAATTTATGGTGGGGACTTCTTAGCGAACCAACCGCCAGTTAAAGCAATGTGTGAAGCAGCACCTGGTATCATTCATTTAATGGACCGTATGGGTGTTATGTTCAACCGTACGGAAGAAGGACTTCTTGATTTCCGTCGTTTTGGTGGAACGCAACATCACCGTACAGCATTTGCTGGTGCAACAACTGGACAGCAATTACTATACGCATTAGATGAGCAAGTACGTCGTCACGAAGTAGCAGGACTTGTAACGAAATATGAAGGTTGGGATTTCTTACGAGCTGTTGTTGATGACGAAGGTGTGTGCCGAGGAATCGTTGCACAAGACTTACAAACAATGGAGATTAAAAGTTTCCAAGCTGATGCCGTGATTATGGCAACAGGGGGCCCTGGTATCATCTTTGGAAAATCAACTAACTCTATTATTAATACAGGTACAGCAGCTTCTGCTGTATATCAACAAGGCGCATATTATGCAAACGGCGAGTTCATTCAAATTCATCCAACGGCAATTCCTGGAGACGATAAATTACGTCTTATGAGTGAATCGGCACGTGGTGAAGGTGGCCGTGTTTGGACATATAAAGATGGTAAACCATGGTACTTCCTAGAAGAAAAATATCCGGCTTACGGAAACCTTGTACCTCGTGATATTGCAACGCGTGAAATCTTTGACGTTTGCGTAGAGCAAAAACTAGGTATTAACGGTGAAAACATGGTGTACTTAGATCTTTCTCATAAAGATCCGAAAGAACTAGATATTAAACTTGGTGGAATTATTGAAATCTATGAGAAGTTTACAGGTGATGATCCTCGTAAACTACCAATGAAAATCTTCCCAGCAGTTCACTATTCAATGGGCGGACTATGGGTTGATTATAAGCAGATGACAAGTATTCCAGGTTTATTTGCAGCAGGTGAGTGTGATTATTCTATGCACGGTGGTAACCGCCTTGGTGCGAACTCACTATTATCAGCAATTTACGGTGGTATGGTAGCAGGACCGAACGCGATTGAGTATATGAAAGGTCTTTCTAAATCGTCTGATGCTGTTTCATCTACTGTATATGAGCAAAATGAATTAATCGAAACAGAGAAATTTAACAATATTTTAACGCTTGATGGTAACGAAAATGCATATGTTCTTCATAAAGAGCTTGGAGAATGGATGACAGATAACGTTACAGTAGTTCGTGAAAATAAAAAGCTACTAGAAACTGATGCGAAAATTGAAGAGTTAATGGCGCGTTACAAACGCATTAACATTAACGATACAGCGAGATGGAGTAACCAAGGTGCTTCATTTACACGCCAACTTGCAAATATGTTTGAATTAGCACGTGTTATTACAATTGGAGCATATAACCGTAATGAGAGCCGCGGGGCGCATTACAAACCTGAATTCCCAAATCGTGATGATGCAAACTTCTTAAAAACTACGATGGCGAAATTTGAAGGAGAAGGAAATGCACCAGCATTCCATTACGAAGAAGTGGATGTTTCATTAATTAAACCACGTAAACGTGACTATTCTTCAAAACATGATGTAGCTGCTAAGGGTGAAGAGAAGGGGGATAAGCAACATGTCTGAGAAAACAATCCGCCTCATCATTACGAGACAAGATGGACCAGATGCACAAGAGTTTGACCAAGAGTTTGAAATTCCATATCGTCCAAATATGAACATTATTTCGGCACTGATGGAAATTCGTCGTAATCCTGTTGATTCAAAAGGAAACCAGACGACTCCGATTGCATGGGATATGAACTGTCTAGAGGAAGTATGTGGCGCATGTTCGATGGTGATTAACGGAAAACCACGTCAATCATGTACAGCTCTTATTGATCAGTTAGAACAACCAATTCGCTTAAAGCCGATGAAGACATTCCCAGTGGTACGTGACTTACAAGTTGACCGTAGTCGCATGTTTAACGCTCTAAAACGCGTTAAAGCTTGGATTCCAATTGATGGTACGTATGACTTAGGACCAGGGCCAAGAATGCCTGAGAAGAAACGTCAATGGGCTTATGAGCTTTCAAAATGTATGACATGTGGTGTTTGCTTAGAATCATGTCCAAACGTAAATAGTAAATCTGACTTTATTGGACCAGCACCGTTATCACAAGCTCGTTTATTCAACTCACATCCAACGGGTGAAATGCATAAAGCAGATCGCTTACGTGCAATTATGGGAGATGGAGGACTTGCAAACTGTGGTAACTCTCAAAACTGTGTGCAATCATGTCCAAAGGGTATTCCATTAACAACTTCAATTGCGGCATTAAACCGTGATACAACAATTCAATCGTTCAAAGATTTCTTTGGTAGCGACAATAACTATTAATAAATATTGCCTCTTCATGTTGAAGAGGCAATATTTATAACTTTATTTTTCTGTTTATTCTGTTTATTTTGAAGGCGAAAAGGAGAGGGAACAATGAAGAGGATTTCTTATATTGAAGACTTTGAGAGATGGGAAAGTGGTTTTTCATTTTACAATCCTGTAAAAGTTCGTTTTGGTGAAGTAGATATGTTTGGGCATGTAAATAATGTCGTTGCCTTTACCTATTTTGAAGAAGCACGTATCGCATTGTTTAAAGAACTTGGATTTATGCAAGAATGGACGCATGAATCTTCAGAAACGATGATCGTTGTTGCAGATTTACAATGTAATTTTATTAAGCAAATATATTTTGATGAACAGTTGAAGGTATATGTAAAAGCGGGATCGGTTGGGAATTCTTCTTTAGATTTGCATTATATGGTGAAGAATGCAGAAGGAGAAGCTTGTTTAGTCGGTCGTGGAATGATGGTTCAAGCATCGAAAAAAACGGGAAAAGGCGAACCGTGGCCTGAAGAATGGAAGAAAAAATTACTACAATGATAGAGTGAAAGAAAAATAAGAGAGCAATTTGCTCTCTTATTTTTTGTCTTTCATTGCTTCTTCTAATGTTAAATGATGTTTATATATGTATGTAGCGTATGGATTACCAACGTAGCGCAAATGCCACGGTTCATATGAATATTCTGTTGTTTCTGTTTTATCTTCTAAATAACGAATGACAAAGCCAAATTCATGGGCATGTTTTGCAACCCATTTTCCTTCGGCTGTCTCTCCAAAAATAGGCTCTAATTGGAATTTAGCAGATTTTGAACTAATATCCATTGCTAAACCAGTTTGATGTTCACTCGTACCAGGAATGGCACTTACTGAATCAGCTTCAGCTTTTCCTTGACGTCTAACGTATGTATCATGTAATGATTTTTGGCGTTTGTATGAACGATAACCAGATACAGCTGTAAGTTCAAGTCCTTCTTTCTTTGCCGCTTCAAACATATTTTCAAGCGCATCTGCAGCATCTTTACGCAGTAGCGTTTTTTCTTTATCTTTTGGACTAGTAAATGGTACGTTTGGTCTTGTTAAGTCTTCAGGTGTGTATCCGTCTGGTAGTTTTCGATGTTTATTAACTAAGACAAGATTAGACTCTGGATTTGTTACAACGGAAAAATCATTTTCTAGCTTCTTTGCAGTATGATCAGCTTTTGGAAAAGCAGGAATCTCTTCTTTTTGGTGATTACTATGCTGTTGACTTTCGACAGCTTTCGCCTCATTTTGTAGTGGTGGTTTAGAACTAAAGTAAGCGAAAGAAGTGATACCGATTACAATAGTAGTGGCAGAAATAATGATTATCTTTTTCATGATACCTTGTAATCACAGTCCTTTCTTAATAAAATATGTATCGTTTTTTATTATAAGTCTAGTTTACTGAAAAAGAAATATAAGAGTCGTAACGTAATAGAAATGCAAAGAAAATGTCAGAAAATGTGTGAAATTGTAGTATTTTTTCATTTAATTCATTTCTTATCTTTCATGAAATGAATTTTTTATGTAATATATATACATAAGAAGATGTAGCGATTATCGAGAATAAAGAACTTCTTGTATAGACTAGGAGTGAATGGGAATGGATTTTGCAACAATTATTGGACTTATTTTAGGATTTGTAGCAGTGGTAGTAGGGATGGTCGTCAAGGGCGCTGACGTAAATGCCTTATTGAATCCTGCCGCAGCATTAATTATTTTTATCGGTACATTTGCTGCAGTATGTATAGCATTTCCGATGAATCAACTAAAAAGGGTTCCAAAATTATTTAAAGTTCTTTTTGGTTCAAATAAAAAGGATTTAAGTTATGAACAGTTGCTAGAATTATTTGTTCATTGGACATCAGAAAGTAGAAAATACGGTATTTTGTCTTTAGAGCAACAATTAGACAAAATTCAAGATGAATTTCTTTTGCGTGGTATGAAATTTGTGATTGATGGCGTATCCGCAGAAGATTTAGAGCAGATTTTAGAAGCTGAATTAGAAGCAATTGAAGAAAGGCATGCAAAAGGAGCAGCAATTTTTTCTCAAGCTGGTACATATGCACCGACATTAGGGGTTTTAGGTGCTGTTATTGGTCTTGTAGCTGCGCTTGGTAATTTAACTGATATTGAAAAGTTAGGACATGCTATTTCAGGTGCGTTTATTGCAACGATTTTTGGTATTTTTTCAGGTTATGTATTATGGCATCCATTTGCAAATAAGTTAAAACAAAAATCTGCAGCTGAAATCGAGAAAAAACGTTTAATCATTGATTGTTTATTAATGTTACAAGAAGGTACATATCCGTTTATTATGAAGAACCGCATTTTAGGTTCACTTTCTGCAACTGAGCGTAAAAAGCTAGAAAAAGGAGCAGAAAAAAATGCGGAGTAAGAAAAATAGAAGAGGCAAAAAGAAAAAACATGATGAGCATATCGACGAAACTTGGTTAATTCCATATTCTGATATGTTAACGTTGTTATTTGCATTGTTCATCGTTTTATTCGCAATGAGTAGTATAGATGCTGCGAAGTTTAAACAGATGGCAGTTGCTTTTCGAAGTGAATTAGCCGGTGGAACAGGTAACAAAGAATTTTTAAGTGATCAAAAGCCAAATGATGAAAAAGAATTATCAGCAAGTAGCCTTGAGGCAGAACAAGCAAAAAAACAAGAAGAAGCTAGAGCGAAAGAAAAAAAAGAGATGGATGAATTGAAAGCATTACAAAAAAAGATTGATCAATATATTAATGAAAAACAATTATCCTCTTCTTTTCAAACTAAATTAACTGAAAAGGGATTAATGGTGACAATATTAGAGAATATACTGTTTGATTCGGGGAAAGCAGATGTGAAATTAGAATCTTTAGGGATTGCAAAAGAGATGTCTAGCTTACTTGTTTCAGCGTCACCTCGTGAAATTACAGTATCGGGTCATACGGATAATGTCCCTATTGCCAATGCGCAGTTTGCGTCGAACTGGGAATTAAGTACGCAGCGGGCAGTTAATTTTATGCAAGTATTACTGCAAAATAAAGAATTACAACCAGAAAAATTTAGTGCGATTGGTTACGGAGAATACCGTTCGATTGCTCCAAACGATACACAAGAAGGAAAGGCAAAGAATAGACGTGTGGAAGTATTTATCTTGCCTTTAACAGAGAAAGTAAAATAAAAGAGGATGGCGAATGCCATCCTCTTTTATTTTGCATCAAATGATTTTAAGTTGTCGCGACGGATTTTATCTTTTTCTGCATCTGATTTTTTGAAATCATAATCATATAAAGCGCCTTCCCAATCGCCATACATCGGATTCGGGAAAATAATAAATTTCTCACCAAATTGTTCTTTTGAATCTGCGACTGTTTGATTTCGATCTTTTACAGACTTTCCGTCAAAACCAGTGAAATCAGATAAGTTATCACCGAAGAATAAGACGATATCATGTGTTTGCGAAACGAGTTCACGTCGTTTTTCTTTTCCTTTTTCTTTCGGATCCTGTAGTAATATATGTTCTTTCGTTGCTTGAGGAGCACCTACACGCTCAAGATTTTTAATTGTTGCATCTAGTTGGTTCGTTTTACGATTTGAGATGTAATAAATATCTACACCTTTAGACTCCGTATATTTTAAGAAATCAATTGCGCCTGGAAGGGCTTCAGCTTCAGCCTTATTAATCCAATCATCCCATTTGTAAGGATAGCCTTTTCCTGTTTTTACGCTCATTGCTTGATGAGGGCTGTTGTCTAAAACAGTTTCGTCTAAATCAAGTACGATAGCAGGCTTTTTCTCTGTCCCTTTTGCAAGAGCTGCATCAAGCTTCAATTGACCGATATTGTACCCTTGGTAGTAAAGTGCTTTCGTTTCACCGGCTGTTTGATACCATAAATCAGCCATTAATTGCTGTTCTGTTAATTTTACTTTTTCTTCTTTTGCCACTGTTTTCTCTGGTGTTCCTGAACATGCTACAAGCGATGTAGATAGAACCGCTACAGATAATAAAGTGGTAATACCCCTCTTCATCTTCATATGTATCCTCCTTGATGTTAGAAAATCATCTTATATTATATATTAAAATATAAAAATTTTTTTATGAACATTTGCATATTGTCTTTTGTATATATAGTAGTATGTCCTATATTAGAAAGATGAGAAAAATGATGGAAATTATTTTGACAATTTTTATTGTCGAAATGACAATTATAATTGACAAATGACGTAATATTATTTACAATTTTAACTAAATGGAACAAATGATGGATTAAGGAGATGTTACATACTAAGAGGATGAAGTGTAGTGCTATATTTTATCCTGAATAAACATAGTCTTTGAAAGAGAGTATGAATGATATTAAAGGGGAGGCTTTATACTTTGAGTTTACAAATTCAGAACTTAACGAAACAATTTGGGGAATCAAAAGCAGTGAACGGTTTGCAAATTTCGTTACCAAAAGGTGAAGTGCTAGGATTACTTGGACGAAATGGTGCAGGAAAAACAACGACAATCAAAATGCTTCTCGGATTATTAACGCCTAATGAAGGATCTATTACATGGGATGGAAAATCATTTGGGACTAGTGGGGTAACGATTGGGTATTTACCAGAAGAAAGAGGTTTATATACAAAAAGTAGAGTAATAGATCAGTTGCGATATTTTGGTAGATTAGAAGGAATGTCGAAAAAAGAAGTAGATCTTGCTATTGATCACTGGTTAGAACGATTAGCAATACCGGAATATAAATTTAAAACGGCAGGAGAGCTTTCAAAAGGGAACCAGCAAAAAATCCAATTAATTGCTGCCCTTCTTCATAATCCTGAACTTCTCATTTTAGATGAACCATTTAGCGGACTAGATCCAGTTAATGCTGGGATGTTAGCTAGCATTATTGAAGAACAAGTACAGAGCGGAAAGACCATTATTTTATCTAGTCATCGTATGGAACAAGTAGAGGCTTTTTGCCAACATGTATGTATTTTGAAAAAAGGCGAAGCAGTCGTAAAAGGCCAGTTAAGTGATATTAAAAAAGAGTACGGTTTCCGTAATTTAACGATTGAAGATACAGAAGAGAATGCGAAGGGATTAGAAGCTATTCATGTATCGTATGAAAAACAACAAGGCCTTCTTTATGTGCAAGTACAAGATGATGCAGAAGCTCTAAAGATTTTACAACAGTTGCAAGAACAAGGTGTTACCTTACGACAATTTAAAATGTTAGAGCCGACGTTAAACGAAATCTTTGTAGAGAGGGCGAAATAACGATGCGTAAATTTTCTCACGTATTTTCATTTTATTTCAGGGAAGCATTTTTATCTAAAAAATCATTAATTACGAGTGCGATTTTATTTTTAGTTGTGTTTGGACTTTTCGCATTTAATCATTTCACTGCTGATAACGATAAAGGAAAAGATAAATTTGCGGTAGTAACGGAAAGCGATACTTATAAAGTTCAAGAAAGTGATGTAACAAAGTTACTTCCGTCTGCTAAAGTAACTGTAGAAAATAAGGATAAATTTAATGAGTTACGTAAGCAAGTGGAAGATGGGGATTTAGACGGTTTATTCCATATTACAGAAAAGAATGGTATTCCGGAAGTGACGTATATGTATAGTGGTTTTCCGAGTCAATCAACTGCTACACTTATGGCAAGTTATTTAAAGGAACAGTATACAGCGGTAATGATCGAAAAAAATAATGTATCTGCCGAAGTAGCAAAACAGTTACAGATGGAAATTCCGTTAAAACAAGAAGCAGTAAAGGATCATGCATCTTCCTTTGGAATTGGTTATGTTTTCTCGTTTGTTTTATATATGTTTATTATTGTGTTTGGAACTGCAATTGGAACGACGATAGCATCTGAAAAATCATCCCGTGTTATGGAGTTAATGCTTCCGAAAGTAAAACCATTAACAATGCTACATGCCAAAATTTTAGCAATTGTTTCTAGTGCTTTACTATTACTAGTTATTGCTTCCTTCGGTTTTCTTGTACCATATTTATTAGGTTGGGTAGATTTAGAAAACGCATCTTTAATAGGACTTACACTAGACTTTTCTAAATTGGATGCGGTAGTAATTAGTATGTTCGTTGTATATTTTGTTACGGGCTACTTACTATATGCAATGCTATATGCAGCAGTTGGGGCTGTTGTATCAAAAATTGAGGATGTGCAATCTCTTTCGTTCCCAATTACAATGTTAGGTATAGCAGCATTTTTCATTAGTATTAAATCATTATTTGATCCTAATAGTACATTAGCTGTAGTTAGTTCATATATTCCATTCTTTACACCTATGGTTACATTTTCAAGACTTGTAGCTGGTGAAGCTGGGGCTGTAGAAATTGGTGTGACGTTAGTAATTTTATTGGTGACTATCGTTATCATCAATATACTTGCAAGCCGCATTTACGTAAACGGCGTAATGAATTACTCAGATAAAGTGAAATTTAAAGATTTAGCGAAATTTATAAAGCGTCAATAATGAGAGAAAAGCATGATTTCCTATTGAAATCATGCTTTTTCTTTATGTATAAATTAAAAATAGTATATAATAATAAGAGTCGTCTTTTAATAGAATGAATAAAAAGGAGGGTGTGCAGATGGGGATTAGTAGTCGGTTTACAGTAGGTGTTCATATGCTGACATTACTTGCGATAGATCGAAACTCTCGCTGTACCTCTGAATGGATTGCTGGTAGTGTGAATACAAATCCAGTTGTGATTCGTCGCATTACAGGAATGTTGAAGAGAGCAGGACTTGTTGATGTACAAGCTGGTAAAGGTGGTACGACACTTGCTCGTGATTTAGAAGAAATTACATTACTTGATGTATATAAAGCAGTGGAAGTTGTAGAAGAAGGACAACTATTTTCCTTCCATGAAAATCCCAACATTGAATGTCCAGTAGGAGCTAATATTCAATCAGTATTAGAAATTATTTTAATGCAAGCGCAAGAAGCGATGGAAAACGTACTTGCAAATGTAACGGTAGATCAATTAGTTACAAACTTAAAGTCTAAAATGAAAGAGTAAAAAAGCGAGCAACCTCATAATGAGGGCTCGCCTTTTTTTATTCAGAAATATTGAAAATTCTATTTTTCAGTATTTAAAATGAATTTACCAACAATAGCTGCTACGATACCACCAAGAATTGGTGCTACGATGAATACCCATAGTTGAGAAAGTGCTTCTCCGCCAACGAATAAAGCTGGTGCGATACTACGAGCTGGGTTAACAGAAGTTCCAGTTAACGGAATACCTAATAAGTGAACTAAAACTAATGTGAAACCAATTACTAATCCTGCTAGAGAAGAACTTCCTTTTTTACCTGTTACAGCAACGATAACTAAAATGAATACGAAAGTTAAAATAAATTCAACTAGAAATGCTCCAGATAAACCAAGAGTTCCAAAACCATTTTGTCCTAAATTATCTAAAGGTGTTTTAGCAGAGCGCAAAATCGTTACTAACGTTGCAGTTCCTAATAAACCACCTAAAATTTGAGCTAATACATAATAACAAAGTTCCATAGCGTTCATTCTTTTGTTGATGAACATAGCTACTGATACTGCTGGGTTAATGTGACATCCAGAAATTGTTCCGATGCTATATGCCATAGCCACAATAGATAGACCGAAAGCCATAGCGATTCCTAATGTTCCAATTCCTTCAATTCCGCCGCCAATGACAGCTACTCCAGTTCCGAATAATACAAGTACAAATGTACCAATAAATTCAGCGATTGCTTTTTTTAACATAATTTACCTCCTAATATTGCGCATGAAACGTATTATAACATAGGTTTTAGTATAAACAGCTAATGAAATACTATTCTGATAAGGCGAAATAGGGGGAAAATAAAAAAAGAGTATAGTTCTTTGTTAGAGAACTATACTCTTTTTTATGCAGTTTTTTTCTGCTTAACGACTGGAGCAGAACGGTTTAAAACGCTATTTGCAACCATTCCTAACATAATAATAATCATTCCAAGTAGGGAAAGACCACCAGGAAATGAACCATTCAAGAAAACAATTTCGCCAAGCACGGTAAAGACCATCGTTCCAGCTTGCGTTGCTTCAACAGCTCCAAGTAGAGAGAGGTTATCTTTGGCTAAGTCAGTAGCAAAGAAAAATGTCATCGTCGCAATCACGCCAGAACATAAGGCTAACAAAAATCCTTGCAACATTTGGCTGGATGTTGGAATACCGGTAGTAGAAAATCCATATATACCAAGTAAAATTGTTATAGGTAGACTCCCTATTGCCATTCCTAATACACGTTGGAACGTATCAAGACGTCCGCCAACAAGTTCCATCATTTTTCGGTTGCCGAATGGATATAAGAAGGCTGCTACTACGACAGGTAAAAAACCTGAAATGAACTGAGTCATTGTAATATGACCTGCTGCAGTCACTTGCATACAAATTACACCAAGTAAAATAAATAATGCGACATATAAACTACGAAGTGGAATTTTTCCGCGTACAAGTTTTGTGCCTGATTTCGTTTCTATTTTAACGAAGAATAATGGTGATAAAAGTAAACCTGCTAATATAGTAACTTGCCAAGTTCCAGCAACGAGCCAAGCTGGAGAAAAGACAGCTGCGAAACTTAATAAAGAATAGAAACCAATACCAGCAACGGAACCCCATCCGATCCACGCTAATGGATGTTTCTTTAATTCTTCCCATAAACCCTTTAAGTTTTTGCGAAATAAAACGATAAGGAATAAAATAGGGAGAGCAAATAAAAAACGGAAGGAAGCTGTCCAGGCCCAGCTCGTTCCAGATACATTCATCGCTCGATTAATAATAAAGGTTGCGGAAAAAAAGGCTGATGATAAAAGGCCTAATAAAATTGCGCGCATGAAGCATAGCACTCCTTTCGGAATTTGATGATTATGTATAGTATAATATACTTAAAAATAATAAAAGTAAACTATTTTATACTTTAAGGTGGTTTTATAGATGAAAGAACATGAAGATATGCAAACGAAAGAAGTCATTCAGCAAGTAGGTCAGCTGTTAAGACAAATTCGAAATGAACAAAAATTAAGTTTAGAAGAATTAGCCCAAAAAACTGGGGTTAGTAAATTAACATTAGGAAAGATTGAAAGAGGCGAAACGAATCCGACGTTAGCTGTCATTTGGAAAATAACGAAAGGGTTATCGATTCCTTTATCGCGATTGATGGTTGTTGGAGAACCTGTAGCTGTGGCGCGCTGCGGAGAAGGATTTGCAGTAGATGTAGGACAAGCATGGCATTTAGAAACGATGTTCCGCTATACGAAAGAAACGGGGATGGAAATGCATCGTGCTTGTTTAAGGTCGAATAGTATATATGAACCAGAAGCTCATCATGAAGGTGCTATTGAGCTTGTAACAGTAATGAAAGGGAAAGTATCGATTCAAGTAGAAAGCGATGTATACGAATTAAATGAGTTTGACTCTATTCAATTTGAAGCGAATAAAAAACATAGTTATAGAAATGAAGAAGATGAAGTAGCAGTATTACATTTAACGATGAAATATTCTTCATGAAAAAATCCCCTATAGAAAAATCTATAGGGGATTTTTTATACGCTATGCTCAAATAGATGAAAGAATGTTATTAGTAAGAGCGTGGCATAAGTAATAAACAAATAAAATAAACTAAAAACCCCGTCCCAAAACATAAAATAGCAATGACCCAAAGTATGCGAATGAGAGTAGAGCTAATATCAAAATATTCCCCTAAACCACCGCATATACCAAATAGCATTTTATCAGTTTCGGATTTACATAATCTTTTTGACATCTTCCAATCTACTCCTTTTTATCCCGTTTTAACGGGCAGTAAGACCTCCACCTAAAAATTCAGCGAAAGCAAAGAAGTTAGGTGGGGATTAACTGCCCGTAAAAGCCCGATTGATTTAACTAATGATCAGTGGGGGGATGAACACCCCCCCCTACTGATCAAAGCTTCACTTTATACCAAGCTATATACTTCTATTCTATATGGAAATTTATGAGAAGACTATGAGGTTGTATGACATTTTTTTTAGGGAACAGTCGTATTAATTGTCTTAATTTTCAGTTGATATTAAAATTATAGTAAGAGGTAACTTTTAATAAAGGGTGGGGGAAATAGAGATGACAGTATATTGGTTGACTAATGTAATGCTTGAATCAGGGTATACATATGAAGAGGGGAGAATTTCCCAAGCAGAAACAGAGTTATGTAGTTTACTCATTGAAGATGGACGAATTAAAAAAATGATAGCAGGGGCTGTTCAAGAGGAAGGAGTATTAATTCTTGATGCTAAGCGTTTATTAATTTTGCCTGCTTTTGAAGAGATGCATATTCATATTGATAAGACGTATTATAGTGGTCCTTGGAAAGCCAGTATGCCAGCAGAGAATATTTTTACGCGTTTTCATGAAGAAGAAAAAATTCTGCCGAAGCAATTAGCAACTGCTCAAGATAGGGCGGAAAATATGTTAGCGTTATTGCTTCGAAATGGTGCAACGAATATTAGAACGCATTGTAATGTTGATCCGATTATTGGACTTGGTAATTTGGAGGCGACGTTAGCGGCGTTGGAAACATATAAAAATCAGGTTTCTGGTAGAATTGTTGCTTTTCCGCAACACGGATTATTGCGCAGCAATTCTGTGCAACTTGTGAAAGATGCGATGCGTATGGGTGCGCATCTAGTCGGTGGAGTGGATCCAGCTACAGTGGATAATGATATTGAAAAATCATTACATACCATTATGGATATCGCAGTAGAATTTAATGCAGATGTTGATATTCATCTGCATGATGCGAATAATCTTGGGACGTTTACGATGAAGCGATTGGCAAGTTTAACAGAAGAAGCGGGATGGCAAGGTCGCGTAACAATTAGTCATGCACTTGGACTTGGTGGTGTTACGGATAAAGAAGTTGAAGAAGTGGCGGAAAGACTAGCTGCTTTAAACATTGATATTACTTCAACGGTGCCAATTGGGAAACAAGTAATCCCAATTCCGTTATTAGATAAAAAAGGTGTGAAAGTCTCGTTAGGAAATGATAGTATTACTGATCATTGGTCACCGTTTGGCACAGGTGATATGATGCAAAAGGCAAATCGATTGGCGGAACGTTTTGGGTGGAGTGACGAAAGGTCTTTAGGAAAAGCTCTTCGCTTTATTACGGGAGGCAAAGAAACGTTAAACGATGAAGGGAAGCGAGCGTGGCCGAATGTAGGAGATGAAGCGAGTTTTGTTTTGACGAATGCAACATGTACTGCTGAAGCGGTAGCGCGTCAAACAGAGAAAAGTTTAGTCGTGCATAAAGGGAATATTGTTGTTGGTAGTTTAAATGAGGTGGAATTAAATAATCTTGTGTAAAAGAATCGTTTGAATGTTTAGAGGAGGGTTCTAATTGTGAGTGTAGAACCCTTCTTTGTTATGCTTGCAATATATTTCTTATAGGGAAGCTAGAAAGGATGAAAAATTTGGACAATCAACATAACCAAAATCATATTATGGGAACTTTGCAATGGTTTATATTTTTATTAGCGAATTCAATCGCACTACCAATTGTCGTTGGCGGATTATTTCATCTTACGACGGAAGAAATATTTTATTTAATGCAGCGTACGTTTTTTGTAGTTGGTATATCTTCTTTTTTACAAGGGTGGTTTGGACATAGACTACCAATTGCGGATGGCCCAGCTGGATCTTGGGTTGGCGTATTTACCGTACTTGCTTACGCAACTGTCGGACAAGATCAATTACATAGTACGTTGCAAATTTTAGAATTAGGAATGATAATTTCCGGTGTTATTTTAATAGGATTAGGAGTAACTGGTTTTATCGGACGTATTTTATTTTTATTTACGCCACTTGTGACAGGAACATTTTTACTTTTATTATGTTTGCAATTAAGCGGTGTATTTCTAAAAGGGATGCTAGGAATTACTGCTACTGTTTCTCAAATCGATGGATTTACAGCAATAATTGCGTTTAGCATATTTCTTTTCGTTATTATACTATCTAACTTCGGAAAAGGTTTTGTCAAAAGTTATGCGGTTTTAATAGGATTAATTAGTGGGTGGATTCTTTTTCTAATTGCAGGAAAAGTGACGATTCCAGCTCAAGTAACTCATTTTGTGCAACTTCCGCAAATATTTGCTTGGGGACTTCCAAAGTGGAATACAGGTATGGCTGTATCGAGTTTCGTTATGGTATGTATTTTAGTTTCAAATACAGTGGCAGCGATTATAGCAATTAATCAAGCTACTATTCAAAAAGGGACTATTGAACAGAAACAGTTGAAGGATGGTACGTGGGTTGGAGGGATTTCACATATCATTTCTTCTGTATTTTCAACTGTAGGTGTCGTACCATTACCAGCGACGGCGGGATTTATACGTTTAACGAAACAAAAGTATATACGATCATTCTTACTAGCATGTATGTTACTAGTCGTAATGTCACTGTTTCCAAGTATTATTCGTTACTTAGCATCGTTGCCATCCGCTGTCGCATCTGCGGTTTTAATGGCTTCGTTCGTACAGCTAATTGGAATTGGATTTCATAATATAAAACAAGTGCCAATGAACGAAAGGAATGTAACGGTTTTAGGAATTGCTGTATTATTTGGAAGCGGTGTTATGTTTTTACCGTCTGGAGCACTCCAATCCTTACCCTCTGTTATGCAATATATATTCGGGAATGGTTTGTTCGTAGGTACAGTTGTCAGTATATTACTAGAACAAATATGGCGTACTGAAAAGTGAGTGGATACAAAGAGTGTGCGAACTGTATAAAAGTCTAAAATAACATGTGAAATAAAGCCCATTTTCATTCACCACCCGCACATTTCGTTCATACAATATCTTGACTAAATAAACACCCAACTTACACATACACGGCTCTGGCTTAAGCAAGGAGGGTTATACCAGTTGAAGGAAAAAGCGTATCAATCTAAACCGTTACTCACAAAGAGAGAGAGAGAAGTATTTGAATTACTGGTTCAAGATAAAACAACGAAAGAAATTGCAGGTGAACTTTTTATCAGTGAAAAAACAGTGCGCAACCACATCTCAAACGCAATGCAAAAGCTAGGAGTTAAAGGACGTTCACAAGCAGTTGTTGAGCTTCTTCGCATGGGAGAGCTCGAACTATAAAAAGAAAGCCGACTTTTATATGAAGAGTCGGCTATTTTTTTGTTTATATTTTGAACTTAAAAAGGTATCTCAGACTTTGAGAAGGAAGATATGTTTAAGAAAGAAACGTTAAAAATAACTACTTTATAATATGATGAGGCATTCAGGGTAGGTATCTTTGTCATTTATGAATAAGAAGGTGCAAATATGAAGTTGTATTTTAAGGATATGGAGATAGGTGAAATTAAAGATGTTTTTGGAGACATGCCATGGATGTATGGAACAATTCGTCTATCTGAAAACAGTAAACCGTTCCAAAAATATTTTCGTGAGATGGTAGACGAAGATAGTGGATTTGATTTTGAAAGCATAGATCCTGAATTTTTATATGAAGGAAATTGGTCTGTTTTTGATGAGGATAATCAGCAGTATTTAGGGATTGATATACCTGCTATTCATATGGAGGATAAAACGATTGCGTGGCGTTGGAGATAAAAGCTATCAGATTGTGAACATCTTTGTACGAAATAATTCAAACGAGAACAACAAGCAGAATTTTATACAAAAGGTCAGCTTGTTGTTATCGTTTTTTCCGCTTGCTATATGAATGATAAGAACATTTCATACATAAATAGGTAGTAAGGAGGGGATATGTTGAAAAGGATATTGTTAGTTTCAACAAGCGCTCATGATATGAATGGACACCCGACTGGTTTGTGGTTGGAAGAGCTCGCAGCTCCTTATAATGTGTTTAAAAAGGCTAAGTTCGATGTTGATATTGTGTCGATAAAGGGCGGTAAAGTACCTATTGATAGAGTGTCTATTCCAAATGGCATACCTCGTGAATTTAAGTATGTCGCTTCTTTATTGCAAAATACGAAGCCGATCTCAAATGTTCATTTTTCGGATTATGATGCAGTTTTATTTGGTGGTGGGCACGGGGCGATTGTAGATTTTCCAGGTAATCCATATGTTGCAAATTTAATTGAGAATATGTATAACAATAACAGAATTGTAGCGGCTGTTTGTCACGGAGTAAGTTCTTTAGTCGGTGTGAAAAATAAGGATGGCTCGTTTTTTAGTGCCGGTAAGCGTTTAACAGGTTATACGAATGATGAGGAAAAAGCTGTACATTTAGAAAAGCGAGTGCCGTTTTTATTAGAAAGTAAATTGAAAGAAGAAGGGGCTTTGTTTTATGTTGCTCCAAATTTCACACCGCATGTAGTAGTAGATGGACGTTTAATTACAGGGCAAAACCCGCAGTCTAGTATGGAAATAGGGAAAGCTATAAGAAGAGCTGTAAATAAATTATAGAAAAAATGTTCGCTACTAATAAAGGTAGCGGGCATTTTTTCTATAGTGCAAATGAAAATACCTTAAACTAAAAAGATGTATTGAGTATAATGACTTCATTTATAATTAATCGTGAATTTGCTATACTATTTTGTATGGACAAAAGGGGAGGCTCTTTTAATGAGGAAAGTTGCGTGTGCAAACACTTATATTAATAAAATAAAGCCCGTTATTAGAAAAACGAGTTTTAGCCAATTGAAAATAGATGAAATTGCGAAGTATATGGATATTAGTAAAGCTACTTTATATAAACGTTTTTCTTCAAAAGATGAGATTATTGAAGCTGTGGTAGAAGATTTTATGAACTACCTTCTTGAAGGAGATGCGGATAATCAAGATGAAAGTATGTCTTTTGCAGAACGTTTCCAAAAGACGTTTATCCATTCTTTAAAGTGTGTGACATATATTTCTGATGTCTTTTTACAAGATTTGAAAGAGGCATATCCGCACTTATCTGATCGGTTAGTTGCTGCACAACAAAATCGTAATCATAATTTGCAAATGTTTTTTGAAGCTGGTATGGAACAAGGCTACTTTAATAAAATGAACGCACAATTATTTATGGTGCAAGATGATGTGATGTTAAGACGTATTATAGATCATTCTTTTTGTATTCAGTACGATATTACGTTAAAGAAAGCGATACTTGATTTTTATCAACTAAAGAAGTACCAACTTTTTAAACCAGAGTATATAGAAGCAATTGATGATTCGGAAATTGAAAAAGAAGTTATTGCTATTTTGCAAATGATTTCGTAAAAAAGCAGGTTTTCCTATAGTAATGGAAAACCTGCTTTTTTTATTACATGTTATTTTTTATGTGTTGTAATACTAATTCAGCTACTGGACCACCTGAAGCTGGGTTTTGACCAGTTATAACACGATTATCTTCTACAGCGTAAGCTTCCCAAGGTTGCGCGGCTTTTTCGTAAAGCCCTCCATTTTTAATGAGTTCATCTTCTGTTAAAAATGGAACGAATTGATCCAATTCAACTAGTTTTTCTTCTTCATTTGAGAATCCTGTTACTTTTTTACCACTAATTAAGCGTTCCCCATTATTTAATGTGATATGAAATAAACCAGCAGCTCCGTGACAAACAGAGGAGACGATTCCGCCATTTTCATAAATGTTGCGGCTAATCATTTGAAGTTCTTTATTTTCTGGGAAGTCCCAAATTACACCGTGACCGCCTGCGTAATAAATCGCAGCGTAGTCTGCTGGATTCACTTCACTCGGTTGCATTGTAGAACCGAGACGATTCATAAATTCTTTCTTTTGATACCATTCCCAATCGACGCTCTCCGCCATTGCTAAACTATGAGGATCAATCGGTGTATAGCCACCTTGTGGGCTGACATAATCTACTGTGTAACCAGCTTCTTCAACTTTTTTAACGAAATGGACAGCTTCACCAAGCCAAAGCCCAGTCGCTCTATTTAAATTTGGATATTTTTCTACGCTCGTTAATACAACTAACATTTTTTTCTTCATCATAATCCTCCTATAATGTTTCTTCTATATAAAAGTTCTTTATTTACTTAATTTTATTAAGTTAGAAATTGCAAATTTGAATAACCATGTCAGTCCTCCTTATATCGGATTCGAAATTAGTGTATAACAATCTTTGAACAAAGTAAACCAAAAAGACGAAATTGGTTTACTTTGTATATTTTTCGTTGACAAACTGTAATGCTGAAACTATGATAGTTCCATGAATATCGAACAATATACATGCTTCGTTTCGAATTCAGTTTGTCGCGCGATAAATTTATACATTTGATGAAGTTGTTTAGTTGTGATAGCGGAGCTAAACAACCTTACCCCGCTATTTGCTGGGCAGTAAGATCCCGATTGGTGAAGGCTAATAATCAGCGGTGGATGAAGCCCCCGTTAATTAAAGTTTCACTTTATTTTTCATTTACAGTTACTACAATCAGGAGAGGTGTTACACATGGGGAGAGATATAAGTAACCATTCAAAATGGTTTGTTTTCACATTATGTTTTATCGTTTTATTAGGACCGATGAATGCGGTTTTATTTAATGTAGCGTTAGAGGATATGGCGAACGATTTATCCATTAGTCAATCGAAAGTAAGTTGGGTTGTAGTAGGGTATTCCTTAGTTGTCGGTATTGGTTCGATGATCTACGGGAAGTTGGCTGATCGTTATAGTGTAAAAAAACTATTAATTATTTCAATTATCATATTTGTAGCGGGTTCTATTATTGGATTTATGAATCAATCTTATGCGATTACCATTCTTGCAAGATTAGTGCAGGCGAGTGGGGGCGCGGCGTTTATTGCGCTTAGTATGATTGCAGTGGCAAAATTAGTTGTTCCTGATAAGAAGCCTGGTGCATTAGCGATGATTAGTTCTTCTATTGCATTAGCGATAGGTATTGGTCCTTTAGTTGGCGGGGCTATTACAAATACATTGGGGTGGCCATATTTATTTTTATTTATGGTTATTTCAGTAGTTGGGATTTTCTTGCTTATAAAATTTATGCCAGAAGAAGCGCAGCATACGGATGAAGCGTTTCATTTTGATTACATTGGAGCGGTGTTATTATTTGCGTTCATTACGACTGTTTTATTAGGTGTAAATATTAATAGTTGGCTATTTATGTTATCGGTAGCTTTCTTATTTTTATTCACGGTTCGTATGAAGAACGCGGAGCATCCATTTATTGATATTGAGTTGTTTACAAATAAACCATTTCTTCGTTTAATAGCGGTCGGATTTATAATGAATGTGGCGCTATGTGCTAGTTTATTATTATTACCATTGCTGTTAGGCAGAGAGCACGGATTGTCTCCATTTGTTATCGGAATTGTTTTGTTTGTTGCATCACTTTTTGGTATTGTATCTAGTTTTATTACTGGAAAGATTGTCCCTTCGTTTGGAAATGTGAATATGATTTATGTAGCGTCTGTCATTATGATCGTTGGCTTTTTAATTTTGGGGTTTATTCCGAATGGGAACATAGTCGTTATTGTAGTGGCAATTATTTTAACATTTATGAGTTATTCAGCTATTCAAGTATCATTAAACACATTTATACCGAAAACATTACATCCAGCTAAAGTTGGAGTCGGTCTTGGTTTATATAATTTAATTAATTTTTTCGGTATGGCATTTGGACCAGCTGTAGCGAGCAAAACTATGGAATCTACAAATAGTTATCGTTTGAATTTTATTTTAATCGTCATTTTAATCTCTGCTCATTTCTTCTTATTAATAGGAATGTCTTCTTTCCCAAAAAAGATGGAGCAATAAAGTGAAACTTTAATTAGTTAAACCAATCGGGCTTTTACGGGCAGCCCGATCCCCACCTAACTTCTTTGCTTTCGCTGAATTTTGAGGTGGGGTCTTACTGCCCGGCAAATAACGTGGTAAATACGCATTTTATATAGAAGAAACCGACTTTCATATAGAAGGTCGGTTATTTTTCTGTCTTGCAAATTATGAAAAAAAGGAGCAAAATAAAAAAGGTCCTAGTCTATACAGGTACAAATGAAAATTTTCATACAGAAGCAGTTTAAGTTAGCGAACTTAAAGTGTGTAAAATATAATGATAAAATAAGATGATGAATGAGAAAACGGGTGATGAAGTTGAATAGAGCAATCGGTGTTATCGATTCAGGAGTTGGCGGTTTAACAGTAGCAAAGGAATTAATTCGTCAGTTGCCGAAAGAGCGTATTATATATTTAGGGGATACGGCACGTTGCCCTTATGGTCCACGTTCTCGAGAAGAAGTGCATCAATTTACGTGGGAAATGACGGAGCATTTACTAGATTTAAATATCAAAATGTTAGTTATTGCGTGTAATACAGCAACTGCGGTTGTATTAGAAGAGATGCAGAAACAATTACCAATTCCAGTGGTAGGAGTTATTCACCCAGGATCACGTACAGCTTTAAAAGTGACAAACACGTATCATGTTGGGATTATTGGAACGATTGGAACGGTGAAAAGTGGTGCATACGAAGAAGCGCTAAAGTCTATTAATAACCGTGTTATGGTAGAAAGTTTAGCGTGTCCGCCTTTCGTTGAGCTTGTAGAGAGTGGAAATTTTGAAAGTGAAATGGCGTATGAAGTTGTACGAGAAACGTTGCAACCGCTGAAAAATACTGATATTGATACACTTATTTTAGGTTGTACACATTATCCAATTTTAGGTCCTGTTATTAAAAAAGTAATGGGAGATAAAGTACAACTAATTAGTTCAGGTGATGAAACAGCGCGCGAAGTAAGTACAATTTTATACCATAGTAAAATGTTGAATGAGGGAGAGGAACAAAGTGATCATCTCTTCTTAACGACAGGAAAAATAGGCCTATTTAAAGAAATTGCATCAAAATGGTTCGGTCAACCGATTGAAAATGTGAAACATATTCATTTAGAAAAAGAATAATAGTAGAATCCATATAAGTGAGCTCCTGAGAAATCGGGAGTTTTTTTGTTTATAGGAAGCACAGCTTGTTCTAAAAAGTGAAACAGCTCGTATACATAATAGTACAAACTTAGATTTTAGGGGGGAATGGCATGCCTAAATCCACTTTTAAATGGGTTGTTGGTGCTACTGTGAGCGCTGTTTTACTAACAGGGTGTGGCTTTATAAATCAGGAGAAAGCAACGGAACAAATTGATCCACCAAAACAAGTTACGTATACAGAGGGTGGAAAGAAAGAAGTAGCTAAGAAAGATAAGCAAGGACAAACGGTAAATAGAGAACTATACCTTGTTGATAAAAATGGCTATGTTGTACCGCAAACGTTAGCGATACCTACTCCGAAAGCAAATGAGGTCATTCAGCAAACGTTAGAGTACCTTGTGAAAGATGGGCCGGTAACGAATCTATTACCGAATGGGTTCCGTGCAGTCATTCCAGCGAATACATCGATGACACTAGATTTGAAAAAAGATGGGACGGCAGTCATTGATTTCTCTAAAGAAATGAAAAACTATGCAAAAGAGGAAGAGCGTCAGATGGTTGAGTCAATAGCCTGGACGTTGACGCAATTTAAAGAAATAAAACAAGTGCAGTTCCAAATAAATGGTGAGAAATTGGCGAAGATGCCTGTTGGTGGTACACCACTTGGTGAAGGGGTGAGCCGTGCTAATGGTATCAACTTCGATGATGAACAAGTAGCGGATGTAACAAATACAAAACCTGTTACACTTTATTTTATGGCACAAAATAATAATAAGCAGCAATACTACGTACCAGTAACACGCCGCGTTGTAGAAGGAAAAGAAAATGATTATGCAGCAATTATAGATGAACTTGTAAAAGGACCGATTCATCAATCGCTTCTGAATGATTTTAATCCAGGAGTTAAGTTGATTACGAATCCGAAGTTACAAGATGGAAATCTTACATTAAACTTTAATGAAAATATATTTATAAACCCAGATAAAAATATGGTTTCAAATTACGTATTGAAGTCGTTAGTTTTATCTTTAACAGAAAAGAAAGGCGTGAAAAGTGTTTCTATTGAAGTAAATGGTAAAGCGAATCTTATAGATGAAAAGGGCGGAAAGTTAATAAAACCTGTCGATCGTCCAGAAAACGTGAATACAGGTAGTTTTTAATCTTCAATAATTTGATATACTTAAGTAAGAAAGGGGAATTGCTTTTTTGGTTCCCCTTCTTTTATTGTATACATATCATACATTTAAATTTGGCTATACTAACAAGTAGTTATGAGGAGGTTATTTTTATGCGAGTAGATGGTAGAGAGAAAACAGAATTACGCCATATACATATTCATACGAATTATTTAAAAAATCCAGAAGGGTCAGTATTAATTGAAGTTGGGGATACAAAGGTAATTTGCTCAGCGACAATTGAAGAGCGTGTCCCACCGTTTATGCGTGGAGAAGGAAAGGGCTGGGTAACAGCTGAATATGCGATGATTCCACGTGCAACAGAACAACGTACAATTAGGGAATCAAGTAAAGGGAAAGTAACAGGACGTACAATGGAAATCCAGCGCTTAATTGGACGAGCTTTACGTGCGGTAGTTGACCTAGAAGCACTTGGTGAAAGAACAGTTTGGATCGATTGTGATGTTATTCAAGCGGATGGTGGAACGAGAACTGCTTCTATTACAGGTGCATATGTAGCAATGGTATTAGCGTTCGAGAAGTTATTACAAGCAGAAAAAGTATCTAAAATTCCAGTAAAAGATTATTTAGCAGCAACGTCAGTAGGAATTGTTGAAGAGCAAGGTGTTGTTTTAGATTTAAACTATGTAGAAGATTCTAAAGCAGACGTTGATATGAACGTGATTATGACTGGAAAAGGCCAGTTTGTTGAAGTGCAAGGAACTGGAGAAGAAGCGACGTTTAGCAGAGCGCAGTTAAATGAATTGCTTGATGCTGCGGAACAAGGCATCTTCCAACTGATTGACATGCAAAAAGAAGCGTTAGGTGACATCGTATCTCATATAGAGTAGAGGTGGAAAGTATGAAACAAGTTGTTGTAGCGACAAAAAATATGGGGAAAGTACGTGAATTTGCTGAGTTATTTGAGCGATTTGATTTAGAAGTAAAATCATTACACGATTTTCCTCATATTGAAGAAGTCGAAGAAACTGGTGAAACATTTGAAGAAAATGCGATCTTAAAAGCGGATAGTCTGAGTAGACAGCTGAATGCGATCGTAATCGCAGATGATTCAGGTCTTATTGTAGATGCTTTAAATGGAAAACCAGGCGTGTATTCAGCTCGTTTTGCTGGAGAGCCGAAAGATGATCAAGCGAATATTGATAAAGTGTTACAAGAATTAAATGATGTAGCGTTTGATAAGCGTAAAGCTCGCTTCTACTGTGCATTAGCAGTGGCTTTCCCTGAAGGTGATAAAAAGCCTGTTATTGTAAACGGGACGTGCGAAGGGTATATTTTAGAACAGCGCCGCGGAGAAAACGGCTTTGGATATGATCCGATTTTTTATGTGGAAGAATATAAAAAAGCGATGGCGGAACTAAGCTCGGATGAGAAAAATGCCATTAGCCACCGCGGACGTGCTCTTCGTAAATTAGAAGAAAAAATCCCAGAATGGTTTTTAGGAGAATAAGGGAGAGAGATTGATGAAAGCTTTAATCGTAAGCGATAGTCATAGCTCTGTGAAGGAATTACAGCAGTTGAAAGAGAAATATGAAGGAAAAGTAGATGTCATGATTCATTGCGGTGATTCAGAGCTAACGCCTGCTCATGAAGAGCTGCAAGGTTTCCATGTTGTAAAAGGGAACTGTGATTATGCTAACTTTCAAGACGAAATTGTAACTGATGTAGATGGCATTCGTTTCGTAGTTGTGCACGGACATCGTCATAACGTGAAAATGACATTACAAACATTAGCGTACCACGCAGAAGAGGTAGGGGCGCAAGTTGCATGCTTCGGACACTCTCACGTATTAGGTGCAGAATTAATCGACGGCGTTTTATTTATTAATCCAGGCAGCATTTTATTACCACGTCAGCGTGTAGAAAAGACATTTGCTTTATTAGAAATGGATGAAAATCAAATGGAAGTTCGTTTTGAAACATTAGACGGACAACTAGTTGAACAAGCAGTTTTTAAAAGAGGATAAGAAAAATTATCCTCTTTTAAAAAAGGTGTTGACTTTATGTATGGTTATACATATAATAAATATTGTCGATAGGGCAACGGCGCTAACGAAGAAAAATAAAATAACATATGCGGGTGTAGTTTAGTGGTAAAACAAGAGCCTTCCAAGCTCTGGTCGAGAGTTCGATTCTCTTCACCCGCTCCATGTCCCAGTAGCTCAGCCGGATAGAGCATACGCCTTCTAAGCGTACGGTCGGGAGTTCGAATCTCTCCTGGGACGCTAATGAAACCTTTGCGGTGACGTCAAAGTCCGCAATATATAAGCTCTCTAATTCGTAAGTTGAATCGTACAATGTGCGGTCGCTAACGAGTTAGGGGGCTTATTTTTTTATGTCAAAAAGACGTGATTCATTAACGATTAGTGAGGACTTATCGAATGTTTTTGGCGATAGATTGAAAAGCAATCAGCGAAAGAAAGTATCCGCAGAGGATCGTTATAAATTTAATTTAACAATCGAGAAAGTCCTCGAAATAGTTGTATGTCAAATGAAGGCGACAGGCTTACGTGAGCGCACGATAAATGACTACTATTTACACGTAACAGATACGCAATACTTAGAAGAATTAAACGTTATTCATATTTACCAACTTCCTTAGTTGTTGCCGCTATTACAAGTTTATTAACACTATATAATACAGCTGGTATAAGTAAGGTGGCTATAATTGTAGTCAATGCAGGTGTAAATTTGCCTGTTGTCTCTATTGTTAGTCCGTCAAACATTTTCGTTGTTCAATCCTTTCAAAGTTAAAGTTAGATAAAAAAGAACGCTGTCCTAAGAATAGGTAAGCGTCCTATGTTTTTAATAAATCAACCTGTATCACCATCAGCTAAACCTTGTATAATATTAATAGCTGTTTGAGTGTTAACTGAAGTATGTGTGCCTATCGTTACAATTGTAATCAATAGCATTCCTAATAATACTTTCTTCACTTTAACGCCTCCTTTTTAAAAATTTCTTTTTTAGCTTCATAACTTAAATAGAAATATTTACTTCCTTGTTCAAAGTTTCCTTCGTTATGAAATTGGACTGCTACTGCTTCCGTGTATTCTTGAACATACTCCCATAATCTTTCGTTTTTAAAGTAGTTCATTCCTGCTAGCATAGCTTGTTCTAATTTTTCGGCAGTAACTTTTTTATTTATTTTTCTTAGAATTGTAAAGCGGTATTGATATTCTTGATTTCCTAATTCATTGCAGATAGTTAAACCTTTTTCAATGAGTTGAGATGCAATTTCTTCTTCACCTAGCTTGACGTGTTCCTTGGCTTTAACAAAAATAGCTTTATAATTATGAGGTTTCTTTTCAACAACTTCTGAAAGGTATCGAATTGCCGAAATAGAGAGATTTTGACTCGCATACATTAAGCCTAAATTATGACGAACTAGTAAGATTGCTTTCTCATTTTTTTGCTTTTGGAATGTGTTCATTGCAGTAACAAAGTATTCTTCAGCCAGTTCAAATTCTCTTAAATGCGTACAAGCTAATCCTAATAAATTATCGCAATAGGCTGTTTTTAATTCATAGCTTTCATGTTTAGAAAATATGTCCCTAGCTTTTGTACCATGCTTAATGGCTAAAAGTGCTTGATAAATATGATAATGATATGTTGCTAAGTTATAATGAAATTCTGCTTTTTCAAGTTCATCAGGAATGTGTTTAAGTAAAATTGCTGCTTTATCATAATGTTCTTTAGCAAGGCTATAATTACCGATTGCGTTAGAATGAATAGCCTTATAAAAATGGTAGTAGTAAGATAAAAAGTTATCTGTGGGAATATTAAAAGATTCAATTTTATCAAAGCTATTTTTTGAAATGCTTAAATTATCCACTAAATATTTATAACCGAAATCTAAAAGGTAATAGTAGAGTAACAATTTTGGGTCTGCTTCGTTAGTGTGAATGATAGAATTAATTTCTTCTTTTAAACAATGGGCATTATCTATATTACGTGAACGTATTTCTTGATACCATTCGTTAAGTAGTTTTGAAATTTGTCCATTCCCCTTTATTAGAACGTCCATGAAATCCCCTCCCTTTTTGAATATTCTTATAAATAATAATAGCAAGAATAGAATTTGATGGAAATTGAATTTCAATATTTCTCAACATTTGTGTAACAATTTTATTTTCAATTATGTAACTAATTGCATTCATTCTCCCTGTTAGTAATTTCAAATATTTGGCACAGTGAAATAACAAGACATGGTATAATTTTCTTATAAAATACTTTATAAAGAAGGAGGGGCAATGCATGAGTTTAAATATGTATTTGGGAGAAGTACAAAGCCAAACTCATAGCATAAACGCTGTATGTTCCGCTACCATTCAAGGTATGGAACAAGCCATTCAGTCGATTGATGCTTTTACAAGCGATACCTGTTCTACAAGGGCAAACTTACGATAGTGCAAAAGCATTCTTCGCAGAAACTTTTCGTCCTTTAGCACAAGGAATCATTTATTTATGTGAAGAATTAATCCGTCAGAATGATGCCTTTCCAAATCAATTTCAATCACAAGTCGCTTCCACAGATATAGTTGAACAAGAATTGTTAGAACAAATTCGAGAGATTGACAGAATGACAAGTACAGAAGCACTCAATCAAGCTATGCCAATCTCGGGCATGGAAGCTATGGTAAATCTTTTTATTGAGATGCGGCGTAAAATTCAGGAAAAATTAGAACATCTATATGAATTTAATCGAACGTCTAGTAATAATTACGCAACAGCACTTCAACTAGCCGCTAGTATTGCAACAGGTCTTGCAGAAGTACAAAGTGGAAAAGGATTTAGTCCTGCAAGTGGTACATTTAGTACGAAAGAATTAAATATGGAGTGGGTGGCTTCTATTCAAGCGATTGCAGAAGATAGGAATCGTCAGGCTGATAATTCAATTGAAGAAGGTGCAATGTGTGGCAAACCAAAATCTGATTTAGAGAAAGCTTGGGATGGTCTTTATGATGGTGCAGGAAAAGGTGTTGGAGATGCTTGGGAAGGATTTAAAGCGTTAGGTGACGGTGAAACATGGTCAGACATGTGGGGTGCTGTTGTCAATTATGATGAGACTCTTCCTGCTATGTGGAACGCTTTCTCGGATTCTTTTATGAATGACGTTTGGCATGGAGATGTCGAAAGTGGATTCCGCTGGGGTTCTTATTTAGTAACATCAGTCGGTCTAGGGTTACTTGGTGGGAAAGGTCTTGATAAGGCTTTTAAACTTGCTAGAGGAGCAAACATGTACAAAGTAACTGAAGCTTTTCCACCACGTTTACAACCTGCTTTTGCAGGTGGTGGTTTAACTGGCGAAGCTATACTTAGTACATTGCCATCATCAGGACACTGGGGAAATTATTTAAGTAGCTATTTCATGTTTGCTAGACCTTCATGGAGAGAGTCTGAAAATGAGATTGGTGGGATACATCCTGATTATGATGACCAAGTTGCTTTTAAGGATAGAGAGGTAGTTTCTAAATACACAAAAGGTAGTACTAGACCTGATTTTTATATAGAGGGTCATAGTATAGAAGTGAAAAATTATGACTTGTCCACTAAATCAAGGAGAACTAATTTAGTAAATACAATTGTTAAACAAGTAAATGATAGAGCCATTCACTTGCCTGAAGGCACAAAGCAAACTATCATTATAGATACAAGAGGACAAACTGTTTCTAGTGACATTCTGAGGGAAATTAGAGCAGAAATACATAAAAAAGCTAATACATTACCTGAAATAAAATTTATTAAAAAGGACTGATGAAAATGGCAGTTGGATTTTCTGTAGACATATTTTTCTATGAGGCAGGACACCCTGACTTTTTACACAGCTTTTTCTCAACAATCTCTTATCATACTGAACCTGAGGGATGGGGAACTAAATATCCTCTACTAATGAAAGACTTATATTTTGATAAATTAAAGTGGCAAGATGTCCCTGAGGCTTTGAAAAATGTAGAAGAAATCAGAGAAACATTGAGTGAAATACCTCCATCAGAGGTAATATGGGATATTGAGGACTTAACTAAAAGACCACCTTGGGGAGATAAAATTCCTTCTAAAATAACTAACTTAGCAAACTACCATTCTATTCAAGGGACAGACTTTCTTACTTTGTTAAAAAATGCCCTAAAGGAGTCGGAGGATTGCAAATCAGATGTGAAAGTTGAGAAGTTAGGTAAATAATTTCCTTAGATACCTTGGAAAAATTCTGAGGTGTTTTTGTTTTGAAAAAGGGAGTGGATTGGTATCTATTTTACTCCAATAAAAATAGATAAAATATTCGATATTTTATCTAAAAATAATTAATCTATCATTTTTATTCATTCAAATTATATTAGAGGTAGCGTCCCGAGAATGAGGATTTACAACGTTAAGATATTTGAGACAAGTTATATGAGATATTACGAAGCCTTTATTCTTAATAATTGTTTTTTATCTCAATAGGGTTTACTCTACGCTATTGGAACGAACTAAGAACAATGAACAGATTACAAAATTGCTAAATGATTGGTATGTAGAACTTCGTACAAGACGCATAGGGGATATAAAGAGAGGGAATTGGAGATGATAGTAGGATTTTGGGGGAGATGTTATTTTTTATGAAGTAGATCATCTTGATTTATTACACAGCTTTTTTTAACGATGTCTTACCATACAGAACCTGAAGGTTGAGGGACAAAATATCCTTTACGTATGAAGGATTGGTCCTTTAAAAAAATTAAGTTGGGAAGATGTAAAAGAAGCAAAAAGTAGAATTTTAACAAATGGTCAGTTGATCGAAAAAATGAACGATTCAACAAACAGATTATACTAGTGTTTGTATATTTTGGTTAAAGACGGATCGGGAGTTCGAATCTCTCCTGGGACGCTAAAAAAATTGATGTATGCGCAAGAGGTGTAAAAAATATAAAGTAACATATGATAATTATTATATACAACAGATTAAAGTGCATTAAGAAAAGAGCGCCATTTATGCGCCCTATTTCTCTTGTTTAATTTAAAGAATCAATAGGCTTATGAAGGAACTTAAATCCATATCTGTATTATCCCAATTGTTCACTTAGAATGTTATAAAACTTTTTACCATTCTAGTAAGATTGAGCACCGTTATCGGAATTTATCCCCGACAGTGTGTTACAATTAATAGAAGCGGAAAACGAGAATCTCCAATTGACTGGACTTGTGATTGGTTGGACAGTTTAAGAAGGTTGTATAAAAAAGGGAGATGGCGCAAAGATGGCGAGATCAAATGAGAATGATTTAACGGAGAAATTGGCAGAAGGTCACCGGAAATATGGTGATGGCAACTTTACAGTACAGAACATCGGTGATGAAACTAACCCAGATTGGACTGTCATAAAAAATGTGAGGAAGGGATCGGCAGGCATTCGTGAAGGAGAAGATATATTAAGACTGCGATCAAAATATATAAAATAGTACGAAAATGAGCGGGCCGAGAGTTCGAACCTCTCCTGGGACGTTAAAAAAACCTTGATATCTTTTGATAACAAGGTTTTTTGTTTGTTTTAAATTAGTTATTAATAAATTTGTCAAAGACAAAACCATAATCTTTCACGTTATATTGTTTCTTCGTATCAACGAGCCAGTTAAAGGCGATCTCGTTCATTTCTTTAAATTGTTCTGCTAAATTTACTTGTGCGTTTGAAATACGGCTGAAAGCGTTAGATGCCATATCTAGACTTTTATGTGCATACTGCAATGTAATATCGTTGTCGTATGAAATTTCTTCTATTTTAAGTAAAGCCTTATATAAATCTTTTAATTCTTCAATATGTTTTTTATGAACATCAATTGAATAATGCTCATCTCCCATTTGAAACTTAATTTCTACATCTAAATCAATTGTTCCCGCAGTTTCAAGTGCTACATTTTTAATTTGATATTTACTATAGCTAAAGCGGCGTAGTGTGCGTTTTTTACTTGTCGCACTTGTACCATCTAGGTGGAGTAATCCTTTGTTTGTGAAACAATATTCATCTGATTTTGATTTAATTAGAAAATAAATTTTCTCCCCATCTTCATGCATCACGTAATCATCAGCATCAACTTTATCGTAATCTTTCGGTGTGATGACAGAACCTACATCGCTTAGTCCTAATACATCTGCAGCCATTTTCTTAAACATATAGAATCCCCCTTGTAAATTAAATTCTTAATTGTATAAAAATATATTAACACGATTTCAATAAAGTGTTTTCATATAATTAAAAACATTTGAAGGTAAGTTAAGAAAAGTAACGAATGATTATTTCAACCCTAAGTTATTTAGTAAATCTATTAGTTTAAGAGTGGATTCTCCGAAAAATAATCAAGAGAAAAAAGTTAATTTTGCAAATAATTATAGAGAAATTCCGTGAAAACCTCTCAAGTAATATGAGGTTTTTTTCTATCCATTTTGAAATCTTACAATTCTGTAAGGTAACTGTAAGGAAGTTCGATGGTAACAAATTGCTAATCCTCTATAATGAAGGTAACAACGATAAAACGAGGAGGAAGAAATGATGAAAGGGTTAATCGTAACGGGTTTAACAGTTGCTTTTGGATTTGTAGCGTATGAGAAATTAACGTATGTAGTTGATGTTGTAAAACATTTAATCGCTTAGTAAAAAAAACTGCCATGAGAGGGAAAGGGAATGAGTGAATGAATGGAATGGTTATTTGGAATTATAGGTACTTGTAGTGTAGTGTTATTGTTCTTTGTCCCGAGTGGTATACTTAGTTCGACAACGAGTTTGTTCTTCTTAAGTTTGTTTGCTTGTACGATGCTTATTATTATGTTTTTAATGAAGCGAAGTAAACCAATCTTCTATTTTAGCATGATTGTTATGGCAATTATTGTTCTCCAAATTATTACCCTTGTTATATACCCCACTATTATAAAAGCTTTCCATTAATGATGAATCCTCTGCTTTAATTGCTGAGGATTTTTATTTGCACATTTTTAATTTTTAGTAAGGATTTGTTTATATTGAAATATAAAAATTAAATATTTTCATATTTCAAACAAAGGGTTTTGGGATGTTGTGTTCTTATTACTCATTTGATATTATTTACTTTAAAGATAATTAAAATCTAGAAAAAGAGGCGGACGTATGGATAAAAAAGAAAATACGGTCGTATTGTTTCCACAACTATCAGAGCGATATATTGATGAAGGTTTTTTAGCACTGAAAGAGCGGAAATTCGAAGATGCATTGCGCTGCTTTGAAATATTACGTCAGTATAATGCAGAAACGGAACAAACGGAACTCGCTTCTGTTATTTGTTTGTTAGAATTAAAACATATGGAAGAAGCGAAAGACAAATGTGAACAGTTACTTGAAACAGGAGCTGTATTATTTGGTGATATTCTTGAAACATATGTGACGATTTTAGTTCAAACAAATGATTATGAAGGTGTCATTGAAATCGTTGAAAAGGTTTTGCAAACGAAAGATGTAATGCCTGAGCAAAAGGAAAAATTAGCACAGCTCGCTTTATTTGCAGAAGGTATGTTAAGTGAAGTAGATACGTCACTAGTCGATTCGAATTTTGAATTGGATGAGTTTACTAATGAAATGTTTGGAGAAAACTTTGGACAAAAGCTAAGAGCGATTCAGCAACTTTCGTTAAAAGACTTGGATCTTGCATTACCTATTTTAAAGAAATTTTTAATAGACGAAAAACAGCACCCTTATTTGAAAACTTCTATTTTATATAAAATGATAGAAAATCAAATAGAAGAAGAGATAGAGGTGGAAAAGTTTGGGAATACAATCAAGGTGATTCCAGCATTTACAGGTCATAATGAGGAGCAATCCGATAACATTATACATACACTATCAAGCCGATTAGAGCAAAATTATCCCGATATATTTGATGCTATGGTTACATATTGGAAAGAATTGCGAATTAGCGTTTTCCCATTCGCTCTATTAATGGATAAAGTGGAGATTTGGGCTGCTGTTTTAGAGAGAATTGGAAGAAAGCGTTTCGGATTGACTATTGATGAAGAAGAGCTTATGACAGCGTATAATATTGAATTAGAAGAGTTTCATATTGCCTATCAATGGTTATTACGTGTTGAAAGAGAAGGATATTTGCCCGTATAATTATGAAAAAGAATCGTTCGGTTCTTGAAACGAGCATATTCTATGTTATAATGTAAGGGTTGCAAAAGGCAGAAATCTGCCTGTTTGTAAGAGAAGAGAAGTGTAATTCTCTTACTTAATATGTTTCATATTATTCTCGAACAAAATATACCGTAGTTGTCTTTTAGACAATTAGTAGATTGGAACATTATATCTGAAAGCTTTTGCTAGAGGATTATTTGTACTTTTGTTATTTCAAAAAAGAGATAATGAAGATTTTAATCTATAGAGGTATGTGCATACATTATTATAGTTGGAGGGAAAGAATAAATGGCTGCAAAATGGGAAAAATTAGAAGGTAACGTAGGCGTTTTAACAATCGAAGTTGATGCTAAAGAAGTAAACAACTCTATCGACGCTGCGTTCAAAAAAGTAGTACAAACAATCAACGTACCAGGTTTCCGTAAAGGGAAAATGCCTCGTCCGTTATTCGAACAACGCTTTGGTATCGAATCTTTATACCAAGATGCTTTAGATATCATCTTACCAAAAGCATACGGTGAAGCGATCGATGAAGCTGGTATCTTCCCAGTTGATCATCCTGAAATCAACATCGAGAAGTTCGAAAAAAATGCTAACCTTATCTTCACTGCAAAAGTTACAGTGAAACCTGAAGTTAAATTAGGTGAGTACAAAGGTTTAGCAGTAGAAAAAGTTGAAACAACTGTAACTGACGAAGATGTAGAGAACGAATTAAAATCTTTACAAGAGCGTCAAGCTGAACTAGTTGTTAAAGAAGAAGGAACTGTTGAAAACGGTGATACAGCTGTAATCGACTTCGAAGGTTTCGTTGATGGCGAAGCATTTGAAGGCGGAAAAGGCGAAAACTATTCTCTTGCAATCGGTTCTGGTACTTTCATCCCTGGTTTCGAAGAGCAAGTAATTGGTCTTAAATCTGGTGATTCTAAAGAAGTTGAAGTATCATTCCCAGAAGAGTACCACGCTGCTGAATTAGCTGGTAAACCAGCTACATTCAAAGTAACAATTCACGAAATCAAAACAAAAGAACTTCCTGAGTTAAACGACGAGTTCGCTAAAGAAGCTGACGAAGAAGTTGCAACTCTTGATGAATTAAAAACAAAACTTCGTACAAACTTAGAAGAAGGCAAAAAGCACGAAGCTGAGCACAAAGTGCGTGACGAAGTAGTAGAATTAGCTGCTGCTAACGCTGAAATCGAGATTCCAGAAGCTATGATCGACACTGAGTTAGATCGTATGGTTCGTGAATTCGAGCAACGTTTAAGCCAACAAGGTATGAACCTTGAGCTTTACTACCAATTCACAGGTACTGACGCTGACAAGTTAAAAGAGCAAATGAAAGAAGACGCTCAAAAACGCGTAAGAATCAATCTTGTTCTTGAAGCTATCATTGAAGCTGAAAACATCGAAGTTACTGAAGAAGAAGTAACTGCAGAAGTTGAAAAAATGGCTGAAATGTACGGTATGCCAGTAGACGCTATCAAGCAAGCTCTTGGAAGCGTAGACGCTTTATCTGAAGACCTTAAAGTGCGTAAAGCTGTAGACTTCTTAGTAGACAACGCTGCATAATAAAATAACAAGGCGCGATTTTAATCGTGCCTTGTTTTATAAATATAGAAATATATTTATAAAACTTTTCGATGAAGAAGGAAAACTTCCTTTACAAGTCGAATATACATATTTCAAAAGTTTTAAAATTTTTTTATTTGTACATAACTAGTCATATTATTTGTATTTCTCGCCACGTAGTGACATAATATGTATTTACATACGATACATTTATCGTGTACATACGAAGGCAAGAGGTTAGCACTTTGTAAGGGGTGTGAAAATATGTTTAAATTTAATGATGAAAAAGGTCAATTAAAATGTTCTTTCTGTGGTAAAACACAAACGCAAGTTCGAAAGTTAGTTGCAGGTCCAGGTGTTTACATTTGTGACGAGTGTATCGAACTTTGTACTGAAATTGTACAAGAGGAGCTTGCGAAGGACGAAGAAGTAGAATTCAAAGATGTACCGAAACCGGTAGAAATTCGTGAAATCTTAGATGAGTATGTCATCGGACAAGATAACGCGAAAAAAGCACTAGCGGTAGCGGTATATAACCATTACAAACGTATTAATTCTAACAGTAAAATTGATGATGTAGAATTAGCGAAGAGTAATATTTCACTTATTGGGCCAACTGGTAGTGGTAAAACATTATTGGCACAAACATTAGCGCGTATTTTAAATGTTCCATTTGCAATCGCGGACGCAACATCTTTAACAGAAGCTGGATATGTAGGGGAAGATGTAGAAAACATCTTACTAAAATTAATCCAAGCAGCTGATTATGATGTAGAGAAAGCGGAAAAAGGAATCATTTATATTGATGAGATTGATAAAGTGGCACGTAAGTCCGAAAATCCATCAATTACACGTGATGTATCTGGTGAAGGTGTACAGCAGGCACTTCTGAAAATTTTAGAAGGTACTGTAGCGAGCGTTCCACCTCAAGGTGGTCGTAAGCATCCGCATCAAGAGTTCATTCAAATTGATACAACGAACATCCTATTCATTTGTGGTGGAGCGTTTGATGGCATTGAGCCAATTATTAAACGTCGCCTTGGTGAGAAAGTAATTGGATTTGGTGCTGAGAAGAAAAATGCTGATGTAAATGAGAAGCATGTTTTATCTCACGTTTTACCAGAGGATCTTTTAAGATTCGGTTTAATTCCGGAGTTTATCGGTCGTCTTCCAGTTATTGCGAACCTAGAGCCGCTTGATGAAGATGCTCTTGTAGATATTTTAACGAAACCGAAAAATGCACTTGTTAAGCAATTCCAAAAATTATTGGAGCTTGACGATGTTGAGTTAGAGTTTGAAGAAGGTGCACTAGTTGAGATTGCGAAAAAAGCAATTGAACGTAAAACAGGTGCTCGTGGACTTCGTTCTATTATTGAAGGCTTAATGCTTGATGTAATGTTCGAACTTCCATCTCGCAAAGATATCGAGAAGTGTATTTTGACGAAAGAAACAGTAGCTGATAATGAACCGCCGAAATTGGTGTTACAAGACGGTACTGTACTTGATACAAAAACATCTGCATAGTGCGAAGAAGAAACAGCAATTTTTATAATTGCTGTTTTTCTTTATGTTTAGCTATGTTCCTCCGCGGAAATACTAAATGATAAAATATTGCGGGAGGAAATAAATTATGAGCTGGACAAATATATTTTTACTTGTTCAACTTGTTTTTGGTGTAATTGTCGGATTGTATTTTTGGCATTTACTTCGAAATCAGCGAACACAAAAAGTTTCAATTGATCGAGAATCGAAAAAAGAATTAGAACAGCTTCGTAAAATGCGTGAGATTTCTTTAACAGAGCCGCTTGCGGAGAAGGTACGTCCTACATCCTTTTTAGATATTGTAGGGCAAGAGGACGGGATTAAGTCGTTAAAAGCGGCTCTTTGTGGTCCGAATCCGCAACATGTAATTATATATGGTCCGCCAGGTGTCGGGAAGACAGCGGCAGCACGTCTTGTATTGGAAGAAGCGAAACGCAATCCGAAATCTCCATTTCGTACGAATGCAACATTTATCGAACTTGATGCGACGACAGCAAGATTTGATGAACGTGGTATTGCAGACCCATTAATTGGTTCAGTCCATGATCCGATTTATCAAGGGGCAGGTGCGATGGGGCAAGCGGGTATCCCACAGCCGAAAAAAGGGGCTGTAACAGATGCGCATGGTGGTATTTTGTTCATTGATGAGATTGGTGAATTACATCCAATTCAAATGAACAAAATGTTAAAGGTGTTAGAAGATCGGAAAGTATTTTTGGAAAGTGCGTACTATAGTGAAGAAAATTCGATGATTCCAACGTATATACATGATATTTTTCAAAAAGGTTTGCCAGCCGATTTTCGCTTAGTTGGGGCGACGACACGTTCGCCAGAGGAGATTCCTCCTGCTATTCGGTCACGCTGTTTAGAAGTGTTTTTCCGTGAGTTAGATACAGAAGAGATTCAAAAAGTAGCGAAGAATGCAGCTGATAAAGTGGAAATGCAAATAGGTAAAAATGGTATTGAAATGATCGGGATGTATGCAAGAAATGGACGAGAAGCGATTAACCTTGTACAAATTTCTGCTGGTATGGCAATAAATGAAGAACGTTCTTTCATTAAAGATGAAGATATAGAGTGGGTTGTTCACTCTAGTCAACTTACACCGAAATATGAAAAACGTATTTATCCTATTCCGAGAATCGGTCTTGTAAATGGACTTGCTGTATACGGACCAAATACAGGCGCGTTATTAGAAATTGAAGTAACAGCAATCAAGGCGAAAGATAAAGGATCCGTAAATGTTACCGGGATTGTGGAAGAGGAAAGTATTGGTAGTCAAACGAAATCCATTCGCCGTAAAAGTATGGCGAAAGGTTCTGTAGATAATGTATTAACAGTACTTCGTTCTCTAGATGTATTGCCAGAAGGGTACGATATACATATTAATTTTCCAGGTGGTATCCCAATTGATGGGCCTTCGGCAGGTATTGCTATGGCAACAGGTGTATATTCAGCAGTGCATCGTACGTATGTGAGTAATGAAGTAGCGATGACCGGTGAGATAAGTATACACGGGGAAGTGAAACCTATTGGTGGTGTGTACGCAAAAATAAAAGCCGCGAAAAAAGCAGGTGCTAAGAAAGTCATCATTCCTGCTGAAAACATGCAACCGTTTTTGTATACAATAAAAGGAATTGAAATCATTCCTGTTCGTAAGTTAAAAGAAGTATTTGAGCTAACATTTATGCAGGAAAATATGCATCGAGACCTTGATATACATACTACTGTAGACGAAACAGATGCACAATCAATGTGAGAATGAATGATAATAAAATTTGCCAGACTTCGTTTAAGTTTGTATGCTTAAGCGGAGTCTCTTTTCCTTTTTAAAAGGGAGAAAAAACGAGAGATTTACAATTGCGGAAAATCTCTGCAATTGCATCTAGATGTATTGTAATATAAAATAGTTGAACAGGAGTTTAATTTATTATGGAGGTGCTATGTCTAGTATGAATACGAATGAAAGAATCGTACCCCTCCTACCATTAAGAGGCGTTCTCGTATATCCAACGATGGTTCTGCATCTTGATGTAGGACGTGATAAATCGATACAAGCACTAGAGCAGGCGGCAATGGATGAAAATATCATCTTTTTAGCGATGCAAAAAGAAATGAATATCGATGATCCGAAAGAAGATGACATATATAGTGTAGGTACAGTGGCGAAAGTGAAGCAAATGTTAAAATTGCCGAACGGTACGCTTCGTGTCCTTGTAGAAGGTTTACATAGAGCTGAAGTAGTAGAGTTTATCGAAGAAGAGAATGTAGTGCAGGTTTCTATCAAAACGGTAACTGAAGAAGTGGAAGATGATCTAGAAGAGAAAGCTCTTATGCGTACATTACTCGAGCATTTCGAACAATATATTAAAGTTTCGAAAAAAGTTTCAAATGAAACATTTGCAACGGTAGCTGATGTAGAAGAGCCAGGAAGATTAGCTGATTTAATAGCTTCTCACTTGCCGATTAAAACGAAGCAGAAACAAGAAATCTTAGAGATTGTATCTGTGAAGGAACGATTACATACACTTATTTCAATTATTCAAGATGAACAAGAGTTACTTAGTTTAGAAAAGAAAATTGGACAAAAAGTGAAACGTTCAATGGAGCGCACGCAAAAAGAGTATTTCTTACGTGAGCAAATGAAGGCGATTCAAACTGAACTTGGTGATAAAGAAGGTAAGGGCGGGGAAGTTGAAGAACTTCGTGAGAAAATTGAACAGTCGGGGATGCCTGAAGAAACAATGAAGGCCGCACTGAAAGAATTAGACCGTTATGAAAAGTTACCAGCAAGTTCTGCGGAGAGCGGTGTTATTCGCAATTATATGGATTGGTTATTAGCACTTCCATGGACAGAAGCGACAGAAGATATGATTGATCTTGCTCATTCTGAAGAGATTTTGAACAAAGATCATTACGGTCTTGAGAAAGTGAAAGAGCGCGTACTCGAATATTTAGCTGTACAGAAGTTAACGAATTCATTAAAAGGACCTATCCTTTGCTTAGTAGGACCTCCTGGGGTCGGGAAAACTTCGTTAGCGCGTTCGATTGCAACATCATTAAATCGTAATTTTGTCCGTGTATCCCTTGGTGGTGTACGTGATGAATCGGAAATCCGTGGTCACCGTCGTACGTACGTTGGAGCGATGCCAGGACGCATTATTCAAGGTATGAAAAAGGCGAAAACAGTTAATCCAGTCTTTTTATTAGATGAGATTGATAAAATGTCTAACGACTTCCGTGGAGATCCATCAGCGGCATTACTTGAAGTGTTAGACCCAGAACAAAACCATAACTTCAGTGATCATTACATTGAAGAACCGTATGATCTATCGAAAGTTATGTTTGTAGCAACTGCGAATACACTTTCAAGTGTTCCAGGTCCGTTGCTTGACCGTATGGAAATTATTTCGATTGCTGGCTATACAGAACTTGAAAAAGTTCACATTGCCCGTGAACATTTATTGCCGAAACAATTAAAAGAGCATGGCTTACGAAAAGGTAATTTACAAGTACGTGATGAAGCACTTCTTGAAATTATTCGTTATTATACACGTGAGGCTGGTGTTCGTACACTAGAGCGTCAAATCGCAAAAGTTTGTCGTAAAGCAGCAAAAATTATCGTTACAGCAGAACGCAAGCGCATTGTAGTAACAGAGAAAAACATTGTTGATCTACTTGGTAAGCACATATTCCGTTATGGGCAAGCCGAAAAAACAGACCAAGTTGGTATGGCAACAGGGTTAGCGTATACAGCAGCAGGCGGTGATACACTTGCGATTGAAGTGTCTGTAGCGCCAGGTAAAGGGAAATTAATTTTAACGGGTAAACTTGGGGATGTTATGAAAGAATCCGCACAAGCAGCGTTTAGCTATATTCGTTCTCGTGCAGAAGAGCTTCAGATTGATCCGAATTTCCATGAGAAAAATGATATTCATATTCATGTTCCAGAAGGAGCAGTTCCAAAAGATGGACCGTCAGCAGGTATTACGATGGCAACGGCACTTATTTCTGCGCTAACAGGTATTCCTGTAAGTAAAGAAGTGGGGATGACAGGTGAAATTACACTTCGTGGTCGTGTATTACCAATTGGTGGTTTAAAAGAAAAAACATTAAGTGCTCACCGCGCAGGCTTAACAAAAATTATTTTGCCAGCAGAAAACGAGAAAGATTTAGATGATATTCCAGAAAGCGTAAAAGAAAACCTTACGTTTGTGCTTGCATCTCATTTAGATGAAGTATTGGAGCACGCATTAGTAGGAGTGAAACAATGAAAGTAACAAAAGCAGATATTGTAATTAGTGCTGTTAAACCAGAACAATATCCAGACAGTGATTTACCAGAAATTGCATTAGCAGGTCGTTCAAATGTCGGGAAGTCTTCCTTTATTAATAAAATTTTAAATCGTAAAAAGTTAGTACGTATTTCTTCTAAACCAGGGAAAACGCAAACGTTGAACTTTTTCTTAATCAATGAGATGATGCATTTTGTTGACGTTCCAGGTTATGGATATGCGAAAGTATCTAAAACAGAGCGCGCAGCATGGGGCAAGATGATTGAGACTTACTTTACAACGCGTGAGCAATTAGACGCAGCTGTATTAGTAGTTGATTTACGTCACCAACCAACAAATGATGACGTGATGATGTATGATTTCTTAAAACATTATGAAATCCCAACAATTATTATTGCGACGAAAGCCGATAAAATTCCGAAAGGGAAATGGCAAAAGCATTTAAAAGTTGTAAAAGAAACGCTTGCTGTTGAAATTGGCGATGAAATCGTTCTATTCTCTTCTGAAACAGGACTTGGAAAAGAAGAAGCGTGGAAGGCAATTCATAGAATGACAAAAACAAAAAACGCGTGACGAATGTCGCGCGTTTTTTTTATTTACTAAATTTTTTTATCTTACGTTTAATGTAACCTCGATATTACCTCTTGTTGCTTTCGAATAAGGACATACACCGTGAGCGGCTTCTACAAGTTCTTGTGCTTCGGCATGAGAGACGCCAGCAACGTGTACATCAAGTACAGCAGATAGGCCGAAACCACCATCTGTATCTTTTCCGATAGAAACGTGAGCAGTTACTTCTGTACTTTCTACTTTCACACGTTTTGTACGAATGACAAGTTGTAATGCACTATCAAAACAAGCGGCATAACCAGCAGCAAATAGTTGTTCTGGATTCGTTGCCTCTCCGCCTGCACCACCTAGTGCTTTCGGCATTTTTACATCAAGATTTAATATGCCATCATCTGAAATTACTCTTCCGTTTCTTCCACCTGTAGCAGTTACTGAAGCAGTATATAATTTATCCATGTTTATTCCCCTTTTCTATCATTAATTGTTTTCATTGTTTCAATTAGTTTATTTAATTGAATTAATAAAGAACGATATTCTTGTTCTGTAATTCCTAAATTTGTTGCCATTGTTGTCGGCAATGAACAAGCCTTTTCTTTTAAATCTTTACCTTGTTCTGTTAATTTAATACAAACTTTGCGCTCATCTTCTTTGGAACGAACGCGTTTTACAAGTTTTAATGATTCCATTCGTTTTAACATAGGTGTTAACGTACCGGAATCTAAAAATAGACGTTCTCCAATTTCTTTTACTGTTAGTCCATCTTGCTCCCATAGTACGAGTAAAGTAATGTACTGGGGATACGTAATACCCATCTCTTCTAAATATGGTCGATAAAAGCGGGTAACTTCTTTAGAACAGGCGTAAATAGAAAAACAAAGTTGGTTATCTAGATGTAAAGAATTCTCTGTCATACATAACTCCTCCCTAATTAAGTTGTGCACAATTTAATTTTGTAAAACCAATATAACGAAAAAGAAATACAATGTCAAATACATTGTATTGAGAAAGTTTGTGCTACAATTTGGAACAATCATACATATTTTCCTTCATGATGAAAGAAGATAGGAAAGATGATGTTATAATTCATATGGAATAGTTTCCATCACTTGATTATGAGGGCTTTTTTTGGTAACGTACAAATAGAGTTATTAATTTATAATCATTATAAAGTAGAAAATCTTTATTAGTTTTACTGAATCTCCTTTATTACATACGGAGAATAAATAAAAAATAATCGGTTGTTCACACGATTGTCAGATTCATAAGAGGAAAGTTGTATTATGATAGTAGATAAAGTGATAAAACGGGTGAAGGGGGACATGCTGCGTGCATATTCTTGTTGTTAGTGTAAATTATCGAACAGCCCCTGTAGAATTTCGTGAGAAACTCACATTTCAGGCAGCAGAGCTAGAGCAAGCAATGACTACATTACAAAATCAAAAGAGCGTGTTAGAGAATGTCATTGTATCAACTTGTAATCGCACTGAGATTTACGCTGTTGTCGATCAATTACACACGGGACGGTATTATATTAAGAAGTTTTTAGCTGATTGGTTTCAGTTTGAAATAGAAGAAGTCGCACCATATTTAACTATTTTTGAACAAGACGGTGCAATAGATCATTTATTCCGCGTGACGTGCGGTTTAGATTCTATGGTAGTTGGAGAAACACAGATTTTAGGCCAAATAAAAGATAGCTTTTTAGAAGCGCAACAAGTAAAAGCGACAGGCACAATTTTTAATGAGTTGTTTAAGCAGGTGGTTACGTTAGCGAAACGTGCGCACTCAGAAACGACGATTGGTGAAAGTGCGATGTCTGTTAGTTATGCTGCTGTTGAGCTCGGAAAGAAAATATTTGGTGAGTTAACAGATTGTCATGTGCTTATTCTTGGTGCTGGTAAGATGGGTGAACTGGCACTGCAAAACTTATATGGAAGCGGTGCTCGAAAAGTAACAGTCATGAATAGGACGTTTACGAAAGCGGAAGTAATGGCTGAGAAATATATGGGACATGCAAAGCCTTTAAGTGAATTGCAATGTGCATTATTAGAAGCAGATATTTTAATTAGTTCAACTGGTGCATCTGAATATGTTATTACGAAAGAGATGATGACAAAGGTAGAGAAAATGCGCTCTGGTCGTCCGTTATTTATGGTGGATATTGCAGTGCCACGTGATATTGATCCAGCGATTGATGAACTAGAAGGTTCTTTCTTATATGACATTGATGATTTGCAAGGAGTAGTGGAAGCAAATCGTGCTGAGCGTTTGAAAGAAGCAGAGAAAATTCAATTTATGATTGAAGAGGAAATTGTTTTATTTAAAACGTGGTTAAGTACACTTGGTGTTGTTCCGTTAATAGCAGCTCTTCGTGATAAGGCACTTGCTATCCAAAGTGAAACGATGGAAAGCTTGGAACGAAAAATACCGAATCTTAGTGATCGTGAGAGAAAAGTAATTAGTAAGCATACGAAAAGTATTATTAATCAATTATTGAAAGACCCAATTTTAGTAGCGAAAGAGATAGCCGCTGAAAAGGGAGCAGACGAAAAATTAGCGTTATTTGCAAAGATTTTTGACTTGGAAATGGAAGATGTAGAGAGTTGTGCGGAAGAAGTAGAACATAAAAGAGCGTGGACACCATCCGTTCCATCTTTATAATTTGGAAGGATGATCGGATGAGTTTTTTTAATAACAGTATTATTTATCATATTGCAATTATTTTATATGCTTGTAGCATTAGTTTATATTTTATAGATTATTTCCAAAGTAACCGAAAGGCGAACCGATTTGCTTTTTGGTTACTTTCGATTGTATGGGTTCTGCAGTCTATCTTTATGTTACTCAGGGCTACAGATTCAGAAACGAACCCTATATTAACTTTATTATCAGGGATTTATTTTTATGTTTGGCTATTGATTACGATGTCGTTAGTCATTAATCGATTTATGAGAATTGACTTTTTAGTCTTTTTTACAAATGTTGTCGCATTTGGCGTAAGCGCTTTTTCTATTTTTACACCGCTCGGAAAGATGTCGCCGGTACTGGCAGAGCAATTAGTTTCAGAACTTGTATATGTACATGTCGGTATGGCTATTATTTCTTATGCAACTTTCACTGTATCGTTCATTTTTTCTATTATGTATTTATTGCAATATCGCCTATTAAAAAAGAAAAAATGGAATGCGAGATTAAGAAGGTTAGGGAATTTACCGAAGTTAGAATCGATGTCTTACGGATTAAATTTATTTTCTGTTCCATTTTTCTTACTAGCTATTTTATTAGGATGCATATGGGGATATACGAAATTGGACAATTTCCATTGGTATGATACGAAAGTGATTGGGTCTTTTGTCGTTCTATTTGTATATTGTGCTGGCCTATATTTACGAGTGGCAGATGTGTTGCAAGGGAAGAAAATCGTGCAGTGGAACATCGGAGCATTTCTCGTAATGCTAATCAATATTTTTCTATTAAGCAGTTTATCCAACTTCCACTTTTGGTATTTATAATGAGGAGAGAGAATTATGCGCAAAATTATTGTAGGGTCACGAAAGAGTAAATTAGCATTAACGCAAACAAACTGGTTTATTGATCAGTTAAAAGCACTAGGTTTACCATATGAATTTGAAGTGAAAGAAATCGTCACAAAAGGTGATGTTATTTTAGATGTTACTCTTTCAAAAGTAGGCGGAAAAGGCTTGTTTGTTAAAGAGATTGAACATGCGTTACTTACGAAAGAAATTGATATGGCTGTACATAGTATGAAAGATATGCCGGCCGTACTTCCAGAAGGATTAATGATTGGTTGTACACCGAAGCGTGTTGACCCTCGTGATGCTTTTATCTCAAAAAGCGGAGCATCGTTTAAAGAGTTAGCAGAAGGCGCTATTTTAGGTACGAGTAGCTTAAGACGCAGTGCACAATTATTAGCTGCGAGACCAGATTTACAAGTGAAGTGGATTCGAGGAAATATCGATACACGTTTACGTAAATTACAAGAAGAAGATTACGATGCAATCATTTTAGCAACAGCTGGATTACAAAGAATGGGCTGGGATAATGAAGTTATTACAGAACATTTAGATGAGACGTTATGTGTACCTGCTGTAGGACAAGGTGCATTAGCGATTGAATGCCGTGAGGATGATAAGGATTTACTACAGTTGTTAGCGCATATGAATGATGCAGTAACAGAAAGAACAGTGGCGGCAGAACGAGTATTTCTTCATAAACTTGAAGGTGGCTGCCAAGTTCCAATCGCTGGATATGCAACTCTTACAGAAAATGATGCAATCGAATTAACAGCTCTTGTCGGTTCTATGGACGGTTCTATTTTATTGAAAGAGACAGTAGTAGGAACTAATCCAGAGGAAGTAGGATTAGAGGCTGCGGACCGTTTAATTAAACAAGGCGCCAAAGAACTCATTCTTGCTGCAAATAAGGGGCAACAATAAATATGAACGCTCTCGCTGGCAAAACGGTATTAATTACACGTGCCCAGCATCAAGCGAAACAAATGAGTGTAGCGGTGAAAGAAAAGAGCGGAATTCCATTGGAAATTCCGCTTTTGCGTATGGAAGGTATGGCTCATAGGCAAATTCAACATATAGCAGGACAGCTGCATTCGTATGACTGGGTTATTTTTACGAGTAAAAATGGGGTAGCTTTTTTTCTAGATAGTTTGACAAAGAAGCTACCCGCAAAGACTAAAATTGCTGCAGTAGGCGTGAAAACAAGGTTAGAGTTAGAAAAGCGGGGCTATCAAGTGGACTTCGTTCCAACTTCATTTGTTGCAGAAGTATTTGCAGAAGAGTTTGTAAAAAGACTAAGTGGAAACGAGTGCATTTTATTTCCGAAAGGGAATTTAGCAAGAGATGTAATTCCAGTTGCACTTCGCGAAATTGGTGTTTCTCTAGATGAGCTAATCGTATATGGTACGAAAGAGAATGTAGGGAAAAGGCAAGAGCTTATAGTAGCGTTAGAAGTAGGAAAAGTAGACATTATTACATTTACAAGCCCTTCAACTGTTACTAGTTTTGTTCGTTTACTTGAGGGTACAAACTGGAGAGAATGGACAAAAAACTGTACAATTGCTTGTATAGGGCCTATTACGGAAAAAGAGGCGATCCTTTATTTTCCACATGTTATTATACCGAAAGAGTACACTGTAGAAGCATTACTACAATGCATTTGTGAATCTATAAAATAAAAGAATGGGGATAGAAATCTATGAACTCTTTACAATTTAATCGTCATCGTCGCTTAAGACAAAGCGGTAATATGCGTGCGCTTGTGCGTGAAACGTTTTTACATACGGAAGATTTTATTTACCCTATTTTTGTATTAGAAGGAGAAAATGTTCGTAATGAAGTGCCTTCTATGCCAGGCGTATATCAAATGTCTTTAGATTTATTGCAAGCTGAAATGCAAGAGGTTGTTGATTTAGGTATTCGTTCTGTTATTGTATTTGGTTTACCTGCTGAAAAAGATGAAGTTGGATCATCAGCATATTGTGATCATGGAATTGTGCAACGTGCAATTAAGCAAATTAAAGGTGAATTCCCTGAGCTAGTAGTAGTTGCAGATACATGTTTATGTCAATTCACAAGCCATGGTCATTGCGGTGTAATTGAAGATGGTATTATTTTAAATGACGAGTCTCTTGCAGTTCTTGCGAAAACAGCTGTAAGCCAAGCGAAAGCAGGAGCGGACATTATTGCGCCATCAAACATGATGGACGGATTCGTAACAGCAATTCGCCATGCATTAGATGAAAATGGTTTTGGACACGTACCAGTAATGTCGTACGCTGTGAAATATTCATCAGCATTTTACGGACCATTCCGTGATGCGGCGCACGGTGCCCCGCAATTTGGTGATCGTAAAACATATCAAATGGATCCAGCGAACCGTATGGAAGCATTCCGTGAAGCAGAATCAGATGTAATGGAAGGGGCAGATTTCTTAATTGTAAAGCCAGCTCTTTCTTACTTAGATATCGTTCGTGATGTGAAAAATAACTTTAATTTACCAGTAGTTGCTTATAACGTAAGTGGTGAATATTCGATGATTAAAGCAGCAGCGCAAAATGGTTGGATTAATGAAAAAGAAGTTGTACTTGAAAAATTAATTAGCATGAAACGTGCAGGAGCGGATTTAATTATTACGTATCATGCAAAAGATGCAGCAAGATGGTTACAAGAAGGAGGCGCTAAATAATGAAAAAGTTTGATAAGTCGATTGCGGCGTTTGAAGAGGCGCAAGATTTAATGCCTGGTGGCGTAAATAGCCCCGTTCGTGCTTTTAAGTCTGTTGGTATGAATCCGTTGTTTATGGAGCGCGGAAAAGGCTCTAAAGTATATGATGTCGATGGAAATGAATACATCGATTACGTATTATCATGGGGTCCTTTAATTCATGGTCATGCGAATGATCGTGTTGTTGAAGCTTTAAAATCTGTTGCTGAAAGAGGAACAAGCTTCGGTGCCCCAACGGAAATTGAGAATAAATTAGCGAAACTTGTTATTGAGCGCGTACCATCAATTGAGATTGTACGTATGGTTAACTCTGGAACAGAAGCGACAATGAGTGCGCTACGTTTAGCTCGTGGTTATACAGGTCGTAACAAAATTTTGAAATTCATCGGTTGTTACCACGGTCATGGTGATTCATTATTAATTAAAGCGGGTTCTGGTGTGGCGACGCTAGGTTTACCAGATAGCCCTGGTGTACCAGAAGGTGTAGCGAAAAATACGATTACCGTAGCGTATAACGATTTAGAAAGTGTGAAATACGCCTTCGAACAATTTGGTGATGATATTGCTTGTATAATTGTAGAACCAGTAGCAGGAAATATGGGTGTTGTTCCTCCGCAACCAGGATTTTTAGAAGGTCTTCGTGAAGTAACAGAGCAAAATGGTGCATTGCTTATTTTTGATGAAGTCATGACAGGATTCCGAGTTGCTTATAATTGCGGACAAGGTTATTACGGTGTAACACCTGATTTAACTTGTTTAGGTAAAGTAATCGGTGGTGGCTTACCAGTAGGAGCATACGGTGGTAAAGCAGAAATTATGCGCCAAGTTGCACCGAGCGGACCGATTTACCAAGCAGGTACTTTATCAGGTAACCCACTTGCAATGGCAGCAGGTTATGAAACGTTAGTACAGTTAACGCCAGAATCATATGTAGAATTTGAGCGTAAAGCTGAAATGTTAGAAGCTGGCTTACGTAAAGCGGCTGAAAAACATGGCATTCCGCATCATATTAACCGTGCGGGTTCTATGATTGGTATCTTCTTTACAGATGAACAAGTTATTAATTACGATGCAGCAAAATCTTCAAACTTAGAATTCTTTGCGGCTTACTATCGTGAAATGGTAGAACAAGGTGTATTCTTGCCACCATCTCAATTCGAAGGTCTATTCTTATCGACAGCACATAGTGATGCAGATATTGAAGCGACGATTGCAGCGGCTGAAATTGCAATGTCAAAATTAAAAGCTTAATTGTTGAAAGAAAATCGCTCTCCATAAGGGGAGTGATTTTTTTTTATTCATAAAATCAGCTTTCCATACATAAATCTGTAATGACATATAGTTTGGGAGGGGGAAAAGAAGTGGCAACAGATCATTCATTACGTTTTTCATTAAAAGAATCTGTTTGGTTCCAAAAAGGACAGGAAGTCGAAGAACTTTTGTCAATTTCGTTAGATCCAGACGTTGAGATAGAAGAGCTTGATCATGAAGTTATCGTGAGAGGGCAATTAGATTTAACGGGAGAGTATGTTGCGCGGCAAGATGATTCGGCTTATTCATTAAGAGATCTATCGCCAGCGAAGTCAATTGATTATGTAGAAACAAGGGAAGATGGGGTTAATGAACTTGTTCATTCCTTTCCGCTTGAAATATCAATTCCGAGAAACCGTGTGAAAGTAATTGAAGAACTATATGTATCTATTGAAGAATTTGATTATGAATTAAAGGAAAATGGTTGCTTACAATTATTAGCGGATATATCTATCACTGGTTTATGTGATGAAGAAAGAATCGAGGATGAAGAGGAAGAAACAGCGTATGCTGAGTTAGAGGCTGATTCAGCACAAGAGGATGAAAATAGACCTGCGCCGCACGTAGAAGAACCAGTCTATAAGGAATCAGATGAGTGGGAAGATTACGCATTTGAACCGTTCCAACTAGAGGAAAGAAAAGAGCAGGAAGTAGAGGAAGAGGAAATAGAAGAACATGAATTTGTAGAGCGTGAAGAGGAGAAAGAATCAACGCCACAATTTGAATTGTTCGGAAGAAAAGATTTCAAGAAAGAAAAAGCGAAAAAACAAGAAGAGCAAGAAGAAGAAACGTATTCACAGCGAGATGAAAATGCACTTTATTTAACGAAAATATTTACGAAAGAACCGGAAGAAGAATTTACAAAGTTAAGAATGTATTTCGTTCAAGAAGGGGATACAATTGAATCTGTTGCAGACCGTTATGAAACGTCTGTACAAAACTTATATCGTGTCAATCAAACAGAAGATATATATTTAACTGCGGGACAAATTATTTATATTCCTGTTTCAAGGGCAAAAGCGAAATAAGTGAGTGTTTTCACTCGCTTATTTTCCTAAAGGCTATGTTTTGAATAGAAAGGGTTATTCGTATGGATATTGAATTACGAAATCGCTATGAACCCATTGTAAGGCAATACAGATTGGATACACAGCATATGGAAGAGCACGGAAGTGTAACGAAAATTTACACTAATCAAGGTCCGTATGCGCTCAAGAAAATAGAAGACGGGAAGTTAGAGCGGAATAACTTTTTGCACCATATTCAATATTTGAAGGAGAACGGTTTTTCAAATTATGTACCTATATACCATGCGACGGATGGAAATTATATTTTAAGTGACGGGACGTATAATTATTATTTAATGCCTTGGTTAGAACGTGCGGAAGGCAACGGCGAGGATAATGATCAATACCATAAAATGTTTCAAACTCTCGGGACGTTACATCAAAAAACGGTGAAAGAAGAAACGTATACAGAAGAAGATTTAGAAAAACATTATACAAATATATCCGATCGCTGGGAGAATGATGGTGAGATGTTAGAAGAGTTTCTCGTAGAATCTGAAGCGAAGTGGTATATGTCTCCGTTTGAATTGCAATATTGTACGTACTATCATCATGTAATGAGGGCTCGTGAGTTTGCAACGAAGCAATTAACTGAGTGGAACGATGCGATGAAGGAAAAAGAAAAAACACGTATTACTTTTGTGCATGGTAACGTATCGCTTAATCATTTCTTATTTGATTATGAACGGAATGGCTATTTTATTAGTTTAGAAAAATCGAAGTTTGCAACACCAGTGCAAGATATAGTTGGTTTTTATTCTCGGTCTTTAAACACGTATCCAATTGCGCGAAGTGATCGGTTTGAATGGTATCAAATGTACCAAAAAAATTTCCCTTTTACGAAAGAAGAGCAACTACTCATGTTTGCGTATATGACGTATCCATCGCAATTTATTCGGCAAATCCAGTCTTATAAGAAAAGAAGAGAGAGTCGCAATGAGGAAAATGAACTTCTCGGAGTAAAGAGCTTACAACAATCGCATTGGCTCGTTAGCAATATAGAATATTTCCTTTCGCAATTACAAGCTGCCCAGCAAGGGAACGGATAAAGTGAAACTTTAATTAGTGGGGGATCTTACTGCCCGCAAATAGCGGGATAAAGAAGATAAGTAGAGGATGCTACTTATCTTCTTTTTTTGCCCCAAAAGCCATAGTATTAAATTTATCTTGACGAATAGGGTTTCGTTTTTTACACTATTGTATATAATAATTAACAATCATATAAATGCCTTGAAGGGGAAGAGTATAACAAGAAACGTCTTCAGAGAGGAGAATCATTAGCTGGGAGATTCTCTAGATAGTTATGTTAGAAGGTAGCCCTGGAGCATCTTTTCTGAACGGAATAGTTCTCATTAGGAAAAGACGGATTTGTCCGTTATCAAATTAAGAGTATAAGCAAATTTCTGAATTTGTTTGTAAATAAAGGTGGTACCGCGATGTCCCTCGTCCTTTTTGGATGAGGGGCATTTTTTATTTTAAGGAGGGAAAATAATGTCAAACACGGAAAAGAATTTACCAACTAAATATGATCATATGTCCGTTGAAGAAGGCCTTTATCAATGGTGGCTTGAAGGCAAATATTTCGAAGCAACAGGAGATGAGAAGAAACAACCATACACAATTGTAATTCCACCTCCGAACGTAACTGGTAAGTTACACTTAGGTCATGCTTGGGATACAACTCTTCAAGATATTTTAACTCGTACGAAGCGTATGCAAGGTTACGATGTATTATGGCTTCCAGGAATGGACCATGCGGGTATCGCAACACAAGCGAAAGTAGAAGGGAAACTTCGTGAAGAAGGTATTTCACGTTACGATCTTGGCCGTGAGAAATTCCTTGAAAAAGCTTGGGAATGGAAAGAGGAATACGCGTCTCACATTCGTCAACAATGGGGGAAAGTTGGTTTAGGACTAGACTATTCTCGTGAACGTTTCACATTAGACGAAGGTTTATCTGATGCGGTTAATAAAGTATTCGTTCAATTATACGAAAAAGGCTTAATTTACCGCGGTGAATATATTATCAACTGGGACCCAGCAACACGCACAGCTCTTTCTGATATTGAAGTAATTCATAAAGAAGTTCAAGGTGCATTCTACCATATGAACTATCCGTTAACAGATGGCTCTGGTCATATTCGTCTTGCGACTACTCGTCCAGAAACGATGCTTGGTGATACAGCAGTAGCAGTTCATCCAGAAGACGATCGTTACAAACATTTAATCGGGAAAACAGTTACACTTCCAATCGTAGGCCGTGAGATTCCAATTATTGCTGATGAGTACGTAGAAAAAGATTTCGGAACAGGCGTTGTAAAAATTACACCAGCTCATGACCCGAATGACTTTGAAGTAGGTAACCGTCATGACTTACCACGTATCTTAGTAATGAACGAAGATGGATCAATGAACGAAAAAGCTGGTAAGTATAACGGTATGGATCGTTTCGAATGCCGTAAAGCGTTAGTGAAGGACTTACAAGAAGCGGGCGTATTAGTAGAAATCGAGCCTCATATGCATTCAGTAGGTCATAGTGAGCGTAGTGGTGCAGTTGTTGAGCCTTACTTATCAACACAATGGTTCGTAAAAATGGCTCCACTTGCTGAGAAGGCAGTAGAGCTTCAACAAAAAGAAGAAGAGAAAGTAACGTTCGTACCAGAACGTTTTGAAAACACATACTTACGCTGGATGGAAAACATTCACGACTGGTGTATTTCTCGTCAATTATGGTGGGGACACCGTATTCCAGCTTGGTATCATAAAGAAACTGGTGAAGTATACGTAGGTACAGATGCACCAGCAGATATTGAAAACTGGAATCAAGATAACGACGTACTTGATACATGGTTCAGTTCAGCGTTATGGCCGTTCTCAACACTTGGCTGGCCGGATGAAGATTCAGCAGACTTTAAACGTTATTATTCAACAGATGCATTAGTAACGGGTTATGACATCATCTTCTTCTGGGTATCTCGTATGATTTTCCAAGGTTTAGAGTTTACTGGTGAGCGTCCATTTAAAGATGTATTAATTCACGGTTTAGTTCGTGATGAGCAAGGACGTAAAATGAGTAAATCTCTTGGTAACGGTATTGATCCAATGGATGTTATCGAGAAGTACGGTGCAGATGCAATGCGCTATTTCTTATCAACAGGAAGCGCACCAGGTCAAGATTTACGTTTCAGTATGGAAAAAGTAGAGTCTACTTGGAACTTCATTAATAAAATTTGGAACGCATCACGTTTCGTATTAATGAACATGGATGATATGAAGTATGAAGAAATCGATTTAACTGGTGAAAAATCAGTTGCGGATAAGTGGATTTTAACTCGCTTAAACGAAACAATCGAAAGCGTAACGCGTAACATGGATAAATATGAGTTCGGTGAAGCTGGTCGTTCATTATACAACTTCATTTGGGACGATTTCTGTGACTGGTACATTGAAATGGCGAAACTTCCACTATACGGTGAAGATGAAGCAGCTAAGAAAACAACTCGTTCTATTTTAGCTTACGTATTAGACCAAACAATGCGTCTATTACACCCATTCATGCCATTCGTAACAGAGAAGATTTGGCAACATTTACCGCATGAAGGCGAATCTATTACAGTAGCAGCGTGGCCAACAGTTCGCGAAGATTTACAAGATACAGAAGCTGCGGCAGAAATGCACCTTCTAGTTGATATCATTCGCTCTGTTCGTAACATCCGTGCAGAAGTTAATACGCCGATGAGCAAAAAAGTTCAAATGCAAATTAAAGCAAAAGATGAGGCTGTACTTGCTCAACTTACAAAAAACAGCTCTTACATTGAGCGTTTCTGTAACCCAAGCGAATTAATAATTCAAACGGATTTACAAGCACCAGAAAAAGCAATGACTGCAATCGTATCAGGTGCAGAGTTATTCTTACCGTTAGCTGATCTTATCAATCTTGATGAAGAGAGAGCACGTCTTGAGAAAGAATTTGAGAAGTTCGACAAAGAAGTAGAACGTGTACAGAAGAAACTTTCAAACCAAGGTTTCGTAGCGAAAGCTCCTGCAGCAGTTATTGACGGAGAGCGTGCGAAAGAACAAGACTACCTAGAAAAACGTGAAGCAGTTCGCCAACGTCTAGCAGATCTTGAAAAGTAAAATGTTTTTTAGAGGCTCACTATATTGGTGAGTCTCTTTTCTTTGCGTATAATAGGAGTATGAAGGTTGTCTTTTGAAAGGGGAAAGCATACGTGATACATACATACGAGGAAGCGATAGGGTGGATTCATAGCCGATTGAAGTTTGGTATTAAACCAGGATTAGAAAGAATGAGATGGATGCTAGAAGAGCTCGGAAATCCAGAGCGTCACATAAAATGTGTTCATCTTGCTGGTACAAATGGAAAAGGTTCAACGTTAACATATATGCGCTACATGTTAGAAGATGCAAAATATAAGGTAGGAACATTTACCTCTCCTTATATTGAAACATTTAACGAACGTATTAGTGTGAACGGGACACCAATTGCAGATGAAGAGATTACTGAACTTGTAAAGATGGTAAAGCCAGTCGTTGAAAAACTAGATGAGACGGATTTAGGGGAAGCGACTGAGTTTGAAATTATTACTGTTATGGCAATTTGTTATTTCGGTAAAGTTAATTTCTGTGATGTTGTTTTATTTGAAACAGGGCTTGGAGGGCGCTTTGATTCTACGAATGTTATTCATCCTGTTCTTACGATTATTACAAATATCGGCCACGATCATATGCATATTTTAGGGAACACACTAGGAGAAATTGCATATGAAAAGGCGGGGATTATTAAGTCTGGTGTTCCAGTTATTACTGGTGTACGAGATGAGGAAGCATTGCAAGTCATTCAAAAAGTTGCAAAGGAAAATCATGCAAACTTATACGAGATGGGCAAGCATTTTACAGCGTTACATAAACAGTCTGGCGAAGATGGAGAACAGTTCGATTTCACTTGTCCTTTCGCCACCTTTGAAGATGTGCGAATCTCAATGAAAGGTGTTCACCAAGTAGGAAACGCAGCACTTGCACTTATGGCAGTCATGTATGTCAAAACATACTTATCATTTTTAATTGAGGAAGAAGAAATAAGAACTGGATTACAGGAAGCGTATTGGATTGGGCGATTTGAAAAACTGCAAAACAATCCAGATATTATTATAGATGGTGCCCATAACCCAGAAGGTATCGAAAGTCTTGTGAAAACAGTAGAATCACATTACAAAAATAAAAATGTAATAGTTTTATTTACTGCCCTAGGTGATAAACAATTGCATAATATGGTAGATCAATTAGAAACCATTGCCGATGAAATTATTTTTACAACATTCGCCTTTGATCGTGCTATTTCTGCTGACAAGCTTGCATCGTATGCAAAGAAAGAGTCAAAACTAGTTTTTGAAAATTGGAAAGAGGCAATTGATACGAAGGTTGAAATGATTGGAGAAAATGATGTTTTTATCATAACAGGTTCTCTTTATTTCATTTCGGAAGTTCGAAAATATATTCGCGAGAAAAACTAGATAGTCTTTGCTATCTAGTTTTTTTGTTCTACAAATGAAGTCAAATGCATACATATAAGATAAATATATAGGGTTATTTGGCGAATTCCTCTGACAAATATCTCGTTTTTTTGTGAAATGAATATGATATGATGCGGACAACGATAAGAGGTGAGGTGTGAGTGTATGGACAAGCAATCACGAACGATCTCAGTGAAAGTGAATGGAACAGAAGCGAAGTATGAGGAGAAGAAGAAAGATGAATTTGAATGGATGGTAGTAGAAAGTGAAAGACCGAAAAACGTTGTTCCGTTTCAAAAAGCGAAATTGGTGTCTAAGGAAAAAAAACGAAAGAAGTGGAGCAATACGTTAATTGCAATCGTTGCAACTGCGATTGTTATTGGTACGGCGTTTGGGATGGGAATGCTACAGTTACTTAAAGGACAAGGTGCGACAGGCGGAAGCGAAGTAACAGCTTCGAAGCAGATGCGAAATGAAGAATCAAAGGTGGGTGGAACGGCAGAACAAACACCGGCACCAAAAGAGGAAAAACAAAAAGCACAGACAGGAACGTCATTAGATCCAATGAAATTATTTTTTGTGCAAGGAGGGATTTATTCTTCCGAAGAAAAGGGACAGGCCGCTCTTGAAGAGTGGAAAGGTAATGGAGGCGTTGCAGCTTTAAAACCGAGCGGTGATAAGTATACATTAGTTGTTGGTATTGCTAGCGATGAACAAGGCATAAATCAATTAATGACGCAGTATAAAAATGATAATGTCTCCGTATTGAAAAAGAACTGGGATATAACAGATAAAGCGTTACTTAAAGATGATAAAGAAGTTGGGGCGTTTTTAACAAAAGTACAGCCATTATATACTCATTTAGCAAAATATGCTTCCAGCGTACAAGCTAGTGGAAAAAGTAATGCAAAAGATATAGGTGCGATTGAAAAAGAGTGGAAAGCAATTGGAAAAGAAGGGAAAAGTATGAAGCAGGAAGAAGCAAAGAAATTGTATATGTATACGTCAGTAGCTGTGCAAACAGTGAAGGATGGAAAAGGTGATAAGGAATCTTTGGCGAAATTAAATCAAGTTATTATTGATGGTATACTTTCATATGAAAAAATTGTTTCCCAAAAGGTGAAATAATAGGATAATGAAATGACGAAGGAAGAAGTATAGGTACTTCTTTCTTTTCTTTTGAATTTAGAGCAAAGTGCTTTCTCTATGGCAGGAATATAATCGTATTTTAGTAAAAAGTATTATTTTATTTAGAGAAAATAATATTTCTTTCATTTGTGGACAAACTATTCCTTTGATACGATTGATGTAAATGATTCTGCTTCATGTGAGAAAGGAAGGAGAAAATATGAGAAAAATTATTTTAGCATCAGGGTCACCTCGCAGGAAGGAACTGCTTGAGTTAGCGGATGTACCATTTGAAATCATTGTAAGTGAAGTAGAAGAGACGATTGGTGCGTACTCATCACCTTCTGATATCGTTATGTCCCTCGCCCTGCAAAAAGCATCTGCGGTAGCAGAAACGAATAGTGATTACATTGTGTTAGGTGCAGACACAATTGTTACATATGAATCGCGTATTCTTGGAAAGCCTTCTAATGAGGCTGAGGCGAAAGAAATGTTGCAATTATTATCAGGGAAAACACATGAAGTGTATACTGGTGTTGCAATTATAGCAAAAGACAAAACAGTCACTTTTTACGAGCGTACAGAAGTTACGTTTTGGGAATTAACAGAAGAGGAAATTGACGTATATGTTGCATCAAAAGAACCTCTTGATAAAGCAGGCAGTTATGGAATTCAAGGTAAAGGATCTATTTTTGTTCAACATATTCAAGGGGACTACTATAGTGTAGTCGGGTTACCAATTTCACGTCTTGTTCGGGAATTAAAACAATTTAATATTGATGTAACCCATGCGTAAAATTGCATGGGATTTTCTTTGAGAGAACAAATAAAGGGGTGGAGAAATGAACGGTATTCGTGATGTTGTCAAAGAAGAACAGCCACGGGAGCGTTTATTGTTAGAAGGAGCTGGAAGTTTATCGAATCGGGAGCTTCTTGCTGTGTTACTTAGAACAGGTTCTAAAGAAGAAACAGTTTTAAAGTTATCAGATAAAATTTTACATCACTTTGATGGTTTACGTATGTTGAAAGATGCAACGTTAGAAGAGCTTGTCAGTATACATGGTGTTGGGATTGCAAAGGCAGCCCAGCTTATAGCTGCTTTTGAACTTGGTAGAAGAATGGTACGTTTAGAATATCAAAATAGATACAGCATTCGAAGCCCAGAAGATTGTGCGAGATATATGATGGAAGAAATGCGCTTCCTGCAGCAGGAGCATTTTGTATGTTTATATTTGAACACAAAAAATCAAGTTATACATAGGCAAACGATTTTCATTGGAAGTTTAAACACATCAATTGTACATCCAAGAGAAGTTTTTAAAGAAGCGTTCCGCCGCGCAGCAGCCTCTATCATATGTCTTCATAACCACCCTTCAGGAGACCCCACGCCGAGCCGAGAGGATATTGAAGTAACGAAACGCTTAGTAGAATGCGGCCAGATTATAGGAATAGAAGTGCTTGACCATATTATAATAGGTGACCATAAATTCGTGAGTTTAAAGGAAAAAGGTCATATTTAAGACTATGCTTTTTACTTATTTTGTTTTATAATGTGATTTATGAGTTTTTTGTAGAAATTTATCTACAAGAAGGATAAAGATATAAAAAACGTACTGTTTTTATAATATAAAGTAAGAAAAAATGAGTCCGTGAAAACAAGAAAGGAAGATAAATAATATGTTTGGATTTGGTGGCTTTACTCGCGATCTTGGAATAGATTTAGGAACTGCGAACACGCTTGTATATGTAAAAGGAAAAGGTGTAGTTTTACGTGAACCTTCAGTAGTAGCGTTACAAACTGATACGAAACAAATCGTTGCTGTAGGTAGCGATGCAAAACAAATGATTGGTCGTACACCAGGAAACGTTGTGGCACTTCGCCCGATGAAAGACGGTGTAATTGCTGATTACGAAACGACAGCAACAATGATGAAATATTACATTCAACAAGCTCAAAAATCAAATGGATTCTTCTCACGTAAGCCTTACGTAATGGTATGTGTACCGTCTGGTATTACAGCTGTAGAAAGACGTGCAGTAATCGATGCGACTCGTCAAGCGGGTGCTCGTGATGCTTATCCAATCGAAGAACCATTTGCAGCAGCAATTGGTGCGAACTTACCTGTTTGGGAACCAACTGGTAGTATGGTTGTTGATATCGGTGGCGGTACAACAGAAGTTGCAATCATTTCTTTAGGTGGTATTGTAACAAGTCAATCAGTTCGTGTTGCGGGTGATGATATGGACGATTCAATCATTCAGTACATTAAGAAAAGCTATAACTTAATGATTGGTGAAAGAACGGCTGAAGCATTAAAATTAGAAATCGGTTCTGCAGGCGAGCCAGAAGGTATCGAGCCTATGGAAATTCGCGGTCGTGATTTAGTAAGTGGTTTACCAAAAACAGTACTAATTCAGCCAGAAGAAATTGCAGATGCATTAAAAGATACAGTAGATGCAATTGTAGAATCTGTTAAAAATACGTTAGAGAAAACTCCACCTGAATTAGCGGCAGACATTATGGACCGTGGTATCGTATTAACAGGTGGCGGAGCATTACTACGTAACTTAGATAAAGTGATTAGTGAAGAAACAAATATGCCAGTTCTTGTTGCAGAAGACCCATTAGATTGCGTAGCAATTGGAACGGGTAAAGCATTAGACAATATCGATCTTTTCAAAACTGCTGCTCGATAATATTGCAAAATAAAAATCAATGAAATTAAGAGGGTGTGAACGTGCCACAGTTTTTCTTAAACAAAAGATTAATTGTTTTGTTAGTTAGTATTATTCTTCTCGTGGCATTGATTGGAATCTCATTGAAAGAACGGAACAGTTTAACATGGCCAGAGCAGTTTGTTAAAGACACTGTCGGTGTTGTAGAACGTGTATTCCAAAAGCCAGCGAAATACGTAGCTGGATTCTTCGAAAATGTAGAGGATGTAAAGCGCACGTATGAAGAGAATAAAGAATTAAAAGCAAAATTAGATAATTATGCAGGTCTATCAGGGAAAGTAAAACAATTAGAAGATGATAACAAGAAGTTACAAGAGTTAACGGGTAAAAAAGAGTTGAATAGCCAATATACTGAAATTCCATCTACTGTTGTTTCTCGTAATCCAGATAAATGGTACGATTTAATCGGAATTGATAAAGGAGCACAGCAAGGAATTAAAAAAGATATGGCTGTAGTAACTTCACAAGGTCTAGTTGGACGAGTGAAAAGTGTATCCCAGTTTACATCATCAGTAGAATTGCTAAGCTCTATGAGCCGAACAAATCGTGTTTCTGCTATCGTACAAGGTGATGAGAAAATCTTCGGATTGATTGAAGGTTACGACAAAGAAAAGCACTTACTTCTTTTCACAAAGATTGGCTCTGATGCTCAGGTAACGAAAGATCAATTAGTTGTAACATCTGGACTTGGTGATATTTTCCCGAAAGGTCTTGTAATTGGAACAATCGTTGATGTTCAGCCAGATCCATACGGCTTAACAAAAACAGCTTATGTAAAACCGGCCGCTGACTTGAATGACGTAGAGCATATTATGGTTGCTAAACGTGCAACGCCTTCAGCGCCATTAGAATAGGAGGGGGAGAAGAGATGATGAAGATTTTAAAAAGAGCAGCTCTTCCTCTTTTGCTCCTTTTTGTTTTTCTATTTGAAAATATGTTTGCTACTATTGTTCCAACAGAGGTTTTTTGGAAAGACAGTATAGCAGCACCTCATTTCTTTATAATTGTGTTATGTTTTATTACTGTGTACTATAGTCCGGTCCAAGGGATTTATTACGGACTCTTATTTGGTTTCTTATTTGATACCGTATACACAGAACTTGTCGGTATATATATATTTGCGTATCCGATTTTAGCGTATTTAGTTTATAGTGTGATGAAGATACTACAATTGAATTTATTTATTGTTGCTTCTATTGTACTAGCTAGCATTGTAGCACTAGAGTATTATGTGTATGGATTTTTAACTTTGTTAGGACGTACTCATATGTCAGCGTATGTCTTTTTCACAGATCGTCTCCTGTCTACTTTATTGCTAAATGCAATTTTCTTATTGATAGTTTGTTTCCCACTGAGACGATATTTAGTGCGTCTTTCAAAAGCGATGGAAGAAAAAGAAAAAAGGATTTTCTAATTTTATGTCGAATTGAATCGGTGGGGTGAACTTTAGTGGAAGAAAAAAAGCAACAAAATGTAACAATAAAAGGGACAAAAGACGGAATAACGCTTCATTTAGATGATTGTTGTTCATTCTCTGAATTACTGGAGGAACTGGATGAAAAGCTTTCTACACATTACTATGATGGTGATGGGCGCTCTTTAATTGAAGTGCATGTGAAAGTGGGAAATCGTTATTTAACAGAAGTCCAACAAGAAGAGATTCGTACGTTAATTCGTAATAAAAAGAATCTTGTTGTGGATTCAATTGAAAGTGATGTTATAACGAAAGCAGAAGCAATAGCTTGGAAAGAAGAAACAGAAATTGTCCCTATTTCCAAAATTGTTCGCTCTGGACAAGTTTTACATGTAAAAGGAAATTTATTGTTAATTGGAGATGTTAATCCAGGCGGAACGGTTATCGCTGGGGGGAATATTTTTGTCGTAGGATCATTAAGAGGAATTGCGCATGCTGGGTATTATGGGGATTCGGATGCTGTAATCGCTGCATCTGATATGAACCCGATGCAACTTCGAATTAGTGATGTGGCAATGCGGGCTCCGGAAGAGAAAGAAGACGGAGCGGAGGCGGCAGAATGTGCGTATATTAATGAGAACAATCACATTGTTGTCGATCGACTGCAACTTCTCACTCATCTTAGACCTAATTTAACAAAGTTAGAAAGGGGAATTGTATAGCTGTGGGAGAGGCAATAGTAATTACATCTGGAAAAGGCGGAGTAGGTAAAACTACAACGTCTGCGAACATTGGTACAGCCCTGGCGTTATCTGGAAAGAAAGTGTGCTTAATTGACACAGATATCGGTCTTCGAAACTTAGACGTAGTAATGGGGCTGGAAAATCGTATTGTATTTGATCTTGTTGATGTCGTTGAAGGGCGTTGCCGTTTACCTCAGGCGCTTATTAAAGATAAGCGTTTTGATGATCTTTATTTATTACCTGCAGCACAAACGAGTGATAAATCAGCGGTAACACCTGAACAAATGGATGAATTAATACAAGTATTACGTCAAGATTATGATTACATATTAATTGATTGTCCTGCGGGGATTGAGCAGGGATTTAAAAATGCGGTAGCTGGTGCGGATAAAGCAATCGTTGTTACGACGCCAGAAGTATCCTCAATGCGCGATGCGGATCGTATTATCGGGCTTTTAGAAAAAGAGGATATTGAACCACCAAAACTTGTTATTAATCGTGTGCGTAGTCATATGCTTCATGAGCAGGATATGTTAGATGTTGATGAAATCGTACGTACATTGTCAATCGAGCTTCTTGGGGTTGTCGAGGATGATGATGAAGTTATTCGTGCTACAAATACAGGTGAACCTGTAGCGTTGCAACCGAGCGGAAAAGCAGCGTTAGCTTATCGTAATATTGCAAGACGCTTGTTGGGTGAGAATGTACCATTGCAAGCATTTGGACAAGAAAAGGTATCGGTATTTACAAAGATGAAAAACTTCTTTGGAATCCGTTAAAAGCACTTCGCACATATGCGAAGTGCTTTCTTTTTTCTTCACACGAATATCTTCCTTTCTTAGCTCATACATATGTACAAACTGTATACAACTGTTTCTATTTAAATTAGCTTAACGAAAGAAAGGAGACAGTATGAAGAATAGACGTGTAGAAGAAATTAAAAAACGGATTGCGAAAAGGAAGGCAGAGCAAGAAAGGATGGAGGAAGAGCAGTATTTTGCTGGTGGAAATTTTGATAGTGAAACAGTATTTATTGAAGAAGGAGAAAAGGAAATTCATCCTTTATTTCGAAAAGAAGTATTTTTCTTCAAAGTTTTGTTATCAGCAATATTAGTTCTTTCTGTCGCTATTTTATATAAGAATGCACCCCCTTCTTTCGACGGTGCTAAAGCTGTTACAGAAAAAGTGATGAAAGAAGAATTTCAGTTTGCTACTGTAGCGAAATGGTACGAAAAGCAGTTTGGAAAACCGCTCGTATTTTATTCACCTACTGAGAAAAAAGAAGGAACTATTCAGCAAAAAGATTATGCCATCCCTGCTTCTGGAAAGGTGATGCAAGGGTTTCAAAAAAATGGCCAAGGTGTATTTGTTCAAACAGCTACAAATGCAACTGTTGAGTCAGTGAATGAAGGGCTAGTTGTTTTTGCAGGTAAGAAAGAGGAGCTTGGTAATACGGTTCAAATTCAGCATGCAGATGGAACAGAATCGTGGTATGCGAATTTAAATGACATGACAGTGAAATTATATGATTACGTTTCAAAGAAACAAAAAATTGGAACGGTGAATAATGATGCGAATAATAAAAATGGTAAGTTTTATTTCGCGATAAAAAAGAATGAAAAATTTATTGACCCGATCCAGGTGATTTCATTTGATTAAATATAGAGAAGTTTTAACGAAGATTTCAGTGCATCCGTTGTTTTGGGTTATTATTGTCATTGGTATTTTTACGGCACGTTTTAAAGAGTTACTACTGTTATTTTGTATCGTTCTTATCCATGAACTTGGGCATGCCTTCGCGGCGGCACACTACAATTGGCGTATTAAAAAGATTCAACTTTTACCGTTTGGTGGTGTGGCTGAGCTTGAGGAACATGGGAATAAGTCATTGAAAGAGGAACTTGTTGTTGTAATTGCAGGGCCTATACAACATATTTGGATGATGGTGGTAGGTTATATAGTGTTTGAAGCTGGTTGGCTGGGTGCAGATTTATATTATTTCTTTATATGGAATAATATAATTATTTTAGCATTTAATTTACTACCTATTTGGCCGCTTGATGGTGGAAAAGTATTGTTTAACGTATTATCATATCGTTTTCCTTATTTACAAGCACATGAAAAGATGATGAAATTATCATGTGTTTTTTTTAGTGTAATACTAGTGTGGCAGTTACTTTGGAATAGTAACAATATTATGATGTGGGTATTACTCATATTTTTAGCGGTGTCGTTATATCAAGAGTGGAAACAAAGACAGTATGCCTTTATGCGTTTTTTATTAGAACGTTATTATGGGAACAAAAGAGGAATTGAAAAGATTGCACCTATTGAAGTGCAATCCGAAGATCATTTATATAAGATATTCACAAAATTTCGTAGAGGGTATAAGCACTCTATTATCGTCCATGGAAAATATAAAGAACATTACACATTGGATGAAAATGAATTACTCTATGCGTATTTTACTGAAAAACGAACAACTTCATCTGTTGAAGAATTAATCGGTTAGTGTTGACGATAGCACTAACCTTTTATTATTGTAAAAGCAAAGAAGATTATAAAGTGAGGAAAGAATTTTGAAAACGTTATATATGAACTATGCAGGATCGGAAAAACGCGTTGCAATTGAAGAGAAGAAAAAAATTGTTGAGTTTTTATGGAAACGAAATGAAGAACAAGAGATTGTTGGGCATATTTATGTTGGACGTATCGTAAGAACGATTGCTGGAATGAACGCAGCTTTTGTAAACATCGGTTTAGAAAAACATGCGTACCTTTCATACGATGATGTACCATCTTCTTATCGTATACATGAAGGGCAAGCAGTACTCGTGCAAGTTGTGAAAGAGGCAATTGATACGAAAGGACCGAAATTGACGGCGAACATAGAATTTACCGGGAAATATGTCGTTTATATGCCATATGATGAAATGCGTGCGGTTTCTCGGAAAATAAAAAACAATAAAAGAAGGCAACAGCTACTCCAAATTGAGGTAGAAGGGACAGGAGGTTATATTTTCCGCTCTGCTTCTGAAAAAGGAGAAATTGAAGAAATACAAGCTGAAATGCAAAGGTTACAGCAGTTATATGAAGAGCTAAAAAGAAAAGAGGGCCAAGGAAAGGCACCGTTACTACTTCATCGACCGGCGACCTTTTTAGATCGTGTATTCCAAGAGAATCCGATTGAAACGATTGAAAAAGTAGTTGTAGATACAAGAAGTATAGTAAAAGAATTAGAAGAAAAGATCGGAAAAGAAAAAGTATCTTTTTATAATGAAAAATCTTCAATGTTTAACCATTTTGGAATAGAGCGTGAGATCGAGAAAGCACTTCAAAAAATTGTGTGGCTCCCGAATGGTGCTTATTTAATTGTGGAACAAATGGAGACGATGACTGTAATTGATGTGAATACGGGCAAGTTTACTGGAAAACAGAATTTACAAGATACAGTCCTTCGTACAAATGAAGTGGCAGCTGAAGAGATTGCACGTCAATTAAGACTGCGTGATATCGGTGGTATGATATTAATTGATTTTATTAATATGAAAAGAAGAGAAGATAAAGAAAAGGTAAGAGAATGTCTGATGGCTGCTATGCAAAATGATCGCACATATACAAGAGTGCTCGGTTTTACAGAGTTAGGGATTTTGGAGATGACACGTAAACGTAAGAAACATTCTTTACGCGACGTATTACTAGAAGAGTGTGTACCGTGCAAAGCGACGGGGTATGTGATGTCATATGAAACAATTGCGTATGAGTTAGAGAGAGAGCTAATTACATATGGCAATATAGAGGATGAGGCAGTATTAATCGCGGCACCTAAAGAATTACAAAAACAATTCTTGCAAAAAGAATTACACAAAAATATTCCATTTGAAATTTATTTCAAAGATGATATGATCGAAAAGTATGCTATTATTCGTTTTGGAAGTAAAACAGAAATTGTAGAACGGAAAAAATAGTTAGTAGAACATTTATTGACAACCGTCTATGATTCATGATAACATCTTTATGTTATAGTTTATAGCACCTAAACGGCTATATGCTACAACCGCACAAGACAGGTTCCCTAAAGACATTTATGTCTACCTCGTTTTTGGCGAGTCTTAGTAATTAAGAGGAGGTGCAAGTATGTACGCAATTATCGAAACAGGTGGAAAACAAATTAAAGTTGAAGCTGGTCAAGCAATCTACATTGAAAAATTAGATGTTGAAGCTGGTGAAACTGTTACTTTTGACAAAGTTCTTTTCGTTGGTGGCGAAAACGTTAAAGTTGGTAGCCCAGTTGTAGAAGGTGCAACAGTTACTGCGAAAGTTGAAAAACAAGGTCGCGCTAAGAAAATCATCGTTTTCAAATACAAAGCGAAAAAGAACAATCGTAAGAAACAAGGTCATCGTCAACCTTACACTAAGCTAGTTGTTGAAGCTATCAACGCTTAATCCAGGTTAACATGATTAAAATTACGATAAGTCGCACGAAATTAGGAAGTATCCAATCATTTAAAATGACTGGACATGCCAATTATGCGCCACATGGACAAGATCTTGTCTGTGCTGGAACTACAGCGGTTGTGTTTGGTTCTATAAATGCAGTGGAAGAACTTTGTAATGTGCAGGCAACTATTGAACTCGGAAGTGACGGCGGATTCTTAACGTATGAATTGCCTAATGATTTAGACGTTCATACAGCAGAAAAAGCACAGATACTTTTAGAAGGATTGGTTGTTTCGCTTAAGACGATCGAACTTGATTACGGAAAGTATATCCGTTTAATAGAAAAAGTGCAGGAGGTGTAACGTATGTTAAGATTAGATCTTCAGTTTTTCGCATCTAAGAAAGGTGTAGGTAGTACAAAGAACGGTCGTGACTCTCAGTCAAAACGTCTTGGTGCTAAACGCGCAGATGGTCAAACGGTTTCAGGTGGTTCAATTCTTTACCGTCAACGCGGTACAAAAATTTATCCAGGTGTTAACGTTGGTCGTGGTGGCGATGACACTTTATACGCGAAAGTTGACGGCGTAGTACGCTTTGAGCGTCTTGGCCGTGACCGCAAACAAGTGAGCGTATATCCTGTTGCTCAAGAAGCATAAGAACTCACGGAAAACTCTAACCTGAGTGCAGGTTAGAGTTTTTCTATATTAAGGGGTATCTAAATGAATGAAAAATGGACAATTATAGATGCATTGCGTCATTCAAGACATGATTGGCTCAATCGTATGCAGATGGTGAAAGGAAACCTTTCCCTTGGAAAAGTGGAAGAGATTCATAGTCTCATCGATCGTTTTGTCCAAGAAGCGAGACAAGAATCCAATCTGATAGGGCTATCAATGCCTTTATTTTCAGAGTGGATTTTAACATATAATTGGAAACAGCAGCCGTGCTTATTGGAGTACGAAGTATTAGGGAAATTACATAACTTATCTCACTTAGATGAGACTGTATGTATATGGACGAATCAATTTTTCTCAATACTTCAGCATAGTTTAGACGTATATGTTGAAAATTATGTTTGTATCACAATTGAATGTGACGCGGAGAATGCTCGTTTCTTTTTTGATTTTCGTGGTAAGCTAACGAGTGTAGAAGAACTACAGAATTGGCTTGCGAACCAAAACAATAAATGGTATTCCATTTCTTATACAGTACGAGACGAAGAAGTCTCAGTTATATTACAACCAATCGAAAAAAGTGTGGTGAAATAATGTTTGTAGATCAGGTCAAGATATATGTAAAAGGCGGCGACGGTGGTAACGGAATGGTTGCGTATCGTCGTGAGAAGTATGTACCTAAAGGTGGCCCAGCAGGTGGCGACGGTGGTAAAGGTGCAGATGTTGTTTTTGTTGTTGAGGAAGGCTTACGTACATTAATGGACTTCCGCTACCAACGTCATTTCAAAGCTGATCGTGGTCAGCATGGAATGAGTAAAGGTCAGCACGGTCGTAAATCTGAAGATTTAATCGTAAAGGTTCCACCGGGAACAATAGTAAAAGATGAAAAAACAGGTGAAATTCTTGCCGATTTAGTAACGCATGAACAAACAGCTGTAATCGCAAAGGGTGGCCGCGGTGGTCGTGGTAACTCACGTTTCGCAACACCGACGAACCCAGCGCCAGAAATCGCTGAGAACGGTGAACCAGGTCAAGAACGTGATGTCACGTTAGAACTTAAAGTGCTAGCAGATGTTGGACTTGTTGGATTCCCAAGTGTAGGTAAATCTACATTATTATCTGTTGTATCATCAGCGCGTCCGAAAATTGCAGAGTATCACTTTACAACAATCGTTCCAAATCTTGGTGTTGTTGAAACTGGTGATAACCGCAGCTTCGTTATGGCTGACCTTCCTGGACTAATTGAAGGCGCACATGCCGGCGTCGGACTTGGACACCAATTCTTACGTCATATTGAGCGTACACGTGTAATCGTGCACGTTATCGATATGTCTGGTTTAGAAGGCCGTGAGCCATATGAAGATTATGTAACAATCAATAGTGAACTAAAAGAATACAATATGCGTTTAACTGAGCGTCCACAAGTTGTTGTTGCAAACAAAATGGATATGCCAGGTGCAGAAGAAAACTTACAAGCATTTAAAGAAAAATTGGGAGACGAAGTGAAAATTTTCCCAATCTCAGCTATAACGAAACAAGGTGTTCGTGACTTATTATTTGAAGTAGCGAACTTATTAGAAACAACACCAGAATTCCCAATGTACGATGATGTAGAAGAATCTGAAGCAAGTGTAATGTACAAATTTGAATCTGAATCTAATTTTGAAATTACACGCGAAAGTGATGGCACATTTGTTATTTCTGGTTATGATATTGAGAAAACATTCAAAATGACAGACTTCTCACGTGATGAATCTGTACGCCGATTTGCTCGTCAAATGCGTGGAATGGGTATTGATGAAGCCCTTCGTGCACGTGGTGCAGTAGACGGAGATATTGTAAAAATTCTTGAATATCAATTTGAATTTATCGATTAAGACTGCCGAAATATGGCAGTCTTTTTTTATTGTAAATGTCTGATTCGTATAGGAAAATATACCCACTAATTTAATTTTCAATTTATAATAGAACAAGGAGTGGCTTTGGAAGAATTTTTTATGGGGAGAAAACGAACATGTATAAAATATTAATTGTAGAAGATGATGAAAAAATAGCGGGAATATTAGAGGAGCATTTAGAAAGGTATGGCTATCAATCATTTAGAGCAAGTGATTTACGTCATATAAAAGATGAGTTCGTAAAAATAAATCCTCATCTCGTATTACTGGATATTAATTTACCATATTTTGATGGTTTTTATTGGTGTCGTCAAATTCGTACTGTATCGAATGCGCCGATTATTTTTGTTTCTGCAAGAACAGGGGAAATGGATCAAGTAATGGCGATCGAGAATGGTGGAGATGATTACATTACGAAGCCATTCCATTTAGATATTGTAATGGCTAAGGTGAAAAGTGCACTTCGTCGTGGCTATGGTGAGTATGCCTCTGTTGCTGAGAGTGATTGTTTAGGTGTAAATGGACTGTTGTTATTTCCGTCCCAGCACATTGTTGAGTGGCAGGGGCAACAAACGGAGCTGACAAAAAATGAATTTTACTTATTAGAATGTTTAATGAAACAAGCAAATCAATATGTAACGCGTGAAGAACTGTTAGAAGCCCTGTGGGATGAGATAGCTTTTGTTGATGATAATACATTAACCGTAAATGTAAAACGCGTAAGGAAGAAACTAGAGGAGCTAGGCATTCAAAATGCAATTGTAACGAAACGCGGATATGGTTATGCGCTTCTTACAGAGTGGGGCGAAGGGCATGAAGGTTAAAAATTACTTCATGGACCGTTTTTCTTTACTTCTTTCTTATATTAGTAGCCTTTGTTTATTTGGGCTCGTTTTGCAGTTGCAAAGTTTTTTAGAAAAAAGATCCATTGATTGGAGTACGTGGTTATATGGGCTTTTATTAGGGACAGTTGTATTTATTGTATACCTCATTTACGATTATCGAAAACGAAGTGTATTTTTAAAAAGAATCGAAAAATATGTTGCTAGCGGAAATACATTACACGACTCTTTACTTATTGATACTTCTTATACGTCAGAGCAAGAGATGGTTGTTGAATCGTTTACGCTATTAAGACAGCAATATATGAATGAAGTTCATAAACAACATGCGAAAGAACAACAGCAAATGATATTTATGAACCAATGGATTCATCAAATGAAAACACCAGTATCGGTTATAGAATTGCTATTACAAAAGTTTGGTAAAGAGCATCGTGAAGCAAGAGCAACAGTTGAAAGTATTCGCGAAGAAAATAATCGTATACTAAATGGTTTAGATTTAGCGTTACATATGGCAAGGTTAGAGCAATTTGCGAAAGATTATAAAGTAGAAGTAGTAAATGTGATAGATATCATCAGGGGGATTATTAATGAAAATCGAAAATCTTTCATTCAATCGTCGGTATTTCCGAAAGTAATGTTTGATGAAGATACTTGTATGGTTGCATCTGATAGAAAATGGCTAAGTATTGCTATAGGGCAAATTGTTGTAAATGCAATTAAGTATACGAAAATTTCAGAAGCAGAGAAAAAGGAAATTCAATTTCAAATTGAAGAGAAAGATCAAAAGGTGTTACTACATATTAAGGACAATGGAATTGGTATTCCAAAGCAAGATGTAAAGCGTATATTTGATCCATTCTTTACGGGAATAAATGGCCGTAAAACGAGAGAAGCGACTGGAATGGGTTTATATATTACGAAGGAAATTTGCGATAATTTACATCATGGAATGTATGTGCAATCGGCTGAAGGGGAAGGGACAACATTCACGTTCCAATTTGCAAAAGATGAAGAATATCATACATTAATGAGAAAAATGACAAAACTGTAAGATAACAAAACGTTTTGTAAGGGAAATCACTCGTTTCTTTTTCTTATTTTTCTTATAGTAAATGTAAGAAGAAAACACATAGGGGGATTAGAAATGAGTGTTCTTGAAGTAAAAGGATTAACAAAGGTGTACCAATCAAAAGGTTCAGTAGCGACGACTGCTTTAAATGATATAAATTTTAAAATAGAAGAAGGCGAATTTGTAGGGATTATGGGTCCTTCAGGAAGCGGGAAAACAACGCTTTTAAATTTATTAGCAACAATTGATAAGCAAACTTCAGGTCATGTGCTTGTAAATGGCGAAGAAATTAATCAAATGCGTGCTGCAAAATTAGCAGAGTTTCGCCGTACACATTTAGGGTTCATTTTCCAAGATTTTAACTTACTTGATACGTTATCGATTAAAGAAAATATCATTTTACCACTTGTAATGGCGAAGAAATCTGTAAATGAAATCGATGCAAAAGTGCTTGAGATTGCAAAGTTCTTAAATATCGAAGAAATATTAAATAAAAAAGTATATGAAGTATCAGGCGGACAGCAACAACGTGCAGCAGCTGCGAGAGCGATCATTCATGAACCGACGTTAATTTTAGCGGATGAGCCAACTGGAAACTTAGATTCAAAGTCAGCAAAATCATTAATGAGCGCGTTGCAAGATTTACATGAACAAAAGAAAGTGACAATTGCAATGGTAACGCATGATCCAGTAGCGGCGAGTTATTGCGAACGTATTCTTTTCATTCGCGACGGAGAAATTTTTTCAGAAATACATAAAGGAAGAACGAAACAAGCCTTTTTCCAAGAAATTCTGGACGTACTTGCGATGCTAGGAGGGGAATATCATGAACTTTCGCCAGCTCGCGCTTAATAACGTAAAAGGAAATTGGCGTAATTATAAAGCTTTCCTTATTAGTAGCTGTTTATCGATTGTCGTATTTTTCATGTATGCTTCCTTTATTTATCATCCAGATGTCGTAAGTGGTAATATTAGTATGAGAGGGATGATCTCAAAAGGGCTAGAATCGATGAATTATATTGTAGTCATCTTCTCAGCACTCTTTATTTTATATGCAAATTCAACATTTTTACGAGCAAGAAAAAAAGAGTTTGGTCTATTAACATTAATAGGCGGAACAAAATCTCAACTTGGCCGAATGATTATATTAGAACAGCTTATGTTAGGTAGCATTGCAATTGTAGTAGGTATTGGGCTTGGCATGCTTTGTTCAAAATTATTTTTCCAAGCATTAAGCGTAATATTGAAAATAGATAAAACACTTCCACTCGTATGGAATAGTAAAGCAATTCTTATTACAGCAGGTATATACTTTATTCTATTTTTAATCCTATCATTGTTTAGTGTTTGGACAGTAGGGCGCTTGCAAATTATTGATTTATTAAGAGAAGCAAGAAAACAAAAAGTAGAACCTTTTGCATTTACATCGTTATGTGTAGTTGGTATAGGATGTATTATTGTTGCATATGTACTGAGCTTCCAAGTGACATTTATGAATTTTATCATTCTGTTTTTACCGATTGTAGGGCTGACGATAGGCGGAACTTATTTACTGTTTACACAAGGTAGTACAGTCGTATTAAAAGCATTGCAAAAAAGAAAAAGATCTTTTTATACATATCCAAATATGTTCGTACTTAGCAATCTTATTTATAAAATGAAAGATAATGCTCGTTTTCTATTTGTAATTTCTATCATTACGGCCGTTGTATCTTCAGCAGTTGGTACACTGTACGTATTTTTTGAGGATATGAGTTATAAGGCAGTAACTAGTACCCCGCATGCTATTTCGTATGAGGAAAAGGGAATAAATACGCATAATGTCATCAAAGAAGGAAAGGCAAAAGAATTAATAAAAAAACACGGATTTGAAGAAGCGCGAGAAGTAATGTACGTAAAACTTCCTGGAACTCAAAAAATCACGATGTTTAACAGTGAACATGAAGTACCGATGGCGATTGTTTCAGAAAAAGAATATAATGCTGAAGTACGTAAACAAAAGAGAGAGCAAGTTAGAGAAGTTCATAATGCACCAGGTAGTGCAACGATGGTCATAATGGATATGGCAAACGATATGATGAAGATAGATCGTACGAAACCGTATGAAATTAAAATTAACGGACAAACGCAGTCTGTTCAATTAAATGAGCCAACTCCATTTTCTGTTTTTAATGATAGTGAATATCTCATTGTGAATGATCAAGATTTTGAGAAATACGCAAAGCTCGTACCAGATGAAGAAAAGACGAAATATTACGGTTATTATATAGAAGACTGGAAAAGTACGGAAGACCTTGTGTTAGATTTGAAAAAGGAAGTTGCATCGGATAAGCAAGAGGAATTAAATAACTCGGTGCTCGCTTATAAAGATATAAGGGAATCAGGAGCAATTACGATGTTTATCGGTTTCTTTGTAGCTGTACTGTTCTTCTTCTTCGCTTGTAGTATGACATACTTTAAATGGTTTAACGATAAAGAACAAGATCGTATTCAATTTAAATCGTTAAAGAGAATCGGTATGACAGATAAAGAAATTCGTAAAATTGCAATTCGACAAATGGGCGTTATCTTCTTTATCCCAATTTTAATCGGTGCAATTCATAGTGGATTTGCTCTTCATACGTTAGGGAAAATGCTCTATATTGATTTATGGAAATCAGGAGCGATTGTAATTGGAGCATACATTGTAGCTTCTGCGATTTACTTTATGATCGCGCAAAGGGGATATTTGAAACACGTGCAAAGCTAGAGAAACCTCTAGCTTTTTGCCTATGTAGTAAGTTATAGGGGGACGATAGATGAACATTCGGCAACTAGCGCTGCAAAATATAAAAGGAAATTGGCGTAATTATAAAGTGTTTTTCTTAAGTAGTTGTTTTGCAATATTTGCGTCTTTTGCATACATGTCTGTCATTGTACATCCGTATATGCAAGAGACGATGTGGTATCAAAACGTACGCTGGGGACTTATCATATGTAATGTTATAATTATTTCTTTTTTCGTCATATTTATTTTGTACGCTACTTCTATTTTCATAGAGGCACGTAAGAAAGAATTAGGATTATATATGTTAATGGGGGCAACGAAATCTAACGTAATAGGAGTAATTATGACCGAGCAAATATTGATCGGGGTATTTGCTAATATTTTCGGTATTGGGCTTGGTATAATCTTTTTAAAGCTCTTTTTCATGGTGTTTAGTATGTTACTGGGGCTTCCGAAAGAACTCCCTGTCATATTTGATGTGAGAGCAATTGGGGGAACGTTTATTACGTATATGTTCGTATTTGTTGTTTTATCTTTTATAAGTGCTTTACGAATATGGAATATAAAAATCATTCGGTTATTGAAAGAATTTCGAGCAGATAAAAAAGAGAAGAAAACATCAATGTGGCTTTGTATATTCGGCTTTATTTGTTTAGGGATAGGATATGCGTTAGCGTTACAAGCGACGGTGACAACGATAGCATTCTATTTTTTCCCTGTGTCTATACTTGTCTTTTTCGGAACGTATTTTTCTTTTACACACGGCACTGCTCAAATATTAGAAATGATAAAACGAAATAAAAAGATTATGTATACATACCCGTATTTATTTATAGTGAATCAATTGTCACATCGAATGAAGGAAAATGGTCGTTTTTTCTTTCTAATGTCAATGGCAACGACGTTTGTAGTTACGGCAACAGGTACGGTATTTTTATATTTTTCTGGTATGCAAGATATGTGGCGGGGCGGGGGAGTACACTCATTTTCTTACATAGAAAAAGGTACTTCTTCTCATGAAGTCTTTGCGGAAGGTGCGGTTGAACAATTATTGCATCAATATGGGTATAATGATTTTCAAACTATGAGTTTTGTTGGAGTGTATGCATCCTTTCAGTCCAATAAGGGAGAAACAGAAGTAGCGCCGCTCATTAAAGAAAGTGAATACAATCAAGAGGCAAGAAAACAAAAACAGAAAACGTATCATCCTAAAAAAGGGACAGTTACACTCGTTTATTATAGTAAATACAATCATCCGTATATATATGATCAAAAAGAGATTCAATTACAAGTAATGAATCAAACATATTCATTCGTATTTAACGGTCAAAAGGAAGGGGTACAATTTAACTATCACCCTTCGTACATTAATGGTCTGTTCTTCGTCACGAATGATGAAGACTTTGACAGTATAGCAAATCAGGTTTCTGATTCTGAGAAAATGATATATAGAAGCTATACATTACCAAATATCGAAAATACGAAAAAATTAAATGAAGATTTACGGAAACATATGAAACAAGATAAAGATAATGCATTTCGAAGTAATATGGAGCTATATGTGAATATGAAATCGTTCGGTGATATTACTCTATTTATGGGCTCATTCATTAGTATATTATTTTTCCTTACATCATGTAGCATCGTATATTTTAAATGGTTTCATAATATTGCATCGGATCGTAAAGGGTACGGTGCACTTTCTAAGCTTGGAATGACGAAAGAAGAAGTGTGGAAAGTTTCCCGTTGGCAATTGTGTATGCTATTTTTTGCGCCAATTATAGTAGGAAGTATGCATAGTGCAGTTGCGCTATATACGTTTCATAATACGATCTTTATGGATGGTTCATTACGAAAAGTAGGCTTGTTTATTCTGTGTTATATCGCTGCATGCATCGTTTATTTCTTTTTCGCTCAAAGAGAATATAGGAAACATTTAGACTAGCAAACGCTAGTCTTTTTTAAATATTCGAAATTTACATAGAAGAATATAAAAAAGTATGGTATAACAGTAAGAAAACGAAAAAGAGGGGAAAAGACGATGATTCGAGTAGGATATTTAGGACCGGAAGCAACATTTACAAATATGGCGGTGAGTCGTTTTTTTCCGGAAGCAGAGCATGTACCGTATCGCACGATTCCAGACTGTATTGATGCAGCTGCAAATGGAAATGTAGACTTCGCAGTTGTACCGTTAGAAAATGCCATAGAAGGTTCAGTGAATATAACGGTTGATTATCTTGTACATGAGCAGCCGCTCTCCATTGTAGGAGAAATTACAGTACCAATTCAGCAGCATTTACTTGTACATCCGCAGTATGCAGGAGTGTGGGATGAAGTATATGCGGTGCATTCTCATCCGCATGCCATTGCACAGTGCCACAAGTTTTTAAATGAAGAATTAAAAGGAGTAACTGTTCGAGATATGACATCAACAAGTGCTGCTGCGCAATATGTGAAAGAACATCCTGAAGAAAAAATCGCTGCTATTGCAAATGAAGCAGCCGCAGAAAAATATGGATTAACGATCGTAAGACGTAGCATTCATACGCATAAAAATAATCATACACGCTTCCTCGTGCTCCATAAAAAAAAGAAAGCAATACTCCCAAATAACGGAGAAAACCGCGGAGAGAAAACGACGCTTATGATAACGTTACCTGCTGATTACGCAGGAGCACTATATCAAGTGTTATCAGCTTTCGCATGGAGAAAATTAAATCTATCAAAAATCGAATCCCGCCCGATGAAAACAGGTCTTGGAAATTACTTTTTCTTAATCGATGTCGATAAAGCATACGATGATGTATTATTGCCAGGCGTAACGATGGAACTTGAAGCACTCGGCTTTTCTGTTACTGTGCTGGGGAGTTATTCTTCTTATTGGTTGTGAGAGAAGTGGATGAACTGTCGATATTTCCCTTCTAATCGCTAATATAATTTCATCGGATAATACATTTTGTGATATATAAATAGAATCCCACCTATAAATGGTGGGATTCTATTTATTTTAACTTCGCAAGACGATCCTCTAACTGACCACGCCAAATATCGGCTAGTTCTGGAACAGCAAGAATCTTTTCGATGCCATCTTTATCTTTTCTATTATGAAAATAAATTTCGTTAGAGAACAAGACAGAAACATTGCTCGGTTGACGTTCTAGTAATGTAATTTTAGAATCTTTACGTACAGTACCTTCTTGAAGAACGCGGCATAGGTAACCAGTAAATCCAGTTGCTACAATGCGCGGCAGTATGCCAGGAATACCAAGGCGCTTTGAAATTGTGCTACAAGGTACTCTCGCTTGTGTCACTTGAATGATTGCTTCACCTAGTTGATATGTATCTCCGATGTAAACATCACGCTCTAACATATTTGTTACGGTAATGTTTTCGCCAAATGTGGAAGCTGGAAGCGTAGTTTGAAATTCTTCTTCCCATAGTGCGTAATGTTCGTGTGGGTACACACAAACTGCGCGATCAGGTCCCCCGTGGTGTTTTAAATCCGCTACATCATCACCACAAAATCCATCTTTTGAGAGAAAAGCTTCTTCTGTAAATTCTTTACATATACCAGTAATCATTTCTTTATCTTCGCTATATTTCATTTGTTTCGGTTTGCCAATGCTAAAGTGAACGAGTTCAATTCCCATGTTTGATCCCCTTTACAATTGATTACAATATTATATCACTAAAAAAGCACAGAGAATGATAAAAACTCTGTGCTTTACATGAATTAATAAACGAGAAATCCTGCTTTATCTAGAGCCTCGCAAGCAGCATCTAACTTTTCTTTTGAATCTGCCTCAATTGTATGTAAGTGAATACCATCTGTTAGCTGCGAAAGATAGGAAGCATTCGTGCTTTCGATTTTTTGTAAATATTGCTCTACATCAAATCGATTACTTACCATGATGGATGCTGTTAAGTCACCGTATACAGGATGCTCAACTTTTACATCTTTAATCGTAACGCCGTGATCAACAAGCATTGTAAGTTCTTGACGTACTTCTGCTGGTTTATGTTGGCATACAATTACGCGTTCGAAAGCTTGTTGTTTCTCTTGTGGTTTTAAATATAAATATCCTTGAGCAGTTGCAATAATCGGTTCGTTTCGTGCTTTAAGCAAGGAAATATCTTGCACGATAACTTGTCTACTTACATTTGTCTTTTTCGATAGTTCATTCCCAGATAACGGTTCATTTGCAGCGAGAAGCCATTGAAGGATGAGCTGTCGTCTTTCTTCACCTAAAATCTTTTTTTGGTCATTTTGTTTCATTATGATTTAACACCTCTATAAAATTGATTTCCAATTGTGTGTAGTGCATGAATAGTAGTATCAATTTGATCTTTCGTTGTTTGTTGTCCGAAAGAGAAGCGAACATATTGTTTTGCCTCTTCATACGTTTTTCCAATTGCAAGCATTGTTTTCGAAGGTTCTTGTTTACCGACTTGGCAAGCACTTCCGGTGGAAATGGCAATACCATGGCGATTACATTCTAGCATTGTATATTGACCTTCTATTCCTTTTATTGTAACCCCAATAATATGTGGTAAACAAGAAGTAGAATGACCTTCTACTTGAATTTCTAGAGGAAGCGCTTGTAAATGTCTTAAAAAGTAGGAGCGTAACTCTTTAAAACGTAAGCTCTCTTCTTGTTGATTTTTTAATATATTCTCAGCAGCTGTTAAAAAAGATGCGATGCCAGGAACGTTCACTGTACCTGGGCGAAACCCTTTTTCGTGAGAAGTTCCCGGAAAGATTTGTGCCCAGCGAACTTGGGGATTTATATAGCAAGCGCCAACACCCTTTGGTCCGTATATTTTATGTGCTGAAACAGAGAGACTATCAATTCCCATCTCAAAAACATTGATAGGAAGTTTACCAAATGTTTGTACACAATCTGAATGAAATAAAACGTTATATTTTTTTAAAAGTGCCCCGATCTCTGTGATGTTTTGAACGGTTCCGATTTCAGAGTTTCCGTGCTGTATGCTTGCTAGAACAGTATTTTTTGTAATGGCTGTTTCTAAATCATCTAAATGAATTAGCCCGCCTTCATCAACAGGAATTTCAGTAATTGTATACCCTTCTGATTGTAAGGATTGAAAATAACTTCGAATGGATGCATGTTCCATAGGTGTCGTAATAATGTGCTTCTTATTTCGAGCATTGAGAAGGGATTGAATCGCAAGGTAGTTGGATTCCGAGCCGCCGCTTGTGAAGAATACCCCTTGTTCCTTTCCACCAATCATGTCAGCAAATGTTTTTCGGCAAACTTGTAATAAAGAAGAGGCTGTTCCTCCAATATCATGTAAACTTTGTTCATTTCCAAAGTATTGCGATGCTGCTTTCATATATGTGTGTAATGCTTCTTCACTCATAGGTGTAGTAGCTGCATAGTCAAGATATATCATCATGTAAGTTCCTCTCCTTAGTAAGAGTTACATTTCTTATATTTTTTTAATGGTAGTGAAAATAAGAATTATAAAAAAACTCTTGTCATTATTTTAAAACTATGTAAATATAGGTGTCAAGACAGTTGAAAAGTGTAAAGTAGGAGGCAACAATTATGCCAAGTGCAGATGTCTTAATTATTGGAAGTGGCGTTGCGGCACTTCGTGTTGCGAAAGAGATTTGTCACGAAAAGAATGTGATTATTATCACAAAGGAAACAAATCGTAATAATAATACATATTTAGCGCAAGGTGGAATTGCCGCGGCGGTTGCAACATATGACAATCCAAATGATCATTTTGAAGATACGTTAGTAGCAGGATGTCATTATAACAATGAAGATGTGGTCCGTTATTTAGTCGAGGAAGGGCCGAAAGAAATGAATAATCTCATTGAAAATGGAATGAAATTTGATGGAGATGAAACGGGTCCTCATCTTGGAAAAGAAGGCGCACATCGAAAGCGTCGTATTTTACATGCAGGTGGCGATGCAACAGGAAAGAATTTATTAGAGCATTTTATTCAAGAAGTAGCTCCGCACGTTACGGTAGTGGAACAGGAAATGGTGCTCGATTTTATTATAGAAAATGATAAATGTGTTGGAGTTTTAACAAGAACTAGTGAAGGGAAGTTGAAGCGTTACGTTGCAGATTATACGGTGTTAGCAACAGGCGGGATTGGCGGTTTATACGTCTTTACTTCTAACGATAAGACCATTACGGGTGATGGACTTGCGATGGTGTACCGCGCAGGCGGGGAGCTCGTAGATTTAGAGTTTGTACAGTTTCATCCAACAATGTTATACGCGAACGGGCGATGCTGCGGCCTCGTCTCTGAAGCTGTCCGTGGTGAAGGAGCTATCCTTATGAATGGAAAAGGGCAGCGTTTTATGATGAATATACACCCTGATCACGATCTCGCACCACGTGATGTAGTAGCAAGAGCGATTCATGAGCAGCTTTTGGCGGGTGAACAAGTGTATGTAAATATCGAGTCTATCCAAAATTTCGAAGAACGTTTTCCGACTGTATCATCATTGTGTAAAAAGAATGGTGTCGATATAAATGAAAAACGCATTCCAGTCGTACCCGGTGCTCATTTTCATATGGGCGGCGTGAAAACGAACTGTGATGGAGAGACGTCCATTCCAAATTTATATGCGGTCGGTGAAGTAGCTTGTAATGGTGTTCATGGAGCAAATAGATTAGCAAGTAATTCATTATTAGAAGGTCTTGTGTTTGGAAAAAGAATAGGACAACATATTTTAACCAAAGCGACAAAAGAAAGCTGGAACAACGTGGCTGAGAAGGAAAAGAAGTTTATCGTTCTGAATCATTTGCCGGCGAAAGAAGAAATACAAGAATGCATGATGAAATATGTTGGGATTGTGCGAACAGAGCAAAGTTTATCTTATGCAAAGAGATGGCTTAGAAAGTACGGTGTTCGAAATATGATATTACAACATGATGCTCTTACAAATGAAGAGATAACACTTATTAATATGTTAACAGCCTGTGAGCTTATAGTCGTGTCGGCTTTGCAAAGAGAAGAAAGTATTGGTGGCCATTATCGAAATGACTATCCAGATAGAAATAGCGTAAAAAAAGAGATCGTTCGAGTGAGAAGAAAACTACAACTTGTGTGATGAAGGGAAGAAGGGCTCTATGAACATGATAAAAGTGAAAGAAGCATTAAATCGATTTTTTCTAGAAGATATAGGAGAAAGAGATGTAACATCTCAGCTTATTTTTCCAGACAATTTACTTTCAAAAGGAACGTTTCTTGCGAAGGATACAGGTGTCTTTGCGGGGCGTTTAGTAATTGAAGAAGGATTTAAATTAATTGATGAAAGAATTGAAGTGGAGCTTCATAAAAAAGATGGAGATCTTGTAGAAAAAGGCGAAATAATAGCAACTGCGCAAGGACCAATTGCTTCGTTATTGACGGCAGAGCGCGTTATATTAAACGTTATCCAGCGTATGAGCGGGATAGCTACGATGACACATAAAGCTGTTCTTGCTTTAGATAGCGGCCATACACGTATTTGCGATACGCGAAAAACGATGCCAGGGCTACGCATGTTTGATAAGTATGCAGTTGTGTGCGGAGGCGGATTTAATCACCGTTTCGGTTTATATGACGGTGTCATGATTAAAGACAATCATATTGCTTTTGCTGGTTCTATTACGAAAGCTGTTACATCGGTGAAAGAAAAATTAGGACATATGGTGAAAGTAGAAGTGGAAACAGAAACGGAGGAGCAAGTGAGAGAGGCTGTAGCTGCTGGTGCAGATATTATTATGTTTGATAACCGTACGCCAGATGAGATCCGGGAGTTTTCAAAGATTGTACCAAGTGCCATCGTTACGGAAGCATCAGGAGGCATTACAATTGAAGATTTATCGAAATATGGAAAAACAGGGGTCGATTATATTTCACTTGGAGCGTTAACACATTCAGTGAAAGCACTTGATATTAGTTTCAATATTGAGGCGTAAGGAAAGTGGCTTAGAGGGGGAGAAAGGAATATGAGTATTTTAGAAAAAGTGCAACCGATTGAAACGATGTTACCAGAGCGTTATTACACGATGACAACAGAAGAAATGGAAAAGCGTGTTCGTGAAATTAAAGAAAAAATGGGGAAAACACTATTTATTCCAGGACATCATTACCAAAAAGATGAAGTGGTACAATTTTCTGATGCAGCAGGAGATTCACTTCAGCTTGCACAAGTTGCAGCGAGCAATAAAGAAGCGAAATATATTGTATTTTGCGGTGTACACTTTATGGCAGAAACAGCAGATATGTTAACGACAGATGATCAAATCATTATTTTGCCAGATATGCGTGCAGGTTGTTCGATGGCAGATATGGCAGATATTGAACAAACAGAAAGGGCATGGAAAGAGCTCGCAAAATTATTTGGAGATACGATGATTCCGTTAACATATGTTAACTCTACAGCTGCAATTAAAGCGTTTTGTGGTCGTAATGGCGGAGCAACAGTAACTTCTTCTAATGCAAAACAAATGGTGTCTTGGGCGTTTACACAAAAAGAGCGTCTTGTCTTTTTACCGGATCAACATTTAGGAAGAAATACAGCATACGATTTAGGTATCCCATTAGATAAAATGGCAGTATGGGACCCACATACAGATTCATTAGAGTACGATGGAGATATAGAAGGAATTCAAGTGATTTTATGGAAAGGGCATTGTTCGGTTCATCAAAACTTTACAGTGAAAAACATTGAGAATATACGGAAAAATCATCCGGATATGAATATTATTGTACATCCAGAATGTTGTTATGAGGTCGTTGATGCTTCGGATTACGCAGGATCAACGAAATATATTATTGATATGATTGAAGCAGCGCCACCTGGAAGTAAATGGGCAATTGGTACAGAGATGAATTTAGTGAACCGAATTATTCAGCAACATCCAGATAAAGAGATTGTTTCACTTAATCCATTTATGTGTCCGTGTTTAACGATGAACCGAATTGATCTGCCGCACTTATTATGGGTGCTTGAAACGGTAGAAAGAGGAGAAGAAATTAACGTTATTAGCGTAGATAAACAAGTGACTGAAGAAGCGGTTCTTGCATTAAATCGTATGTTAGAGCGTGTGTAAAGCAACGGTATTTCTGTTGCTTTTTTTCATGCATATAATCATAACGAGAACGAAATGGGCATACATTGTTTTGAAGAAATCATTGCGATTTTCTTATGCTTATTCCACTTCTAATGATATTGAAAATCGAAGAAGTGATACAAGTGAAAAGAAGTTAACGTTATTTAGAAAGGGTTACTTCATGAGATTTGTTACTTATAGATAAGTTATACAGGAGGGGGAAAATTTGAAAATTCATATCGTGCAAAAAGGGGATACCCTTTGGAAAATTGCGAAAAAGTACGGAGTGGATTTTGATACGTTGAAAAATACAAATACACAACTTAGTAATCCAGATTTAATCATGCCAGGTATGAAAATTAAAGTACCATCAAACAGCGTTCACGTGAAACAACATGCTGGAGCAGGTTCATCACCTCCAAAACAATACGTAAAAGAAGTACAACAAAAAGAATTTGCAGCAACGCCAACTCCGCTTGGAATAGAGGATGAGGAAGAAGTTACGTATCAATCAGCGCCAATTACACAGCAACCTGCAATGCAACAAACACAAAAAGAAGTGCAAGTAAAACCACAAAAAGAAGTACAGGTAAAACCACAGAAGGAAATGCAAGTAAAACCACAAAAAGAAGTACAGGTAAAACCACAGAAGGAAATGCAAGTGAAACCGCAAAAAGAAGTACAGGTAAAGCCACAAAAAGAGGTGCAAAAAGAAAAGCCAATTCAAATAGAAAAACCAGTTGAAAAACCGTCTGTTATTCAAAAACCACCTGTTATAGAAAAACAAAAACCAGCAGAAAAAGAAAACACGAAGTTTTCGATAAATGTATTACCACAGCCGCCGCAACCACCAATAAAAGCAAAAAAAGAATATAAAATTTCAGATGTAATTAAAAAAGGAAGCGAGTTAATTGCTCCTCAAATTACTAAAATGAAACCTAATAACATCATTTCTCCGCAAACGAAAAAAGATAACATAGTGTCACCACAAGTGAAGAAAGAGAACGTAGGAAATATAGTATCATCGCAAGTGAAGAAAGAGAATATAGGAAATATAATATCACCGCAAGTAAAGAAAGAGAATGTAGGAAATATAATATCACCGCAAGTAAAGAAAGAAAATATAGGAAACATAGTATCACCACAAGTGAAGAAAGAAAATGTAGGAAACATAGTATCACCACAAGTAAAGAAAGAAAATGTAGGAAACATAGTATCACCACAAGTAAAGAAAGAAAATGTAGGAAATATAGTGTCACCAAATGTATCGAAAGAGAATGTAGTCATTCCGCAAGTAATACCGCCAAATATTCAAGTACCAAACATCATGCCAATGTTGGATAACAATCAGCCACCAAATATGATGCCAATGTTGGATAATAATCAACCACCAAATATGATGCCAATGTTGGATAATAATCAACCACCAAATATGATGCCAATCATGGATAATAACCCAATACCAAACATCATGCCAATGTTGGATAATAATCAACCACCAAATACGATGCCAATCATGGATAACAACCAAATGCCAAATATGATGCCGATAATGGATAACAACCAAATGCCAAATATGATGCCGATAATGGATAACAACCAAATGCCAAACATGATGCCAATCGTGGATAATAATCAAATGCCAAATATGATGCCAATCATGGATAACAATCAAATGCCGAATATGATGCCGATAATGGATAATAATCAAATGCCAAATATGATGCCGATAATGGATAACAATCAAATGCCAAATATGATGCCAATCATGGATAACAATCAAATGCCGAATATGATGCCGATAATGGATAATAATCAA
>NZ_JBYTDP010000002.1:681280-706309 GCF_058791555.1 Bacillus sp. EB106-07-01-XG149 | reverse complement strand
AAATGCCAAATATGATGCCGATAATGGATAACAATCAAATGCCAAATATGATGCCGATAATGGATAATAATCAACCACCGAATATGATGCCATATCAAATGCCATACCAACAGCCTGTGATGCCGCCTAATCCGTATTATCAACAACAAAATCCATATCAAATGCCATATCAGCAAGGAGCACCGTTTGGACCGCAATATACGTCTATGCCGAATCCAAATATGATGCCAATGGATAATAATATGCCGCCGCTCGTACAAGGTGAGGAAGATTGTGGATGCGGAGGAGAGAGTAGGTTATATAGTCCTCAACCTGGAGGACCGCAATACGCAAATCCTTTATATTATCAACCAACTCAATCGGCATATGCGCCACAGCCAGGAACGATGTATTATCAACCAGATCCACCAAATGTATTTGGAGATCCAGTTTCAGAAGAAGAGGACGAAGAGGAAGTTTAAAAAAGGTGGGATTATTCCCGCCTTTTTTTTATGTAGAGTCGTTCTGAAAATGGAAGATTTACATCAAATGTTAGAAAATCCCCAGTGAAATATTAACAGTGTAAAAACCTTCTCTGTTACTCATCATAAGAGGGAGCTTTTCAGAAGAGAAGCTCATTCTAACAGAGGGGGTTTTTGTATTGAATACGAAAGTAAAAGTGATTGCTGCTTCTTTGTTAGTTACCAGTGCATTAGCTGCATGTGGTACACCAAAAGATAACAATGCAATGGATGGACGTAACTACAATTACGAGCGTACATCTTATAATGATACACACCAGTACCGTGATAATGTAACGCGTAATGATCGTTATACAGATTATGTAACATATAGAAATGGTCGTAACGATACAGGATATAACAATTATTACCGCGATGTAAATTACAACGGTCAAATTGCTAACCCGCATCCAACACGTAATATTACAATGAACAATTCATACATTAACAATGATGGTAAAACAGCAGAAAAAATAACAAATCGTGTAAAGCGTATGAATAACGTAGACCGCGTGTCTACAGTTGTATATGGAAACGATGTGGCGATTGCGGTAAAACCGCGTAATCCAGTATCGAATGAAACGGCACTTGCAAACGAAGTTCGTCAAGCCGTTGTAAATGAAGTTGGAAACAGAAATGTATATGTTTCTGTAAGAAATGACATGTTTACTCGTGTCGATGCAATGAGTACACGCCTACGTAATGGTACAGTTACAAACGATTTTAATCGTGATATAGGGAATATGTTCCGAGACATTCGTTACGGTTTAACCGGTACTACTGGTACTATGCGATAGCAAAATAAAAGAGGAAGGGGGAGCCCTTCCTCTTTATTCATCATTGTCTTGTACACGACGTTTTTTAATAAAATAACTAACGGAATAAGACGCTAAAAAGCATATGAAGAAAATACTACCTGTTAAAACTGCTTCAAAGAGAGGTCTTTCTGGACTGAAAATGATATAAATAATAGCTATAATAGTTCCTACAATAAGAGAACGTAAAATAATTTTGTAATAAGGAGTTAACTTTATATCTTTTTCGCTCTCTTCTACATCGATTGAAACGCTTAACTGTAAATAAGCAATTAAAATACTCGTAAGCATAAATAATAACCATAATGGAGATTTCGTAATTTGATCCATTCCTTCAGTGAATCCGATATAGCCTAAAATGCCAATTATACCAAGTGATTGAAAAAGAAAGGCAATACGTATGTTTTTTAATGTTTTCAGAATGAGACGTTCATCCTTTATTTTTTTCACAATATCCATCTCCTGTTTATTATGATTTCGCTGTTACACTAATTGTAACGTATATATTACATTTATCAATTTATAATTTACATAAATTTATTTGGCTAAAAGAGGAAATAAAATATTTTTATAAACATGTTGCACTTATACTTTATTAATGTTATATTAGCAAAGCGATGAGCTAATTTACGTAAGACGAGAGATATGCTTAAGTGCTAAACACGCGAATGTGGTCGCCTGGTCTCTCGCCGTAAACGCATCAAGACGCCTGCTTTGCAGGCGTCTTTCATTTTATATAAAAACAAATGCTAATGCAGATAAAGATAAAACTTTATCTGCATTTTTTATTTTCGAGAGAAATGTAATACGGTCATTTATATGGATAAAACCTCCATTTCCGGAAAAGCTACTAATGAAAGTTTGATCTTGCCTAAAAGAGGTGAACGGAAATGAAATGGATACTGATTGCAGTACAAGCTTTCGTTATGATGTTTTGTTTCGTTTATGAAACGAATGTGAAGGCGGAAGGGCCAGTACCAGAAGTAACAGAAAAAGAGCCGGAAGTTACAATTTTATTAGAGCGAATGTATGTTGATGGAGAAGTAAGCGAGGAAATATTTACAGAAAAAGTAGCGGACTTAGAAAAGTTTCTACAGCAATATAAAGAATGGCAGCTCGTTGATCGTGATGATGTACAAATCGTATTACAAAAGAAAGTTGATGATATTTCTCCATTATTGAAAACGAGCGGATATTTTGGTGTGTCAGAGGAAGGGATATTACAAATTTTTAAAGGTGTACCGAAAAGTGATAATGCGATTCATTCCTTCTTTCAAATTGATATGAAAAAGCTGGAGAGTTATGAGCGTGCAAAATTGAAGCGTGGTATTCGCATTAAATCAAAAGAAGGTTTTGTGAAGACGATTGAAAAAATGAAGCAATACGCAGTGCAAAATAAGAAAAAAAGCAGCTCATGGTGAGCTGCTTTTTTTTACTTGTTTTTATCTAAAATTTGTTTTGCGATTTCATCAATTAGCATATCTTTTCCGATTGGATTGAAAGCTTTCGTATTGAAGATTTCATTTGATACTTCATATACGTGATTGTTTTTAACTGCTTTATTGTCTTTCCAAACGGCACTGTTTTTGTAGTCTTCGTAAACTTTATCAGCTTCGCCGCCAAAGTTTACAATAAACATTTGATCAGGTTGGAATGCAACAAGACCTTCTAGCGATACTTGTGCCATCGTTTGTTTTAAATCTGTACCTTTTGTTACTGGAAGTTTTAAGTCATTAAAGATGATGTCACCGTATCCGAAGCTACCGTATACACGGAAGTTTTGTGGTGTAACTGCGACGAACATAAAGTTCTCATCTTTTGTTTTTTCTTTAATTTTTTTAGATAAAGAGTCTGCTTTTTTATCGTAGTCTGCAATCCATTTGTCTGCTTTCTTTTCTTCGTCAAATAGTTTACCTACTTCTTTAAACTTACCGCGCCAGTCTTCTAAGTTTGTTTCTAAAACAATTGTTGGTGCAACCTTTTCTAATTGATCATAAATCTTCAATTGACGATTATTTAAAATAATTAAGTCTGGTTTTAATGCAGTAACAGCTTCTAAATCAACTTTAGGTGCCCAGTACCAACCTACTGCTTTTACGCCATCTAATTTGTCAGTTAAATGATTTTGGATTTTATCTTTATATGTGTTTGCTGTACCAACAGGTTTGTGTCCAAGAAGTAATAATTCTTCTGTTGATCCAGATAGGTCAACAATTCTCTTTGGATTTACTGGAATTGTAGCCTCCCCTTTAGCGTGTTTTACAACTTTTGTTTTCGGTTGTTCTTTCGCTTTCGATTCTTCTTTTTGAGAAGAACAGCCAACGATAGAAAGAACAACTAGCATAATAGTAAATAAAATAAATAGCTTCTGTTTCATCCTGATGTAACCCCTTTAATTAGTATTGATAATCATTATCGACTTCTGTATATTAAGGTGCTTCATACTTTCTGTCAATGGAAAATAACAGAAGTTTCAAATAGAGAACATTTGTTGGGGTAGTCTCGCTTTTCTATCATTAAATATGTTAAAATGGAATACATGATTTAAGAGGGAGAGATCGTATTTTGTTTGAATATGTTACAGGTTACGTGGAGTATGTAGGACCGGAATATGTCGTAATTGACCATAACGGAATTGGTTATCAAATTTTCACACCAAATCCGTATGTATTTCAAAGAAGTAAGCAAGAAATCCGTGTCTATACATATCATTATGTGAGAGAAGATATTATGGCACTTTACGGTTTTAAAACACGTGAAGAGCGTTTATTATTTACAAAGTTGTTAGGTGTGTCTGGTATTGGACCAAAAGGCGCTCTTGCAATTTTAGCGTCTGGTCAAACAGGACAGGTCGTTCAAGCGATTGAACACGAAGACGAGAAGTTTTTAGTGAAGTTCCCGGGCGTCGGAAAGAAAACAGCACGCCAAATGATTTTAGATTTAAAAGGAAAACTAGCTGATGTCGTGCCAGATGCATTTGTTGATTTATTCTCAGACACAGAACGTTTTGATGAGAAGAAAGGTTCATCAGCTGAGCTTGATGAGGCGCTGGAAGCTCTGCGCGCACTTGGATACGCAGAACGAGAAGTTTCTCGCGTTGTACCAGAGTTATTAAAAGAATCATTAACGACGGATCAGTATATTAAAAAGGCACTTAGTCTTTTACTAAATGGTAAGAGGTGAGTATAATGGACGAACGTCTCCTTTCAGGGGAATCTGCATATGAAGATTCGGATTTAGAATATTCATTACGGCCACAGACGCTCCGTCAGTATATTGGCCAAGATAAAGCGAAACATAATTTAGAGGTGTTTATTGAAGCAGCGAAAATGCGTGAAGAAACGTTAGATCATGTGCTTTTATATGGACCACCAGGACTTGGTAAAACGACGCTTGCCAATATTATTGCCAATGAAATGGGCGTAAATGTTAGAACGACTTCAGGTCCAGCAATTGAAAGGCCGGGAGATTTAGCAGCTGTATTAACAGCACTTCAGCCGGGGGATGTACTATTTATTGATGAAATTCATCGTTTGCATAGATCAATTGAAGAAGTATTATATCCTGCGATGGAAGATTTTTGCCTTGATATTGTAATTGGAAAAGGGCCGTCAGCACGATCTGTACGTCTAGATTTGCCTCCGTTTACACTAGTTGGAGCAACGACACGTGCGGGAGCATTATCAGCGCCGCTTCGTGACCGTTTCGGTGTACTTTCAAGATTAGAGTATTACACAGTAGATCAGCTTTCTGAGATTGTTGAACGTACAGCAGAAGTATTCGAAGTTGAAATTGATTCGTTAGCCGCACTAGAAATTGCAAGACGTGCTCGTGGTACACCTCGTATTGCGAATCGTTTATTACGACGTGTACGAGATTTCGCACAAGTTCGTGGTAACGGAACTGTTACGATGGAAATTACACAAATGGCGTTAGAACTACTGCAGGTAGATAAACTAGGTCTAGATCATATCGATCATAAATTATTGCTTGGTATTATTGAGAAATTCCGTGGTGGCCCAGTCGGGTTAGAAACGGTTTCGGCAACGATTGGAGAAGAGTCTCATACGATTGAAGATGTATATGAGCCATATTTATTACAAATTGGTTTTTTACAACGAACGCCAAGAGGCCGAATCGTAACGCCGCTTGCATATGAGCATTTCGGAATGGAGATGCCAAAAGCATGACGGAGATGCCAAAGCTGCTTATTACAGCTGGTATTTTGCTCATTGTTGTTGGATTAGCTTGGAAGTTCATAGGAAGGCTTCCAGGCGATATTTTTGTGAAAAAAGGTAACGTTACCTTTTATTTTCCTATCATTACATGTATTGTGTTAAGTATTGTATTATCTTTTATTATGTATATAATAAATCGATTTAAATAAGAAATAGGTGGATATAGTTATGGATATTAATCTGTTTGATTTTCATTTACCAGAAGAACTTATTGCACAAATCCCATTAGAAGATCGTGAAACATCAAGATTAATGGTGTTAGATCGTGAAACAGGCGATATTGAGCATAAACATTTTACAGACATTCTTTCTTACTTACATGAGGGGGATTGCTTAGTTTTAAATGAAACGAAAGTTATGCCTGCTCGTTTGCACGGTGTGAAAGAAGATACAGGCGCGCACATTGAAGTACTTCTTCTAAAACAAGAAGAAGGCGATAAGTGGGAAACGCTTGTTAAGCCAGCGAAACGTGTAAAAGAAGGAACTGTTATCTCTTTTGGCGAAGGGAAATTAAAAGCAACTTGTATAGGAACTGCAGATCAAGGTGGACGTCAGCTTGAATTTTCATATGACGGCATCTTCTATGAAATTTTAGATGAGCTTGGGGAAATGCCACTTCCTCCATATATTAAAGAGACGCTAGAAGATCGTGATCGCTATCAAACAGTATATGCGAAAGAAATCGGTTCAGCAGCAGCGCCGACTGCGGGACTTCACTTTACAGAAGAGCTATTGGAGAAGTTAAAACAAAAAGGCGTTGGGTTAGCTTTCATTACACTTCACGTAGGACTTGGAACATTTAGACCAGTTTCTGCAGATACGATTGAAGAACACCATATGCACGCAGAATATTACCATATGTCTGAAGAGACAGCTGCGTTATTAAATCGCGTGAAAGAGAATGGTGGACGTATTATTACGGTAGGTACGACTTCAACTCGTACGTTAGAAACAATTGCGACAGATCATGATGGTAAGCTTTGTGCTGCTTCTGGCTGGACAGACATTTTTATGTACCCAGGTTATGAATTTAAAGCAATTGATGGTTTAATTACAAACTTCCATTTACCGAAATCAACATTAATTATGCTTGTAAGTGCATTTGCAAATAGAGATAATGTACTTCACGCTTATAATGAAGCAGTAAAAGAAAAATATCGTTTCTTTAGCTTCGGTGATGCAATGTTCGTTGCATCTCACGCTAAAATGGGAAACAAATAAAAGGAGTAAATTATGACAGCAATTCGTTATGAATTTATTAAAACTTGTAAACAAACAGGTGCCCGTTTAGGACGTGTACATACGCCACACGGTTCATTTGATACACCAACATTTATGCCAGTTGGTACACTTGCAACAGTTAAGACAATGTCACCAGAAGAATTAAAAGCAATGGATTCTGGCATTATTTTAAGTAATACGTATCATTTATGGCTACGCCCAGGTCACGAAATTATTCGTGAAGCAGGTGGTTTGCATAAATTTATGAACTGGGATCGTGCAATCTTAACGGACTCTGGTGGTTTCCAAGTATTCAGTTTAAGTGACTTCCGTCGTATTGAAGAGGAAGGCGTTCACTTCCGTAACCACTTAAATGGAGATAAATTATTCTTATCACCAGAAAAAGCGATGGAAATTCAAAATGCATTAGGATCGGATATTATGATGGCATTTGATGAGTGTCCACCTTTCCCGGCTACTTTTGAATATATGAAGAAATCTGTAGAACGTACAAGCCGCTGGGCAGAACGTTGTTTAAAAGCGCATGAACGTCCACAAGATCAAGGTTTATTCGGTATTGTACAGGGCGGAGAGTTCGAAGAGCTTCGTCGTCAAAGTGCAAAAGACCTTGTTTCAATGGACTTCCCTGGTTACGCTGTAGGTGGTTTATCTGTAGGTGAGCCGAAAGATATTATGAACCGTGTACTTGAGTTTACAACGCCACTTCTTCCAGATAATAAGCCACGTTACTTAATGGGAGTAGGTTCTCCTGACTCATTAATCGATGGTGCAATTCGTGGTATTGATATGTTTGACTGCGTACTCCCAACTCGTATCGCTCGAAATGGTACATGTATGACAAGTGAAGGCCGTCTAGTTGTAAAAAATGCGAAATTTGCAAGAGACTTCGGTCCGCTTGATCCAAATTGTGATTGCTATACATGTAAAAATTACTCTCGTGCGTATATTCGTCACTTAATGAAATGTGATGAAACGTTCGGAATTCGTTTAACGTCTTATCACAACCTTCATTTTCTGTTAAACTTAATGGAGCAGGTGAGACAAGCTATTCGTGAAGACCGTCTTGGCGATTTCCGCGAAGAATTCTTTGAACAGTATGGCTTTAATAAACCGAATGCTAAAAACTTCTAATACATAATTTAAAAGGAGGAACAAAAGATGAATCCAGGTATGATGAATATCGTTATGATCGTTGCGATGTTTGCGATTTTCTATTTCTTATTAATTCGCCCGCAACAAAAGCGTCAAAAAGCAGTTGCTCAAATGCAAAATGAGTTAGCAAAAGGTGATGCTATCGTAACAATCGGTGGTTTACACGGTACAATCGAATCAGTAGATGAGACGAAAATCGTTATTAAATCTGGTGGTTCACACTTAACTTTCGATCGTAATGCGATTCGTGAAGTTGTGAAAAACTAATGAGGAAGGCCCTGCATGAAATGTGCAGGGCCTTTTTTAGTTATTTTGTTTTGACATATTTACCCCGAAAATACCACCGAGTGTACTCGCGCCCATTAATGCTAATTGATAAAGTAACTGGGAGTTCGATAAAGTTTGAGAGAAGCCTAAATAGTTAACTAGAAAAACAAGTATTGCGAATGTAAGACCTGTTGTGAAACCTACTAGCCAACCTTTCCCTTGTGCTTTTTTGCCGGCAGTAAATCCGGATATAAGCATAGATAAAAGTGCTAGTATAAAAATAGTAACGGCTAATGTCCCTTCAGTCATAGCTGTAAACTTTAATAAAAGAGCTATAACCATGCTAATAATTGATGCAAGAATTAATAAGGTAATGATACCAAAGCCGATTGCGGTTGATAATTTTTTCGTTCCATCCATTTATACATTCCCCCTTTTTAATACAAGCATATTTTCTTTTTGCCCAAGTTAGACTAGTTTATTTTTTATAGGGGAGTCTATACGTAAAAAAGGAGATGTAGAAATGGAATGGGTATCAATCATTGGCCGGACGATGCTTTTGTATATCATCATATTAATTATTTTTCGTCTTATGGGTAAACGTGAAATTGGAGAGTTAAGTGTATTAGATTTAGTCGTATTCATTATGCTTGGCGAAATGGCCGTAGTCGCAATTGAAAATACCGATAAATCACTTTGGCACCAATTAGTTCCGATGACTTTTCTTATGTGTATACAGATTATTTTGTCAGTCATTTCATTAAAGTTTCAACGATTTCGGCATTTAATAGAAGGTGAGCCGGCTATTCTTGTAAATGCGGGGAAAATTGATGAAAAGAAGATGAGAAAGCAGCGTTATAATATAGATGATTTATTGATGCAATTAAGGGAGCAAGGAGTTGGAGATATCCGAGATGTAGAATACGCTATTTTAGAACCATCTGGGAAGTTATCTGTCTTTCAAAAACAAAAAGGTAAACAGGATACATTGCAGTTTACTCTTCCTCTTATTATTGATGGAGAAATTCAATTGAATCATTTACAAATGATTGAACATACAGACGAATGGCTCATTGGCAAATTAAAAAACTTAGGTTATAACGATATCACACAAATTTTATACTGCAGCTTTCAAAATGGACAATTTTTTGTTGATTTGAAAGAAAACTAGAGGCTTACTATATGAAATAGTAAGCCCGTTTACTTCAAAAATGAAAGTTTTCGAATGATTGGGAGTCGGCTTAACTCTTCTTTTCGAATGAGTTTGAAAGTGAAGAGGAGGACGATATAAATGATTGTTGTTAAAGTGATTTCCCATAATGTTTGTACGCCAAGTGAATGAGAGAAAATCATATATTTATGAAGGTAAAAACCGAAAGCACCTGCAATACCGATAGCAAGTCCGCCGAAAATGTAGTCTTTTGCATAAATGGTAAATGTAATTTTCTTTAAAACAGTAGCGTAATGAAGGAATGTTACCGTCACTATATTTGCAGCGATAGCGAGTGCAACCCCCATCATTTGAAAATCTGGCCTTGAAGCTAGTACAAAAATAAGGATTAATTTCACGATGGCGCCAATAAATGTATTCATCATTGCAGCTCTTGCTAAGTTTAAAGCTTGTAAAACAGAGGTAAGTGGACTTTGAAAGTAATGAAATAAAAAGCAAGGTGCAAGAAGCTGGATAAATGCTGTTGCACTATCCGATCCATACATAAGAGTTAAAATAGGAGAAGCGAATACGTATAATATAACGACTGACCACCCACCAGTAATTAATGAGATTCGAAGAGCTTGTTGTAGGCGGTGTTCCACTAATTTATGCTGTCTTTTAGCCATCGCTTCACTAATAGATGGAACGAGCGCTGTAGAAAGAGCGTATGTAATAAAGGCTGGCAGTGATAGAAGTGGGAATGCATAACCGTTTAATATACCGTATTGCTGGGTTGCGACAGAAGCAGCAACTCCGGCAATCGCTAAGCTTTGCATAACGACGATAGGCTCAAAGAAATATGAAACGGAACCGATTAAACGACTTCCTGTAGTCGGAAGAGCGATATCCATAAGAGAATAAAATGTACCTGTGCTCTCCTTTACAGTAGTGAAAAATCCAGAGCGTATAGATAAATGTTTTTCGCGCTGGAATAAAGTGAGTAAAAATAATAACGATGCAACTTCACCGAGAACGGCTGATAACATAGCGCCAGCTGCAGCATATTCTACGCCGTAAGGTAAAAATAACTGAATGCATATAGCGATAATTGTAATGCGGACAACTTGTTCTATAACTTGAGCATAAGCGCTAGGTTTCATATTTTGTTTCCCTTGGAAATAACCGCGTAAAACAGAAGAAACAGCAATAACAGGAACGACAGGTAAAATGGCCATTAATGGATAGTACGTTCGTTCATCAGTTAATAATGTTTTTGCTAAAATAGGTGTGAGGAGCATAATTCCGATTGTTAAAATGATACTAATAACGGATGTAACAGCTAATGATACTGTTAATATTTTTTTAATCCTTTGTTTATCGTTCACAGCTTCCGCTTCTGCTACAAATTTTGCGATTGCGACAGGAAGGCCGATTTGTGTTAATGTAATTGCTAGAATGAATGTAGGAACGGCCATCATATAAAGGCCAACGCCTTCTTCTCCTAAAATACGTGCCATTACAATCCGGTTAATAAATCCAAGGATTTTGGTAATAAAGCCGGCTATCATTAAAATAAATGCGCCTTTTAAAAAGCTTTGTCTCGTCATGGTCTTCTCCTACCTTCTCAAAATCAGTGGAATGATTTACAATAATTTATATGCACGTATGAGACAAGAATGACAAGCATTTAAGAGAGTGAAGTATGAGAGTACTCTTGAAAGTAGTTATTGCTGTCCATTAGAGCGGGATTAAAAGCGACTTTTCGTGCTGAAATAAGAAGGAGATGTTTATGTATGTTAGAAAAAGAGGCTTTGGTAGAATCATACCGCGGACAGTTACAAGTCGTTTTAGAAAGCAAAGTAGAAGAGTTTCACATGTTCGGTTATGACCGAGTAACAGATGATGATATTTGGAAGTTTCTTAAAGTGAAGAAGTGGAAAAAGATAAACGGTGATGTTAGATTATATGAATTAGTAAATGATGTATTAAGAGTAAGTACTAATGAATATATGAATTATTTAACTGTAGAAGCATATCAAGCGCCACTTTGGTCATTTGATGAATATGAAAATAAATAACCGACTGCAATTGGTTTGTTCTTCCTTTTGCAGTATAATGATAGGTATTGATAATGAGGAAATAATTATGTCTAAGATTATATATAAAGGGGGTAGTGAAGAGAAAAAATAAATAATGAAAGTGTAGGTATTGTGAAAAACGTACCGACACAGCTAGTGATGAACTAGCAAAATTATAGAAAGGAAGTCTACTAACTAGGCGTATGCATACGTGTAAAAGTGAATCGTAAGAGATTTATTTAAAGTGTTAGTAGCAGAAAGAGGGTACATATGGCAAAGCGTGGTACGAGAATTGCCGCCTTTTTCCTCATCGTTTTATTAATCGGTGGAGTAATTGGTGCGGCAGGAAAAGACATAGCAAAAGGAATTAGTCTAGGACTAGACCTTCGCGGTGGTTTTGAAATTCTGTATGAAGTAAAACCAGCCAAAAAAGGTGATAAAATCGACCGAGAGGCACTTGTAAGTACAGTAGGTGCTCTTGAAAATCGTGTCAATGTTCTCGGTGTAAGTGAGCCGAACATTCAAATTGAAGGACAAGATCGAATTCGCGTACAGCTTGCTGGTGTACAAGACCAGCAAAAAGCACGTGAAATGTTATCAACACAAGCGAAATTAACATTCCGTGATGTAGATGACAACCTTCTTATGGACGGAACGGATTTAAAAGGCGGCGGAGCGAAACAAACATTTGATGAGCAAGGCCGTGCGAGCGTAGGTCTTACACTAAAAAGCGCTGATAGATTCCGTGAAGTAACTGAAAAAATTTCAAAAATGCCACCACCAACGAATTTAATGGTAATTTGGCTTGACTTTGAAGAAGGAAAAGATTCGTATAAAGCAGAGTCTGCAAAACCGAATCCGAAGTTCTTATCAGCAGCAACAGTAAGCCAAGTGTTTAATCAAGCTGAAGTATCTATCGTAGGTGGAAACTTCACAGTTGAAAGTGCGAAACAACTTTCATCTTTATTAAATGCAGGTGCACTTCCTGTTGATTTAAAAGAAATGTATTCAACATCAGTTGGAGCGAAATTTGGTCAACAAGCGTTAGAGCAAACGATTTTCGCTAGTGCGATTGGTATCGCTCTTATTTTCTTATTTATGCTTGTATACTACCGTTTACCAGGAATTGTAGCGGTTATTATGTTAGGTCTATACATTTTTGTTACGCTACTCGTATTTAACTGGATGCATGCGGTTCTGACATTACCAGGTATTGCGGCATTAGTGCTCGGGGTAGGTATCGCAGTTGATGCGAATATTATTACGTACGAGAGACTGAAAGAAGAGCTGAAAATTGGTAAGTCAATGATGTCAGCATTCCGTGCTGGTAATCATCGTTCATTAGCAACAATTTTAGATGCAAACGTTACGACTCTTGCAGCGGCTGGTGTATTATTCGTTTATGGTAATAGCTCTGTAAAAGGATTCGCAACAAGTTTAATCGTAAGTATTTTAGTTGGTTTCGTTACGAACGTATTCGGTACTCGTTTCTTACTAGGTTTACTTGTAAAGAGCCGTTACTTCGATAAAAAGCCAGGATACTTTGGTGTGAAACAAAAGGATATTATTCCATTAACAAAAGGTGTAGTACACCCACCGACAAGATTTGATCGTATTAACTTCGTAAATATCGGTCATAAATTCCTTGTTTTCTCGATTGTAGTTGTAATTGCAGGTGCAATTATACTACCAATTTTCAAATTGAATCTTGGTATTGATTTTGCGAGTGGTACACGTATCGACTTGCAATCAAAACAAGCACTTACTGTGTCTGATGTTCATAAAGATTTTAAAGAATTGAAAATTGACGTGAAGGAAGAAAATATTGTACCGACTGGAGATGACAATAAAGGATTCGCAGTTCGTACATTAGGTGTTCTATCAAAAGATGAAATTGCGAAAACAAAAACATTCTTCCACGATAAATATGGTACAGATCCAAATGTAAGTACAGTTTCACCGACAATTGGTAAAGAAATTGCACGAAATGCATTTATCGCAGTATTAATTGCTTCTGCGGTTATCATTTTATACGTAAGTATTCGATTCAGATTTACGTACGCATTATCTGCAGTACTTGCATTATTACATGACGCATTCGTTATGGTTGTTATATTTAGTATTTTCCAATTAGAGGTAGACTTAACGTTTATCGCTGCAGTGTTAACAATCATCGGTTATTCTATTAATGACTCAATTGTTACATTTGATAGAAACCGTGAATTATACAAACAGAAAAAACGAGTTCGCGATATAAAAGACTTAGAAGAAATCGTAAATGCAAGTATTCGCCAAACGCTTGGCCGTTCAATTAACACCGTATTAACAGTGTTATTCCCGGTAATTGCGTTACTTATCTTCGGTAGTGAGTCATTACGTAACTTCTCGTTTGCGTTACTTGTTGGATTAGTTGTAGGTACGTACTCTTCTGTTTTCGTTGCTTCTCAAATTTGGTTAATGCTTGAAAACCGTCGTTTGAAAAAGGGCAAAAACAAGAAAAAGGTTGAGAAAGTAGAATCTGAACCACAAGTATAAATAAGATGATGTCTCTTTATGAGGCATCTCTTTTTTCGTTTGTGGATACAATAAGATAGCAACTTTTTAACAAAAGAAAGATGGAAGAAAGTGGTGGTGTTATCGCTGTTTTTGCTACAATAAAAAGATAGGTTAAGAAAAGAAGGGATTTTAATTATGGAAAAAGATGAACGTTTTAAACAGGCCGAGTTTGGTGCTATTGTCGGAATCGTTGGTAATATTATATTAGCGATTGTAAAGGCGGTAATTGGTTATATTGGGAACAGTAAAGCACTATTAGCGGATGCCGTGCATTCTGCATCAGATGTAATTGGTTCGCTCGCTGTACTTTTTGGATTGCGAGCAGCAAAGCAACCGCCTGATGAAGATCATCCGTATGGTCATGGTAAAGCGGAATCGATTTCAGCAATTATTGTTGCAGTATTATTATTTATTGTGGGAATCGAGATAGCAATTTCGTCTATAAAAGCTTTTTCGCAGGAACTAGAACCACCGAAAGGAATTACGATTTTTGCTGTTGTTCTTTCAATTATCGTGAAAGAAGGAATGTTTCAATATAAATTCCGATTAGGGAAGAGGGTAAATAGTGATGCAATTATTGCAAATGCATATGAACATCGTTCGGATGTGTTTTCTTCAATTGCAGCTTTAATCGGTATTTGTGCAGCGATTATGGGAGGTAAGTTCGGGTTAGATTGGCTTGTATATGCCGATCCAATTGCAGGATTATTTGTTTCACTTCTTGTTGCAAAAATGGCGTGGAGTATTGGGGCAGAAGCAATTCATGCAACGCTTGATCATGTTCTTCATGAGGAAGATGTTGTTCCGCTTAGAGAAGCAGTACTTCAAATAGATGGTGTGAAAAAAATCGGTTCTTTATATGCAAGGGAGCATGGTCATTACGTTATTGTTGATATTAAAGTTTCTGTAGATCCATACATTACTGTAGAAGAAGGGCACCGCATTGGAAAGCATGTGAAAGAAACGCTTATGGAACAAGATAACGTACAAAATGTGTTTGTACATATAAATCCGTATTCCCCAAATTAAATATCATTAACATTTTAGTATATAGATATTGCATCGTAGTTTGCATTATATTGTCACCCCTTAATCTGTCTTGTATAATGAACAGGTTAAGGGGTGATTTCGTGTTACAACCGAAGACGCGTTGGAAAGAAAAAGAATATAATAATGAGCGAGTGAGTGAATTAGCAAGTAAATTACAATTATCACCACTTGTCGTTTCGTTATTCCTCGGTAGAGGACTAGATACAGAAGATAAGATTTTAGATTTTTTAAATACAGAAAATCAAGAATTTCATGATCCATTTTTATTAGAAGGAATGGATAGAACGGTAGAACGTGTAAATAAGGCGATTCAAAATGGAGAGCAAATATTAATATTTGGTGACTACGATGCGGATGGAGTAAGTAGTACGACTGTGTTATATCTTGCCTTGCAAGAATTAGGTGCAGACGTAGAATTTTATATTCCAAACCGTTTTACAGAAGGATATGGACCAAACGAAGAAGCATTTCGTTGGGCACATAGCGCAGGATTCTCACTAATTATTACTGTCGATACTGGTATCGCAGCAGTACATGAAGCGAAGGTAGCGAAGGAGCTTGGGATAGATCTTATTATTACAGATCACCATGAGCCACCACCAGAATTGCCAGAAGCACTTGCGATTATTCATCCGAAATTAGATGGCGGTGTATATCCGTTTCACTATTTAGCTGGTGTAGGTGTTGCGTTTAAAGTTGCACATGCACTACTAGGCCGTGTACCAGAACATTTATTAGAAATTGCAGTAATTGGTACAGTAGCCGATTTAGTATCACTTCATGGTGAGAATAGATTACTAGTGAAGCGCGGTTTAAAGCATATGCGCATGACGAAAAATATCGGACTAAAGGCGCTATTTAAAGTTGCTAACGTTTCGCAAAGTGAAATTACAGAAGAGAGTATTGGCTTCTCACTCGCTCCGCGTATTAATGCAGTTGGACGTTTAGAAGATGCTACACCGGCTGTACATCTTTTATTATCAGATGATCCAGAAGAAGCGAAAGAGTTGGCTGAAGAAATTGATGAGCTGAACAAACTGCGAAAAGATATTGTAAAGCAAATTACAGAAGAAGCTATCGCTGAAGTGGAAAATAATTTCCCGCCAGAAGACAATAAAGTACTAGTACTGGCAAAAGAAGACTGGAATCCAGGTGTAATTGGAATTGTCGCATCTAAATTAGTTGAACGTTTTTATCGTCCAACGATTGTATTATGCATTGATCCTGTAAAAGAAACAGCAAAAGGTTCAGCACGTAGTATTGCAGGATTTGATTTGTTTGCAAATTTGTCAGATTGTAGAGAGTTATTGCCACACTTCGGAGGGCATCCGATGGCAGCGGGAATGACGCTACATATGAATGATGTAGATGAATTACGCCGCCGCTTAAATGAACAAGCAGAGGTAATTTTAACAGAAGAAGATTTTATTCCAATTACAGCTGTTGATGTCTTTTGTAAAGTGGAGGATGTAACACTGGCAGCAATTGAAGACATGCAAAAGTTAGCGCCATTTGGTGTTGGAAATCCAAAACCACGTATTGCAGTGAAGGATGCAGAGCTAGAAAGTATTCGTGCAATCGGATCAGATGGCTCTCATTTGAAAATGGCTCTTCGCGATGGACAAGCGACACTGGATACAATCGGATTTGGTTTTGGTGCGTATGCAAAAGAAATTTCTCCAGTTGCAAAGGTATCTGTAATAGGGGAAGCATCTATCAATGAATGGAATAATTTTAAGAAGCCGCAATTAATGGTACAAGATATTGCTGTAGAGGCGTGGCAATTATTTGATTGGCGTAGTATGCGTAACGTAGAAGCGAATGTAGCAGAACTTCCGAAAGAAAAAATAACGATGGTGTATTTTTCTGAAGAGGTATTGAATAAGTTTTCTCTAGAAGACTATAAAGAGCATATGATGCATGCATCAGAAGTAACTCATTTAGACGATCAATACATCGTGTTACTTGATTTGCCAAAAGGAACAGAGGAATTACGAGATTTATTTAAAGTGGGGTTCCCGTCGCGAATTTATACGCTATTTTATCAAGAGAATAATCATTTATTTAGTACTGTTCCAACGAGGGAACATTTTAAATGGTACTATTCGTTCTTGAGCCAAAAAGCACCATTTTCTTTAAGACAATATGGAGAACAACTATGTCGACATAAAGGTTGGTCAAAAGATACAGTAAATTTCATGACACAGGTGTTTTTTGAGTTAGAATTTGTTACAATAAAAGATGGCGTCATTTTTATGGCAGACAAAAAACAAAAGCGTGATTTAATTGAATCGAACACATATCGTGAGAAAATGAACCACTTACAATTAGAAAAAGAATTGGTTTATAGCACATATCAGCAACTATATACATGGTTTGAAACGATTCGTAATCATAAAGAAGTAGAACAGTTAGGGTAAAGGATTTGTATTTACAAACCTTTTAGATCTGAGGAGGATTCAGAAATATGGATTTCAAGCAACATATCGCAATTGTACCGGATTATCCAAAAGAAGGTATTGTATTTAAAGACATTACACCGTTAATGAACGACGGTAAAGCATACAAAGCAGCAACAGATGCAATCGTTGAGTATGCAAAGAAAAGAGACATTGACGTTGTAGTAGGGCCAGAAGCACGTGGCTTTATTATCGGTTGCCCAGTTTCTTATGCGTTAGAAGTAGGTTTTGCACCAGTTCGTAAATTAGGGAAATTACCACGTGAAGTAATTACAGTTGACTACGGTAAAGAATATGGTAAAGATGTTTTAACAATCCATAAAGATGCAATTAAGCCAGGTCAACGCGTATTGATTACAGATGATCTATTAGCTACAGGTGGAACAATTGAAGCGACAATTAAGCTAGTTGAAGAACTTGGCGGAGTTGTAGCAGGAATTGCATTCTTAGTAGAGCTTACTTACTTAGATGGTCGTAAAATGTTAGATGGTTACGATGTATTAGTATTAGAAAAATACTAATCACTATATAGGTAAAACTACGGTGATAAAAAGTACCCGTGAATCTCTTGGAGAGGAGCGGGTACTTTTGTATAATTGCACAAAAAAATAAGGTGAAATGTCAGTAAAATCTTTTCCTTTTCACAATTCACAATCATTAGGTTATAATGATAGAATATAATTTATTCTACTTAATTAAGATAAAGTCAATTTTCAATAAAAGGTGATTCGATGGCAAATGAGCAGGTACTAACAGCTGAACAGGTACTCGAGAAAGCAAGTCAATATTTAGCAGATGAAGATATTGAGCTAGTGGCACGTGCCTATGAATATGCACGTGATGCGCATAGCGAACAATACAGAAAATCGGGTGAACCGTACATTATTCATCCAATTCAAGTTGCAGGTATTTTAGTTGATTTACACATGGATCCAGCTACAGTATCAGCAGGTTTCTTACATGATGTAGTGGAAGATACAGAAATTACATTAGAAGATATTGAACGGGAATTTAATAAAGAAATTGCTATGCTTGTCGATGGTGTAACAAAGCTCGGAAAGATTAAATATAAATCTCATGAGCAACAACAAGCAGAAAACCATCGCAAAATGTTTATCGCAATGGCTCAAGATATTCGAGTTATTTTAATTAAACTAGCTGATCGTCTTCATAACATGCGTACATTGAAACATTTGCCTCAAGAGAAGCAGCGTCGCATTGCAAATGAAACGTTAGAAATCTTTGCACCTTTAGCACATAGACTCGGAATTAGTACTATTAAATGGGAGTTAGAGGATACGTCACTTCGCTATTTAAATCCGCAACAATATTATCGTATTGTAAATTTAATGAAGCGTAAACGTGCAGAGCGTGAAGAGTATTTAGATGAAGTAATGACTGGTATTCGTGAGAAATTAAAAGAGGTTTCAATTCAACCAGAGATTTCTGGAAGACCAAAACATATTTACAGTATTTATCGTAAAATGGCACTGCAAAATAAACAGTTCAATGAAATTTACGATTTACTAGCTGTACGTGTCGTAGTAAATAGTATTAAAGATTGTTATGCGGTGCTTGGAATTATTCATACGTGCTGGAAGCCAATGCCAGGTCGTTTTAAAGATTATATTGCAATGCCGAAAGCAAATCTATATCAATCTCTTCATACGACTGTAATTGGGCCGAAAGGTGATCCGCTTGAAGTGCAAATTCGTACGAAAGAAATGCATGAGATTGCAGAATTCGGGATCGCGGCGCACTGGGCGTATAAAGAAGGAAAAACAGCAGAAACAACAGGTACATTAGAGAAGAAACTTACATGGTTCCGTCAAATATTAGAATGGCAAAATGAAGCTTCTAATGCAGAAGAGTTTATGGAGTCATTAAAAATTGATTTATTCTCTGACATGGTATTCGTCTTTACACCGAAAGGCGACGTAATGGAATTGCCACTTGGATCTGTTCCGATTGACTTTTCGTATCGTGTCCATTCGGAGATTGGAAATAAAACAATTGGTGCAAAAGTAAACGGGAAAATGGTGACGCTTGATTATAAATTAAAAACAGGTGACATCATTGAAATTTTAACATCGAAACATTCGTATGGGCCAAGTCAAGACTGGGTGAAACTTGCTCAAACATCTCATGCAAAAAACAAAATACGTCAATTCTTTAAGAAGCAACGTAGAGATGAAAATATTGAAAAAGGCCGTGAACTTGTTGAGAAAGAAGTGCGTAGCCTAGAGTATGAGATGAAAGAAGTGTTAGCTCCGGACAATTTAAAACGTGTTGCTGAAAAATTCAACTTTGCAAATGAAGAAGATATGTTTGCAGCAGTTGGATATAGCGGGATTACAGCGTCGCAAATTGTTACGCGACTAACGGACAAATTCCGTAAGCAACGTGAAGAAGAAGAAATCGTTGAAGTTAAAGAAGTTCGTAAACCGATGAAAATTCGAAAATGGGATTCTGGTGTTAAAGTAAGTGGTGCGGATAATTTATTAATTCGTTTATCAAAATGCTGTAACCCGGTTCCAGGTGATGATATCGTTGGGTATATTACGAAAGGCCGAGGTGTATCGATTCACCGCCGTGATTGTGTAAATGTTCATACAGAAGAAGCTATAGAACGTTTATTGGAAGTAGAGTGGGAAGGTAGTCCTGAAAAAGAAATTGAGTATAACGTTGATATTGAAATTTCAGGTTACGATCGCCGTGGCTTATTAAATGAAGTATTACAAGCTGTTACAGAGACGAAAACGTACATTTCGGCAGTTTCTGGTAGAAGTGACCGTAATAAGATGGCGACAATTAATATGTCAATCTCTATTCGTAACTTACAGCACTTGAAAAAAGTAGTAGAACGCATTAAACGTGTCCCAGAAATTTATGCAGTACGACGCATGATGCATTAATAGGGAGTGTAGAAAAGATGAGAGTTGTTTTACAGCGATCAAAAGAAGCGTCTGTCACAGTAGACGGTGAGATCGTAGGACAAATTCCGTTCGGTTTAACATTACTAGTTGGCATTACGCATGAAGATACAGAAAAAGATGCAACTTACATTGCAGAAAAAATTGCGAACTTACGTATTTTTGAAGATGAGAGTGGAAAGATGAACCATTCTGTACTTGATGTAGAAGGACAAGTTCTATCAATTTCGCAATTCACATTATACGGAGATTGCCGCAAGGGAAGACGTCCCAACTTTATGGATGCTGCCAAACCTGATTATGCAGAGTGTTTATATGATTTCTTTAATGAGGAAGTTCGTAAGCAAGGATTGCATGTAGAAACAGGGAAGTTCGGAGCAATGATGGATGTTTCTTTAATCAATGATGGTCCGGTGACCTTAATTGTGGATAGTAAATAGTGTTGCTTAAGAAGAGGGGATTATATAATCCTCTCTTTTTTATACATTGTTGTATGTTTTGTTCATTTATCTCGCTATTTGTGGGAGATCCACTGCCCGTAAAAGCCTGATTAGTGAGGGCTAATAATGAGTGGCAATGGACAAAACCCCTATTCATTAAAGTTACACTTTATTTGGAATCAATAGCTGTTTCAATTATGTATAACTCTTTCATCAATATGGAACAATAAAAAGTAAAACATCTATATTGAATGTGAGGGATATACGTATGCGTATGAATGAAAAAGGGCATTCTGTTACAAATGGTGCAAATCAACTGTTTAACGTAAATTTTCATGATTTTATTTCAAAAGAGCAAAACAATACTTCAATGGAGCTTGCTTCTGAGTTTGGGATTTCTCTTCAAGATGTAAAGCGTCTAAAGAAGCAGATTGAACGCTCTTAGAGTACTTGACAATCCTACTCAACAAACGTATAGTAATTTTATATTTACATATGAATATAACCGTTGATAGAGAAGAGTAAATGAGACACACATGGAAAGAGAAGAAATGTCTTAGGCTGAAAACATTTCTGCATGATGACTGATTGAATGACACTCTAGAGGTTTCAACTTGAACGGCATATATGCTTAGTAGGGATGAACGCACATTTAAGCGTTATTAAAAAAGTGGAAGCATACGTGCTTCAATTAGGGTGGCACCACGGGTATAATACTCTCGTCCCTACTGTTCAAACAGTAGAGGCGGGAGTTTTTTTATTTTTATTAAGATTAAAACAATTTGAGGAGGAACTGAATATGTCTATTCAAATCCCACGCGGAACGCAAGATATTCTTCCAGGTAGCGTTGAGTTATGGCAGTATATCGAAGGGCAAGCACGCGAAATTTGCCGTCGTTACAACTATAAAGAAATTCGTACACCAATTTTTGAACACACGGAGCTATTTTTACGTGGTGTTGGTGATACGACAGATATCGTACAAAAAGAAATGTACTCATTCCAAGATCGTGGAGAGCGCAGTTTAACATTACGTCCAGAAGGTACTGCACCTGTTGTACGTTCTTACGTTGAAAACAAAATGTTCGGTGATGCAACACAACCAACGAAATTATACTATATCGGTCAAATGTTCCGTTACGAAAGACCACAAGCAGGTCGCTATCGTCAATTCGTACAATTTGGTATTGAAGCAATCGGTAGTAACGATCCTGCGATTGATGCAGAAGTAATTGCACTTGCTGTAGAGTTTTACCGCGGCATGGGCTTAAAAAATATTAAAGTTGTATTAAACAGTTTAGGTGATGCGGCGAGCCGTCAAGCGCACCGCGATGCGTTAATCGCACACTTTGAGCCACGTATCGGCGAGTTCTGTTCTGACTGTCAATCTCGTCTAGAAAAGAACCCTCTTCGTATTTTAGATTGTAAGAAGGACCGTAACCATGAATTAATGGGAACAGCACCATCTATTACAGAATACTTAAACGAAGATTCAGCAGTATACTACGACAAAGTTCAAGAACTATTAACGATGATGGATGTTCCGTTTGAAAAAGATCCGAACTTAGTACGTGGTTTAGACTACTATCAACACACTGTTTTTGAAATCATGAGTGAGGCAGAAGGTTTCGGTGCTATCACTACATTAAGCGGTGGTGGCCGTTACAACGGACTTGTACAAGAAATCGGTGGACCGGAAATGCCAGGTATCGGTTTTGCGATGAGTATCGAACGTTTAATTATGGCGCTAAAAGCTGAAAACATCGAATTACCAATTGAACATAGTATTGATTGTTATGTTGTAGCGCTTGGTGAAAAAGCGAAAGACCATGCTGCGAAAGTTGCGTTTGATCTTCGTAAAGCTGGATTATCAGTTGAAAAAGATTATTTAGACCGTAAAATGAAAGCACAATTTAAATCAGCAGATCGTCTAAAGGCGAAATTTGTAGCTGTATTAGGGGAAGATGAGCTAGATAAAGGCATCATTAACTTAAAAGATATGGCAACAGGCGAACAAGAAGAAGTAGCATTAGATGTATTTGCTTCATACGTAGCAGAGAAATTAATATAGGGGGAACTTACAGTGGCTGAAAGAACACATGCATGTGGAAAAGTAACAGTAGAAGCAGTTGGACAAACAGTTCAATTAAAAGGTTGGGTACAAAAACGCCGTGATTTAGGTGGATTAATCTTTATCGACTTACGTGACCGTACAGGTATCGTGCAAGTTGTATTTAACCCAGAAACATCAAAAGAAGCGTTAGAAATAGCAGAAACTATTCGTAGTGAATACGTATTGCACGTAGAAGGTACAGTTGTTGAGCGTGGTAAAGGCGCAATTAATGACAATATGGCAACTGGTCGTATTGAAGTACAAGCAACGAAAGTAAACGTATTAAATGCAGCAAAAACAACGCCAATCATTATTGCTGATGATACAGATGCATCAGAAGATGTGCGTTTAAAATATCGTTATTTAGACTTACGTCGTCCTGCAATGTTTAACACATTCAAAATGCGTCACGATGTAACGAAAACAATTCGTAACTTCTTAGACACAGAAGAGTTCTTAGAAGTAGAAACACCAATTTTAACGAAGAGCACACCAGAAGGAGCTCGTGACTATTTAGTACCAAGTCGTGTACATGATGGTGAATTCTATGCATTACCACAATCTCCGCAATTATTTAAACAGCTTCTTATGGTCGGTGGATTTGAGCGTTACTATCAAGTAGCACGTTGTTTCCGTGACGAAGATTTACGTGCAGACCGTCAACCAGAATTCACGCAAATCGATATCGAAGCTTCATTCTTAACACAAGATGAAATTTTAGATATGATGGAGCGCATGATGACGAAAGTTATGAAGGATGCAAAAGGTGTAGAAGTGAGTGCACCATTCCCTCGTATGAAATATGCTGATGCAATGGCTCGTTACGGTTCTGATAAGCCAGATACACGCTTTGAAATGGAACTAACAGACCTATCTGAATTTGCAGTAGGTTGTGGTTTTAAAGTATTTACAAGTGCTGTAGAAAGTGGCGGACAAGTAAAAGCAATTAATGCAAAAGGTGCTGCGAGCAAATACTCTCGTAAAGATATCGATGCATTAACTGAATTCGTAAAAGTATACGGTGCAAAAGGTCTAGCTTGGCTTAAAGTGGAAGAGGACGGCTTAAAAGGACCGATTGCGAAATTCTTCGGTGAAGAAGAAGCAAACGCGTTAATGGCTACATTAGAAGCTACTGCTGGCGACTTATTACTATTCGTAGCAGATAAGAAGAGCGTTGTCGCAGATAGCTTAGGTGCACTTCGTTTACGTCTAGGTAAAGAGCTTGAGTTAATCGATGAAAGTAAATTTAACTTCCTATGGGTAACGGATTGGCCACTTCTTGAGTACGATGAAGATGCAGATCGTTACTTCGCAGCTCACCACCCATTCACAATGCCATTCCGTGAAGATGTTGAGCTATTAGAAACAGCACCAGAAAAAGCACGTGCACAAGCATATGACCTTGTATTAAATGGTTATGAGCTTGGTGGTGGATCACTTCGTATTTACGAGCGTGACGTACAAGAAAAAATGTTCAAAGCACTTGGATTCTCACAAGAAGAAGCACAAGAGCAATTCGGATTCTTATTAGAAGCATTCGAATACGGTACTCCACCACACGGTGGTATCGCATTAGGTTTAGACCGTCTTGTTATGTTACTTGCAGGTCGTACGAACCTTCGTGATACAATTGCATTCCCGAAAACAGCAAGCGCAAGCTGCTTATTAACAGAAGCTCCAAGCCCAGTTGCAGAAGCACAGCTTGAAGAGTTAAACTTAAAATTAAGCTTAAAAGAAGAGAAGTAAGAATAAAGTCTAGATGGTTATACTATAGCCGTCTAGACTTTTTTTGAGAGGAAATTTAAAAAGTCCGGTTTAGATAACTGTCGCACCTCATCGTTACGTATGCTAGTCCGGTGCTCGAGTAGTACTCCTACACTGTGCTCCTCCTAGCATGCGTGCCTCGATCTGCTCGGTTCTCTAAATCCTCCTTTTTAAATGTATATTGAAAGGGTTATTTAAAAAGTCCGGTTTAGATAACTGTCGCATCTCATCGTTACGTATGCTAGTCCGGTGCTCGAGTAGTACTCCTA
>NZ_JBYTDP010000002.1:0-681181 GCF_058791555.1 Bacillus sp. EB106-07-01-XG149 | reverse complement strand
GCTCGGTTCTCTAAATCCTCCTTTTTAAATGTATATTGAAAGGGTTATTTAAAAAGTCCGGTTTAGATAACTGTCGCATCTCATCGTTACGTATGCTAGTCCGGTGCTCGAGTAGTACTCCTACACTGTGCTCCTCCTAGCATACGTGCCTCGATTTGCTCGGTTCTCTGAATCCTCCCTTTTAAACGTGTATTTAGGACGAAATAAAATCCGGTTTACACTATGTTTTTATTCTCGAAATATGTATTTTTAGGAATTCTATAACTTTTTCTATACAAATAGTCGGAAAAACGCTAGAATACATGGTAGACCATTTTTGTAATAGGAGTGTAGAGCTGAATGTTACATCAATTTTCACGTAATGAATTAGCCTTCGGTAAAGAAGGACTTGAAATATTAAAAAATAGTACAGTCGGTATTTTAGGAATTGGCGGCGTAGGGTCATTTTCGGCAGAGGCGTTAGCACGTTCTGGCGTAGGACGTCTCGTATTAGTCGATAAAGACGTTGTAGATATTACAAACGTAAACCGTCAAATTCACGCGTTAGTATCTACTGTAGGGCGTTCAAAAGTAGAATTAATGAAAGAGCGTATCGCAGACATTAATCCAGATTGTGAAGTAATTGGACTAGAAATGTTTTATACTGATGAAACATATGAAGAGTTCTTCAAACATGGATTGGATTTCGTAGTAGATGCATCTGATACGATTACGTTCAAAATTCATTTAATTAAACAGTGCTTACGTCGAAAAATTAAAATTATCTCATGCATGGGTGCAGCAAATAAAATGGACCCAACTCGTTTCCGTATTGCGGACATCTCTAAAACACATACAGATCCAATTGCGAAAGTAATTCGTACGAAGCTTCGTAAAGATGGTATTAAAAAAGGTGTAAAAGTTGTCTTCTCTGACGAAAACCCAATCGTAATTCGTGAAGAAGTACGTAAAGAAATCGTACCAGACGAAAATGCAAAAATTCGTAAAGCGAAATTACCACCTTCATCAAATGCATTCGTACCATCTGTGGCAGGCCTAATTATGGCAAGTCACGTTGTACGTGAACGTATTAAAAACGTTGAAGTGAAGCGTGTAGGGCAAGAATAAAAGGAAAGCATATATCCGTCTAGGATATATGCTTTTTCTATTATGTTTTAAAGAATTGCAGATATTTGCAATACTAATAATTCGAATGTAAGTAATCCTAATAAAGAATAATCGTATTTATCCGACTTATAGGCGGAAGTCTTTTTTAAACTCTGAATGGTAAAAAAACCTAATGTTAGAACGAGAATACCGAGTGTTATTTTGAAGACTATTAATGAAATAGCAACCATCTCCTTTCAAACATATATCTTTATAGTAACATTCAAGTAATAAATATCTAATTATTCCCTGATGTTTATTTGTGTGAACTTGAGGTTTATTGTTGTCAATTTTGTTTGTTAATCTATTTAAATTAATTTAGCGATGTGATTTTTACCGGAGAAAAAAGATGCCACACAGTCAGAAACCCCGACTAGGTGACATCCTTTTTAGTTTTCTGCAGAATAAACAATATCTAAATTACCATTTTGATCTGTCTTGAAAATTGGAGCGATCTGTTCTTCTTGTTCTTCAACTGAAACGAGTTTTCGAGCACGGTCCATAATTCTAACAAGCATGGCATAATCTTCTTCGATTGCTTGTTGTTTTTTTGAGAGGACCGCTAATTTTGCTTCAAGTTCATGGTTTGTTTTTTGCAGGGACGTGAGCTGAGCTTGTAATACGTCATTTTCAGTTTGTAACTTTGCGAGTGAAGGGCTATTGTGCTCTAAGTTTTGCAAAAATGAAATGACACTTTGCATTGTAAGTTCTTGTTTATTTGGCGTAATATCTTCTGAAAACTCGGCATCAATTACGAGTTGTTTCGTTTGCGTGAAATGCTCTTTTTCTATTTTAGCCTCAGAGCGTTTTAATTCTTTACGTTGTTTTTTTGCAAGTTGAACCGCATCTTCGTAATTCGGTCGTACTTCAGCATTCCATCTAAATCCGCAAGCTGCGGAAGTGCGGTTCAATGTATCGCCGACTTCATCGAATGCTTTTATTTGTGTGCTACCGCTGCGAATATGTCGTAAAACAGTTTCTGCTAAAAGGAGATCGTCTTCTTTTGTCCATGCATCTTGACGTGTTTTCATAAGCGAAGCCTCCATAATGGTGACGTTTTCGCTTATGTTACCCTTTATTTTTCGTTTTATTCGAACTTTGTAATCTTTCATATACAGTAGAAAGTGCTTGCTCAAATTTCCCTGTCGTTTTCGGTTTATAATATTGTTTGTTTTTTATTTTATCAGGTAAGTATTGTTGTTGTACCCATCCATTTGGATGGTCGTGTGGATATAAGTACCCAATGCCTCTTCCGAGTGATTCTGCGCCTTTGTAATGACTATCTTTTAAATGACTTGGAATGTCGCCTGTTTGACCGTTGCGTAAATCGTGTAATGCAGTATCAAGTGCTTTGTAAGCTGAGTTTGATTTTGGTGATAAGCAAAGCTCGATAACAGCATTTGCAAGTGGTATGCGTGCCTCCGGGAATCCAACTCGTTCCGCTGATTCTATAGCTGCTAGTGTACGCGGTCCGGCTTGTGGGCTAGCAAGTCCGATATCTTCATATGCCATAATAAGAAGACGTCTACCAATGCTTTGTAAATCACCAGCTTCAATAAGACGTGCTAAATAATGAAGTGCTGCATTTACATCACTTCCGCGCACCGATTTTTGAAATGCCGATAATACGTCATAATGAGCATCACCGCCTTTGTCGTGAACGAAGCTCTTTTTTTGCAAGCATTCTTCTGCAATTTCTAGCGTAATTACCGCAGCTTTTTCGTCCGTTGTAAAGCTAGATAAAACAGCTAGTTCAAGTGCATTATAAGCAGAACGCATGTCTCCACCAGATGCATTTGCAAAGTGATGTAATGCTTCAGGCGTAACCGTTACATCATATTCCCCGAGACCTTTTTCTTTATCTTCAAGTGCTCGTTTTAAGCCGATTAAAAGATCATCTTCTGTTAATGCGTGTAATTCGAAGATTTGACAACGACTTCGAATAGCAGAATTAATAGCATGGAACGGATTACTCGTTGTTGCACCGATTAAGGTAAGGAGTCCGCTTTCTAAATGAGGTAATAGAAAATCCTGTTTTGCTTTATCTAGACGGTGTACTTCATCTAAAATTAAAACGAGGTGTCGATGCATCTTTGCTTCTTGTACGACAACTTCCATATCTTTTTTATTATGAGTAACAGCGTTTAATAGGCGAAAAGGGGTTCCAGTACTTCCTGCAATTGCGCTCGCAATGGATGTTTTTCCTGTGCCTGGAGGGCCGTATAAAATCATAGATTGAAAATGATTTGCTTGGACCATTCGCCATAAAATTTTTCCTTCACCAACTAAATGTTGTTGTCCGATAATTTCTTGAATATTTGTAGGGCGCATTCGATGTGCGAGTGGCTGTTTCATTTTTACCGTCTCCCTTAATGTATAATCTCTTTCTATCGTATCATTTTTTTTAGTGGAATTTGAAATAGGATGCTGTTTTGTGGGAAAAATGAATATAAATATTTTCATTTTTCTTTCAATTGTAATAATTGCCGAGTTTTTCAATGTGATTTTATGTTATCATTTTGATACACAAGTTGAAATTTCTTATAATACTATATTATGCTATAATTTCATAGGATTTTAAATTGTGTTCTTTTATAAATAAGATATAACCAATAGAAGTGAAAATTTGAAAAGAGGTGCAAAATAGATGAAGATTTCAACGAAAGGCCGCTACGGCTTAACAATTATGATCGATCTTGCAAAAAAATTTGGTGAAGGTCCGATTTCCTTAAAATCAATTGCGCAGGCACATGACTTATCGGAACATTATTTAGAGCAATTAATTTCACCACTTCGTAACGCTCGTCTAGTAAAGAGTACGCGCGGGGCATATGGCGGATATGTATTGTCAGATCAGCCAGCTAACATTACAGCTGGGGACGTAATCCGTGTATTAGAGGGTCCAATTAGTGTTGTAGAAATGATAGAAGAAGAAGAACCAGCACAACGCCAATTATGGATGCGTGTTCGTGATGCGGTGCAAGAAGTGTTAGATAGTACAACGTTAGAAGATTTAGTACGTTATGAGGAAGAAAATCACGGGGGCTATATGTTTTACATTTAATTCCTTGTGAAACGATTTGGAAAGAAGGAGATTTAATGGAACGCATTTACTTAGATCATGCTGCGACATCTCCGACTCACCCAGAAGTGGTCGAAAAGATGATTCCATATATGACAGAAACATTTGGGAACCCGTCTAGTATTCACTTTTATGGACGTCAAACGCGCCATGCAGTAGATGAGGCAAGACGGGCGGGTGCACGTAGCATTCATGCGAATCCGAATGAAATTATATTTACGAGCGGTGGTACAGAAGCTGATAATTTAGCACTTATAGGTGTAGCACGTGCGAACCGTCATAAAGGTAACCATATTATAACGACGCGAATTGAACATCATGCAATTTTGCATACGTGTGAATTGTTAGAGCGCGAAGGGTTTGAAGTGACATATTTACCTGTTGATGAAACAGGACGCGTTCAAGTTTCTGACATACAAAATGCATTAACAGAAGAGACGATTCTCGTATCCGTTATGTTTGGGAATAATGAAGTTGGGACGATGCAACCAATCGTGGAAATAGGGAAGTTGCTAAAAGAGCATCAAGCTTATTTTCATACAGATGCGGTACAAGCTTACGGATTAGTAGAAATAGATGTGAAAGAGTTCGGTATTGATTTATTATCGATTTCAGCTCATAAAATTAATGGACCAAAAGGTGTAGGGTTCCTATACGCTGGTGCAAATGTGAAATTTGAACCGTTATTAATAGGCGGGGAGCAAGAAAGAAAACGCCGTGCTGGTACTGAAAATGTACCGAGTATCGTTGGTTTGCAACATGCAATTTTGTTAGCTGAAAAAACTCGTGAGCAAAAAAATGCCCAATATGAAGAGTTTAAAGATATAATGGTATCTGTCTTCAAAAATGAAGACATTACTTTCGAGGTAAACGGAAACTTAGAATATCGCTTACCACATGTGCTTAATATCAGTTTTACAGGAATGAACATTGAACCGTTCCTTGTGAACTTAGATATAGCTGGCATTGCAGTGTCAAGTGGCTCGGCGTGTACAGCTGGTTCGATTGATCCATCACATGTATTAGTAGCGATGTTCGGAAAAGACTCCGATCAAATACGTTCATCCGTACGCTTTAGTTTCGGGCTTGGAAATACGAAAGAGCAAATTGAGAAAGCGGCGTACGAAACAGTGAAAATCGTGAAGCGATTAACACAAAATTAGCATGGGAGGTGACATGATGAACAAACTACCTCAAGAAACACGCGTTGTCATCGGGATGTCCGGTGGCGTCGATTCATCTGTAGCAGCTCTTTTATTAAAAGAGCAAGGTTATGATGTAATCGGAATTTTTATGAAAAACTGGGATGATACAGATGAGAATGGTGTCTGCACAGCAACGGAAGATTACAATGATGTAATTGAAGTGTGTAACCAAATTGGCATTCCATATTATGCAGTAAACTTTGAAAAACAATACTGGGATAAAGTATTTACGTACTTCTTAGATGAGTACCGAGCTGGTCGTACACCGAACCCAGATGTAATGTGTAATAAAGAAATTAAATTTAAAGCATTTTTAGAGCATGCAATTGCGCTTGGTGCTGATTATGTAGCGACAGGTCATTATGCACGCGTTGCTTATATGGACGGCGAATATAAAATGCTTCGCGGCGTTGATGACAATAAAGACCAAACGTATTTCTTGAATCAATTAAGCCAAGAGCAATTATCAAAAACAATGTTCCCATTAGGTGAATTAAAGAAACCGCAAATTCGTGAAATGGCGACAGAAGCTGGTTTAGCGACAGCGGCGAAGAAAGATAGTACTGGTATTTGCTTTATCGGTGAGCGTAACTTTAAAGATTTCTTAAGCAACTATTTACCAGCGCAACCAGGTGTGATGCAAACATTATCTGGTGAAGTGAAAGGGAAGCATGACGGTTTAATGTACTATACAATTGGACAACGTCATGGCCTTGGTATTGGTGGTAACGGTGATCCGTGGTTTGCTGTTGGGAAAAACTTGAAAGAAAACATTTTATATGTTGATCAAGGATTCCATAACGAACTTCTATATGGTGATGAAGTTATTGCTACGAATATCGGCTGGGTAAGTAATGAAGCGAAAGAAAAAGAATTTAAGTGCACAGCAAAATTCCGTTATCGTCAAGAAGACAATAAAGTAACGGTTCAAATCGTTGATGAAAATACAGTTCGTATTCTTTGTGACGAGCCAATTCGTGCAATTACACCAGGACAAGCAGTTGTTTTCTATGATGGAGATGAGTGCTTAGGCGGTGCTACAATTGATGAAGTATATCGTAGTGGTAAGAAATTGGATTATTTAGGATAAAATGAGAAGCCTCTGCCGATTAGCGGTTAGAGGTTTCTTTTACATAAAGCGAATTTTCGTTCGCTTGGAAAATACATTCTTTGTTATAATTTGTTGTAGAGGTGAAGGACATGTCAAACAAACTTGAAACAGGTATTCAATATATGCAAGAAGGAAACTGGGAAGAAGCTGCTAAAAATTTCACAGAAGCAATTGAAGAAAATCCGAAAGATGCGCTTGGATACATTAATTTTGCGAACTTATTAGATGCACTAGGTGATAGTGAAAGAGCAATTTTATTTTATAAACGTGCATTAGAATTAGATGATAAATCTGCGGCTGCTTATTATGGATTAGGAAATGTGTATTACGGTCAAGAGCAATTTGCAGAGGCAAAGGCTGTATTTGAACAAGCGATGCAAGCGGGATTACAATCAGCTGATGTAACATTTATGTTAGGTATTACACATGTGCAACTTGGAAATGATCGTCTTGCACTGCCGTTTTTACAAAGAGCAACAGAATTAGATGAAAACGATGTAGAAGCTGTGTTTCAGTGCGGACTTTGCTTTGCACGTTTAGAACATATTCAAGAGGCGAAACCTTATTTTGAAAAGGTATTAGAAATGGATGAAGAGCATGCAGATGCGTATTATAATTTAGGTGTTGCGTACGTATTTGAAGAAAATAACGAGAAGGCTCTTACTTTATTTAAGAAAGCAACTGAAATTCAGCCAGATCACTTTTTAGCTGGCAATGGTGTTCGTTTATTGGAGCAAGAAGCTGAATAAGATGAAAATATAGTTTAATGGGTAGTTATCCCTCATCTAAATAGGTGGGGGATGTACTGCTCATTAAAGTGAAACGAACCGGAAAGGAGAGGAAAGATGGGAAATCAACATGCAATGGATTTGTTTGAGGAAGAGAAAAAGTTTATAAAAGCGCAAGTTCTTCATACCATTTTCCACAACGAAGAAAACCTCTATTCCGTTGTCAGTATGAAAGTCATTGAGACGAATGAAACGTACGACGAAAAAAAAGTGATGATAAACGGTCATTTTCCCCGCATGCATGAAGATGAAGTGTTTACATTGACAGGGCATTTTAAAGACCATCCGAAGTATGGGAAACAATATTTAGTTGAAACGTTTAAGAAAGAATTGCCGCAAACAAAAGCAGGTATGGTGCAATATTTAGCGAGTGATTTATTTAAAGGGATAGGAAAGCGTACAGCTGAAAAAATTGTGGATCATCTTGGGGAACATGCCATTTCTAAAATTATGGATGATCCGGATGCGTTAAATGGTGTTGTCAATAAGCAAAAAGCGCAAGAAATATATGAGACAATTGTTGAACATCAAGGATTAGAGAAAGTAATGAGTTTTTTAAATGGTTACGGTTTTGGAACGAAGCTTTCTATTAAGATTTACCAGCAATATAAAGAGATGACATTAGAAGTTATTCGTAATAATCCATATAAGCTTATTGAAGAAGTGGATGGGATTGGATTTGGAAGAGCGGATGATATCGGACGGGCGTTAGGGATATCGGGTAATCATGATGACCGTGTACGTGCGGGTTGTTTTTATACGTTAGAGAATGTTTCATTGCAACTTGGTCATGTTTATATGGGGAAAAATCAACTTGTAAGAGAAACGATGTCACTTTTAAATAATCAAGAAGGAAGAGTGACCGAGGAAGACATTGTAGCTTGCGTTGAAATGATGCAAAGTGAAGGGAAAGTTATCATAGAAGAAGAACGAGTGTATTTAGCATCGTTATTCTACTCAGAAAAAGGTGTTGTAAAGTCTATTCGCCGACTTATGAATCAAGAAGAAACACCTTCATTTCCTGAAGCAGAAGTGTTAAAGACGTTAGGTCAAATTGAAGAACAACTGAACGTACAGTATGCACCGCTTCAGCAAGAAGCGATTCAAACGGCACTTCATAAGCCGATGATGTTATTGACAGGTGGACCAGGAACAGGGAAGACAACAGTTATTAAAGGAATTGTTGAAATGTATGCATCACTGCACGGATTATCGTTAAATCCGAATGAATACAGTGATGATAATCCATTTCCGATATTATTAACGGCCCCAACAGGAAGAGCAGCGAAGCGAATGAGTGAATCAACGGGGCTTCCAGCTTGTACAATTCACCGTTTACTTGGCTGGACGCCAGAAGGGTCTTTCCAGCGTAATGAAACGGATCCAGTACAAGGGAAATTGCTCATTATTGATGAGTTTTCAATGGTTGATATTTGGCTTGCAAATCAGCTGTTTAAGTCATTGCCGACTAACATTCAAGTTATCGTTGTAGGCGATGAAGATCAATTACCATCTGTAGGACCTGGGCAAGTGTTGAAAGATTTATTGAATGCAGGTGCAGTTCCAACAGTAAAGCTTACTGAAATTTATCGTCAAGCGGAAGGCTCATCTGTTATTCAACTCGCCCATGCTATAAAAAATGGAACGCTCCCGCCAGATTTAGCGCAAAATCAAAAAGATCGTTCATTTATCGGCTGTACAGGAGCTCAAATTGTTGAGGTTGTTAAGAAGGTTTGTGAAAATGCTAAGACAAAAGGGTTTAGCGCAAGGGATGTACAAGTACTGGCCCCGATGTACCGCGGACCTGCCGGTATTAATGTGTTAAACGAAGCGTTGCAAGAAGTGTTTAACCCGAAAAGGGAAAAGAGTAAAGAAATTGTTTACGGTGATGTTGTATACCGACGAGGCGATAAAGTACTACAACTCGTTAATCAGCCGGAGAGCCAAGTGTTTAATGGTGATATCGGAGAAATTGTTTCGGTGTTTTATGCGAAAGAAAATGTTGAACAACAAGATATGATTATCGTTTCATTTGATGGAATTGAAGTAACGTATACAAAGCCAGACTTAAATCAAATTACACATGCCTATTGCTGTTCGATTCATAAGTCGCAAGGTAGTGAGTTCCCAATCGTAATTATGCCGATAGTAAAAAGTTACAATCGGATGTTACGTCGTAATTTAATTTATACTGGCATTACAAGAAGTAAGAAGTTCCTTATTATTTGCGGAGAGGAAGCCGCTTTCCAGTCTGGTGTAAATCGCCTTGATGATGCAATGCGCCAAACGACTTTAGCTGGTCGTTTGCAAGAATCACAAGGAGAAGTACAGATGGTAACAGTTAATGGCGAAGAAATGGACGTGGAAAACATTTCACCGTATGATTTCATGTAACAAGGTGAAATTATATAGTGAAACTTTCAAACGTATAACGTTGAAAGGCTCCAGCAATGTATAAATGAATGCGGTTTGGACATAATGGCGAATAGAATCTGGGAGACTGTAAGGAGATGAAAGCCATATGTTCATTTGTCCAAATTGCAAAGGGAAAGACATTGGGAAAATAGGTGTCAACCAATTTTATTGCTGGAATTGTTATATCGAATTATCGGTTTCAAAGGGGAAAATCCATACGCATCAAGTAGAGGAAGATGGTTCATTAAGCTCTCTTGATGATTTATTTGATGAGAACGAAAGAACGATCGGATAACGAAAAGGGGGATTTACTTTGAATCTACGCAATTCATTAATCGCATTAGGTGTTGGAGCTGCAGCATATCAATATGCTCGCAAGCAAGATGTATTTTCAAAACGCAATATGAAAAAAGCACGTAAGATGATTAAATCTTATTTATAAGCGCAAAAAACTCCCTTCATCAAGGGAGTTTTTTTATGCACTTGTATGTAAATATAAAAGTCCGATTTCAGAGAAGAGATACGATAGGCCGTAACATCCAACGCCAAGCATTCCGTAATGAAATAATTGCTTCGCTCTTTCTTTTCGTGAGGAACGAATAAAGAAACCTTTCCAAATACCAAACCCGATACAAACCCATTCAAGAATCATAAAAAGTGCTGATAATACGAGCATAAATAAAACCATTATGAGCCCTCCTGATTATATTGTTTCATGCTGCATTCTCAGGGGTGGTTGTCCTTATTATGTTATGTATATGTACGTCTTTACAAAACAGTATGGTCTGCACGAAAAGATTTTAAAACTTTCGCACATAACCTACCCTATTTATTTTCAAAATAAAGGTGGAGGAGGTTTTTCATGTGAAGAATCTTAAAATCATTTGGATATATCGTTTAGGGTTATTGTTACTTGTATTTCTTTGTTTGCTCGTCTTTTTAAAAATTAAGCCGCTATGGGCACCGATTATTTTTGTATTTAAAGTGGCAATTACACCGTTTCTTATTGCGTGTTTTATTGCGTATTTATTGCATCCTTTAATTGAAAAAATTCATAAAGAAGGGATGCCACGTACACTTGCTATTTTGCTCATTTACATCCTTTTCTTTGGCGGAATTGGTTATGGGATTTATAAAGGAACGCCAATTGTTATTAAGCAATTACAAGAGATTAATGAGCAATTTCCGCAGTTTACAAAAATGTATGATTCTTGGATGGATGGCGTTACGGAACAAACAGCGAACTTCCCGTCCTTTATTCATGAAAAGGTGAAACAAATTTTTGGTGGAGTAGAAACGAAGATACAATCACTTTTAAATAAAGTGATGAGCACAGCCCGTGGCGTATTGGACTCGTTGCTTATTATTTTCTTAATACCGTTCATTGTATTTTACATATTAAAAGATTACGGTGAATTTTATCATATCTTTTGGAAACTAGTCCCGAGTAAGTGGCGTAGTACAGGGCAAATGCTGGCGAAAGAAATTGATAAGTCACTCGGAAGTTATATTCGAGGACAGTTATTTGTTTGCTTAGTATTAGGGGGCGTATCTGTTCTTTCTTTTTGGTTTATCGGTATGAAATATCCATTATTACTCGGCATTATTATTGGGGTAACGGATATAATCCCGTACTTCGGTCCTATTTTAGGGGCGATTCCGACATTGATGATTGCGGCAACGGTATCAACGAGTTTACTCATTAAGGCGGGAATTACGATTGCTATTTTACAATTTTTGGAAAGTAACATTTTATCACCTTACATCGTTGGTAAGTCACTTCGTATGCATCCTGTTATTATTATGCTCGCATTACTAGTTGGGGGAGAAGTGGCAGGAATTGTAGGGTTATTAATATCAGTTCCTGTTTTAGCGGTCATTCGTACGGTGATCGTTCATGTAAGGCCTCTTTGGAAAAAAGAAAATGTGTAATATGATAGCCCTCTACTTATAAAAGTAGAGGGCTATCATTATTTAGAGAGTTGCTCGTGTATTTGTTGAACGAGAGAGCTTACATCATTTGTTTGAATATGTTTTATTTTTTTCCATTCATTATCGTACATAAATATAATTTGATTGCTGAAAAGACGCTTTTGCTCTTTTAGATTAGAAATGTTTGCAAAAGAGTACTCTTCAAATATTGGGTTCTTACTTACATCTGGTCCATAAAAGAAGAGCCGTTTGTTCGTTAAAATCAATAGGCCTGGCCTTGCGACGGAACGATAAATAAATATGTCTAATGAACATGCTACATAAAACAATATTGTTTCGTCAGTCATTAATATGTTTTTAGCTTTGCTTAATAAGGTTGTCATTGTAATCGCCCCTTTATTATTGATAATTTAATCATAACAAAAATATAATATTCTGAAAAATATAGAGATAGTACAATTTATTAATAAATGCATAATATATTGAAAGGCTGTTAAGAATGAATAGTAGAATAACTATGGTTAATGCAATATAAATGATTATCTACATTGACAAACTTAAGAGAATTCTATTATATTTAGTCATATAATACATTAAATCAATGACGGAAAAAGTACGTTACAGTCCATTTATAGAGAGAAGCTTCCATATGGCTGAAAGAAGCTTTAAATGAAGGGTAACAGAAAGCTAATCCTGAGAGCAGCTAATCACTGCCGTCTTGCCACGTTACGGCACCATGAGGTGATGAATTGATTGTTATAATAATCAATTCATAATTAGGGTGGTATCGCGAGTTAACTCTCGTCCCTTTTATAGGGGCGGGAGTTTTTTATATTTAAGGAGGAAAATACAATGAAACAACTAACAGGCGCACAAATTCGTCAAATGTTTTTAGACTTTTTCCAAGAAAAAGGACATGCAGTAGAACCTAGTGCATCACTAGTTCCGCATGAAGATCCATCTCTGTTATGGATTAACAGTGGTGTAGCGACATTAAAAAAATATTTTGATGGACGTGTAATCCCGCAAAATCCACGTATTACAAATGCTCAAAAATCAATTCGTACAAACGATATTGAAAACGTAGGGAAAACAGCTCGTCACCATACATTCTTTGAAATGTTAGGAAACTTCTCAATCGGTGATTACTTTAAAGAAGAAGCAATTACTTGGGCTTGGGAATTCTTAACGAGCGACAAATGGATCGGATTCGATAAAGAATTACTATCAGTTACAATCCATCCAGAAGATGAAGAAGCATTCACAATTTGGAATGAAAAAATGGGTGTTCCAAAAGAGCGCATCATCCGTTTAGAAGAAAACTTCTGGGATATCGGTGAAGGACCAAGCGGACCGAATACAGAGATTTTCTATGACCGCGGAGAAGCTTATGGTAATGACTTTAGTGACCCAGAATTATATCCAGGCGGAGAAAACGAGCGTTACTTAGAAGTATGGAACCTTGTATTCTCTCAATTTAACCATAATCCAGACGGTTCATATACACCGCTTCCTAAGAAAAACATCGATACAGGGATGGGTCTAGAGCGTATGACATCTATCGTTCAAGATGTACCTACAAACTTTGACACAGACTTATTCATGCCGATGATTGGCGCAACAGAATCAATTTCTGGTGAGAAGTATCGTAATGGTGACTTAGAAAAAGATATGGCGTTTAAAGTAATTGCTGACCATATCCGTACAGTAACATTTGCTGTAGGTGACGGTGCTCTTCCATCTAACGAAGGCCGTGGTTATGTATTACGTCGTTTATTACGCCGCGCGGTTCGTTATTCGAAGAAATTAAACATCAACCGTCCATTCATGTTTGAATTAGTGCCGGTTGTTGGAGAAGTAATGAAAGACTTCTACCCAGAAGTACTTGAAAAGAAAGATTTCATAGCAAAAGTTGTGAAAAACGAAGAAGAGCGTTTCCATGAAACACTTCATGATGGGGAAGCAATTTTAGCTGAAGTTATCACAAAAGCAAAAGAAGAAAAAACAACTGTTATTTCTGGAGTAGATGCGTTCCGTCTATATGACACATATGGTTTCCCGATTGAATTAACAGAAGAATATGCAGAAGAAGCTGGTATGACAGTTGATCAGGAAGGCTTTGAAAGTGAAATGGAAAAACAACGTGAGCGCGCACGTGCTGCTCGTCAAGACGTTGATTCTATGCAAGTTCAAGGCGGTGTCCTTGGAGAAGTGAAAGTAGCGAGCGAGTTCGTTGGTTACGGTACAGTTGCAACAGAAAGTAACGTTGTTGCACTTGTGAAAAACGGCGAATACACAGATAGCTTACAAGCTGGTGAAGAAGGGCAATTAATGCTTGATGTAACACCATTCTATGCTGAGAGCGGTGGACAAATTGCAGACCGTGGTTACCTTCTTGCTGACGGCGTGAAAGTGCTTGTAAAAGATGTACAAAAAGCACCAAATGGCCAAAACTTACACAAAGTTGTTGTTGAAGAAGGTACATTAACGAAAGATGCGGCTGTGAAAGCTATTATCGACACGAAAAACCGTAGTAGCGTTGTGAAAAACCATACAGCAACTCACTTACTACACCAAGCATTAAAAGACGTACTTGGAACGCATGTTAACCAAGCAGGTTCTCTTGTAACTTCTGAACGTTTACGCTTTGATTTCTCTCACTTCGGTCAAGTACAAGCTGACGAATTAGAAAAAATTGAGCGTATGGTAAACGAGAAAATTTGGGAAAGTATTGATGTTGAGATTTCTCAAAAAGCAATTGAAGAAGCGAAAGAAATGGGCGCAATGGCATTATTCGGTGAAAAATACGGTGATGTTGTACGCGTTGTACAAGTAGGCGATTATAGCTTAGAGCTTTGCGGTGGTTGTCACGTTGATAACACAGCTTCAATTGGTATTTTCAAAATCGTTGCTGAGTCTGGTATCGGTGCAGGAACGCGTCGTATTGAAGCAGTAACTGGTAAATCTGCATACGAATTAATGAACGATCAAGTAGGTTTATTAAAAGAAGCAGCAGGAAAAATGAAAACAAATCCGAAAGATATTTTAACAAGAGTGGATGGTTTATTTGCTGAAGTAAAACAACTTCAAAAAGAAAACGAATCTCTTGCTGCAAAATTAAGCAATATTGAAGCTGGAAACTTAACTGATTCAGTAATGACAGTTGATGGCGTAAACGTATTAGCAGCGAAAGTAAACGTTGCAGATATGAACAACTTACGTACGATGATGGATGACCTGAAAAATAAATTAGAGTCTGCAGTTGTCGTATTAGCGTCTGTAAATGATGATAAAGTAAACATCTTAGCTGGCGTAACGAAAGATTTAATTAGCCAAGGTTACCATGCTGGTAAACTTGTGAAAGAAGTAGCTTCTCGTTGTGGCGGCGGCGGTGGTGGCCGTCCTGACATGGCTCAAGCAGGCGGTAAAAACCCAGCGCAAGTTGAGGAAGCTTTAGCATTTGTACAAGAGTACGTTAAATCTGTTTCAAAATAAAGAGATAGTAGTGTACAATGGTAGGGAGAGGAGAAGTTCTTCTCCCTATACTTACTATATAAGTGAGGTGCTTGAAATGGACGGTTTTGATAAAACAATGAAGTTTAGCATTCAAGATGAAAAACAGAGTGTCCATGTAAATGATGTACTTTTAACTGTGTATGATGCACTTCAAGAAAAAGGCTATAATCCGATTAACCAAATCGTCGGTTATTTATTAAGTGGAGACCCAGCATACATACCTCGCCATAAAGATGCACGAAGCATCATTCGCAAGCTTGAACGTGATGAGTTAATTGAAGAGCTTGTGAAGTCGTACTTGAAACATCATCGTGAGGAGTAGTTTATGCGGATATTAGGTTTAGATGTAGGTACAAAAACAGTCGGAGTTGCAATGAGCGACGAAATGGGCTGGACAGCGCAAGGGCTGGAAACAATCAGGATTAACGAAGAACGAGGCTATTTTGGTTTTGACCGTATTTCTGAGTTAGTAAAGCAGTACAATGTGGACAAAATAGTAGTAGGTTTACCTAAAAATATGAATGGTACAATTGGCCCACGTGGTGAAGCGTGCCAGCAATTTGCAGAAAACCTGCGAAATCTGTTACAATTAGAAGTTGTAATGTGGGACGAGCGTTTGTCAACGATGGCAGCGGAACGTCTGCTCATTTCAGCTGATGTAAGCCGTAAGAAGCGAAAACAGGTAATCGATAAGATGGCTGCAGTCGTAATCTTACAAGGATTTTTAGATAGTAAATAAGAGGTGACCAAAATGGAAGAAAATCAAATTACAATTGTAGACGAAAAAGGTAACGAACATTTATGTGAAATTATTTTCACTTTTGATGCTGAAAAATTTGGCAAAAAATCATACGTAGTCTTCTCTCCAATCGGTGAAGTAGACGAAGATGGAGACCCAATTTATGATGCAATGGCTTATGAGCAAAATGAAGAAGAGGGCGGAAGTTTACTTCCAATCGAATCTGAAGAAGAGTGGGAAATGGTACAAGAAATGTTCAACACTCTAGCTGATGAGCAAGAAGCTGAATAATAAGTACTGAAAAGATGGACGACATATAGTCCATCTTTTTTTATATGTAAAATGAAAGATTTTTTGTCGAAACTGTGTAAACCTTTGTAGTATAATGAGACGGATTGTAGAAAAATAAAGTGTCTATCTAAAAAAGATAAATAAATTTATTGTGTTTTTATATCGTGTTGTATAGAAAGATATACATACGGTCTACAATTTAATTAAGGAGGAAGAGTGTTGATAGAGAATCAAGTGAAAAAAAAGCGTAGACGTCTTTTTTTATTTTCAATTATTGCACTGCTTTTAGTTTGTGGGTCAGTCTATGCGTATATTTCATCCGCATTAGGGCCAGTTGATAGCGGGAATAAAAAAGAGATTGAAGTAGAAATTCCAAAAGGATCATCTACTAGTAAAATTGGTGAGATTTTAGAAGAAAAAGGTGCTGTGAAAAACGGTACAGTTTTTAGTTTTTATACAAAGGCTAAATCGAAAAATTTACAAGCGGGTACATATTTATTAAATCCTTCAATGAGTGCCTCAGATGTTATTGAACAAATGTCATCTGGTAATGTACATCGTCCAGCTCTTTATAAAGTGACGATAAAAGAAGGTGCACAAGTAACTGAAATTGCAGAAACGGTTGCAAACGAATTAAAGTGGAATAAAGATGATGTCGTACGTCAATTAAACGATAAAGCATTTATTCAAAAAATGCAGCAAAAGTATCCGAAGTTGTTAACGGATAAAATCTTTGATAGCAATATTAAATATCCATTAGAAGGTTATTTATATCCTGCGACGTACTCTTTCTATAAAAAAGATACGACGTTAGAAGAAATTGTAATTCCAATGCTTGAGAAAACGAATGCAATCATTGTTCAAAACGAGGCAAAAATGAAAGCGAAAAACTGGGATGTTCATCAGCTTTTAACATTGTCTTCACTTATTGAAGAAGAGGCAACAGGCTTTACAGATCGTCAAAAAATCTCTAGTGTCTTTTATAATCGTTTGGAAAAAGGTATGCCCCTGCAAACTGATCCAACGGTATTATATGCACTTGGAAAGCATAAACAACGTGTATTATACGAAGATTTAAAGATAAACTCACCGTACAATACGTATGTTGTGAAAGGATTGCCGGTTGGTCCGATTGCAAACTCTGGTAAACATTCAGTGGAAGCGGCGTTAGAGCCTGCGCAAACAGATTATTATTATTTCTTAGCTGCACCAACTGGTGAAGTGTACTATGCGAAAACATTGGAAGAGCATAATGCATTAAAGCAAAAATATATTACGAAAAAACAGTGAAATGGGGAGGGATAGCGAAAAAGGTCGCACATCCCTCTTTTTTGTGGTAAAATATATCGGGTTAAAAACTGGCAGAAGAATCGTTTTTAATATCAAAACGGGACGTACAAGCTAAGGGTGAAACTGGCTTGTATTTTTATTGCATTCTATGTGTGAAAAGACGTCATAGAGGCACTTCTCCATGTAAATAAGGAGGACCATTATGGAGGATGCAGTTAACGAGTACCTATTATCATTTATTGATCCAAAAGATAAATTAATTCTTGAAATGGAAGATTATGCGAAAGAAAATCATGTGCCGATTATGGATCGACTTGGAATGGAATTTATGTTGCAATTTTTACGTTTAATTGGACCAAAAAGCATTTTAGAGCTTGGTACAGCAATTGGTTATTCTAGTATTCGTATGATGCAAGCTATTCCAAATTCTCACATTGTGACAGTTGAACGCAATCGCGAGCGATATGAAAAAGCACTTGAATATATAGAATGTTCACCAGTTAAAGAGCGTATTTCCGTTATTTACGGTGATGCGTTAGAAACAGGCGAGCAAGTAGAAAAACATGGAACGTTTGACGTTATTTTTATTGATGCAGCAAAAGGACAATATCGTCGCTTTTTTGACTTGTATGAACCGTTATTAAACCCTGGTGGTGTAATTATTTCAGATAATGTTATGTACCATGGCCTTGTAACGACAAAAGAGAAAATTGAAAACAGACGTACACGTGGTTTAATTCGTCGTATTAAGACGTACAATGAATGGCTTATGAACCATGAAGGATATGATACAACGATTTTCCCAATTGGTGATGGAGTAGCTGTTAGTAAAAAGAGAGGGTGACCAAGGTATGAAGAAACCTGAATTGTTAGTAACGCCAAAAGCAGTAGTGGATATCGAACCTCTTGCGAAAGCAGGAGCAGATGCGGTAATGATCGGTGAGCAAAAGTTCGGTTTACGTTTAGCAGGGGAATTTTCACGTGAAGATGTGAAACAAGCTGTGAAGATTGCACATGAAAATGGTGTAAAAGTATACGTAGCAATGAATGCTATGTTCCACAATGATAAAGTAGACGAATTAACAGATTATGTTGCATTTTTAAACGAAGTAAGTGTAGATGCAATTGTTTTCGGAGACCCAGCAGTATTAATGGCGGTCCGAGAAGTAGCGCCAAATATGCAATTGCACTGGAATACAGAAACAACAGCAACAAACTGGTTTACTTGTAACTACTGGGGACAAAGAGGAGCAAAACGAGCTGTATTAGCTCGTGAGCTTAGCTTAGATGAAATTGTTGAATTAAAAGAAAATGCTGAAGTGGAACTTGAAGTACAAATTCACGGTATGACTTGTATGTTCCAATCGAAGCGTTCCTTAGTAGGAAACTACTTTGAGTATCAAGGACGTAATCTTGACATTGAAAAGAAAAAATATGAAGAGAATATGTTCTTATATGACCCAGAGCGTAACAATAAATATCCAATTTATGAAGATGAAAATGGTACTCACATTATGAGTCCAAACGATATTTGTTTCATCGATGAGTTAGAAGAACTAATTGACGCTGAAGTCGCTAGCTTAAAAGTTGATGGTGTACTAAAAAGCTCTGCATACATTATTGAGGTAACGAAGAAATATCGTAAAGCAATTGATTTATGTGTAGAAGATCGTGATGCGTATTATGACGTGAAAGACGATTTATATAAAGAGATAGAAGAAATGCAACCAGTAAATCGTCCGTTAGATACAGGATTCTTCTTTAAAGAGACGGTTTACTAAACGAGGAGGGTGTAGGAAATGACTGTACAAGAAATTTCACGAGTAATCGATGGCAAGCGCGTTATTGTGAAGAAACCTGAACTGTTAATCCCTGCGGGTAACTTAGAAAAATTAAAAGTAGCTATCCATTACGGGGCAGATGCTGTATATTTAGGTGGACAAGAATTTGGTCTTCGTTCGAATGCAGGTAACTTTACACTGGAAGAAATGGCAGAAGGTGTTGAATTTGCAAAGAAATATGGAGCAAAAATATATGTAACAACAAATATCTTTGCACATAATGAAAATATGGACGGGCTAGAGGAATATTTAAAAGGGATTGAAAAAGCTGGCGTAACGGGAATTATCGTTGCTGATCCGCTTATTATTGAGACTTGTAAACGTGTAGCGCCTTCTGTTGAAGTGCATTTAAGTACACAACAATCACTATCCAACTGGAAAGCAGCACAGTATTGGAAAGAAGAAGGTTTACATCGTCTTGTATTAGCTCGTGAAGCAAGCTATGAAGAAATGAAAGAAATTAAAGAAAAAGTGGATATTGAAATTGAAGCATTCGTCCATGGTGCAATGTGTATCGCATATTCAGGCAGATGTACGTTAAGTAACCATATGACAGCACGTGACTCTAACCGTGGTGGTTGTTGTCAATCTTGCCGTTGGGACTATGATTTAGTTCAAACAGTATCACAACATAAAGATGCAAAAGAGCTGCCTCTATTCCAAGAAGAAGATGCTCACTTTGCAATGAGTCCAAAAGACTTAAATTTAATTTTATCAATTCCGAAAATGATTGAAATTGGAATTGATAGCTTAAAAGTTGAAGGACGTATGAAATCAATCCATTACGTAGCGACTGTAGCAACGGTATACCGTAAAGTAATTGATGCTTATTGTGCGGATCCGGATAATTTTGAGTTTAAACAAGAATGGTTAGATGAGCTTGATAAATGTGCAAATCGTGATACAGCTCCCGCATTCTTTGAAGGGGTTCCAGGACATCAAGAGCAAATGTTTGGAAATCATAGTAAGAAAACAACGTATGATTTCGCTGGTTTAGTGTTAGATTATAATGAAGAAACGGGCATTGTAACGATTGAGCAACGTAATCATTTCAAACCAGGACATGAAGTCGAGTTCTTTGGACCAGAAATAGAAAACTTTACGCAGACGGTGGAGAAAATTTGGGATGAGGATGGAAACGAATTAGATGCAGCGAGACATCCGTTGCAAATCGTGAAATTCAAAGTGGATCAACGAGTGTATGTGAATAATATGATGCGCAAAAGCATACTTCAATAAGAAAGAGTGATAGTCGAATGGGGACGAATAAGCCTGTTGTAATTGGAATTGCTGGTGGTTCGGGATCAGGTAAAACGAGTGTAACGAAAGCGATTTTTGACCATTTTAAAGGTCATTCTATTTTAATCTTAGAGCAAGATTATTATTACAAAGATCAAAGCCATTTACCAATGGAAGAGCGTTTAAAAACAAATTATGATCATCCGCTTGCGTTTGATAATGATCTGTTAATTGAACATTTGCAGCAGTTGCTTGCATATGAGCAAATTGATAAGCCTGTATATGACTATACATTGCATACGCGTTCAGAAGAAGTTATTCCAGTTGAGCCGAAAGATGTAATCATTTTAGAAGGGATTCTTATTTTAGAAGACCCACGTCTTTGTGAGTTAATGGACATTAAGCTATTCGTTGATACAGATGCAGATCTTCGTATTTTACGCCGCATGCAGCGTGATATTAAAGAACGCGGTCGTACGATGGATTCAGTTGTTGATCAATACGTAAGTGTTGTACGTCCAATGCACAATCAATTTATTGAGCCTTCTAAGAAATTTGCGGATATTATTATCCCTGAAGGTGGACAAAACCATGTTGCAATTGATATTATGGTGACAAAAATTGCAACAATTCTTGAACAAAAAGTAAATTTGTAATAGCATAGTAAAAGATATACGATAGGAAGGGATTTTTTCCCTTCCTATCGAATACAATGAAACATGCAACCTCATCTATATATAGGTGAGGGCATATTTATATCAACTTTCCATACATATCTTCTTTATATAAAGAAGAATTGGGAATACGGGGTTGTATGTGACAACTCCGCTAGTACAGGCGTGCTAGAAACCTCCGCTATACATATAAGTGGGGGAGTTTTCATATGGAACTCCTCTTTTTTTCGGGGGATTGGTATATAAAAGGAGTGGAAAATATGGCAACAGAAAAAACATACCCTATGACGCAAGAGGGTAAGCAAAAGCTAGAGAACGAACTTGAAGATTTAAAAACGGTAAAACGTAAAGAGGTTGTAGAGCGCATTAAGATTGCACGTAGCTTCGGAGATCTTTCTGAGAACTCTGAGTACGATGCAGCGAAAGATGAGCAAGCATTCGTAGAAGGACGTATTACACAATTAGAAAACATGATTCGTAACGCAGTTATCATCACAGATAACGGCGAAGAATCTACAGTTGTTACATTAGGTAAAACAGTAACATTTAAAGAGTTACCAGGTGGAGATGAAGAATCTTACACAATCGTAGGTAGCGCAGAAGCAGACCCATTTGAAGGAAGAATTTCTAACGATTCTCCAATTGCAAAAAGCTTATTAGGTAAGCAAATTGGTGAGAAGGTAGCAATCCAAACTCCAGGTGGAGAAATGCAAGTAGAGATTATCTCTGTAAAATAATAAAAAATCACTCGTGTAAAAGCGGGTGATTTTTTTTATTTGTATAAAAGATGAAACACTCCGTCCAAACTATAATAGACGAGGTGTTTTTTTATGAAAATAAAACGGAGAATTACAATTGTTTTAATTTGTTTTATATGTGTCATGTTTATTTTACTTTGTCGTTTAGTTCAAATACAAATTATAGATACAGAATCATTTACAAAACGTAAGATAAATTTAATTGAAAAAAGTGTTACACAACGGACGCAATCCATTACCGTAGATGATGGACGAGGCCATTTTATAGATCGGAACGGTAAGGACATAGGTGAGAAAAAGTATCCTGTTTTAATTGTTTTTCCATTTCTACAAATAAAAAATGACATGTTAGAGAAAATTGCGCATATCATTGGTGTGTCGAGACAAGAGATTGAAAGTCAAATGAAAGACAAGAAAAGTGCATTTATCATGCAAAGGGGAAATGGTCCATTTCGCTTGGCACGAGAGCAGATGGAGAAGGTAAATCAATTAAATGTATTAGGTATTGTAGCAGCTGAAGTTCGTTTACGGCAAACTGGCACGATGAATCATTTAATTGGTGATGTAGGGGAGAATGAACGAGAATTTCAAAAACGATACGGAGAAGTAAGAAAAATTTCAAGGCAAACGCCAATTGGCATTTCAGGATTGCAGCAATCATTTGATGAATTTCTTTTGACCGATGGAGAGGCAAAAGTATTGTATCAAGTGGACCGACAAGGAGAACCGATTTTTGGAAAACAAGCGAAATATACTGCGCCTGGAAATCCGTTTTATCCAGTGACGATTCAAACGACTTTACATAACAGGTTACAGCAAAAAGCAGAAGAAGTGGTTGAAGCAAGCGAAATAAAGAAGGGGGGATTAGTATTACTTGATGTAAAGAAGAATGAAATTTTAGCGATGGTCAGTAAACCATCTGTGCAGGTGAAGGATGAGCGTTTATATACAACTACACTTGAAAATCAAATGTTGACACCACATTTTCCCGGTTCTATTTTTAAAACAATAGTTGCAGCGGCAGTGATCGATCAAAATGAAAATGTGTTTAATCGTACATTTAATTGTAATCAAGATTTATATGGTGAAGACCATCCACAAGTTATGATGGGTGCACTTAGTTTTAAAGAGAGCTTTGCTAGAAGCTGTAATAGGACATTTTCAGAGTTAGGTAATGAGCTAATACAAAAGGATAAGATGGTGTTAGAAACTTACGTAGCAGCGTTAGGAGCCGCTGGTAAGGTTGGATGGAAAGGTTCTGTATTTCATACAACTCATTTTGAGCAAATGCCAGAGGAGAAGAGGGTTACGATTTGGGGTAGTGAAGGAAATAAGAATAGTAAAAAGGCGGTAGCGCAAACAGCAATTGGACAGAAAGATGTCCGCATGTCACCTCTAGCGATTGCAAATATAATGGCGACGATTGCTAGGGATGGAGAAAAGATGGAAGTGAAAGCTGTTGAAAAGATAATGTATAAAAATGGAACGGACTTTTATACATTTGAAGACCATACAATAGGCGGGAAACAGCTTTCGTATGAAACAGTGAAAACATTACAAGAGTTATTAAGGGGCGTTGTAACAACGGAGAAAGGAACAGGAGCAGCATTCAGGTCGTTACCACTAAGTGTCGCCGGAAAATCTGGGACAGCACAAACAGGAAAAGGGACGAAAGTGAATCGTTGGTTTGCAGGTTATTTTCCATATGAAAATCCAAGATATGCTTTAGTTGTCGTGGATATAGAAACGAATAGTAATGTAAATGAAGTTACACCTATTTTCAAAGCTATCGTAGAATCAATCTATCGATTAGAGAATGAAAAGTAATCTTGCAATTCATATTGAAATGTTTTCATTTCGTGAAAATATTATTGTAAATGTTCAACCTTTCTAGATTTAATGTTACAATAGCAAGTATGAAAAACTGCATGGAGGTTTGAAGAATGGCAGGAGGATCTAGATTCCAACAGAAACAACAAAAACGTCGTCAAAACGGTGTTTTAAATATTGCAATTGCAATTGTATTAATATTAGTAGCTATTGTATCATATCAATTGTTTGTTCCTGAAAGAAAAGAGCAAGCGTCTTCTAGTGATAAAAAAGTAGCTCAGCAAACAACGAAAGAGAATAAAGCTGAGAAAGCTAAAGGCAAAGAAGAGACGAAGAAGAACGAGCAAGATAAGACAGAGGCTAAGAAGCAGGAAGAAGAAGAGAAGCAAAAGGCTGAGGAAGAACAGAAAAAAGCTGAAGAAGAAGCGAAAGCTAACGAGAAAGCACCAGCTGAAAAAACACAGTCACAGGCAACAGATGCTTATACGAAATCTTCTTGGAAGCCAGTAGGTACAGAGCAAGGTGCAACACCTGCGATGACGTTTAAAAAAGGTACAGCAGATTGGAATGAGATGAATCAAGCGATTTCAGCTGCAATTGACGTTCCAGTAAATCAATTAGTTATCCATAGAATTGGAAATAACGGTAAGAATAAAGCTTATGGTAACGTACAAGATAAACAATCAGGTAAAAAATATTATGTGAATATTGATTGGGTAGAAAATGAGGGCTGGAAACCAGTACTTGTTCAAACTCTAAACTAAAAAAGAGAGGCTCCTTAGGAGCTTCTCTTTTTTAGTTAGCGTAATTTCTTTAATTTAAAATGAACAACCGCGCTATAATATGGTCTTTTGCTTTCGGGATCCATAACCATTTGATGCGAGATGTGATGAACTTCAAGCATAAGTGCTTTATTATTATCGATTTGTTCGCTAATTTTTCGTTCCAAAGAAGCTAAGTCTCCTGCTTCGAAAAACTCTACTTTATCTTCTAACATTTCAAAGGTAAATGACACGAAGACGACCCCTCTCCTATGTAATCAACTATAGTGTAACAAAGAAAAGAATGAAATACCATGTACATTTCAATTGACATTTTTAGCAAGAGGGCATATCATACTGATAAAACCGATAAGAAAAAGGGGAATTTTTATGGGGACAGAATTTAATGGTTTATTTGATGAGTGGGCTCATACGTACGACTCATTCGTACAAGGCGAAGATATACAATATAAAGAAGTTTTCGCTCGTTATGAGGATATTCTAGAGGATGTAGTTAACAAGTCATTTGGTAATGTATTAGAATTTGGTGTTGGTACTGGAAATTTAACAAATAAATTATTACTGGCTGGCCACACAGTTTACGGTATAGAACCGTCACGTGAAATGCGCATGATTGCAAAAGAGAAATTGCCGCAAGAGTTTTCGATTACAGAAGGTGATTTTCTTTCGTTTGAAGTTCCAAATTCAATTGATACCATTGTAAGCACCTATGCATTTCATCATTTAACAGATGATGAAAAAAATGTAGCGATTGCGAACTATAGTCAATTGCTAAACAAAGGTGGTAAAATAGTGTTTGCTGATACGATATTTGCAGATCAAGATGCATATGATAAAACTGTTGAAACAGCAAAACAAAGAGGTTTCCATCAGTTAGCAAACGATTTGCAAACGGAATATTATACACGTATTCCAGTCATGCAGTCTATTTTTGAAAACAATGGCTTCCATGTAACGTTTACGAGACTAAATCATTTCGTTTGGGTAATGGAGGCAACTAAGCAATAGAAAGAGGGATTAGATTGAGAATTGCTGTAATTGGAGCAATGGAAGAAGAAGTACGTATTTTACGTGACAAATTAGAACAAGCAGAAACAGAAACGGTTGCGGGTTGTGAATTTACGAAAGGACAATTAGCAGGACATGAAGTAATCTTGTTAAAGTCTGGTATTGGTAAAGTAAATGCAGCGATGTCAACGACAATTTTATTAGAAAGATATAAGCCTGAAAAAGTAATTAATACTGGTTCAGCTGGTGGCTTCCATCATTCTCTAAACGTTGGAGATGTAGTTATTTCAACAGAAGTTCGTCATCATGACGTAGATGTAACAGCATTTAACTATGAGTATGGTCAAGTACCAGGAATGCCTCCTGGATTCAAGGCTGATGAAGCATTAGTTGCATTAGCTGAGAAATGTATGCAGGCAGAAGAAAATATTCAAGTTGTAAAAGGTATGATTGCAACAGGTGATTCATTTATGAGTGATCCGAACCGCGTTGCAGCAATTCGTGATAAATTTGAAGACCTTTATGCAGTAGAAATGGAAGCAGCAGCTGTTGCACAAGTATGCCACCAATATGAAGTTCCGTTTGTTATTATTCGTGCACTTTCTGATATTGCTGGTAAAGAATCAAATGTTTCATTTGATCAATTTTTAGATCAAGCAGCTCTTCATTCTACAAACTTTATCGTAAAAGTACTAGAAGAGTTAAAGTAATGTAACAAAAAGGCAACTGTCTCATATAAAGAAAATACATACAGTTGCCTTTTCTTTATTGGCAAATAAGGGGGAGAACACGATGAATGTATATCGTGGAGTTCATGAGTTGATTGGTCATACACCAATTGTAGAAATTACTCGTTTTTCACTTCCAGAAGGGGTCCGTTTATTTGCAAAGCTTGAATTTTATAACCCAGGTGGAAGCGTTAAGGACCGTTTAGGAAGAGAATTAATCGAAGATGCGCTAGAAAAAGGGCTTGTTACCCAGGGTGGAACAATTATTGAACCAACTGCTGGAAATACTGGTATTGGACTGGCACTTGCAGCGTTACAACATGATTTACGCGTTATTGTTTGTGTACCAGAGAAATTTAGTATTGAAAAACAAGAATTAATGAAAGCACTAGGCGCAACGGTCGTGCATACACCGACTGAGCAAGGAATGACCGGCGCAATTGCAAAAGCAAAAGAATTAGTAAATGAAATACCGAATTCATACTCTCCAAGTCAGTTTGCGAATGAAGCAAACCCGCGTGCTTATTTCAAAACACTAGGTCCTGAACTTTGGGATGCACTGAACGGAGAGATTAACATATTTGTTGCAGGAGCAGGAACTGGTGGTACATTCATGGGGACTGCATCTTATTTGAAAGAAAAAAATGTAGATATAAAAACGGTTATTGTGGAACCAGAAGGATCCATTTTAAATGGTGGTAAAGCTGGTTCGCATGAAACAGAAGGGATCGGCCTTGAATTCATCCCGCCATTTTTGAAAACATCTTATTTTGATGAAATTCATACAATTTCTGATCGAAATGCATTTTTACGAGTAAAGGAATTAGCGCAAAAAGAAGGACTGCTTGTTGGGAGCTCTTCAGGAGCAGCATTTCATGCAAGTTTACTTGAAGCAGAGCAAGCGGCACCAGGTACAAATATTGTAACGATTTTTCCTGATAGTAGTGAACGTTATTTAAGTAAAGACATATACAAAGGATGGGAATAAAAAATGAGAGCAAAGACAAAGTTAATTCATGGTATTCGCATAGGAGAACCTTCAACTGGATCTGTAAATGTACCGATTTATCAAACAAGTACGTACAAACAAGAAGCAGTTGGTAAGCATCAAGGATATGAATATTCACGTACAGGCAACCCAACACGTGCAGCTTTAGAAGAAATGATTGCAGTATTAGAAAACGGTCATGCTGGTTTTGCATTTGGTTCAGGAATGGCTGCTATTACAGCTACAATTATGTTGTTCTCAAAAGGTGACCACGTTATTTTAACAGATGATGTGTATGGTGGAACGTACCGCGTTATCACGAAAGTATTAAATCGCTTCGGTATTGAGCATACATTTGTAGATACAACCAACTTAGAGGAAGTTGTAGAAGCAATTCGTCCGAATACGAAAGCGATTTATGTGGAAACACCAACGAACCCATTACTGAAAATTACTGATATTAAGAAAATATCTACTCTTGCTAAAGAGAAAGATTTATTAACAATTATCGATAACACATTCATGACGCCATATTGGCAGTCGCCGATTACTTTAGGAGCAGACATTGTACTTCATAGTGCAACGAAATATTTAGGAGGTCATAGTGACGTAGTTGCAGGCCTAGTAGTTGTAAATAGCCCGCAATTAGCAGAAGACCTTCACTTTGTACAAAACTCAACAGGAGGCATTCTTGGCCCACAAGATAGCTTCTTACTACTTCGTGGTTTAAAAACATTAGGAATTCGAATGGAAGAGCATGAAACGAATTCACGCGCAATTGCCGAGTTTTTAAATAACCATCCAAAAGTAAATAAAGTATATTACCCAGGTCTTGAGTCACATCAAAACCATGAACTTGCAACAGAACAAGCAAATGGATTTGGTGCTATTATCTCATTTGATGTAGATAGCGAAGAAACATTAAATAAAGTACTTGAGAAATTACAATACTTTACACTTGCTGAAAGTTTAGGAGCAGTAGAAAGTTTAATTTCTATTCCATCTCAAATGACACATGCATCAATCCCAGCAGATCGTCGTAAAGAGCTAGGAATTACAGATACATTAATTCGAATTTCTGTCGGTATTGAAGATGGTGAAGATTTAATTGAAGATTTAGCACAAGCACTAGCATAATAAAAATGCACTGCTCATATAGGCAGTGCATTTTTATTACATCATTTTGTGAAACGTTTCACAAAATAGACATACACAAATGAAATTATTTCATGTATATTAAATTCATGAAATGTTACTCACGAACAATCTTGTGAAATATTTCACAAACAATGAGGTTCATGTAGGAAAGCAACTCTATTTTTTTTGCGCTAATCGGGACTTATTATGACCTATAGGGTCTTATTTAGTCCACGATAGCAGAATAGGAGGAATTTACATGGTAGTCAAAGAGAAAGTTGTAAATGAAATGCAGGAAGTAAAAGAGATGATTAATACGTTAGTGAATAACGGTCGAAAGGCTTTACAAGCATTAGAAAGTTTTACACAAGAGCAAATTGACAACATTGTTCACGAAATGGCATTAGCAGGTGTGGATCAACATATGCAACTTGCAAAGTTGGCTGTTGAAGAAACAGGTCGTGGTGTATATGAAGATAAATGTATTAAAAATATTTTTGCTACTGAATATATTTGGCATAGCATAAAAAAAGATAAAACAGTAGGGATTATCCACGAAGATCCTCATGAAGAAATAATAGAAATTGCTGAACCTGTCGGTGTAGTAGCTGGGGTAACGCCAGTAACGAATCCAACGTCGACAACAATGTTTAAAGCATTGATCGCGATAAAAACGAGAAATCCAATTATTTTCGCATTTCATCCTTCAGCACAAAACTGTTCCATTGCAGCAGCGAAAACAGTATATGACGCTGCGGTGAAGGCCGGGGCACCAAAACATTGTATTCAGTGGATTGAAAGACCTTCTGTCGAAGCAACGAAACAATTAATGAACCATGAAGGGGTTGCACTTGTTTTGGCCACTGGAGGAGCAGGTATGGTGAAATCAGCTTATTCTACTGGAAAACCAGCGCTAGGTGTAGGTCCTGGTAATGTACCATGCTATATAGAGAAATCAGCGCATATAAAACGAGCTGTTAATGATTTAATTTTATCAAAAACATTTGATAACGGTATGATTTGTGCATCAGAACAAGCAATCATTGTAGATAAGGAAATTTATGATGATGTGAAAAAAGAAATGATTGCAAACAATTGTTACTTTGTAACAGAAGAAGAGAGAAGAAAATTAGAAAAGCTTGTTATTAATGAAAATACATGTGCAGTAAATAGTGATATTGTAGGGAAATCAGCACAGTACATTGCCGCATTAGTTGGAATTACTGTGTCTGAAAATACAAAAATGCTTGTAGCTGAAATACAAGGTATCGGAGCAGCATATCCACTATCTCGTGAGAAACTGAGTCCAGTATTAGCTTGTGTAAAAGCAAATTCACTAGAAGAGGGACTTACATATTGCGAAGACATGTTAGACCTCGGTGGTTTAGGACATTCAGCAGTCATTCATTCTACAAATAAAGAAGTACAAAAACAATTTGGATTACGTATGAAAGCTTGCCGTCTTATTGTAAACGCCCCTTCATCACAAGGTGGAATCGGTGACATATATAATGGATTTATTCCATCACTTACGCTTGGTTGCGGCTCGTATGGGAAAAACTCAGTTTCTCAAAACGTAACAGCGACGCATTTATTAAATATAAAAAGGTTGGCAAATAGAAAAAAGAATATGCAGTGGTTCAAATTACCACCAAAAATTTATTTTGAAAAACATGCGACAGCATATTTAGCAAATATGCCTAACATTTCACACGCATTTATTGTAACGGATCCAGGAATGGTTGAGCACGGATATGTAGATACGGTTACGCATTATTTACGTAAACATGCAAATGATGTAAAAGTCGAAGTTTTCTTTGAGGTCGAGCCAGATCCATCAGATGAAACTGTGTTTAAAGGTGCGGAAATGATGAGAAGTTTTAAGCCAGATGTAATTATCGCACTTGGTGGTGGTTCAGCTATGGATGCAGCGAAAGGGATGTGGCTTTTCTATGAGCACCCAGAAACAACATTCTATGGAATTAAACAGAAGTTTTTAGATATAAGAAAACGTACATGTAAATATCCGGAATTAGGAAGTAAGGCGCAGTTTGTTGCCATTCCAACAACATCAGGAACAGGATCAGAAGTGACACCATTTGCGGTTATTACAGATAAGAAAAATAATATAAAGTATCCGCTCGCGGATTATGAATTAACACCAGATGTAGCAATTGTTGATCCACAGTTTGTAATGACAGTACCACCACATGTAACAGCAGACACTGGGATGGACGTATTAACGCATGCAATCGAGGCGTATGTGTCTGTTCTAGCAAATGACTATACAGATGGATTAGCATTAAAGGCCATTGATCTCGTATTTAAATATTTACCAAGAGCATTTAAAGATGGAAATGACGAAGAAGCACGAGAAAAAATGCATAATGCTTCTGCAATCGCAGGGATGGCATTTGCAAATGCTTTCCTAGGCATTAATCACAGCTTAGCACATAAAATTGGACCAGAATTTCACATTCCGCATGGGCGTGCGAATGCAATTCTTATGCCGCACGTAGTTCGCTATAATGCTATTAAGCCAAGAAAACACGCATTGTTCCCAAAATATGAGCACTTTGTAGCTGATGAACGCTATGCACATATCGCGAGAATGCTCGGGCTTCCAGCAGGCTCAACAGCAGAAGGTGTGGAATCACTCGTCCAAGCAATTATTGAGCTTGGAAAAAGCTTAAATATAAATATGAGTATTGCAGGACAAGGAGTTGCTAAAGACCAATTTGAAGAGGTTGTTGGATTATTAGCAGAAAGAGCTTTTGAAGATCAATGTACAACAGCTAATCCAAAATTACCTCTCATTTCAGAGCTGAAAGAAATTTATATGGAAGCATATAAAGGTGAGTAATGGTTATGAAAGGGTCGCAATAAAGCGGCTCTTTTTCTTTTGGAAAACATCTCCCAGAATGGCTGTATTTACTGGTCTTTAAGTTTAATAGAATATGATACAGTGAAATGGAGGAGTGAGAATATAATGAAAGAATTACAAGGGAAAATAGAAGATTATACTCGGTTCGGACAAATCCTTCTCGCTGTAAGTACATTGTTAATGGTTGGCTTATTGATTCCGAATGGAGCAAAAGAAACAATACAATCTTTTGTTATGATGGGGAGCACCATTATATTTTTAAGTTTATCATTCTTTTTCTTTCAGCGTGTGAAAGTGATGCGAGATCAGTTAGAGGGAAATGAATGTGAGTAATATTATGAAATAGAGCACTACGAAAAGAACGAATCTTTTTGTAGTGCTTTTTGTTTTTGAAAAAAATGTATGTGGTTTATATTGACAATGATAATCCTTATCAATTAAAGTAGAATAGTAGTTAATGATTATCATTATCAGTTAGAGGTGAAAGAATGAAAAAATCTATTACGCTATTCACAGCGATTTTATCTATTTTTTTCTTGTTAATAGGTTGCAATGCAAAGGGAGACGAAAAAGCATCTGCAACAAAAACAGAAAAAGGAAAAGAGAAAATCGAAGTTACCGACCTGTCAGGAAGAAAGGTAACATTCGATAAAGTGCCAGAGAGTTTTGCAACATTAAGTATGGGAGACATGAATATTATTCATGCTTTAGGCGGAAAAATAGTAGGTCGTCCGGATGCAAAAATAACTCTTCCAGAGGATTTAAAGAAAGTACAAGTAATCGGGAATGCACATCAACCGAATTTTGAGCAAATTGCTAGTTTAAAACCGGATGTACTTATTGCTAACAATGGGTTTCAAAAGAATGTTCCAACGGTTGAAGGACAAGGAACGAAAGTAATGATTTCTTCTGCGAATTCTGTACAAGATATTCAAAAGAATATTGAACTATATGGAACGATAATGAAGAAAGAAGATAAAGCAAAAGAACTTAACCAAAAAATCAATGATCAAATGAAGACATATGAGAAAAAAAGCGATGTGAAAGCATTGCTAGTGTATGGAGCACCAGGTACTTATTTAGCAGCATTACCAACATCTTTATCAGGCGATATTTTAGAAAAAACAGGCGGGAAAAATATTGCAGCTGATTTTCCGGAAATGAAGGAATATCCGCAATATGCGCAGCTAAGTGTAGAACGTATTATTGAGGCAAATCCAGATGTGATTTATTTAATTACACATGGAGATCCAAATAGCGTTAAAAAAGCATTTGAAGGCGAAATGATGAAAAATGCAGCGTGGAAAAATTTAGATGCAGTAAAACAAAATCGTGTAGTTATTTTGCCACCAGACTTATTTGGATCAAATCCTGGAACAAAAGTTACAGAAGCAATGGACTTTATGTATAAAAGTATACAAGATGTAAGGAAATGATACGTATGGAAAGTAGTGAAGTAGTAAGGGAAAGGGAACATCCTTTTGCGAAAAAAAGGTGGATAATAGCAGTTACTTTAGTTGTATTAGCGATTTTAGGTCTTTTTTACGGTCTTTTCGCAGGAAGCCTATCCTTTTCTTTACGAGATATTCTAACAGGGATACAAGATGAAGGTTCGACGGTTCATCGAATTGTATGGGACCTTCGTATACCGAGAGTGCTCGTTGGATTTATAGTAGGAACATGTTTAGCAGCATCTGGTGCACTGCTGCAAGGGGTTATGAGAAATCCTCTTGCAGACCCTGGTATTATCGGGGTTTCATCTGGAGCAGGCCTTGTAGCAATTGTAATTATGATTTTATTCCCTCAGCATATGGCATTTTTACCGCTCGGGGCGTTTATAGGAGCTTTCATAACGGCGATGGTCATTTATGCTTTATCATGGCAAAAAGGGGCGCCGCCTTCAAGGATTGTCTTAGTAGGTGTATCAATCAATGCATTAATTGGTGCAGCGACGTCAGCGTTAATGTTATTACATAGTGACAAAGTACAATCGGTGTTACCTTGGTTAGCAGGTGGCATTGGTGGTGTAAGTTGGGCACATTTAAACATGATTATTTATTATGCAATATTCGCTATTATATTAGCCTTCTTTGGTATAAAGCATATTCGAGTATTAATGCTTGGAGATGAAATGGCGAAATTATTAGGTCATAACGTGGAGAGAAGCCGGTTTTATTTAATAGTAGTAAGTACACTATTAGCTGGAATTGCAGTTAGTGTTTCTGGTCTTATTGGATTTGTCGGTCTTGTTGTACCACATATGTTACGTTTATTAGTTGGAAATGACTATAAATATTTACTGCCATTATCATGCCTTGGCGGAGGGATATTACTTGTTTTCGCGGATGCGATAGCTCGAAGTTGGTTCGATCCAATTGAATTGCCTGTTGGTATTTTATTATCCTTCTTAGGCGGTCCGTTCTTCTTATATTTAATTCATAGAGGAGGAAGACAACGTGATTTCCGTTAATAAAGTGTTGTACGCACATTCTGAAAGATTTCAAATGCAAAATATGAATGTACATATTAAAGCTGGAGAGGTCGTTAGTTTAATTGGACCGAATGGATCAGGGAAATCTACTTTGCTTCGTTTAATGGCAAGACTACTTAAACAAAGCGAAGGGGATATCATTTTAGATGGAAAAAGTATTCATACGATGAAAAGTACCGATGTAGCGAAGCAATTAGCGATGTTACCACAAATGCATGATCATCAATTAGATTTAACAGTGAAAGAATTAATCGAATTTGGAAGGGGACCTCATAAATCATGGAGAGGTGGCTTAAATAAAGACGATGAAGAAATTGTTGATTGGGCATTGTCTGTTACAAATCTTGAAGGGTATGAATATCGTCTTTTACAATCTTTATCAGGAGGAGAAAGACAACGTGCCTGGATTGCAATGACGCTAGCACAACGTACAAATGTCTTATTATTAGATGAGCCAACAACCTTTTTAGATATCGTTCATCAGTTGGAAGTAATGGAACTTGTGAAACGATTAAACGAGGAGTTTGGCATGACAATTGTAATGGTTTTACATGATATTAACCAAGCGGCTCAATATAGTGATCGTTTACTCGTATTAAAGCGAGGGCAGCTTCAGTATGACGGTATACCAGAAGAAGTGTTATGTCATGAAATGTTTCAACGTGTGTTCGGCATAGAGGTAGATATTTTTCAAGGAAGTGACAAGCCATTTTTCACACCAAAACGAATTTCTAAAAAAGGAGGAGCAAGATGCGAACAGAAGAATGTATTACCACTGAGTTAGTAAGAGAATTTGTTATGGCAGCTCACGGAGATTTAGAAAAAGTACAAGAACTGTTGGCTGAATCGCCAAGCTTACTTCATGCCTCTTACAATTGGGGCGGATCAGATTGGGAAAGTGCGTTAGGAGCAGCGGCACATGTAGGTCGTAAAGATATTGCTCTCTATTTACTAGAAAAGGGTGCTCGAATGGACATTTTCGCGGCCGCGATGCTTGGAGAATTAGAAGTTGTACAAGCTATTTTAGTAGCACAACCAGAAGCATTGCGTGCATCGGGTCCACATGGTATTTCCCTTCTTCAACATGCACGAATGGGTGGAGAAAAAGCACAGCGTGTATTTGAGTACTTAACGGTGCTCTCTTAATGACCGCAAAGGTTCTTATGTGCGGTAAACTTTTCACTTTCATATAATTGAAAAGTTTACCGCCCGTTAGAACGGGATAAGTATCTAGTATATTTGAAAATCCTACACCCCCCTCAATTGTAGTTTTCTTTATGCTAGTTATGATATGGATGCAGTAGACAATATTTGTCTACTGTCTTTTTTAATTCTTTAGAGATTAAATATTCTGCATTTGTTTGTTCATTTATCCGACTATTTGTGGGCAGTAAGACTCCCACCTCAAAATTCAGCTAGGGAAAAGAAGTTAGGCGGGAGGTCCACTGTCCGTAAATATTCGATTGGTGAAGGCTAATAATGAGTGAGGATGAACAAAACCGCCCCACTGATTAAAGTTTCACTTTATAATAGATAGTAACAATTCATATACATACAAAACATGGTCGTGTAGTTAAGTACAAATTCGAGGGAAGGAGTGCAGAGATGTTTCATACAGATCGTTTACAAATTCGCAAATATACAATGGATGATTTGCAGTTCTATGCTTCGCTATGGGGAAATGAGAAGGTAATGCGCTATATTGGAAATGGGACGTTAAAAACATATATGCAATGTAAAAAAAGTTTGGAGGAGTGGGTGATTCCTAGCTATAAAAACGGTCTTGGTTTATTTGTATTGATTGAAAAGGAAACGGGAATACGAATTGGTCATGCAGGGTTAGTAAAGCAGCAGATAGGTGGAAAAGAAGAAATTGAAATTGGTTATTGGTTATTACCTCAGTATTGGGGAAAAGGGTATGCGAAAGAAGCAGCGGCAGCATTTCGAGACTATGGTTTCCAAGCGTTACGAATGAATAAATTAATTTCTCTTATTAATCCGGATCACCCCGCCTCAATCTTTGTTGCTAGAAAAACAGGGCTTAGTTATGAGAAAACAACTTCATTTCATGGGATGGACGTTCTCGTTTATTCCATTAAACGCGTTGGATGAAAAAAGGTAAATTGCATCTTTTGAAGAATGGTATATAAAAATAAAGGGGGGATTACATGTATATTTATCATAATGGCCTTATTATTCGTGAGGGAACGAATGGTGTGCCAGCATATGCAATTAAAACCTTATTCGAAGATGCTGGTTGGAGTAATGATAATATCCCTTCTTGGCAAATTGAAAAATTCACGATAGCATTTGAAAATTCAACATGGGCATTCACAATTTGGGATGAAGAAGAGATGATTGCGATGGTTAGAGTCATTTCTGATGGAATTATGATCGCGAACATAGTAAATTTAGTTGTGAAATGTGAATATAGAGGGAAGGGATTAGGTAAGAAACTTGTCGCTCTTTGTTTGCAAAAGTTGCCACATGGAGACTGGTTTGCACATACATCTGCGAGTAATTTTGATTTTTATAGAAGTTGTGGTTTTGAGGTGAGAGAGTTATCGAGAAATGGAACATGTGCGTACTACGGGTATCAAGTTGCGAAAAGAGATGGTCATCGGTAAATGAGCGAAAAGCAAAGAAATAGTACAGTTATAAGCATTTCTAATTCTTTTGTAATAGAAAATGAATTGAGACTCATTTTATGGTAAAATGAAAGAAAATTCTGTTTATTATTAGGGGGATAAAAATGAGTATAAAAGTTGGGGATGTATTTAAATACGAAAGAAGATTTACTGAGGAAGAGGTTTTTGAATTTGCAAATATTACAGGAGATAAAGGTAGGCATCATATGGAATATGATGAAAATGGACGTTTAATGGTTCATGGTTTATTAACTGCTAGTATTGGAACGAAAGTAGGAGAAGAATTACATTACATAGCAAGAGAATTAGTAAGTGAGTTTATTAGACCGGTTTTTACAGGAGATACGATCACTTGTGAACTAACTTTAACAAATATTGAACAGATGGAAGGATATAAAAAGGTTTCAATCGAGTCAGTTTATCGCAATCAACATGAAAAGACTGTACTAGTTGGGACAAGTTATGGAGTTATAAGGGGATAAAAAAGAAGCCTGATTTACAGGCTTCTTTTTTATTTAATAAACACGTTTTCGATTTTCTGCATGACTAGAGATGAGTAATAATGCAGTTTCTTCTCCTATATTACGAACAATATGAGGAACACATGCATTCCAAGAGAAAGAATCACCTTCTTCTACAATTGCAATATCTTCTCCATGTTGAACTTCTAGTTTTCCGCGTAATACAAGGTGACATTCTTCCCCTTCATGGGCATTTGGTATATTTTCTTTCGGAAACCCAGCAGGAATTTCCACAAGATTTAGGCGAAGGCCACCTTGCTCTGCAACATGTTCAATTCTTTGTTCATCTTTTCCGTATACACTGTATTTACGCTCTACCTTTTTGACAACTTTCAGCCGATCTTTTTGTTCTAATAATAAATAGGGAAGGGGAACGTTTAAAAAATTGGAGATTGTTTCTAAAGTTGAGATAGATGGTGATGTTTTATTATTTTCAACCTGACTCATAAACCCTTTAGAAAGACCTGTTCCCTCACAAATTTGTGCAATTGTTATGCCTCTACGTTGACGAATTTCACGTATTGCAGAACCAATATTCATAAAATCAAGCTCCTTTTTGTAAACAACTATTTGTATCATAGCAAAAAAAATATATTTTTTCCCAGTGAAAATGAATTGACGAATAAAAAAAATTAGTGTATGTTTTGTATTGTAAATAAAAGTTTTGTATAAGAAAACTATAAAGGAGAGAATGAAATGAATCAACATATCGGTAACTTAATTATTCGTATCGTGTTAGGGGTAACATTCTTTATGCACGGTTTAACAAAATTCCAATCGGGGATTGACAATATTGCAGGGTGGTTTACAAGCATTGGTTTACCAGGAGGTCTTGCATACGGTGTAGCAACAGCGGAAGTAGTTGGTGGTATATTGTTAATTCTAGGTTTAGGTGTAAGATATATTGGATTATTATTTGCACTTGTAATGGTTGGAGCAATTGTAAAAGTAAAATGGTCAGCTGGTTTATTAGGAGATGGAAAAAATCCTGGCTTCGAATTAGAACTTGCATTGTTAGCAATGGGTGCGTACTTATTTGTTGCGAAAGCAGACGGTTTTGTAGATAATTTCTTAAAAGAGAGAATGTTAAAGAAGAACTAAATTAAATGGGGGGCTAACAAGATGAGTTTTCAACTTCATCCCGACACAACACTTGATGTTGTTCATTTATATGTATCAAATATAAAGAAATCACTAGAGTTTTATACAGAAGTACTAAGTATGAAAGTACTAAAAGAAGATGAAATGGTTGTTACATTTGGGAATGAAAATAACGAACCACTCCTTATCATTGAAGAAAAGAAAGAAGCTCTACCAAAGCAAAGAGGGAGAACGGGGTTATATCATTACGCAATCTTATTACCAAGCAGACAGGATTTAGCGAATATTCTTCGTCATCTTGTAGAAATGGTATATCCACTGCACGGCGGAGCCGACCATTACTTTAGTGAGGCCCTTTATTTAGCTGATCCAGATGGAAACGGGATTGAAATTTATCATGATCGCCAAAAAGAAGTTTGGCGTGATGAGAATGGAGAACTACCATTTGTTAGTAACCCGTTAGCTGGTGAAGAACTATTACAGCAAGGAAGTACATGGAATGGATTTCCGGCGGGTACTGTAATGGGACATATTCATCTCCATGTAGCTGATTTGGAAGAAGCGAAACGTTTCTATGTGGATGGTCTTGGTTTTGAAGTAACAATCCCAGCTCGTAATGGAGCGTTGTTCGTATCGGCAGGTGGCTATCATCACCATATCGGTTTAAATACGTGGCAAGGTGAAGAAATACCGCCGCAAATGCCAAATTCCGTCGGCTTGAAATATTTCACAATTGTACTAGCGGATGAAAAACAAAAAGAGCAAGTATGTGAAAGCTTAAAAAATATTGGCAAAGTCGCTACGTACAAAGATGGAATATTACAAGTTGAGGACCCATTTGGACATTGTATTCATTTCAAAATAAAAGGAGAAGCCTAAAAAAGGCTTCTCTTTTTTTACTTTCTTATAATTGCTTTTTCGTTTTGTAAAAATAGTTCATCAAACTGCTTTGCAAGCTCAAAATCTAGTTTCGTTAAACCTTTTGTATTCCAAGATGACAAAGTAATAATGACTGCTTTATACTGGATAAGGATAAATGGATGGTGATTACGTTCTTCTGATAGTTTGGCGGCTTCAGAGACAAATTCGACTCCTTTTAAGTAGTCGGAAAACATATATTTTCGTTCAATCCATTTTTCATCTTTTACTATCCATTTATCCACCTTGAATAATTCCCCTTGAACTTCTTCTTCAGTTAATCGCAGCATCATTTTTCACATCCTTTACATGCAGTAGTGCAAGACCATTGTTAATAAGGCGTGTTACAGCTTCGTCAGTTGTGAAAGTAGAAAGTTGTTGTAATAATGCTGCTGATGTTTCGTGCCCTTTGTTATGCTCTAAAAGTAATTCTAATATTTCAAGGCGAAGCAGCCATTCTTTCGGATAAAATTTATTTAATACCTCTTGAATTGCTACTAATTGATCGACATGTGCGTCGTGTAAAATACCTCCACCTCGAATATCACGAACTGTTTGATACATACGATCCAGCTTAGTTAATGCAAGAGGTGCTGGAGTTTCCTCTGTTTCTTCATCAATTGGGAAAAATGATGCTGCATCTGCTGCTCCTGGGAATACTGAAATGATTTGTGAGCCAACAGCCATATCAAATGCACCCCATGAAGCATCAAATAATACGCGGGCGTTATAAGTAACTGTGCAATCGATAAAGGAAATAAGAGCAATTTTCTTATCATTTTTTATAATATCTGTTACTTTTCCTTTTACATGAATACCACTTGCAAAAGTAAACTCAGCAATATTTCCAATTGTAATTCCTAATGATTGTAGTTGTTCATCTGTACAATTTTCTAATGCAATATTTTCAGTGAGTAATCCAATTGGTGTTCCAAAGCCGTCACTGTGTATAGATGTAGAATGATTCGCTAGTTGTTTATTATGAATTGCTAATGCAGTTGGCGAATTTGTTCGCATGTAAATCACTTTACCTGCATCGTTTTCAATTGTCTCGCTGAATGTACCTGTAATCTGTAATCCACTAGTTAGTTCAGCAGTTGCATAGTTTTCAGAGCGAATCGCTTTTTCTAAACCTTCCTTTCCACCTGTTTTAAAGGCCATCGTTTCAGCAAATGTCTCAAGTGCTTCAGTCAGCTCTTCAAATGATTCACAAACAAATAGTTGTGGTTGCATTTTTGTTACGTCATAAGTTGTACCTGTACATGCCCCGATAGAGAATGGAACCTTTTCTACAGCGTCTGTTAAGCAATGTTTGCTTTCGCCAACAGAAGAAAGGAGACCAGCACCATATATTTTTGGAGCATCTATATTTCCGATTAACCCATATTCTACTGTCCACCAGAAAAGACGTGAAATTTGTTCAGCTTCTGATAAACCAGAAACTAACTTTTGTTTTTCAATTACAGTATTTTCAGCAGCGGCAACTTCGTCAGGAGTAGAAGTAGGGCTTTCTTTTACGATTGTTAATGTACGCACAGCTTCAAAAGCATCATGTTCTTCTTTTGTAGAGAAAGCTTTCGCGCCAATTTGTCCAAAGCGTTTCACATACTTCGCATATGTAGGATCCAGTAAAATAGGTGCGTGTCCTGCTGCTTCGTGTACGATATCTGGAGCTGGTGTGTACTCGATATTTTCTACTTTGCGAATATCTGTTGCGATTGGTAGTAAGCCGTGTCCTTGGAAATCAAAGAATGCTACGCCGGGAATAAGTCCATCAATTGTTACAGCTCCCCATCCGCTTGGTGCTAAACAGTCATTCATTTCTTCTACCTTTGGAATTGCATCTATATTTATACCAGATGATTGTAGTCCGTTCACATAGGCTGGATGAGCAACGTCTTTTAAGAAACTATGATTTTGTCTCATAATGTAACGCCAAACAGCGTGATTCACCGGTGTATATTGATCATAATGCTGCGTGGATACGAATGGTTTTAAATGCGATGGAATTTCTGTTTTCTTTGTCATTTAGACATCCTCCTTGTTTTCTATAAAATTGAATATTGGTTGGGTATAGCTGGAACCACCACCTTTCAAAATTGTAAGCGCTTATAAAATTTTATCATAAGATTCGGAATTATTTAACATTTGTTTCTGTGAGAAATAGAAAAAGCCCCTATCGGAAAATCCGATAGGGGCGAAAGAATCGCGGTACCACCCTATTTGTAAGTGAAAACATACTTACATCTCAATTAATGATAACGGAAAAACTCCGTCTTTTCCTTCATGCGTACAAGCACTACGAAAAAGAAGCTCCAGAATTGTAATTCATACTTATATATGTGCTAATTTCCACCGACCATTAGCTCTCTGTAACAGGGATATAAGATATTACTGCGATTCTTTCAACGCGTATATATGAAATTGTGCAAAAGGGAAGGACGCAAAAAAGCCCCTATCGGAAAATCCGATAGGGACGATAAAAATCGCGGTACCACCCTAATTGTAAACAGAAAAATTGTTTACCACTCACTTTAAGATAACGGAAAGATCCGTCTTTCTCTTCATGCATTATGTGCACTACGGGAAAGAAGCTCCAGAATTGTAATTCACGCTTGTATATGTACTGATTCGCACCAACCATCAGTTCTCTGAGACAGGGATATAAGTCGCTACTAGTATTCCTTCAAAGCCGATATATAATTCGTTCAACTAAACTATGTTTCGTATTATAAAACTATTTTTGAAAGATTGTCAACAATAATTTTATCCCGCTATTTGTGGGCAGTAAAATTTCTACCTCAAAATTTGGCCGGAGCAAAGAAGTTAGATGGAAGCCTTACTGCCCGTAAACGTCCGATTGGTGAGTGCTGATTAAAGTTTCACTTTATTTCACTTCTAAATCAACATTTAAATTAGTCGTATTTCCAGCTGCATCGGTTGCAACGATATGAATGGTATTCTTTCCTTCTTGTAATTGATTACGATCGAAATAAATTTCGTAGTTTTTCTCCCAAGTGTTTAGGAATGCACTCTCCCATACACCATTTCCGTTAATTTCATATTGCATTCTTACTGGAATACCAGGTGCAATCCAACCAGATTCTGTCATCCAATCTAGTAGAATATCATCAACTTTCCCTCTAATTATGAGATTTTCTTGATCAATTTCGTGTGTTAACTTAGGTGCTGTTCGATCGATAAATACAGCTCCTGTTTGTTTTGTTTCTCCACCAGAGTTAGAAGCAACAGCTTCGATTTGGTATAAGCCATCAGGCAATGGAGATCCGTCCTTTCTTGTACCATTCCATTTGAAAGATTTATAACCAGGTGTTTCGTTTTTGCCTTGGTATACCATGCCTTGATATGTCACACGGTCTTTCGTAATTAAATTAGCATGAAACGCTATATCCTCAACAGGTGTAACTAAATAGTAATTGATTAGGTTGTCATCTAGTATGTTGTCATTATTTGGACTGAAAGTAGAATTAACGATTTCAACGCCATCGATACGCTTGTATTCTTTCGGATCAATACTAAATGTAAATGGGATACGCATTTCTTCAGTTTTACCTTGTTCTTTTACATACAGATTTCCTGTATATACACCTTGTGATAAGGAGCTGTCCACAGTAATAGTAAAAGGCTTTTCGATGTTACTATTTGGTTTTAAACTAATTGAAGAAGGGAAAGAAGTCTGGATTTTTGTTTTTGTATCTAGTAATTCAATACGAGTTGAAAAGTTTTTCTTTTTGTTAGAAAGATTTTGTAACGTAATATTTTGTGTTAGTTTCACTTTGCCACTATTTGGCTTAATAAGACCGAAACTTACATTGTTCGGTTTCACTAATGCATCTGTTTGGGCTGCTTTCGGAATGTTAATTAAACCTGATCCTTGTGCCATGATAGGATATGTATTTTCATTGACATCCTTTAATGTTTTTGCAGTGTTGGCAAGAGCAGATTTCAATTGTTCTGTCGTCCAATCAGGATGCATTTGACGCAGTAAGGCAACGGCTCCCGCTACTTGCGGAGCAGCCATACTTGTTCCGTTGTGAGATTCATAGCCACCCCTTGGTACCGTACTAGTAATTTGTACGCCAGGTGCAACAACATCAGGTTTTATGAGCCAACTTCCTTGTGAGGGTCCTCTTGAGCTGAAGTTACCAATCAGTTCGGTTTTGTTCGGTTGTCCAATCTTTATATTTTTCTTTCTTTTTGTAATTAAATTTTTCAATTCTTCGCCATTTGTATTTGATAGTTGCATAACTGGAAGAGCTATCTCTTCACGGCCAAAATATTCAGGCATAATACTAATTTCTTTTTCATTAGAAATTAGTAGCACCCCGATAGCTCCAGCTTGTTTCGCTTGTTCTGCCTTTACTAACGTGCTTGAAGTTCCTTGTAAAACAAGGGCGAACTTCCCTTTCACATCTTGTTTAGCGTAATCGCTTGAATTACCGTAGCCAACATAGACAAGCTGAGCATCGTTTCCTACTTGGAAATCTGCTTTTGATAACGGTAATCCTTGGTAAGATTTATTAGAACCAGCTATTTGGAATGTTGGGAATGGAATAGAAACAGTCGATGCACCAACAGAGATGACACTACTTGCGTTACCAGGAGCATCAACAGACCAAGGTTTTGGTCCATCATTTCCATTTGAAACGACTGCAGTAACACCAAGTTTTGCTGCGCGTTCTAACGTCATTGTTACAGGTTGATCAGGGACATTCAAATCTTGACCGAGAGATAAATTTAAAACATCTGCACCATCTTGAATAGCGCGCTCAATACCTTGAATAATATCATCGGTCGTGCCAGTACCACCATCATTCATGACACGGTAAGCGAGTATAGAAGCGTTCGGAGCAATCCCCTTTATTTTTCCGTTACCAGCAATAATTCCAGCTACATGAGTGCCGTGGACATTTCCATCCATCGGATCGTTATCCTCATCGACTGTATCATATCCACCGATATAGTTTGCTTGTAAGTCGGGGTGTGTATAGTCTACGCCAGAATCAATAATAGCGACTTTCATACCTTTTCCATCAAGCGGTTTTCCAGATGGATTTTTTAAATTCCATGCTTCAGGTGCACCGATTGTCGGTCCACCGATATTTGGCGCTTCTTCTTTAGTAGCGCTTTTTGCTGTTTCATGCAATTTATATGTTAAGTTCGGATAAACAGCTTTTACTTCGGGTAAAGAAGCTAAAGCAGCAACTTGATCTCCTGGGATAGAAATAGAGAATCCAGAAAATAACGTGCTATACGTTTCTTTTATCTTTGCTTTTGGTGCTTTTTCTTTAATTTTCTTTGTTGTATCCTCTTGCGCTTTTTTTAGTTGTGCATGGTATGATTGCACATTTTCATTTTTAAAATCTGGAGCATGCTGAATGTTACTTTGTGAAGCGAGCGGAGCATGTTGCAATTCTACAATGACTGAAATTTCTTTTGATGTTTTTGTTTCAACATTTTGCGCGATTTTGTTTTCTCCCCATTGCTCAATATTCGCTTTTAACTGTGGACTAAATTGCTTCTCCTGTTGCAGCGATTCAGCATGCGCGCTTAAAGCTCCAAAACTAGAAAAGACAAGCGCCATACTTAATAGTGCAGATGTAGTTTTTTTCATTGAAACTCCCCCTAATAAAAAGTGCTAATATTCCGAAAAGTTATCTTACATTTTTGTTCTGAAATATAAAATCGAATGTTGGCTAAACTATACTTTCGACATAATTCATACCAATCCTCTTTGAATTAAAAATTTCTTGGGAAATTTTTTGGAATTATGTCGAATGGCTCATCCACAGTGGGGGAAGCACATCCTTACTGAGTATAAATCCACAACAATTGTGCAATTAATATGGAGCGAAATTAGGATATAGTAAGCGGAATATGAGGAATGCTATAAGAAAAATGGAGGGACGTATGAAAAAAAATATCGTGAGTAGTAGTGTGGTTTTGTTTATTTTTTTATCTTCAATTTTTAGTACTAGTGCGGAACATAATGGGGTGAAAGTTGCTTTTATTCGTCATCATGACCTTTGGATTAAAATTGATGGGAAAGAAAAAGAAATAACAAAAGGTGAGTACATAACAGGGCCGAAATGGTCCTATGATGGAGAATGGCTTGCCTATGCTAAAGGAAAGAAGCAAAACACCTTGGAGTTGTACCAACTGGAAGATGGAAAGAAAGTTAGGCCATTGCAATCTGAAGTATCGAATTATCAATGGTCACCGAAAGAGAATATAATTGCATTTGTATTTACGAATACATTAAATACGTTTGATGTCAAAAAAAAGAATACAGATTTTGAAAATGTATCGGCTGGTGTAGGTGATTATGCATGGTACCCTGATGGAAAGAAGTTTCTTGTATCCTCTGAAGCACACTTAATTCCAACAGGGTGGACAGGAGCTCAGCTATATGAAGTGCAAAAAGATGCACATATGAATCCTCACAAAATGAAGCATTTGTATGCATTACCAAATGAACATGATGATTTTCTAGCGCTAGTTGCAAGTGGGTTTGAGTGGTCACCAGATCAAAGGTGGATTTCATTTTTAGCGGTACCGACAGCTTCATGGTCAGCTGATAGTAATACGCTTTGCTTAGTTCGAGCAGATGGAAGTCGATTTGAAAAGGTAGATCAAATGTTATTAAACCCACAATGGTTCAAATGGGCGCCATCCAACAATATATTAGCTTATATTGAAGGGAGCGGGAGAGTTGCGTTAGAGAATAAACATTTAAAAGTAAAAGAACTGCCAGCACTTCAGCAGAATACATTTACGCCGAAAGGATATGTCGATTGGGATTTTGCATGGAAGAATGATAAAGTAATAATCGTTTCACGAGCAAAAGAGGCAGGGATAGAAACTCCGCCAGAAAAAAGGCCACTACCATCTTTATATGAGATCGATAGTACAAGCGACGAACAACATCAAATCACAAAGCCACCTCATAAGCAAGGTGACTATCATCCCATCTTTATGAAGAAGAACAATCAATTAATATGGATACGTTCAGACCGTAAGAAAGCCAATGTATGGGTTTCCGATAGTGATGGAAAACAGGAAAAGAAGTGGATTGAAAATATAGATGTACCAGAATGGTATTATGAGAAATGGAACTGGGAAAATGTCATCTCGGTAAAAGAAGAATAAAAAACGTGCCTAAAAGATAATTTTAGGCACGCTTTTTATTGTTATTTATGTGTTTTATTTGGCTTTTTTTTTGCGGGGTTTCCGTTCCCCTGACGCTTTCTGTTTTGTTCATCTTTTGCTTGTTTTTCATGTAGTGTACCTAAAAAGTCATTTGAGTTACTCATTTTTATATCGCTCCTTTCATTTCGTCCTAATTACTATAACCATTTAGGAGGATAATCATGAGATAAAAGTTAAGCACTTAGTTTTCTTCGATAATATACGTAAAATATGCCATACGTAATAAATAGCATAAATAAAATTTGTAACTCTACATTTTCTTTTAAAATAGTTGCGACAGAAGATGGTAAGTAAGGTGATGTATTGCTTGTTCCTACACCTAACCATTTGTTTAAGAGGTTAATGGTACAAAATATAAAAACACCAGACCAGCTTGCTGTAATTGCTTTCTGTTTAATTTTTGTTTCACGTTCATCATCTGTAATCCAAGGATTAGCAGTTTTATCACTACTAAAAAATCCGTTTATATATTTTCATATAATCATTCCAATTAAGATGGTTATCCATTTCATATTTGTGATTCCCCTCTTTATTGTAAAAATTATTTTACATATACAATTGTAATGTTTTCCAATTTGGTGTGTCAAATATTTTTTACATCGCGATTTTTCATATAGAAGGAATAAAGGATGATATAGGGAAGAAATATGTAGGAGGATTTCATAGCGAGAGGAGGGTGATTATGAAATTAATCTTTGTTCGGCACGGTGAAGGTGAACATACAAAAGATTTGCCGTCAAGTTTACAAGTGTTGCATCCATCATTAACGGATGAGGGAAAGAGTCAGGCTAAATTACTTCAATGCAATGTGCCATTGCAAGAAACGGATATATTAATTGCTAGCCCTACACTTAGAACTTTACAAACGGCGGCAATATGGAGTGCGAAAGTATCTTGTCAAACAATCGTCCATCCATATGTATCCCCACGTATTTTTCCTTATCGAGATGGAGCGAAAACATTGCCATGTGATCACATAGTAGATCAGGGAATGATAACAAATTTATTTCCACATTTTTCGATAGAGAAAAATACAAATAAGCAGTTATGGACGGAAGGTATAAATACTGTTTCAGAGAATAGATGTCAGCAAATAGTAGATGAATTTCTTCTTTGGTGTTATGAGCTAGGTGCTGAAAGGATTTGTATTGTATCTCACGACGGGACAATTACAGCGTATCGGCAATATGTACAGAAAGTCGTTTTAACTAGATCTGATTTTTTGCAAGAAACGGGTATATATGAAATGGATCTATCCCTTAAAAGTTTGATGGATGAGATCTAATGATAGGATGGAGGGTGTATGTTGAATGTTGCATTAGTAGTTGGTTTTAATTCGGATTTAGAGGCGCAATCAATCCGAGCATCGCTTGAATATTTTGGGGCAAAAGTTGTAACATACTGGATTGGTAGACCGAGAGAGTTCATTAATATTCTTTCTGGAAAGGGTTTATATAACGATATCGATTATGTTATTTTTTGCTTTCATGGTGAGGAAGGAAAGTTTGTCATGGAAGAGTTAGGTGAAGATATATATGAACAAGATAAACCGAGGGGATACTTTGGTGCAGCAGAAATTTATAAATATGCAAAATTGCATAATACACATATTGTAAATAGTGGGTGTACGTTAGGGGAGAGAAAACTAGCAGAATCTTTCTTACGTAGTGGGGCGAAATCGTATATTGGATCGATAGATTATGTAGATGGGAATGCAGCACTTATGCTTACAATACGCTTATTTTATGGGCTTATTAACCATGAAAAAACGTTAGAAGATGCTTTTCAAGAGGCGAAATTAATCGATGAGGAGACACATACATTTCAATTCTATAAATAGTGAAAAACGCCTTGATTCTATATTCGAATATAGGCGTTTCACATTTAACTCACATTTTTTTTACATTTTTTTCAATGAAAATGATTATCACCTATGGTATGATATGTTCAAGTTTTTACAGGTAAAAAAAGTTACTATATAAACGTTAGTTTTTAATGTTTCATACACATGTCACGAATTATTCATAATTAACGTTTTAAAAATAAGTAACTAATGTTATTATATTATCTGTAACTAACTTAATTACAACTTTAGGAGGAAGATATGGTTATTCAATTTTTAAGAGAAAACAAAGCAGTTTCTTTTGTGTTGGCAATAATTCGAGTGTATCTTGGTTACACATGGTTAATGGCTGGAATCGGTAAACTACAAGGAAAAGGATTCGATGCAACTGGTTATTTACAAGGTGCAATTGAAAAATCTAAAGGAGCACAACCGGCTGTTCAATCTTGGTGGGCATCATTTTTACAAGACTTCGCAATTCCAAACGTTGATCTATTTAATACACTTGTAATGTGGGGAGAGATTTTAGTCGGGATTGGTTTAATTGTAGGCTGTTTAACAAAAACAGCGGTCTTTTTCGGTCTTTTAATGAACTTTTCCTATATGTTTAGTGGGTCAATTGGTGTAAACCCTGAAATGGTTATCCTATCAATGTTTGTTCTAGTCTCTGGTATGAACGCTGGTAAATTTGGAATAGATGGTTTCGTTATTCCGAAAGTATTAGGATCAAAAACTCAAAAACGCCAAAAGCAAGCTGCTTAATATATGAAAACGGGTATCTCAAAATGAGATACCCGCTTATTTTATTTTTCAACTTTATTGTTCTTAAAGAAGTCTTTTACATACCCTACAAATTCTTGTGGCTCTTGACGAAATGGTGCATGATAACCTTTTTCGATAATATGGAAAGTACTATTTTTTAAGAATTGATGATACGTTTCTCCTTCTTTCCAAGAAACGCTACTATCATTTCTTCCCCATATAATTAAGGTTGGTTGTTTAATTTCATTTGCATTGATTTGAAGACGTCTAGGCCATAATTTCATTTTATTGTAATGCTCTTCATCATTACGCTTGGATTTCACTTTGCTCTCATCATAATCTGCAATAGTAGAAACGGTATTTAAATCAGTCGATAACTGTGGTTTTGATGAACCTTGTTTATTAACGAATGTATGAGGGCCGCCTGTAGCGTCGGTTAAAATAAGGTGGGTAACGGCTTCAGGATATAAATACGTTAAATTAAGAGAAATTTCTCCGCCCATTGAGTGTCCCAGTATTGCAAACGAATCATAACCTAGTTTTTTCATTAGTTTATAATACAAATTTGCATGGGTTGGGAAAGAATAGTAAAAATCCATTGGCTTAGATGAGCGCCCGAATCCTAAAGCATCTACAGAAATAATTGTATGATCTTTTGCTAAGTCTGAGTAAATTTTTTGAAAACCATCTGACGATCCTCCAAATCCATGGATCATAAGTAAAGGTGGTTTTTCATTACCAATCTTTTTAAAGTAAATGGTTTGACCATCTATTTCTACCATTTTTTCCTCGGTAGCTAGCTTCGCTGTAAGTGTATTTTTTACTTGTTTTACTTGTTCTACTGGCTTTTCTGCTGCACTACATCCTACTAATAGTGTAAGAGTAAGACAACCTACCATAAAATAGCTAAATCGCTTCAATTAGGTGTCCCCTTTCTAACATAACGCTGTGTCTATCATAGCAAATAGCATATTACGATTTCCAGGAAGTTGGCTACCATTTTTCATCATAAGAGGTGAAAGGAGCGTTTCTTGGAAATTTTCTGTTTGAAGAAATTTGCGAAATGAAAATTGTGAATGTGGGACATCAATCCTTACTGTGCCATTCCAATATTCACAGATCTTCTTGATTAATTGAATAGCATCCTTCTCTTGTTTTGCGATAAGCGGATTGACGCATAATATATTACCTTTTTGTATACATAAGGAAAAAGCTTCTACACAGTTATTTCTCTCAATTTTAAAAGAGTGGCTCGTTCTTGGTAATAGTAATGAATAAAGTAAAGAACGATTCGCACCAGTTGTAATTTGATCGAGAGAAATAAGTGATACAAGATCGGGTTCTGTCACTTGTTGTGTATGAGAAATATGTGTCTTAGTAGTTTGTTTTTCAAAACGATGAATCGTCGTTACTGTTTGAAATTCGCATGATGTATAAAGAGGCTCGCCAGCTTTTGTTGCAATAAGTGCAATTGGTTGTTTTGGGAGAGTGTGTTCTAAGCAACGATTTAGCAAAATACGCCCGATGCCTCGGCCTTGAAAATTAGGATGAACGATTAACATGCCAATAGTAGAAAAACTATCTTTAAAAGGAAATACTCCTCCAGCTGCAATCAGTTTATTTTCATGCATATAACCGATAAGTGTGCCGAGAGAGAGATACATTTCAAATTGTTTTTTCATAAATGCTTTATCTTGTAACCATCCAATAGATTTGCAAAGGTCGAGTAAATCAAAAATAAAAGTTTCATCTAGCTTTATTGTTTTCATAAATGCTCACCACTTTTCTATTAATTTTCATAAAAGTAGATTGAAAATGTTAAATAAGAGATTTACTTTAAATGAAATCCAACTTATTTATATTTTGATTGTAAAGGGGAAGGAGGTTGCTATGAAAGGACAAAGTTATACAAATTATAACTGATATTTACATAAGTTAACAAAAAATTTACATATAACTAATTTTCTCTTAATAGTCTTCTATTAAATTTGATAGTGGGAAATGAATAACCTAATTAGGGGGACAATATAGTGAAAAAGTTTGTAAAAAAAGCATGGCCATTTGCAGTTGTGGCGTCGTTAGCAGTTACTTCGGTAGCAACATGGAATTTTACTCGTTCTAGTGAGGTTAATGCAGATGAGAACGGAAGCAATGCAAAGATTAAAAATGTCATCGTATTAATTGGGGATGGTATGGGACCTTCATATATGACGGCTCACCGTTATATGAAAGATAATCCAAAAACTTTTGAGATGGAATCTACAGAATTTGATAAGCATCTTGTAGGAACGCAAAAGACATATCCGGAAGATGAACATGAAAATATTACAGACTCTGCATCTGCAGCAACAGCTATGTCAGCAGGAATTAAAACATATAATGCAGCAATTGCAGTTGATAATGATAAAGCAGAAGTGAAAACTGTACTTGAACAAGCGAAAGAAAAAGGGAAATCAACGGGACTCGTTGCTACTTCTGAAATTACACATGCAACACCAGCTGCTTTCGGTGCGCATGACATTAGTCGTAAAAATATGGATGCAATTGCAAATGATTATTTTGATGAGAAAATTAAAGGGAAGCATAAAGTAGATGTTATGCTTGGCGGCGGCGTAAAAAACTTTGTTAGAAAAGATCGTAATCTTACAGAAGAGTTTAAGAAATCTGGTTATAGCTACGTAACAGATCGAGATCAATTGTTAAATGATAAAAATGATCAAATTCTTGGTTTATTTGCACCAGGTGGATTAGATAAAATGATTGATCGTAATGAGAAGACACCTTCATTAGAAGAAATGACAAATGCAGCAATTGAGCGTTTGAACAAAAATAAAAATGGTTTCTTCTTAATGGTTGAAGGAAGCCAAATTGACTGGGCTGGACACGATAATGATATCGTAGGTGCAATGAGTGAAATGGAAGACTTTGAAAAAGCATTTAAAGCAGCGATTGAGTTTGCGAAAAAAGATAAAAATACGTTAGTTGTTGCAACGGCGGACCACGCTACTGGCGGATTATCTTTAGGTGCAAATGGTGAGTATAACTTTAAAGTAGATCCAATTAAAGCTGCAAAACGCACACCAGACTTCATGGCAAATGAGATTGCAAAAGGTGCAAATGTAGAAGAAACATTGAAAAAATATATTGATTTACAATTAACACCAGAAGAAATTAAAGCGGTAAATGATATAGCTCCTTCAAAAGATGTAACAAAGATTGATAATACGATTGAGGATATTTTCAATAAGCGTTCGGTTACAGGATGGACGACAGGTGGACATACAGGGGAAGATGTAAACGTATATGCATTTGGCCCAGGTAAATACTTGTTCTCTGGCGTTCAAGAGAATACAAATATCGCTAAACGTGTCTTTGATATTGTTGGCGGTGGCGATCCGAATAAAGGAAGACGCTAATTATAAATGAAAGTGAGGCGAAATGCCTCACTTTTCTTTTTAGGAGATGGGAAAGATGAAGGCTTTTTTCATGGGGATAGGATCCCTTCTAATAGGTGTAGTATTGCTAGTGGGGTGTCAATCCAAGGAGAATCATATAGAACAAAAATCTACTACTACAAAAACTGAGGAAAAGGTACAAATAACGAAAGAAGAAGAGAAATCGATTCAAGATGTTATGGAGAAATTTGTATGGACGACAAATGAAAAAAATCTTGCTGAACATATGGAGTTATTCTCAAAGAAGATGCCTAGTGCTGAAGATTTAAAAACACAAAAAGAAGCCGCTTTTCAAAAGGGAAATAAGAAAATTGAATTGGAACATATAGACATGAAAGTTAGTAAAGCAGGGTATGTTGTAGTTGAAACAAAGGAAAAGGAAAGAGATGGGGAGGTCACTCTTCAGAAAAATGTACAGTATGCGCTTGGAAAAGAAGAAGATGGCTGGAAAATTGAAGAAGTTCGCACGATAGGAAAGAAATAAAGTGAAACTTTAATCAGGGAGTCTTCCTACCTGTAAATAGCGAAATAAAAAAGGTTCTCGTTGGCGAGAACCTTTTTTATAGTGGTAACATAATTTGATTTGAACATGCTTCGATATCATCAATATCTTGGCGAATTGTTGCCATTTTATTATCAAGATCTTCAGCCTTCATTGCCGCATCATGAAGTTCATCTTTTAAATATTCAGGTATTTTCCCTTCATATTTATAGTAAAGTTTATGTTCTAAACTTGCCCAAAAGTCCATTGCAAGTGTACGTAACTGGATTTCTGCAAAGACATCTTTTGTACCAGAATTCAGTGATAAAGGATACTTAATGATCATGTGTAAACTTTTATATCCGTTGCCCTTTGGATTAGCGATATAATCTTTTACTTCTATGATTTCCATATCCTCACGCTTTTGAATGACTTCTTTTAAATGATAAATATCTTCTACGAAGCAACATGTAATACGAATGCCGATGATATCTTGTAAATGCGTTTGCGCATTCTCAACTGTCGGTAATAAATTTTTACGCTCAAGCTTTTTAATAATACTTTCAGGTTGTTTTAATCTTGTTTTTATATGTTCAAACGGGTTGTAATCCTCTAAAAATTGAGCTTCCCGGTTCATAATTTCAAATTTAGTTTTTAACTCTTCTAAAGCAAATGTATACGGTAGTACAAAAGCTTTCCAGTAGTTAACTGTTGATTGATTATATTCCATTTATATACACACCTTTTCCTATTTACAAGTGAGGTTGTTGTTATACTAAATACCAAAGCATATAAGCGCAAGCAGCAAATGATGAGATCATAAAACGATATTTAGTTTTCATACTTTCAACTCCTTTCGAGTAAGATTCTATATGAATAAACGTGATTGTTAATAAATTCACTATGTACAATTCTTATAGTAATAGATTCGTGTGAATTTCGTATGAACTAATTGTTTCAGATTTTTGTCTTTTTCTTGTAAAGCATCATTATTATCCATAATTTAAAGTGTTTTCATTTGATTTATTTAATTGTATAAATTAATGTATATTTGAATTTACGGTTATTAAGGAGGCTATACGGTGAACTTTGAAGAATTAGCAATTGCCAGACGTTCCGCAATGAAATTTGTACAAGGAATAGAAATCCCTGATGAGGATTTTAAAAAAATATTTGAGCTAACAAAGCTTTCGCCATCTTGTTACAATTTGCAACATACACATTATGTTGTAATTCGTGATCAAGAGCGAAAAGAAAGATTAAAAGAGTTAGCTTTCAGACAATATAAAGTTTCAAGTGCATCTGCGGTAATACTTGTTTGTGGTGATAAGAGAGCATACCAAAATGTCGAAAATATTTATTTTGGTATGAAGGTTTTAAAGATGATTGATGAATGTGAATATGAAGATACAATTAAGCAAACGAAAGGGCTATATGAAGGAAAAGGAGAACGCTTCATGGAAGAGGAAGCGATTAGAAATGCATCGTTAAGTGCGATGACTTTTATGTATGCAGCTAAATATTACGGCTATGATACGTGCCCAATGATCGGTTTCGATGAAAAAGCAGTGCAAAGTGAATTAAATATGCCGGGGCATGTAGTACCTGTTTTAATGATTACGATAGGAAAAAGCGATACTACTAAAATTCGCCCACGAGGATATCGAAAGCCGATTAGTGAGTTTGTTACATATGAAACATTTTAAAAAAGGTATAGATTACTTAAACAAAAGGGTTCTATTTAGATCCCTTTTGTTTTGTAATTGACAAATAGAATAAAGTTATATAACATATAAATCGTAATCATTACGTTTTAGTTTGCAGTCTTTGAAAGAAAGGAGAATTACATATGCGTGTAAATATTACATTGGCTTGTACAGAGTGCGGTGATCGTAATTATATTTCTAAAAAAAATAAACGAAACAATCCAGAGCGCATCGAACTAAAAAAATATTGTCCACGATTAAAGCGAGTAACGCTACATCGTGAGACGAAGTAGAAGACTAGAGATATCTCTAGTCTTTTTTGTTTATAGCCATTTAGTTTTATTTGTTATAATTACCTTAAATTGTAATAAAGGAGAGGTATGATGAATCAAAAAGATAAAGAAAGAAAAGAGTAAGTGGCTCATATGATTGATATTCCAGATGATTATAGGCTTGTCGTAGATGATCAAGAAGGTGTGGATGACCCATATCATCTATTATGGTGGGAACATAAAGAGGATGAGGAGAGAACGATACAAATTACGCTGAATAGACATACTGGTAATTTAATCGAATTTAGTATAGATGATAAAAAATATTTTTCGAGTGGTAAGGAAGCGATAGGAGAGAATAAAGCAAGAGAGATTGCAAATGCATTCTTAAAAAATATACAAAAGAAGGATATGAATTTTATACATATGTAATGGTTAAGGACGACAGGCGTGGTCGGAAAGAAGTAAATTATATGCAAGAAGTGAATGGTTATCCATTGCCGAATACAGGCTGTATTGTGCACGTTCATTCCTCAGGGGAAGTTGTCCACTTTTATTATAATGGAAAAAAAGCTATACAAGAAAAACCGCTATGGCCAAATAAAATTGTTGAGAAGAACATCGTTTTAGAGAATTTAAAAGCTAGACAAGATATGAGACTTGTATTTGTAGATTTGACATTCTCTTCATGTAAATATGAAAGTGGAGAAGAAGGAACCGGGTACCATCTTGTATATGAGCCAGAACCTAGCCATGCGTTTATTGATGCCAGTACGGGAGAAGATTTATTTGAACCGGAACACTATAAATTAGCTCCTACAGTACCTGTTGAAAAAACGGTAAAAAGTAGGCAGAAAAAAGATGTTTTCGATTTATTAGATTGGGACGTAGAAAAGTTTATAAAAGTAGATGAAAAAGAAGATGAGTATGAAGTCCAAATGAAATTTGTATTGAAAGAAGCAGTGCAAAAAGAAATAGAAGTGAAGGATCCATATTCAATGAATGAGTTCTATAAAAAGAATTTTCCTATGTTGCAGCATGATAAATTCGTTGTAATTACTGTAGATAAAAAAACAAATCAATTGATCTCCTGTTTAATGTGGACGGACGAGAAGGACAGGAAATCAATATTATCAAGAGAGCAATGTTTAGAAAAAGCACTTCAATTTTTAGAGGTAATTATTCCAAACGCAACAAAGTATGTTCAGCTTTGGGATGATTATGATTATGAATCGGAAGAGGGGGTAGAGAGATTTTCCTTTTCGATATATGTAAATGGCTTTTGTGTAGCGGGAAAATATATCATGCTCAACATTAATACAGAAAATGGTGCTGTGATGCACTACTCTGGAGAATCTAGCAATTTTATAAAAGAATTGCTTACATATGAAACAACACCAAAAGTTACAAAAGAAAAAGCGTTACAAATATACAAAGAGGCCATCCGAGTTAATTTAGAATGGGACATAGATAATGATGCAGAAGAAACGGTATATAAATTATTGTATAAACAAACGACAGATGAAAATTATAAAGAACCTTTCGAGTGTAGTCGAGAAATTCGTTATATTGATGCGCATACTGGGGAGAAAATTTGGAGTGAGTATTAGTAAAAGCCAATCGATACGTATCGATTGGCTTTTACTATGTTCTTAGAATCATTTATTAATTGCCGTTAAGTGGTTGAAGAATACCATCTTGAGCTTTTGACCAATCATATAGGTTTCCATCAGATCCCACTGCAAAATTTAGCGCACGAGAGTTTTCAGGAGATTCGCGTCCGTATAATACGTCGTATAGCTTAATACCATTTATTGTGCCAATTAGTTTGTCTTCGCTGGAGCCGTAACGAATTTCATTTGAGCGAGCTCCCATTCTTTTTTCTAGAACTTTTATAGCATCTTCACTTGTGAATGTAATAGTATCAGTTTGTTTATTTGGTTGCTTAGCTGGTTGTTGCTCTTTTTGTGTGTTTTTAGATTCTGCTTCAGGTTTCGTATTATTTTCAGTTTTTGTGTTATTCTCAGTTTTTGCATTGTTTTTAGTTGTTGTGCTGTTCTCAGTTTTTGTGTTGTTCTCAGTTTTTGCATTGTTTTTAGTTGTTGTGCTGTTCTCAGCTTTTGCGTTGTTCTCAGCTTTTGCGTTGTTTTTAGTTGTTGTGTTGTTCTCAGCTTTTGCGTTGTTTTCAGCTTTTGTGTTGTTCTCAGTTTTTGTGTTACTCTCAGTTTTTACGTTGTTCTCGGTTTTTGCGTTGTTCTCAGCTTTTGCACTGTCTTCAGTTTTTTGGGTATCTTCCGTTTTTGTACTGTCTTTTGATACGGCAGTATCTTGTTTAGTAGCCTCGGTTTTTGTAGGAGACGTTTGTTGTCCACAAGCTGAAAGTAAGAAAAATGATGATGTGAGTATTACAAGGTTTCTGATTTTTGATGTAGCGTATCGCATGAAAACACCTCTTTCAAAATTTTGGAATCTTACATATTGTAATACATTGGAAAAAATATTCAAGGTATGAAAGACTTATTTCGTTCGACAAAAAGCTAAGGATTCCATATTTATATCGTACAGACACAAACAACCTCACGCCCACATACACATAATAAAGACCACTATTTTGGCGGAGGTGAAAGGTTTGAGTCTATTCGCCGCAATTGGATATATGGTTCGAGAAGTGTTTGTCTTTGTTTCTTATGTGAAGAATAATGCGTTTCCGCAGCCGTTATCATCAGACGATGAGAGAAAGTACTTAGAGTTAATGGAGCAAGGTGATGCTCAAGCGAGAAATCTGTTAATTGAACATAATTTACGGCTTGTAGCTCATATCGTTAAAAAATTTGAAAACACAGGGGAAGATGCAGAAGATTTAATTTCAATTGGTACAATTGGGCTCATCAAAGCCATCGAGAGCTATTCGGCTGGAAAAGGAACAAAACTTGCGACGTATGCAGCACGCTGTATTGAAAATGAAATTTTGATGCATTTACGTGTACTGAAAAAAACGAAAAAAGACGTTTCACTTCATGATCCAATCGGGCAAGATAAAGAGGGGAATGAAATATCGCTTATTGATATATTAAAATCAGAGTCTGAAGATGTAATTGATATGATTCAGCTTAGTATGGAGTTAGAAAAGATTAAAGAGTATATCGATATTTTAGACGAACGAGAGAAAGAAGTAATCGTGAAGCGTTTTGGACTGGGGCTTGATAAGGAGAAAACGCAACGAGAGATTGCGAAGGCACTTGGTATTTCCAGAAGCTACGTATCAAGAATTGAAAAGCGCGCTTTAATGAAAATGTTCCATGAATTTGTAAGAGCTGAGAAAGAGAAAAAAGCGAAAGAATAATGTACATTGCAAGCAGCCATATTTTAAAATGGGCTGCTTTTCTTTTTGTAAATAAGGAAAGAAAAAGAGTTGTGTTCAGAATAAATCTATGTTCACTGTTGAAAATGACGGATTCTATCTGTAATATTAGAGGGTGCTAAACAATTTAAGAATAATACCATACTTAGTTTTCCGCATGTATAATGAAACAGTTCTATATGATATGTGGGAATAAGAACCAATTTTACATATGATATAGAAGGAAAAGAAGGGGAAGCTAAAGTTATAGACTGATTAGGAGGTTTCGCAATTTGCGACGTACATTATATCGACTTATGATCGAACTTACAAATGGTCGTTTTACTTCTTATATATTACGTAAATTTGCACAATCTCGTTTGAGTTCTATCATTATTCCATCGTATGCGAAAGTTTTTCAAATTAACCAAGATGAGATGGAAAAGGGTTTGAAGGAATATAGAACATTGCATGAATTATTTACGCGTAAGCTAAAAGAAGGAAAGCGTAGTGTTGATACAGATGCATCGAGTATCGTTAGTCCTGTTGATGGTGTTTTTGCTGATCACGGTCCTATTGAGGACACAAAAACATTTGATATTAAAGGTAAGCGTTATTCAATCGTGGATATGCTAGGTAATGAAGAACGTGCAAAGCGATATGCAGGTGGTACATACATAGTTATTTATTTAAGCCCAAGTCATTATCATCGTATTCATAGTCCGCTTTCTGGTTCTGTGACTGAAAGGTTTGTACTTGGTAGAAAATCATATCCGGTAAATGCAGCTGGTATGGAATACGGGAAAGAGCCATTATCAAAAAATTATCGCTCTGTTACAGAAGTAAATAGTGACGGTGAACATATGGCACTTGTAAAAGTAGGAGCTATGTTTGTCAATAGTATTGAGCTGTTGCATGAAAGAAGTACTGTTCAAAAAGGTGAAGAAATGGCATACTTTACATTTGGCTCAACAGTTGTGTTATTGTTTGAAAAAGATATGATAGAAGTAGTGCAGAATTTGAAGAGTGGACAAGAGCTTCGTCTTGGTGAAAAAATTGCTACTCGTTCGGCTCATAAGTAAAGAAAACATTTTATAACTGTAAGCAAGAGTTATGGACAAAGATGCTTAATGATGAAATTCCCTAGATGGGAGTACTTGTTTATTCGAGAGCCATCGCAGGATGGCTCTTTTTACAAGGTAGCTCATTAAAATTTCACTTTATATGTAATCAAGACGATTTGACAAGCTTGTCCTCTAATGAGCGTCTAATCATTTCTTGTTTTATAAGTAAAATGAAGTCGGGATTTAATTTTAGTTCTTTTGCTTTATAATAAGACTCAGTGAGTAACTCAGTAGATAACTGTTCCATATATTTTGTTTTCAAGGTGAGTCACCTCCTAATAATTTAAGGATTGATTCGTTGTTGCATTTAATGTACCAAAAAAATATGACAGTCACAAACGAGTGGTTATCCACATACCTAGGTGGATAAAATGTGTATAGATTGTTAGTAAATTCCAAATTGGCTGAAAAATTAATGTGGAAAATGTGTACAATTTTATCCACAGGTCATATATCGAAATATGTTGTCGAAAAATTTTTATGAAAACTCCTCAAAGAGGTGAAAGAAATTGAAGCTATTTTTACCAAATGAATATGTGAAAAATGTATATCATGTTCAACCAGAAGATTTGAAAAAACGTGGAATTAAAGGTGTCATTACTGATTTAGATAACACGTTAATTGAATGGGATCGTCCAAATGCAACGCCACAACTTGAAGAATGGTTTTTGAAAATGAAAGAGCAAGGCATTCAAGTAACGGTCGTTTCAAATAATAATGAGCAACGTGTGAAAGACTTTGCTGATCCATTAGGTATTCCATTTATTCATAGTGCGCGTAAGCCATTTGTTCGCGCGTTTAAGCGTGCGATACAAGAAATGCACCTGCAGCCAGATGAAGTTGTAGTAATTGGGGATCAGTTACTAACGGATGTGTTAGGTGGAAACCGAGTGGGACTTCATACGATTTTAGTTGTACCGGTAGCACAAACGGACGGATTAGTAACGCGCTTTAATCGAAAAATTGAACGAAGAATTATGAGAAATATGAAGAAAAAAGGTTTAATTAACTGGGAGGAATAAAGTTTGACTGAAACAATTAAATGTATTGGTTGCGGTGTAGAAATTCAAACAGAAGATAAAAATGAAGTAGGATATGCTCCTGCCTCATCTTTAGAGAAAGAACAAGTAATTTGTCAACGCTGTTTTCGCTTGAAGCATTACAACGAAATTCAAGATGTATCATTAACAGATGATGACTTCCTACGTATTCTAAACGGAATTGGAAAATCAGATGCATTAGTAGTTAAGATTGTAGATATTTTTGATTTTAATGGTAGCTGGTTACCTGGCTTACATCGTTTCGTGGGAAATAATAAAGTATTACTTGTTGGAAATAAAGCTGATTTAATTCCTAAGTCAGTAAAACATGATAAAGTAAAGCATTGGATGCGCTATAGTGCAAAGCAGCTAGGATTAAAGCCAGAAGATGTCTTTTTAATTAGTGCAGCAAAGGGACAAGGGATTGCTGAGCTGGCGGATGCTATTGAGTATTACCGCGGCGGAAAAGATGTTTACGTTGTTGGATGTACGAATGTAGGAAAATCAACATTTATTAATCGTATGATTAAAGAATTTAGTGATGAGACTGAAAATGTAATTACAACATCTCATTTCCCAGGAACAACACTGGATTTAATTGATATTCCGTTAGACGAAGAATCCTCTTTATATGATACGCCAGGTATTATTAACCACCATCAAATGGCTCATTATGTTGGAAAAGAAAGCTTAAAGCTTATTACACCAACAAAAGAAATTAAGCCAATGGTGTTCCAATTAAATGAAGAACAAACATTATTCTTCAGTGGATTGGCACGTTTTGATTATGTAAGTGGTGGTCGTCGTGCATTTACTTGTCACTTCTCGAATCGTTTAACAATCCATCGTACAAAGCTTGAGAAAGCAGATGAATTGTATAAAAATCATGCTGGGGATTTACTAAGCCCGCCAACACGAGAAGAATTAGAAAATATGCCAGAGTTAGTGAAATACGAATTTAATATTCGTGAACCAAAAACGGATGTTGTATTCTCTGGATTAGGATGGGTTACGGTAAACGAACCGGGAGCAAAAATTGTTGCACACGTACCAAAAGGAGTAAGTGTTTCGCTACGTAAATCTTTAATTTAATATGGAGAGGGATTTATGAAACAATTATATGGTGTAATCGGAAATCCAATTGGACATTCATTATCACCCGTTATGCATAACGATGCATTTGAACACTTGAATATGGATGCCCATTATCATGCATTTCTTGTTAAAGAGGAAGTGCTAGGGGAAGCAGTAAGAGGTTTAAAAGCATTAGGTATTTCAGGATTTAATGTAACAACTCCGCACAAAGTTGCTATTATGGATTATTTGGATGAGATTGACCCACTAGCAAAAAAAATTGGTGCAGTAAATACAGTGGTTCATAATGATGGGAAATTGATTGGCTACAATACAGATGGAATTGGTTTTGTCCGAGCGCTGCAGTCAATTAGTAGTGAACCACTTCAGGAGAAACGTATTTTATTGCTTGGCGCAGGTGGTGCTAGTCGAGCTATTTATTTTTCTCTTGCTGATGTAGGTGTGAAAGAGATTGATGTAGCTAATCGTACAGTAGATAAGGCGAAAGAACTTATTGCTGCATGTACGGCTACTGTTAATTCTGTTGCTTTATCGCTAGAAAAAGCAACGGAAGAACAAGGGAATTATGATATTATCATTCAGACGACAACAATAGGTATGCATCCACGCGTTGAACATACGCCATTACAAATTTCTTCGTTAAAAAAAGGGACGATTGTATCAGATATAATTTATAATCCATTTGAAACGAAAATTTTATGTGAGGCAAAAGAGCAAGGTGCAATGATTCAAAATGGTATTGATATGTTTGTTTATCAAGGTGCGCTTGCATTTGAAATGTGGACAGGGCGTGTACCAAATATCGATAGAATGAAACAATTAGTTATAAGAAAGCTTGGAGGCTAACATATATGTTAACAGGAAAACAAAAAAGATTTTTACGTGCACAAGCACATCATTTAACACCAATTTTTCAAGTAGGAAAAGGCGGAGTAAATGAAAATATGATTAAACAAATCGCAGATACTTTAGAAGTTCGTGAACTATTTAAAGTAAGTGTGCTACAAAACTGTGAATTCGATCGTCGTGAAGTTGCAGAAGAACTTGCAAAAGGCGCACGTGCTGAAATCGTTCAAGTAATTGGAAGTACAATCGTTTTATACAAAGAATCTAGAGAAAATAAACAAATTAAACTTCCGCGATCAAAAGAATAGCATATGCTATTTTTTATCGTTAGTGCGTAATGATGTAGAGAGCGAAACCAATTGAACTTTTATTAACGGTAACTCTCTTCGGATAGGAATGAAGAGAGTTACTGTAGGTAAAAGGAAGGGGCGTTTCTTTTGAGAAAAATTGGCATCATTGGCGGTACATTTGATCCGCCGCATTATGGGCATTTGCTAATTGCAAATGAAGTATATCACGCTTTGAATTTAGAAGAAGTATGGTTCTTACCGAACCAAATTCCGCCGCATAAACAAGGGCGTAATATTACAAGTGTAGAAAATCGCTTACAAATGTTAGAGCTTGCGACTGAGGCAGAGGAACATTTTTCTATTTGTTTAGAAGAGCTAAGCAGGAAGGGCCCATCTTATACGTATGACACTATGTTACAATTGACGAAGAAGTATCCGGATGTGCAGTTTCACTTTATTATTGGTGGAGATATGGTTGAGTATTTACCGAAGTGGTATAACATTGAAGCGTTACTCGATCTTGTGACGTTTGTTGGGGTTGCAAGACCTGGTTATACATTGCGTACGCCTTATCCTATCACCACTGTGGAAATTCCGGAGTTTGCAGTTTCTTCATCTTTATTGCGTGAGAGATATAAAGAGAAGAGAACATGTAAATATTTACTTCCTGAAAAAGTACAGGTGTATATCGAGAGGAATGGGTTGTATGAATCGTGAGAAAGCACTTCATATTGTCAAACAACAAATGCATGAAAAACGTTATATACACACAATAGGTGTAATGGAGACAGCAATTGAACTTGCTAAGTTATACGGTGTGGATGAAAAAAAGGCTGAAGTTGCAGCTATATTCCATGATTATGCGAAGTGTAGAGCGATTTCTGAGATGGAAGAGATTATTAAAAGTGAAGATTTGCCGAAAGATTTACTTTGTTATAACAAAGAGTTATGGCATGCACCTGTTGGGGCATACTTAGTAGAAAAAGAAGTAGGCATTACGGATCCTGAAATCCTGCAAGCTATTACATATCATACAAGTGGTCATGAGAAAATGACGATGTTAGATAAAGTAATTTATGTAGCTGATTACATTGAGCCTGGGCGAAAGTTTCCAGGGGTGGAGGAAGCTCGTAAACTCGCATATACGGATATAAATCAAGCTTTATTATTTGCGTTAAAGCGAACAATTCAATTTTTAATGGAAAAAAATCAAACGATTTATCCATTAACATTCCAAACATACAACGCAGTTATCAAGGAGGAAATTAGTAAATGAAAGATAAAGATTTATTAGTATTAGCAGCAAAAGCGGCTGATGATAAGAGAGCAGAAGATATGGTTGTCCTAAATATGCAAGGTATTTCACCAATTGCAGATTATTTCATTATTTGTCACGGTAACTCAGATAAGCAAGTGCAAGCAATTGCGCGTGAAATTAAATCAAAAGCACATGAGTTTGAAATCGACGTACAACGTATGGAAGGTTTTGACGAAGCACGCTGGGTACTAGTTGACCTTGGAGATGTAGTTGCTCATGTATTCCATAAAGATGAGCGTAATCACTATAATTTAGAGCGTCTTTGGGGCGATGTGCCACGTGAGGATATTACAGACGAGCTAGACCAATGAAATACGAACAATTTGCATTGTTGTACGACGAACTAATGAATGATGTTCCTTATGATAAATGGGTGGAATTCACAGAGGAAAGTTTACAGCAAGCGGATATGAAAGAGGCGAAGATTCTTGATGTAGCATGCGGTACTGGTAATGTAACACTTCCGCTTGTACAAAAGGGTTACGATTTAATCGGTGTCGATCTTTCAGAAGAGATGTTAACGGTCGCTCAGCAAAAACTAGGCGGAGAAGGATACTTTATTCCTTTTTACCAACAAGACATGCGAGAGCTTGATGTTCCAGGTGAGTTTGACTGTGTAACGATCTTTTGTGATTCATTAAATTATGTATTGCAAGAAGATGGAGTGCAAGAAACATTTCGAAGAGTGTTTCACCATTTACGTCAAGATGGTTTGTTTTTATTTGATGTACATTCTTTATATAAAATACATCATGTATTTCAAAATGAAACATACACAGTGAATGGAGAAGAAATATCTCTTATTTGGAATTGCTTCCCTGGTGAAGAATCAAATAGTGTAGAACATGATTTAACATTCTTTGTTCAAGACCCAGAAGAAGATGTGTACCATCGTTTTGACGAATGTCACGTGCAACGTGCATATCAGGTTGAAGAGTTAACGAAATGGCTTGAAGAAGCTGGTTTTACAGTGCTTCGTGTGACTGGTGACTTTGAGCGACTTGAAGTTACAGAACAAACAGAGCGTATTTTCTTCATGGCGAAGAAAAACGCATAAAACAAAAGCAACCGAGAAGGTTGCTTTTGTTTTATAAAGAAGTTGTAATTTTAGTTCTAGCATAATAGGAAGATGATATACGTGAAGTGTGAAAATGCTAGTTTAAGTGAAAATGTAATGTAAAAAAGTAAGTATTTATAAAAAGGATTTGGAATGACGATGACGTATTTATTATGTGTGTTTATTGAATTGTTGATCGACGCATTTTAAATCTTCATCAAATTTCTCATGTGTCCGCTCAATTAATTTATGAAACATATCCCCAACATGTTCTTCTAAAACACGAATGCCTTCTCCTGTAACGCCGCCTTTAACACATACTTTTTCTTGTAAAGTAGGCAATGTGAAAATCTCTTTTTCAAGTAGTTTCCCCATTCCAACGACCATTTCACTTACTAAAGTAGTGGCTTCTTCATGTGTAATATTTGTTTTATCTACAGCAGCGTTAATGAAACATTGTAATAAATAACTAAAGAATGCAGGGCCGCAGCTTGCTATATCAGATGAAACGCGCGTTATATCTTCTTCTATCATAAGAGGAGTAGAAATGTTTTTGAATAGGCGAAATAGCTTTTGTTGCCACTCTTCAGAGCATTTACTTCCAAATGTAAATAGTGATGCGCCAGACAGGGCGCGGTTTGTAATGCTCGGAATGATACGTGCAATGTGGCAAGGTACAAGCGTCTCTAATTGTGACGGAGATATTGGACTTGTGATAGAAACTAAGCACTTTTCATCAGAAAAATGTTCAGCGTATTTTTGTAGGATCGGGTATATATCTATCGGCTTTACGCAAATAAAAATAAGATGTGATCGTTCGATTACCTCATCGATAGTTTTGGCTATATGAACAGAAGGGTATTTTTCCTTTATATGATATGCTTTGGCGGGCGTTCGATTAATGATTGTAAGGCACGAAGGTTTGACAGCACGGGTTTCTAAAAATGCGTCGATTAGTATATTCCCCATGTTCCCTGTCCCTATAATTCCTATGTTCAATGTTTCATCCCTCCTTCGTAACAGCTTTCTCCTAAACAATATGAATGATGTTATAAATTTATGATTAGAGGTGTAAAATGATGTGGGATTTTCCAAAGAAATGGTTAGGATTAGTAGCTATTATTGGAACTGTATTTTTTCTTCTTTTTTGGAAAACGAACCAGCATACAGAGCGAACGGTCATTGCAACGGATGTTCAAGCGAAAGAGCTAGAGAAGAAAAGTAAACCGAAAATATCGGATACAAAGCAGCAGAAAAAAATAATTGTAATTGATATGAAAGGTGCTGTTGTTAAAGAGGGGGTGTATGAAATGAAAGAAGGGGACCGGGTCAAGGATGCTATTGAAAAGGCAGGTGGTTTTTTACCCGAGGCAGATAGGAAGAAGGTAAATTTAGCACAAATGGTACAAGACCAAATGATCCTTTATGTACCGAATGAAAACGAACAAGTGCAAGAGGTAGCTGCTATTGCAAAGGGGGAGGGGAAAGTTCAAATAAATGCAGCTTCTAAAGAACAACTTGAAAAAATTACAGGCATTGGTTCTCGGAAAGCAGAAAGTATTTTGAAATATCGAGAAGAACATGGTCCTTTTCAGAAAATAGAAGATTTGTTAGAGATTGATGGGATCGGTGTGAAGTCATTGGAAAAAATAAAAGATCAAATTATTATTCCGTAAAAGATTGACGAAGTTTTTCTTCATTCGCTACACTACAAGTAGACAAAAAAGTAGGTGAAAAATATGGAACGAATTTCATGGGATCAATATTTTATGACGCAAAGCCATCTGCTATCTTTACGTAGTACATGTACAAGGCTTGCAGTAGGAGCGACAATCGTTCGTGATAAACGAATTATTGCTGGTGGATATAATGGTTCAATTAAAGGTGGCGTACATTGTATAGATGATGGATGCTACGTTATTGATAATCATTGTGTTCGTACAATTCACGCAGAAATGAATGCTTTATTACAGTGTGCAAAATTCGGTGTGAAAACGGAGGAAGCGGAAATTTATGTTACGCATTTCCCTTGTTTACAATGCTGTAAGGCGATTATTCAAAGTGGTATTACAGCAGTTTATTATGCGCAGGATTATAAAAATCATCCATATGCCGTAGAGTTATTTGAAAAAGCGAATGTAACAGTGAAACACGTTCCGCTAGAATATAATATTGCAGCATTAGAGGATCAAAAGCGTCATATGGAGTTAAAAGAACTATTTGCATCTTTAGAAAAAGAAAACTTATCAATGGAAGAATTACAGCATGTATTCACGAAAGCAAAAATGATGCTATAAGGAGTGAGTATGAGTTGTATGGACAATGGGGCTATGTTGCAATCTCGTTTATCATAGGGATTGCAATTGCCTTTTCCACTTCAGTTTTATTGCTGACTTGTTGTCTCGTTTTGTATGTTTTCTATTGTTTATACCGTGCTTCGCGTAAAACCTTCTTTTTTTGTATGTTAGCGTGTTTTAGTGGCGCTATGTACATTACGTATATTCAAGGGCAAAACAAGCCTCTAGGAGAATCTTACGAAGTTACAAGGGGATTAATACAAAATACACCTCTTATTAACGGGGATCGCCTAACATTTCAAGTTGAAGATCAGAATAAAAATATAGTGCAGTTAAGTTACAAAATTAAATCGGCCTTGGAAAAGAAACAACTGCGACAATTACATGCAGGAGTATCATGTGTATTCGAAGGTGAGAGGAAAGAACCACCAATAGCTCGGAATTTTCATGGTTTTAATTATCGTGATTATTTGCATAAGCAAAATATTCATTTCATATTGGAGGCTACATATATTTCTGAATGCCAAAAAACTTCGTTGTCACTCGTGCAATGGATTCTTCTTTTGAGACAGCAAGCAATCTCGGGCGTTACAGAAATGTTTCCAGCGCAATCAGGTGCTTTTATGAATGCATTAGTATTCGGTGATAGACAACAAATGACATTTGAAGTTGAAGAGCAATATCAGCAATTTGGTCTTGTACATTTGTTGGCGATTTCAGGATCGCATATCGTATTGTTAATGGTGATTGTGTATTTTGTTTTGCTAAGAAGTGGTGTAACGAGGGAGGTAGCGACAGTATGTCTTATCTTTTGTATTCCTCTATATATGATTTTAGCAGGAGCATCACCGTCTGTTATAAGAGCTTCTATAACAGGAGTTTTGATGTTGATTGCTTTCATATGTTCTATTCGTTTATCTAGCTTAGATGCTTTAAGCGTTACAGCTATATGCATGCTTATATTTGATCCGTATCTTGTTTTTAATATTGGCTTTCAGTTTTCGTTCGTTGGTAGTTTCGCCTTGCTTTTGTCAGCCCCGCTTTTACTAGATAGTAGTAATGGAGTAATCCGAAATTCCATTTATATTTCTTTTATTTCACAACTCGTTAGTACTCCGATTTTGTTATATCACTTCGGTTATTTTTCTCCATATAGTATTTTTCTTAATATCCTATACGTTCCGTTTTTATCTCTTATTGTATTGCCGGGTAGTATTATCGTTTTGGTATGTATACCGATCGTCCCGTTTCTTGCAAAAGGACTTGCGAATGTACTATCAATAGGTTTGAATCTTTCTAATGATTTTCTAAGTTATTGTGAAAATTTACCGTTTATCCGCCTTGTTTTCGGGCAAACACCTATATTTCTTGTAGCTCTATATTACGCGAGTATTGTTAGTATATTGATGGTTTGGGAAAGGCGGGTGTCGAAGAAAATTATGTTCGTAGCTTCGGGTATATTTCTTTTTGTTTGTACATGTCATTATGTATATCCGTATTTTAGAGAAAGTGGGAGTGTTACATTTCTTGATGTTGGACAGGGAGACGCAATTTTAATTCGCCTCCCGTACGATAAAGAGATTTACCTCATTGATACTGGTGGAACAATGCGTGCAAATAAGGAAGAATGGCAACGGAAAAAGCATGAATTTTCTGTTGGAAATGATATTTTAATCCCTTATTTACAAAAGGAAGGGATTAAAACAATCGATAAATTAATCGTAACGCATGGAGATGCGGATCATATAGGTGCTGCGCAAGAGTTATTATCAAATATAACCGTAAAAGAAGTTGTATTTGGCCGAAAAGAACAAGATGCGGTATTAGAAAAAGTATTAAAGAAACAGGCATTAGAAAAGGAAGTGAAAATAAGTGAAGTGGGAGAAGGAGAGAGTTGGAGCGTAAATGAAGCGGAATTTTTTGTGTTAGCTCCAACAGGAAAAGCGAGGAGTGAAAATAACGCTTCAATTGTAATATGGGCAAATTTAGGAGGGGTAACGTGGCTGTTTACAGGTGATTTAGAAGAAGAAGGAGAGAAATTTTTAATAGCTACGTATCCAGATTTACGGGCGGATGTTTTAAAGGTTGCTCATCATGGGAGTAATACGTCATCTATAGTGCCTTTTTTGAGCGCTGTACAGCCTGATGTAGCGGTTATTTCTGTCGGTGAGCGTAATAGGTATGGGCATCCTCATAAGGAGGTGATAGAGCGTTTAGAGAAGATGGGGATTGAAATATGGCGTACGGATAAGCAAGGCGCTATTTCCTATGTTTTTAAAGTGGAACACGGAACCTTTCGTAGCAAAATCACATATGATGAAACACATAATAGATAAAAAAGAAGACTGCCAGTAAGCAGCAGTCTTTAAGAACCGATAAATTTAATAACAGTTGCAATGATGAAAAGTGTTGCGAAAAAACCAAATGAGACGATAAATCCTACCCCTGAATCAATAGCGTCATTGCGTTTACTTTGAACGTTTTGTTCAAAATCATTCATTTAGAATCCCTCCCCAACATTCCACTTTAGTATAAAATATTGTCAGAAAAAAATCTACAATTTCCATATGAAGAGAAATCGAGCGTTTTTACTACTTTTAAATCGTTAAGGAACGTGAGTTTTTTGTTTCCAAGCATGTTAACAGTTGGCACTTATACTTGAATTTTTATTGTGAATAATAAAGGGAAGGTGATTACCGCACACCAATAAGAAACCCGGGGCTTATTGCGTGGCGTTTAATATAAATAAAGGAACGGGTCATAAAGCCTGTTCCTTTGTACTTGTAAAACGAAAGCTAGGGCATTAGTATAAATATATATTGCCAAGTTAGGGAGTAGGAAAAAGTATGAGTGATATACATAAAAAGATTAAAAAGAAGCAGTTTGCGCCGTTGTATTTACTGTATGGAACGGAAGCGTTTTTTATAAATGAAACGATAAAGCTTATTACAACAGAAGCGCTTGAAGAGGAAGATCGCGAGTTTAATGTTGTGACATATGATTTAGAAGAAGCGTATTTAGAAGATGTGGTTGAGGATGCACGTACACTTCCTTTTTTCGGGGAACGTAAAGTGATAGTAATAAAATCACCACTATTTTTAACTTCACAAAAAGAAAAATTAGAGCAAAATATAAAAATTTTAGAAGAATATATTGGGGAGCCTTCTCCATTTTCTATTCTTGTTTTTGTTGCGCCTTACGAAAAACTTGATGAACGAAAAAAAATTACAAAACTATTAAAGAAAACAGCGGACTTAGTAGAAGCGAATGCGATGCAAGTGCAGGATGTTCAGAAGTGGATTGTTGCTCGTGCAGATGAAGTGCATGTGCATATAGATAATGCAGCTGTTAGTTTGTTGTTAGAGCTTGTGGGAAGTAATGTAACGATGTTGGCGAAGGAAATGGACAAGTTAACGTTATACGTCGGTATGGGCGGAGAGATTACACCGAAACTTGTTGCGGAGCTTGTGCCAAAATCGGTTGAACAAAATGTGTTTGCTTTGACAGAAAAAGTGGTAAAAAAAGATATCGCGGGTGCGATGCAAATTTTGGATGGATTATTTACGCAGCAAGAGGAACCCATTAAACTGCTTGCGTTATTAGTAAGTCAATTCCGCTTGCTCTATCAAGTGAAAGAGTTACAGCAGCGTGGTTATGGACAAAATCAAATTGCGTCTCATATTGGTGTGCATCCATATCGTGTAAAGTTAGCGATGAATCAAACGAAGTTTTTCTCTTTTGAAGAATTAAAAAAAGTGATTATAGAATTAGCGGAAGCTGATTATAGTATGAAGACTGGAAAAATGGATAAGAAACTTGTACTTGAGTTTTTCTTAATGCGGTTAAATCATATGTGATGAAACAAAAAGTTCACGTGCTTAGCACGTGAACTTTTTGTATATAAAAAAACGATCCAAATGGATCGTTTTTTAAACGCCTTACGCGTTTACTTGTTTCGCTAAGCGAGATTTTTGACGAGCTGCAGCGTTTTGGTGGATAAGACCTTTACGAGCTGCTTTGTCAAGTTTTTTAGAAGCAGTTTTGAAAGCTTCTTTAGCATTTTCAAGATCGTTATTAGTAACTAAAGCTTCTACAGTTTTAACAGCAGAACGCATGTCAGACTTGATAGAAGCGTTATGTGAACGACGCTCTTCGCTAAGTTTAGCGCGTTTGATAGCAGATTTGATGTTTGCCATACTTTTCACCTCCCTGGTGCAATCGAATGACTCGATTCTTAACATAGAACAAGTGATATTCTATCAAACGGTGAAGAGAATTGCAATAGTATATCAATGAAATTTCACGTAAAGGAAAGAATGACCTTATATAACTTTGGGAAATCTAACGATATTTACTATGAATTACGGAGGAGATACGATGAAAGAACCATTAGATTTAAGTAAATATAGTGTTAGAACGGACCTTGCTGTAGAGGCACATGAAATGCTGCAAGAGAGTCAAGAAGAGCAAAAAGGGATACAAGGAGTTATTGTAAAAGAGAGGGAAGAAGAAGGTATTACCATTACAAAAGTAACGATTGATGAAATTGCCTCTGAATCGATGGGTAAAAAACCTGGAAGTTATTTAACGCTTGAAGTACAAGGCATACGTCAACAAGATACGGAACTGCAACAAAAAGTAGAGCGCATTTTTGCAAAAGAATTTTCTTATTTCTTAGAAGAGGTTGGCGTTACGAAAGAAGCGAGTTGTTTAATTGTTGGTCTTGGGAATTGGAATGTAACGCCAGATGCGCTTGGACCGATCGTTGTAGAAAATGTATTGGTAACGAGACATTTGTTTCAATTGCAGTCTGAAAGTGTAGAAGAAGGGTTTAGGCCTGTTAGTGCAATTCGGCCGGGAGTAATGGGAATTACAGGAATCGAAACGAGCGATGTCATTTATGGAATCATTGAGAAGACGAAGCCAGACTTTGTCATTGCAATTGATGCATTAGCTGCCCGCTCTATTGAACGAGTAAATAGTACGATACAAATTTCTGATACGGGAATTCATCCTGGATCGGGTGTTGGGAATAAGCGTAAGGAACTCAGTAAAGAAACATTGGGTATTCCTGTTATCGCGATTGGTGTCCCGACTGTGGTTGATGCAGTTTCGATTACAAGCGATACAATTGATTTTATTTTGAAACATTTTGGACGGGAGATGAAAGAAGGAAACAAACCTTCCCGTTCTTTGTTGCCAGCCGGTTTTACATTTGGAGAAAAGAAAAAATTAACAGAAGAAGATATGCCGGATGACAAGAGTCGGAATATGTTTTTAGGTGCTGTAGGTACACTGGAAGATGAAGAGAAGAGAAAATTAATTTATGAAGTGTTATCTCCTCTTGGCCATAATTTAATGGTGACTCCGAAAGAAGTGGATGCTTTCATAGAAGATATGGCAAATGTAATAGCGAGTGGTTTAAATGCAGCCTTGCATCATCAAATTGACCAAGATAATACAGGAGCATATACACATTGATGGGAAGAGACGATAATCGTTTAAGCCGTTTTTCGCTTTTATGTATATGTAGTGCGGCCTTATGTTTACTTATGATAATAGCAGGGGTGGCACTTGCTAATCATGGTTTGAAAAGTATGAAAGGTTATCAGCAAATGTCGTATGAACAAATAGCTCATATGACAGGAACAGAGGGTGCGGGTGCTGAATCAGAAATTTTGGGAAGTTCGTTTTCCGTTACTGAAAAACAAAAACAATTAGAAAGCTTAAAAAGCTTTAATGTTGTAGAAGGAATTGGTATGGCAATAGCAAGTGCTACTTATGAAGTAACAAAGTTTGGAACGGATATAGTTGTTGGGAAAGTGAGAGATATTTTTAGTTAAGGGTAGCAGGAAGAACGGTTGTCTTACCATTTTGTACGACAGCCGTTTTTAAATTTGAAAAAGGTTTGTCTCTTATGGTTTGTTCGCATAAGATATAGATAGAATGATTTGTATTGTAAGCAGCACGAGTTTTCATTGAATCTTTGCTGCTCTATTGATATAATCAGTGCTAGTGTATATTGGCGAGACTATTAGGAGTTGAGAACATAGATGAACAAAGAAGAAAGAGCAAAAAGACAGTCCAAAATCCGTAATTTCTCTATCATTGCTCATATTGACCACGGAAAATCAACGTTAGCAGACCGTATTTTAGAGAAAACAAACGCGTTAACACAACGTGAAATGAAAGCTCAATTGCTTGACTCTATGGATTTAGAGCGTGAGCGCGGTATTACAATTAAATTAAATGCAGTACAACTAACGTATAAAGCGAAAGACGGCGAAGAATATATTCTTCACTTAATTGATACACCAGGACATGTCGACTTTACGTACGAAGTATCTCGTAGTTTAGCGGCTTGTGAAGGTGCAATTCTTGTTGTGGATGCAGCACAAGGGATTGAGGCGCAAACATTAGCGAACGTATATTTAGCGCTTGATAATAATTTGGAAATATTACCAGTTATTAATAAAATCGACTTACCAAGTGCGGACCCAGAGCGTGTACGTCAAGAGGTAGAAGATGTAATTGGTTTAGATGCATCGGAAGCTGTACTTGCTTCAGCGAAAGCTGGTATTGGTATTGAAGATATTTTAGAACAAATCGTTGAAAAGGTACCGGCTCCAACGGGGGATTCAGAAGAGCCTTTACAATGTATGATTTTCGATTCTTTATATGACCCGTACCGCGGTGTAATTGCATATATCCGTGTTGTAAATGGAACGGTAAAAGTTGGCGATAAAGTACGTATGATGGCAACTGGAAAAGAATTTGAAGTAACAGAAGTAGGTGTGTTTACACCGAAAACAACGCAACGTGACGAGTTAACAGTAGGTGATGTAGGTTTCTTAGCGGCATCTATTAAAAACGTAGGTGATACACGCGTAGGTGATACGATTACACATGCGAAACGTCCGGCTGCAGAGGCGTTAGCAGGGTATCGTAAGTTAAACCCGATGGTATTCTGTGGTTTATATCCAATTGATTCTGCCCGTTACAACGACTTACGTGATGCGTTAGAAAAATTAGAGTTAAATGATTCTGCTCTTGAGTTTGAACCAGAAACATCTCAAGCGCTAGGATTTGGTTTCCGTTGTGGCTTCTTAGGACTTCTTCACATGGAAATCATTCAAGAACGTATTGAACGTGAATTTAAAATCGATTTAATTACAACAGCACCAAGCGTTATTTATAAAGTTTATTTAACAAACGGTGAAGATGTTATTGTTGATAATCCATCTAATATGCCAGATCCACAGTCTATCGATCGTGTAGAGGAGCCGTTTGTGAAGGCTTCAATTATGGTTCCGAATGACTATGTGGGAGCTGTAATGGAAATTTGCCAAGGTAAACGTGGAACGTTTATTGATATGCAATATTTAGATGAAACACGTGTTACACTAACATACGAAATTCCGTTATCAGAAATCGTATATGACTTCTTCGATCAGTTGAAATCAAATACGAAAGGATATGCATCGTTTGACTACGAGTTAATTGGTTACAAACCATCGAAACTTGTGAAAATGGATATTCTTTTAAATAACGAACAAGTCGATGCTCTATCATTTATCGTACACCGTGATTCAGCATATGACCGTGGTAAAGTAATCGTAGAGAAATTAAAAGAATTAATTCCAAGACAACAGTTCGAAGTACCAATTCAGGCGACTATCGGAAACAAGGTTGTAGCACGTTCTACAATTAAGGCGATGCGTAAAAACGTACTTGCGAAATGTTATGGTGGTGACATTTCTCGTAAGCGTAAACTTCTTGATAAGCAAAAAGAAGGTAAAAAACGTATGAAGTCTGTTGGTTCTGTAGAAGTACCGCAAGAAGCATTCATGGCTGTACTGAAAATGGATGACAACTAATAATTGATTGTTATTTCGTACGAATTGAGATAAAAAAAGAAGTCGTTTATACGGCTTCTTTTTTATGTATAATTACTTTTTAGACAACGTAGCTTCTCTCATTTACAATAGTGAGGTGGCTATATTTATGAATGATTGATATAGAGTTAGGAGACTATTAATGTCCGAAAATATTCGAAAAGATATTCACGAGAAAATACAAAATGGCAATTTTAATTGTGAAAAGGAATTGACGCTTTCTATTATTAGCGGGAAGTGGAAAGTTGTGATACTGTGGCATCTTGGTGTGGAAGGGCCTCATCGTTTTAGTGAATTACAACGATTATTCCCAAGCATTTCTCATAAAGTTTTGTCGAACCAATTAAAAGAGTTAATGGAAGATGGGATTGTTGACCGAACAGTATACCCAGAAATTCCTCCGCGAGTAGAGTATTATATGACGGAATTAGGCATGTCGCTTTTACCGATCGTTGAAATGATGTATGATTGGGGAAAAATGCGAATGGAACAAATTCGTAATACGTTAGAGAAGTGAAGATTCCTCCGGAGTGCGGAGGTTTTCTTTTTAGAAAGGTAGGAGTTATATTTGGTGCAAGCTGCATATATTCATATTCCATTTTGTCAGCATATTTGTCACTATTGTGATTTTAATAAAGTGTTTATTGAACGCCAACCGGTCGATCAATATTTAGAGTATTTAGAGAAAGAAATAATAAATACAGTTCAAAAAGTACCGTTTGATAGTATGAAAACGATTTTTGTTGGTGGAGGAACTCCGACAGCTTTAAATATGGAACAGACAAAAAAGTTACTAGATATTATAAACCGTCGCTTACGTCCGTTTGCTCCAAATTGTGAATTAACATTTGAAGCGAATCCAGGTGATTTACCGAAAGAGAAGTTAAATGTATTGCTAGAAGGTGGAGTGAACCGAATTAGTTTTGGTGTGCAAACATTTCGGGATGAGTTGCTTGAGAAAATTGGGCGTAAGCATACGAGGGAAGATGCGTTTGTAGCAATTAGAGAAGCGCAGGAAGTGGGCTTTAAAAATATAAATGTAGATATTATTTATGCTCTGCCAGGGCAGACGATAGAAGATGTAAAAGAAACATTAGACATTGCTTTTACGCTTGGTGTACAACATTTCTCGGCATATTCATTAATTGTGGAACCGAAAACTGTGTTTTATAACTTAATGAATAAAGGGAAATTAAGACTTCCAGGTGAAGATCATGAAGCGAAAATGTATGAAATGGTAATGGATGAAATGGAGAAACACGGCTATACTCAGTATGAAATTAGCAATTTCTCAAAAGGTGATAATGAAAGTAGACACAATCTCACATACTGGAATAATGAAGAGTATTATGGATTTGGAGCTGGAGCGCACAGTTATGTAAATGGAGAACGTATCCAAAATGTAGGGCCGCTCAAGCAATATTTCAATAAAATTGATGAAACTGGATTTCCATATTTAGATGTTCACGCGGTGACGGAGAAAGAAAGAATGGAAGAAGAGTTGTTCTTAGGACTTCGAAAAACACAAGGTGTATCTAAAATATTGTTTCAAAAGAAATTTAATATGGAGATGAATCAAGTTTTCGCGAAGCAGTTGCAAAAAAATCAAGAACAAGGATTGCTTGAAGAGAAAGATGGATATGTTCGTTTAACGCGAAAAGGAAAATTATTAGGGAATGAAGTATTCCAATCATTTTTGATTGACTAATTAAATGTTCCATAAACGTGAAAAAGTTTCATTATTTCGTGACGTTTCCGTTGACAATTGAATGTCAATTTTGGTAAGTTATTAATAGATTTAGCACTCGAAGACAAAGAGTGCTAACAGAGGTGATGATGAGATGCTTACGGAACGTCAGCTCTTAATTTTACAAACAATTATTGATGACTTTATTGGATCAGCGCAACCTGTTGGGTCGAGGACGTTGGCTAAGAAAGATGAAATTACGTTTAGTTCAGCTACTATTCGAAATGAAATGGCTGATTTAGAGGAACTAGGATTTATTGAGAAAACGCATAGTTCTTCAGGACGTGTTCCTTCTGAAAAAGGATATCGTTTTTATGTAGACCATCTTTTAGCGCCGCAAAACTTACCGAACGATGAAATTGTACAAATTAAAGATTTATTTGCTGAAAGAATTTTTGAAGCGGAAAAGATTGCACAGCAATCGGCTCAAATTTTATCAGAGCTTACGAATTATACGGCCATTGTTCTTGGACCGAAGTTAAGCACAAATAAACTTAAAAACGTACAAATTGTACCGCTTGATCGTCAAACTGCAGTCGCTATTATTGTAACGGATACAGGGCATGTACAAAGCAAAACGATTACCGTTCCGGAATCTGTTGATTTATCAGATTTAGAAAAAATGGTTAATATTTTAAATGAAAAGCTGTCGGGTGTACCGATGGCAGAACTGCATAACAAAATCTTTAAAGAGATTGTTACAGTTTTACGTGGATATGTTCATAATTACGATAGTGCAATAAAAATGTTAGATGGTACATTTCAAGTTCCTTTATCGGAAAAGATATACTTTGGAGGCAAAGCAAATATGCTTTCGCAACCAGAGTTCCATGACATTCACAAAGTAAGATCCTTGCTGACGATGATTGATAATGAAGCCGAGTTTTATGACATTTTGCGTCATAAACAAGTAGGTATTCAAGTGAACATTGGTAGGGAAAACTCTGCGACGGCCATGGAAGATTGTAGTTTAATTTCTGCAACATATTCGATTGGAGAAGAACAGCTTGGAACAATTGCTATTTTAGGTCCGACAAGAATGCAATACTCTCGGGTAATTAGTTTGTTACAGTTATTTACGAGACAATTTACTGATGGACTTAAAAAGTAAATGAGAGTAATACATTCGCTCAAGTAATGAAATTTTCATTGCTGTGTGTAATATATAATGCTTAGGTAATTGTGTTCAGCATAATACCTAATACCTTTTAAGGAGGTGAATATTGTGGAAGAGCGTAACGAACAAGTGGTAGAAGAAGTAAAAGAAGCGCAAGTTGAAGAAGCTGTCACGACAGAAAACAGTGAAAAAACTGTAGAAGAAAAAAGTGAGGCTGCTCTTTTACAAGAAAAAGTAGATGAGTTACAAGCGAAGCTAACGGAAACGGAAGGTCGCACATTACGTCTACAAGCTGATTTTGAAAATTATAAGCGTCGTGTCCAAATGGATAAACAGGCTGCTGAAAAATATAGAGCACAAAGTCTAGTTTCAGATATTTTGCCAGCTCTTGATAATTTTGAAAGAGCGATGCAAGTGGAAGCGACTGATGAGCAAACGAAATCCTTGTTACAAGGTATGGAAATGGTGCATCGTCAATTGCTAGAAGCGTTGACTAAAGAAGGTGTTGAAGCGATTGAAGCTGTTGGTAAACAGTTTGATCCTAATGAACACCAAGCTATTATGCAAGTGGAAGATAGTGAATTTGAATCGAACGCGGTAGTTGAAGAATTCCAAAAAGGTTATAAACTAAAAGACCGCGTGATTCGCCCATCAATGGTAAAAGTAAATCAATAATTTACATAAAAGTAGGAGGATTCGCCATGAGTAAAATTATCGGTATTGACTTAGGTACAACAAACTCTTGTGTAGCTGTTATGGAAGGTGGAGAACCGAAGGTTATCCCAAATCCAGAAGGAAACCGTACAACACCTTCTGTTGTAGCTTTCAAAAATGAAGAGCGTCAAGTTGGGGAAGTTGCAAAGCGTCAAGCAATTACAAACCCAAATACAATCATGTCTGTTAAACGTCATATGGGTACAGACTACAAAGTAGAAGTTGAAGGTAAAGATTATACACCTCAAGAAATTTCTGCAATCATTTTACAAAACTTAAAAGCTTCTGCTGAAGCATACTTAGGTGAAACAGTAACGAAAGCTGTTATTACAGTACCTGCATACTTCAACGATGCAGAACGTCAAGCAACAAAAGATGCTGGTCGTATCGCTGGTTTAGAAGTTGAGCGTATCATTAACGAACCAACAGCAGCAGCGCTTGCTTACGGTTTAGAAAAACAAGATGAAGAGCAAAAAATCTTAGTATATGACTTAGGTGGCGGTACATTTGACGTATCTATCCTTGAGTTAGCAGATGGAACATTTGAAGTTATTTCAACTGCTGGTGACAACCGTCTTGGTGGAGATGACTTTGACCAAGTTATTATTGACCACTTAGTAGCTGAGTTCAAAAAAGAAAATAACATTGATTTAAGCCAAGATAAAATGGCACTTCAACGTTTGAAAGATGCAGCTGAAAAAGCGAAAAAAGATCTTTCTGGCGTAACACAAACACAAATTTCATTACCATTCATTAGTGCTGGAGCTGCTGGTCCATTACACTTAGAATTAACGTTAACAAGAGCGAAATTCGAAGAGATTTCAGCAGGTCTTGTTGAAAGAACGTTAGAGCCAACTCGTCGTGCATTAAAAGACGCTGGTTTTGCTCCAAGCGAATTAGATAAAGTTATCCTTGTTGGTGGATCTACTCGTATCCCAGCTGTACAAGAAGCTATTAAACGTGAAACTGGTAAAGAACCATATAAAGGTGTAAACCCTGATGAAGTTGTAGCATTAGGTGCTGCAGTTCAAGGTGGCGTACTTACTGGTGATGTAGAAGGCGTACTATTATTAGACGTAACTCCACTTTCTTTAGGTATTGAAACTATGGGTGGTGTGTTCACGAAATTAATCGAGCGTAACACTACAATTCCAACAAGTAAGTCACAAGTATTCTCAACAGCTGCTGATAACCAACCGGCAGTAGACATTCACGTATTACAAGGTGAGCGTCCAATGTCAGCTGACAACAAAACATTAGGTCGTTTCCAATTAACAGACCTTCCACCAGCACCACGTGGTATTCCACAAATCGAAGTAACATTCGATATTGATGCGAACGGTATCGTTAACGTACGTGCAAAAGACTTAGGAACAAGCAAAGAGCAAACTATTACAATCCAATCTTCTTCAGGTCTTTCTGATGAAGAAGTAGATCGTATGGTACAAGAAGCAGAAGCAAATGCTGACGCTGACCAAAAACGTAAGGAAGAAGTTGAACTTCGTAACGAAGCTGACCAACTTGTATTCCAAACGGATAAAGTTGTAAAAGATTTAGAAGGTAAAGTGGATGCGGCTGAAGTTGCAAAAGCAACAGAAGCGAAAGAAGCATTACAAGCTGCGATCGAGAAGAACGAGCTTGAGGAAATCCGTGCGAAAAAAGACGCTTTACAAGAAATCGTACAACAATTAACTGTTAAATTATACGAGCAAGCTCAAGCAGCTGCAGGGCAAGCGGAAGGTGCACAAGGAGCACAAGATGCTGGCGCGAAGAAAGACAATGTAGTAGACGCTGAGTTTGAAGAAGTAAAAGAAGATAAGTAATATAAATAAGTAAGATGACAAAAAGTCAAAGTCAAGCGTGCCTTGACTTTGGCTTTTTTCACGAATGAAAAGAAAAGTGTGAGGTTCTTAAGTTTTTTACTTTGCATACTGTAAGTGAGGAAACTTTGTTGCAAAGCACTTTCTTTCGGTGTTAAAATTACGTTTATGTGAAAGATTCGGGGGTTGTAAATTTATGAGTAAACGAGACTATTATGAGGTCCTTGGACTTAGCCAGGGTGCTTCAAAAGATGAAATAAAAAAAGCGTATCGTCGTTTGGCTAAAAAATATCATCCAGACGTAAGTAAAGAAGAAAATGCAATTGAAAAGTTTAAAGAAGTACAAGAAGCATACGAAGTATTAAGCGACGATCAAAAGCGCGCGCAATATGATCAATTTGGTCATGCTGGTGCAAATCAAGGTTTCGGTGGCTTTGGCGGCGGAGGAGACTTCGGCGGTGGCTTCGGTTTCGAAGATATCTTTAGTTCGTTCTTTGGCGGCGGCGGTGGTAGACGTCGTGATCCAAATGCTCCACGTCAAGGTGCTGACTTACAATATCAAGTTACTTTAGAGTTTGAGGAAGCTATTTTTGGTAAAGAATTAAATGTTGAGATTCCAGTAGAAGATCCATGTGATAATTGTAAAGGTAGCGGAGCGAAACCAGGAACTTCAAAAGAAACATGTAAACATTGTTCAGGATCAGGGCAAGTAAGTGTAGAACAAAATACACCATTTGGTCGTATCGTAAACCGTCAAGCTTGTGGTCATTGTTCAGGAACTGGTCAAATGATTAAAGAAAAATGTACGACATGTCACGGTTCTGGTAAAGTACGTAAACGTAAAAAAATCAACGTTAAGATTCCGGCAGGTATCGATAATGGTCAACAAATTCGTGTATCTGGAAAAGGCGAAGCGGGCGTAAATGGCGGACCGGCAGGAGATTTATATGTTGTTGTTCATGTGAGAAATCATGAATTCTTTGAGCGTGAAGGAGATCACATTATTTGTGAAATGCCATTAACATTTGCGCAAATGGCACTTGGTGCTGAAGTGGAAGTTCCTACTGTACATGGGAAAGTGAAGCTGAAAATTCCAGCAGGAACACAAACAGGAACAGAATTCCGCTTAAAAGGAAAAGGTGCTCCGAACGTACGTGGATACGGTCAAGGAGATCAATATGTAGTCGTTCGTGTTGTTGTACCGACGAAATTAACTTCACATCAAAAAGATTTATTACGTGAATTTGCGGGACAAGAAGAGCAGGATGATAGTTTATTTGGAAAGCTTAAACGTGCTTTCAAAGGGGAATAATGGAAATGAAAAATGGAGTTGGTAAATTGTGAAATGGTCAGAAGTTAGTATTCATACAACAGAAGAAGCAGTAGAAGCTGTCTCTCATATTTTACATGAAGCTGGTGCTAGTGGAGTTGCGATTGAGGATCCAGCGGAGTTGACGAAAGAGCGCGAGCAACAATATGGTGAAATTTATGCATTGAACCCAGATGAATATCCGGTGGAAGGTGTATTAATAAAAGCATATTTCCCACAAACGGATTCTTTACAGGAAACGATTGCGGGTGTAAAATCATCTATTGATATGCTTCCATCTTACGACATCGAAATTGGTACTGGAAATATTACCGTTAACGAAGTCAATGAAGAAGATTGGGCTACTGCTTGGAAAAAATATTACCATCCAGTACAAATTTCTGATACATTCACAATTGTGCCGACGTGGGAAGAATATACACCAGCTTCTCCGGAAGAAAAAATTATTGAATTAGATCCAGGTATGGCGTTTGGGACAGGAACTCATCCGACAACAACGATGTGTATTCGTGCTTTAGAAAAAACAGTTCAGCCAGGTGATACTGTCATTGATGTAGGAACAGGTTCTGGTGTACTTAGTATTGCAGCGGCAAAATTAGGTGCGTCTTCTGTTCAAGCGTATGATTTAGATCCGGTTGCAGTGGAAAGTGCAGAAATGAATGTACGTTTAAATAAAACAGATGATATCGTGTCTGTGGGACAAAATAGTCTTTTAGAAGGTATTGAAGGTCCTGTTGATTTAATCGTAGCTAATTTATTAGCGGAAATTATTCTTTTATTCCCTGAAGATGCAGCAAGAGTTGTGAAGTCGGACGGATTATTTATTACATCGGGCATTATTGCAGCGAAGGAAAAGATAATTTCTGAAGCGCTAGAAAAAGCTGGATTTACAATTGAAGAAGTATTACGAATGGAAGATTGGGTAGCAATTATTGCACGAAATGCGTAATATAGATTTTAGTTTATAATGAAAAGGGGAGTCTCTCACTATAAGGTGAGGGACTTGCCGTTTGTTATATGAAAAAATGATAACGTTTCGTTCTTTTCGTAAGTGTTGACTTACGAAAGGAACGAAACTCTACTAAGGTGATTATATGCAACGTTATTTTGTAGAAGAGAAATATGTAAATGAGACAAGTATTCGCATTGTAGGTGATGACGTACATCATATCGCAAGAGTGATGCGTATGTCAGCTGGTGATCACATTTATTGCTGTGTAAACGGAAAAACAGCAGTATGTTCAATTGATGAAATTACCAGTGAATTTATTAATACGGCTATTGTAGAATGGGTAGAGGCGTCAAGTGAACTTCCTGTTTTCGTGACGATTGCAAGTGGACTGCCGAAAGGAGACAAGCTAGAGTTAATTTTCCAAAAAGGAACTGAGCTTGGGGCGGCCGCATTTTTACCATTTCAAGCATCTCGCTCTATTGTAAAATGGGATGCGAAAAAAGCTGATAAAAAAGTTGAGCGTTTAAGAAAAATTGTGAAAGAAGCTGCGGAACAATCGCATAGAAGCGAAATTCCAGAAGTGCATGCTCCGGCATCATTTAAGCAATTGCTTTCAATGAGTAATGAGTATGATGTATGTCTTGTTGCGTACGAAGAGGAAGCAAAACAAGGTGAGAAATCCAATTTTGCTAAAGCTTTAACGACGATGAAACCAGGCCAAAAACTATTGATTGTATTTGGACCAGAAGGTGGTTTAGCGGAGGAAGAGATTACTGCGCTTCGTGAACATAAATTTGTACCATGTAGTTTAGGACCAAGAATTTTAAGAACAGAAACGGCGCCGTTATACGCGTTAAGTGCTGCTTCGTATCATTTTGAATTGATGGGGTGATGATCAATGTCAACTGTTGCGTTCCATACGTTAGGTTGTAAAGTAAACCACTATGAAACAGAAGCCATTTGGCAATTGTTTAAACAAGGTGGATATGAAAGAACTGAATATGAAAAGAAAGCTGATGTATATGTTATTAATACGTGTACAGTAACGAATACGGGAGATAAGAAAAGCCGTCAAGTTATTAGACGTGCTGTTCGTCAAAATCCGGATGCGGTTATTTGTGTAACGGGATGTTATGCACAAACATCTCCAGCGGAAATTATGGCGATTCCAGGTGTAGATATTGTAGTTGGTACACAGGATCGTGAAAAGATGTTAGGATACATCGAAGAATTCCGCAAAGAGCGTCAACCAATTAATGCTGTCCGCAACATTATGAAAACACGTGTATACGAAGAACTGGATGTACCTTATTTCACGGATCGTACACGTGCATCTTTAAAAATACAAGAAGGTTGTAATAATTTCTGTACATTCTGTATTATTCCTTGGGCACGTGGTTTAATGCGTTCTCGTGATGGGAAAGAAGTTATTAAACAAGCGCAGCAATTAGTAGATGCAGGTTATAAAGAAATCGTATTAACAGGTATTCATACAGGTGGGTACGGTGAAGATATTAAAGATTATAACTTAGCTGGATTACTTCGTGACATGGAAGCGGAAGTAGGCGGATTAAAACGTCTTCGTATTTCTTCTATTGAAGCGAGTCAAATTTCAGATGAAGTAATTGAAGTGTTAGATAAGTCTGAAGTAGTTGTACGTCACTTGCACATTCCATTGCAATCTGGATCTAATACTGTATTAAAGCGTATGCGTCGTAAATATACGATGGAATTTTTCCAAGAGCGTTTAGATCGATTGAAAGAAGCGTTACCAGGCCTTGCAATTACATCGGATGTAATTGTTGGTTTCCCAGGTGAAACAGAAGAAGAATTCATGGAAACATACAATTTCATTAAAGAGAATCGCTTCTCTGAGTTACACGTATTCCCTTACTCAAAGCGTACAGGAACACCTGCAGCACGTATGGAAGATCAAGTTCCTGAAGATGTGAAGAATGATCGTGTTCATCGCTTAATTGAATTATCTAACCAATTAGCGAAAGAGTATGCGTCACAGTTTGAAGGGGAAGTGCTTGAAATCATTCCGGAAGAGCAATTTAAAGAGGGCGACCGTGAAGGGTTATATGTAGGCTATACGGATAACTACTTAAAAATTGTATTTGAAGGATCAGAAGAATTAATTGGTAAGCTAGTGAAAGTGAAAATTACGAAAGCTGGTTATCCATATAACGAAGCACAATTTGTTCGTGTTCTTGAAGATGATGTAAAAAAAGAATCAGCAAGCGCATAAAATGAAACTTTAATCAGTGGGGATTTTGTTCCTCCCCACTAATTATCAGCCGGACTCCCACCTAAGTTCTTTGCTTTTGCTGAATTTTGAGATTGGGGTCTTACTGCCCGGCAAATAGCGGGATAAAAAAAGCATGCAAACGGAAACGATTTGCATGCTTTTTTTTCGTGGAGAAGTTAAGTACTGAAAAGGCAGGTACGTCGAATGAGTAGTTATTTAATATTTTCTTGTATTAAAAAAGATGTAATGATAAAAATATAGTTGTCTTCAGGGGAAAAGGATAATAGCTATCTACATAGCTTTTGAACAGGGAAAGGCATCTATTCTTCTTTTATTCTGCCAAATAGTTGACCTGAAGTGATAAAATGTATTATAATCGTAAAAGACATGCTGAAGAAGGGTTTCTTTTTGCATGCTGAAATTAGTATGTAAGTGTGATGTTTCGGAGGGAGGGAAAGAGAATGTCAAAAACAGTCGTTCGTAAAAACGAGTCTTTGGAGGATGCACTTCGCCGTTTTAAAAGATCGGTTTCTAAAACTGGTACACTTGCTGAAGCAAGAAAGCGCGAGTTTTATGAAAAACCAAGTGTAAAACGTAAGAAGAAATCTGAAGCGGCAAGAAAGCGTAAATTCTAAGAGAGGGTGTAAGTTATGAGTCTTCTCGGTCGTTTAAACGATGATATGAAACAAGCGATGAAGAATAAACAAAAAGAAAAATTAACCGTTATTCGTATGGTTAAGGCTGCTTTACAAAATGAAGGTATTAAACTGCAACATACTCTTACTGAAGAAGAGGAATTAACAGTTTTAGCTCGTGAAGTAAAACAGTATAAGGACTCCCTCCTTGAATTTAAAAAAGCTGGTCGTGAAGACCTTGTTAATAAACTGCAAAGTGAAATTCAGATTTTAAGCGCATATTTGCCGGAGCAATTAACAGAAGAAGAACTAGCGAATGTAATTAAGCAAGTTATTTCTGAAGTTGGTGCGACTTCTAAAGCAGATATGGGTAAGGTGATGACTGCTGTTATGCCGAAAGTAAAAGGTAAAACAGACGGATCACTTGTGAATAAGCTGGTTATCCAGCTATTAGCATAAAAAAACGTCTCATTTCGTATGAGACGTTTTTTTATGCTTTTTTTCAGTTTGGACGTGATATTACAAGCTCTTTTTTCATACATATGGGATGAGAGGGGGTCTTTTGAGATGAAAAAATTAGAACAAATGAAGAATTGGTTAACAAAGCAAATAGACCTGCCAGTGGATGTGCTAATGGATCTACCTCGGATCACGCTTGTTGGGCAAGTGCATATCTATATAGAGAATCATCGGGGTTTATTAGTGTTTTCAGATAAAGAAGTAAGATTGTTATTAAAGCACGGTCAATTATTAATTAAAGGGCAATCCTTTATTATTAAAACAATCCTTCCAGAAGAACTTTTGCTTGAAGGAATAATTGAGCAAGTGACGTTTTTAGAAAACGAAAAAAAAGAGGAGTGAGGGAAACTTCCATATGTGAAGTTTTTCTTCGTTATTTTCGTAATTCGACCTTACTATTCAGTTTATCTCGCTATTTATGGGTGGTAGAACTCTTTATTTCATTTTCGTACGAGCTATTTTGCTAATTAAAGTGAAAAAAGTAGTGTGTATACTTTTGGAAAGGTAGTGGAGATAGTAGATGAAAAATAAATGGTTTATAAAGTGGCTTGGATATGTAAAAGTACGAATTGAAGGTAGAGGTGCGGAACGGTTCGTTAACGAATGTGTACGTAGAAAATTATTAGTTTGGGATGTTAAGAAGATTGCTGATGAAACGTTAGTTTTTTGTATGTTATTACGAGATGTGAAGAAAATAAAACCAATTTATAGAAAAAATGAATGTAAACTATATTTTATTGGGCGTTACGGTTTTCCTTTTTTGAATAAGCGTTTAATTAAAAATAGTGGATTCTTAATTGGTTTTTTAATTTTCTTTTTTGGCATGATTGCATTATCCAATATGGTTTGGAAAATTGAAATTACAGGAGCGAAACCTGAAACAGAATATATATTGATGAAAGAATTGGACAAAATGGGTATTAAAAAAGGGAAATTACAATTCCAAATGCCTAATGTAGAAGATGTACAACGTCATTTGACAGACAATATTAATGCGATTACTTGGGCGGGATTAGAAATAAGAGGAACGACGTACCATTTTAAAATTGTTGAAAAAAACGAGCCGAAAAAAGAAAAGGAACAAAGGCCGCAAAATTTAGTTGCAAAAAAAGAAGCGATTGTGACAAAAACATTTGTTGAAGTAGGAAAACCAGTCGTCTTGAAAAATGACCATGTTGAAAAAGGACAGCTTCTCGTATCAGGGATATACGGTAATGAGGAGAGTCCGACGATTGTTTCGGCGAAAGGTATTGTATATGGAGAAACGTGGTACACATCTGAGGTGAGTGTGCCACTAAAGACGCAATTTCAAGTATATACTGGCAATGCATATAATGAGCATTACCTTACATTTGGGAGTGTGAAAATAAAAATATGGGGATTTCAACATGATAAGTATAAACGCTCTCGTACTGAAAGTGTAAAACACGATGTGAAACTATTTGGTTTTACACTGCCGATCGCGTATGAAAAAGATATTGTACGAGAAGAGGAAGAAGCGAATCGGGAATATACAGAAAAACAGGCAATGAAAGTAGCGAAAGAGATGGCTGAAAAAGAACTAAAGAAAAAATTGGATGAACATGCTATGATTGTAAGTGATAAGATTTTGAGTAAAGAGGTTGAGGCGGATCAACTAAAAGTCACATTGCATTATACTGTGATCGAAAATATTGTAGAGCCACAACCAATATCCGAATCCGATATTCAAGGAGACTGAGTAATGGCAGAACAATTAGTAGAAATGAACCAACAATTGGAAAATGCTAACGAAGCAATCGCTCTTTTTGGAGTCAATGATGCTCATTTGAAAGTAATTGAACGGGAACTGAATGTATCGATTGTAACTAGAGGTGAAACTGTTCATGCATCTGGAGCAGTTGAAACTGTGACACTCGTAGAAAAAATCTTACAGCAATTACTTGTTGTTATTCGAAAAGGTATATCAATTACAGAAAGAGATGTTGCGTATGCAATTCAGCTCGCACAACAAGGGAAAATTGCTCAATTTGAAGAGTTATATGAAGAAGAAATCTTTAAAACGGCAAAAGGTAAATCCATTCGTGTAAAAACAATGGGGCAAAGAAGATATATTCATGCAATGAAGAAGAATGATATTGTATTTGGAATGGGACCTGCTGGGACTGGGAAAACATACTTAGCTGTAGTAATGGCTGTGAGAGCTTTAAAGCAAGGGTATGTAAAGAAAATTATTTTAACGAGACCGGCTGTAGAAGCTGGAGAAAGTTTAGGTTTTTTACCAGGAGATTTGAAAGAGAAGGTAGATCCGTATTTACGTCCATTGTATGATGCTTTGCACGATATTCTTGGACAAGAATATACGCAACGTATGATGGAGCGAGGGGTAATTGAAATTGCACCTCTTGCTTATATGAGGGGGCGTACGCTCGATGATTCATTTGTTATTTTAGATGAAGCGCAAAATACAACGGGTGCACAAATAAAAATGTTTTTAACTAGATTAGGTTTTAGCTCTAAAATGGTTATTACGGGGGACCCTTCACAAGTAGACTTACCAAAAGGGGTAAAATCAGGGCTTTCGCTAGCTTCTAACATTTTATCTGGTGTATCAGGTCTTTCATTCATTACATTAGAACAAACGGACGTTGTGAGGCATCCGCTGGTGCAACGTATTATTGAGGCATATGATAAAATGGAATGATCCTATTTGTCAGGATCATTTCTTTTTGTATTAAGGTTGGCGAACGGCATATTTTTTACTATCATAAAAGATAAGAGAAATAAACTAAAGGTACTGGTGTATCAAAATGTTACTTAAAAGTATCGTTGGCTAGAAGAAATGAAAGCTATAAATAGTTTCACTTTATTTCTGGAGAGGAGAAGGTATTGAAATCATGTTAAGATCTGAAGAAATTTCTAAGTGGTTTCGTAATTTACAACATTCGAAAAAACTAAGTTGGATTTCTTACGTTTTATTAGGAGCAGTGCTGTTTTTTGCACTTATGAATAATGTAAAACCAGAGCAATTAGATGTTGATATGTATTCTATTGCGAAAAAAACAATTCATTCTCCTATTAAAATTGAAGATAAGGTTATAACGGACAGAAAAAAACAAGAGGCCGCTCAAAAAGTTGGGGATCAATATACATATAGAAGTGAATATAAACAAAATAGAGTAGATATTGTAAATGATGTTTTTGCTAAGGTAAATGAAGCAATTCAAGAGATGAAAGCTGCTGGACCTGAAGAGCAAAAAAAGATGACCGATGCAAATAAATTAGAAAAATTGAAGAAGAAGTTGCCATCTAATTTAACAAAGGAATTATCTGATGAGAATTTATTATATTTTATTAATGCAGAACCGGATCAATTAGAATTAGCAAAGAACGCGGCTCTAACGTCTATTAGTGTTATTATGGGTGGAAATATTAAAATGTCCGAAGAAATAGCAGCAAAAGAGCGATTTGTTAATGAAATGAAAAGCCTCAATGTGAATAGCGGATTGAAGGAAGCTGTGAACGCGCTAGGATCATATGCGATTACAGCAAATTATTTTTATGATCCGACTGTAACGAAAGAGAAGAAGAAAGCGGAAGAAGATTTAATTCCACCTGTTTATATTCTTCAAGGACAAGTTATTGTTAGAGAAGGTGAAACAATTTCAAGTGATATGTATAATCAGTTGAAATTAGTCGGTTTATTAGAGAAAGGTAATAGTTTTCAGCCTTATGTTGGATTAGCAGTGCTCATTGGTGTGTTACTGTACTTTATGCATAAGCAGTTTGAAGTATTTTTACAGCGTAAAAGAGAAGATAGACCGTATATTTTAGCGTATATTACAATTTTATCTATCACGATTGTTTTAATGAAAACGATTAGTTTGTTTCAAAAGCTTGAATATGCAGGAATTGCGTATGTTGTCCCGGTTGCGATGGGAACAATACTTGTAAAACTAATGATTGGCGATCGATTTGTATTTTTAACAAGTATGATTTTTTCTGTGTGCGGAAGTATTATGTTTAATGAAGGGGTAACAAGTACACTGAATTATAGTGTTGGTATTTATGTGTTGTTAAGTTCATTATCAGTAAGCATTTTCTTAAGGGAAAAAAATCGTCGTACGATGATTTTGCAAGCTGGTATACTCGTTTCTATCTTAAATGTGGTCGTCTTAGCGGCGTTATTATTATTACGTAATGGGAATTTTTCACCTCTTGAAATTGGAACGCAATTATTGATGGCTTCCGTTTCGGGAATTATCTCATCCGTTTTGGCTATGGGGATATTACCATATTTAGAGAGTGGACTTGGAATTGTATCAAGCATGAAGCTTATGGAACTATCAAGTCCGAATCATCCGCTTTTGCGTAGAATTTTGTTAGAAGCGCCAGGAACGTATCACCACAGTGTAATGGTAGCGAATCTTTCTGAGGCAGCGTGTGAAGCGGTTGGAGCAAATGGTGTATTAGCACGTGTAGGGGCGTATTATCATGATGTAGGAAAAACGGTACAACCGCAATTCTTTATTGAAAACCAGATGGGAATTGAAAATCCACATGATAAATTAGATCCTGTGACGAGTAAAGATATTATCATTGCTCATGTAACAGATGGAGTCAGAATGCTCGAAGAACACCATATTCCGCAAGAAATTATCGATATTGCTGGACAACACCATGGTACAACATTACTTAAATATTTTTATTATAAGGCGATTAAAGAAGATAAAGAAAAATATACAGAAGAGATGTTTCGCTATCCGAGATCAAAAGCAACTTCTAAAGAGTCGGCAATTGTTGGTATTGCTGATAGTGTTGAGGCGGCGGTACGTTCTATGAATCACCCAACGCCAGATCAAATTAATAATTTAGTACAAAGTATTATTAAAGATCGCCTGCAAGATGGGCAATTTAGTGAATGTGATTTGACGTTTAAGGAACTACAAATCGTTGGAAAAACGTTATGTGAAACGTTAAATGGTATTTTCCATTCGCGTATTACATATCCGGAACCACCGGAAGAGAAGGAGAAAGAATGAGTTTATTAATTGATTTCATTGATGAAACAGAAGAAGTGAAAGAAGAATATGTGAATTTAATTCGTGAGATATTAGAAAAAGCAGCTCAAATGGAAAAAATAGAGGATGGTGCGGAGTTATCAGTGACATTTGTAGATAACGAACGCATTCGCGAGATTAATCGTGATTACCGAGATAAGGATCAGCCTACTGATGTCATTTCCTTTGCTATGGAAGAAATGGGAGAAGGAGAAATGGAAATTGTAGGTGCAGAGATGCCTCGTATGTTAGGTGACCTTATTATTTCTATTCCGAGAGCGAAAGAACAAGCTGAAGAGTATGGACATTCTTTTGATCGTGAACTTGGCTTTTTAGCGTTACATGGCTTTTTACATTTACTTGGTTATGACCACATGACAGAAGAGGATGAAAAAGAAATGTTTGGAAGACAAAAAGAAATTTTAGAGGCATTTGGATTAGGTCGATGAAAAAAGGAAAACTTATAAATAGTTTTGGATATGCTATAGCAGGTATATTCTTTTGTCTTCGTCATGAACGAAATATGAAAATTCATTATTTAGCCGCAGTCATTGTTATATGCTGCGGCTTTTATTTCCATATTACGAAGGTAGAGTGGATGGTATTACTTATTGTAATAGGAATTGTAATGAGTTTAGAGATGGTAAATACGGCTGTGGAAAAAACAGTAGATTTAGCGACTACCGATATACATCCGTTTGCGAAAATTGCAAAGGATGTCGCAGCCGGATCGGTTTTATTGTTTGCGATAATAGCCGTTATAATTGGTGCTATTATCTTTTTGCCGTATGTGGTATAGTTGCATTCCAAAGCTTTTATGAAGCTTTGAAAGTGCTGTAAAGGCCTTTAATAAGAGAGTGTATCTATTCACAGCTGTGGACAGGAAGGATGCGGGAATATGAATAGTAAACAATTAATTCAAGAAGCAATCGAAGCGCGTAAACAAGCGTACGTACCATATTCTAAATTTCAAGTAGGTGCAGCATTATTAACACAGGATGGAAAAGTATATCGTGGATGTAATGTTGAAAATGCATCATATGGTTTATGTAACTGTGCAGAAAGAACAGCTTTATTTAAGGCGATTTCTGAAGGAGATAAAGAGTTTGTAGCTATTGCAGTTGTAGCGGATACAAAGCGTCCGGTACCTCCTTGTGGAGCATGCCGACAAGTTATGGTAGAATTATGTAAACAGGATACGAAAGTATACCTATCAAATTTACATGGTGACGTTCAAGAGACTACAGTTGGAGAATTGTTACCAGGAGCATTTTTAGCGGAGGATTTACATGAATAGAAAAGGTTATAAATCAGGTTTTGTCTCTATTATTGGCAGACCGAATGTTGGAAAATCTACATTTTTAAATCGTATTATCGGCCAGAAAATTGCCATTATGAGTGACAAGCCACAAACAACTCGTAATAAAATTCAAGGCGTATATACAGAAAATGATTCACAAGTAATTTTCATTGATACACCAGGAATACATAAACCTAAACATAAATTAGGCGACTTCATGGTGAAGATGGCTCAAACGACATTAAAAGAAGTTGATATTGTTCTGTTTATGGTCAATGCAGTTGAAGGATTTGGTCGTGGTGAGGAATTCATTATTGAGAAATTAAAAGAAACGAAACAACCAGTATTTTTAGTAATTAATAAAATTGACCAACTTCATCCAGAGCAATTATTAGAGTTAATTGATCAATACCGTAAACTATATGAGTTTGCAGAGATTGTACCAATTTCTGCATTAGACGGCAATAATGTGGATGCTTTAATTGGAACAATTAAAAAGTATTTACCAGAAGGACCGCAATACTACCCAGATAATCAAGTAACGGATCATCCAGAGCGATTTATTATTTCAGAGCTTATTCGTGAAAAAGTATTACATTTAACACGTGAAGAAGTGCCGCACTCTGTAGCGGTTGTTATTGATGCAATTCAAAAACGTGAGGGCGGAGCGGTTTATATAAACGCAACGATTGTTGTTGAACGTGCATCACAAAAAGGAATTATTATAGGTAAGCAAGGAAAGATGTTAAAAGAAGTCGGTAAGCGAGCTCGTTTTGACATTGAAGCATTACTTGGTTCTAAAGTATTTTTAGAAGTATGGGTAAAAGTGCAAAAAGATTGGCGTAATAAAATGTCTCAGCTTCGTGACCTTGGTTTCCGCGAAGACGAGTACTAAAATAGAGTAAAGCTGTAATCAGCGGATGTTTTGTTCATCCGCTGATTATTGGTTTTTATGAGTTTTGATAAATTAGGAAAAATTTTTCTCACATGAAAATGGACAAAATGGGTCAATTTAATAACAACAAAGGAAATTGGTTTATAGGCTACGCTTATTGAGAAAGGTGGATTCTTATGCTAGATTTTACCTGGAAGTTTTTCTCCAAAACAGGAAGCATTGAAACGTACTTGCTTTTGAAAGAAATGGAAAAAGACGTAAACGATGAGATGGATCAACATGAAGAGGAGCTAGCGCATCTAGACTCTCCAATTTCTTGACCCGTTTTGTTCAAACCTTGGATGGTGACGAACATGTTTCAAAAAGTTGAGGGCATCGTTATCCGTACGACAGATTACGGAGAAACGAACAAGATTGTTACAATATTCTCAAGAGAATTGGGTAAGGTAAGTGCAATGGCAAGAGGAGCGAAAAAACCGAAAAGCCGGTTAGCATCTGTTTCGCAACTTATGACCCATGGTAATTTTCTTATTCAAATGGGATCTGGACTTGGAACTTTGCAACAAGGCGAGATTATTTCAACTATGAAAGAAATTCGCGAGGATATATTTTTAACTGCTTATGCATCATTTATTGTTGAGTTAACTGATAAAGCAACAGAAGATAAAAAACATAATCCATATTTATTTGAAATGTTATATCAAACGTTGCATTATATGTGTGAGGGTGTTGATTCAGAAGTATTATCATTAATTTATCAAACGAAAATGCTTCCGGTATTAGGGATGCGCCCGTACTTTGATACATGTGCGATTTGTCATCAAGAAACAGATTTTGTCGCCTTCTCTGTCCGGGAAGGCGGTTTTCTGTGCTCGCGTCATGCTGAGCAAGACCAGTATCGTATACCAGTGGGGGAAGCTGTTCATAAATTATTACGTCTTTTCTACCACTTCGATTTACATAGACTTGGCAATGTATCGGTGAAGGATAGCACAAAAAAACAAATGCGTTTAGTATTGAATACATATTATGATGAATATTGTGGGATTTATTTGAAGTCAAGACGTTTCTTAGAACAACTTGATAAGTTTCAAATATAATTTTGGGCCGTATACGGTCCTTTTTACATCCTATCTTTTTCAAATAGCATATTTAGTATATAATATTTAAGAGATAGTATAACTTTTTTCGTTGTGCATTAAAGGTGGTGATTATCATAGAGCTGAATAAACGGCAAGAACATATCATTCAGATTGTAAAAGATCACGGTCCTATTACAGGGGAGTCAATTGCTGCGCAATTAGGATTAACACGTGCAACACTAAGACCAGACTTAGCAATTTTAACGATGGCTGGTTATTTAGAAGCGCGTCCACGCGTAGGTTATTTTTATACGGGTAAAACCGGGGGGCAGCTATTATCTGAGGCTGTTAAGAAAATTAAAGTACAAGATTATCAATCTAGACCAGCTGTAATTGATAAAAATGTATCAGTATACGATGCGATTTGTACAATGTTTTTAGAGGACGTAGGTACCTTATTTGTTGTAGATCAGGCGATTCTATTAGTTGGTGTTGTATCTCGTAAAGATTTATTAAGAGCTAGCCTTGGAAAGCAGGATTTAACCTCTCTTCCGGTTAATATTATCATGACAAGGATGCCAAACATTGCGATGTGTCGTAGAGAAGATTCTTTATATGATATTGCGATGGAATTAATAGAAAGACAGATTGATGCGATGCCAGTTGTAAAAGATACGAAACAAGGTTTAGAAGTGATTGGACGAATTACAAAAACAAATATTACACGTGCGTTTGTAAACTTAGTAAATAACGAATAAGTGTAATTTGTTTAAAGTGAGGTAATGTAATGGATAATAAAATCGTATATGTCGTATCCGACTCTGTTGGAGAAACGGCTGATTTGGTTGTTCGAGCAGCGATGGGACAATTCCCATTTGCTCCTGATATTAGACGTGTACCGTATGTAGAAGATACAGGGACATTAAAAGAAGTGATTTCGATTGCTAAGAGCAATCAAGCACTTATTTGTTTTACGTTAGTAAAGCCTGACATGCGTCAGTATTTAGTGACAGAGGCTGCGAAAGAAGGCGTAGAGGCATATGATATTATCGGGCCTCTTATCGATCAAATTGAAGAAATTACAGGGCAAGTACCAAGATATGAGCCGGGTGTTGTTCGTAGATTAGATGAAGAATACTTTAAAAAGATTGAAGCGATTGAGTTTGCTGTAAAGTATGATGATGGTAGAGACGCACGTGGTATTTTAAAAGCAGATATCGTGTTGATTGGGATTTCGCGCACATCAAAAACACCGCTTTCTCAATATTTAGCTCATAACAAACGTTTGAAAGTTGCCAATGTACCGCTCGTACCAGAAGTAGATCCGCCTGAAGAATTATATCAAGTGGCTAAAGAAAAATGCTTCGGTTTGAAAATTACGCCAGATAAGTTGAATCATATTCGAAAAGAGCGATTGAAATCACTTGGACTAAGTGATGGTGCAACATATGCCAATATTAATCGTATTAAAGAAGAAATTGATCACTTTGAGAATGTAGTTGGTAAAATAAATTGTCAAGTAATTGATGTATCGAATAAAGCGATTGAAGAAACAGCCAACATTATTGTGAATGCAGTGCAAAACCAAAAATTGTTTTAGCACATTTACCAAAGGTGAATGTGCTTTTTTCGCTCGTGAGAAACACAATACCTGTTGATTTCGTAATAGATTATAGCGGAGTGGTTATACTTATATTCTTCTGTCTTTTTATTATGCTAAAGGCAGGGTTTCGTTATCCTGAAATAGAAGATGAAAAAATAAAGGGATATGTAGCGTAGTTGAAGAAAATATATTATAATAAAAAATTGTGATAAAAACCTATATTTTACGTTTAGACTTTAATTTTTCAGAATAAACTAGGGATAGGATTTACGAAAAGACATGTAATTACGTTAAATCGACAAAATCTATACAAGAAAACGCACATTATGGAAGGATTCGCAGAAGGGATGTAGAATACAGAAATATGCAAAACATCAATATCGTATTAGTTGATGCAGATGCATAGCCTGTGAATGCTGAAAATTGTGCAAGTTGGAACGAAAGTTCATGTCGAAATTTTGTTTGTCACATCGTATGCTCATCGTTTAAGGAAGTAGCAAGGAAAATTGGATCTATGTAGATACTGAATAAGCTAAAGTTGATTTTTTATATGTATCAACATGCAAAAAACAGATCTCGTGATCACATAGGATATGGTGCTTGCTAGTCTTCTTGTAAAAAAGTGTATATGTATTGTCTCCAGGAGGTACATTTGTAACAGGTGAGCAAATGGATACAATTTTATATAGTAGGTACGTATGTGCGAAATTACGCAGAAAAGGGCCTACAAAATCGTTTGATAACGTGATCGACAACACTTTCTAATAAGTTTAGAAAAAATATTGTCGAATTATAAAGGAATTTTTTAATTTTTATCGAATACAAAATACGACACGGAGATGGATTTATGGGGAACAGAATTCCCGAAGAAGTTGTTGAACAGATTCGGACGTCATCGGATATTGTAGAAGTGATTGGTGAATACGTTCAACTTAGAAAACAGGGGCGTAACTATTTTGGCCTTTGTCCATTTCATGGTGAGAATTCTCCTTCATTCTCTGTTTCATCTGATAAGCAAATTTTTCATTGCTTCGGATGTGGAGAAGGTGGAAATGTATTTTCCTTTCTAATGAAAATGGAAGGATTGGCTTTTACCGAGGCTGTTCAAAAGCTAGGTGAAAGAAATGGAATGGCGGTTGCAGAGTATACATCAGGGCAAGGACAACAAGAAGATATATCTGATGACACTGTCATCATGCAACAGGCTCATGAACTTTTGAAAAAGTATTATCATCATTTATTAGTAAATACAGAAGAAGGAAATGAAGCACTTTCGTATTTGTTAAAACGTGGTATTACGAAAGAGATGATTGAGAAGTTTGAAATTGGTTATGCGTCACCTGCTTGGGATGCAGCAACGAAAATTTTACAAAAAAGAGGTTTATCGCTGTCTAGTATGGAACAAGCTGGTCTTCTCATAAGAAGCGAGAAGGATGGTAGTCATTATGATCGCTTCCGTGGAAGAGTTATGTTTCCAATCTATACGTTACAAGGTAAAGTGATAGCGTTTAGTGGAAGGGCATTAGGAGATGACACTCCGAAATATTTAAATAGCCCTGAAACACCGATTTTTCATAAAAGTAAATTGTTGTATAACTTCCACCAAGCGAGGCCGTTTATTAGAAAACGTGGGCAAGTGGTCCTTTTTGAAGGGTATGCCGACGTAATGGCTGCGGTAAAAAGTGGTGTGGAAGAAGCTGTCGCGACAATGGGAACAGCTTTAACTGAAGAACAAGCAAAACTTCTGCGACGTAACGTTGAAACTGTTGTTCTTTGCTATGATGGTGATAAAGCAGGGCGAGAAGCAACGATGAAAGCAGGGCAATTATTGCTAAAAGTTGGTTGCCAAGTGAAAGTTACATCCTTGCCAGATAAGCTTGATCCTGATGAATATGTGCAACAATATGGGACAACTGCTTTTGAAAATCTTGTGAAATCAAGTATAAGTTTTGTTGGTTTTAAAATAAATTATTTGCGTTTAGGGAAAAATTTGCAAGATGAGTCTGGCAAAGAAGAATATGTGAAAAGTGTTTTAAAAGAGTTATCGTTGCTACAGGATGCGATGCAGGCAGAATCATATTTGAAGTCATTATCGCAAGAATTTTCGTATTCAATGGAAACTCTTTTGAATCAATTGCACCAATATCGCAAAGAACAAAAGGTACAGCAAAAACAAGTAAAGCAGGTTTCTAAGCCGTCTCAAATTGTTCAAACAAAACCGAAGTTAACAGGTTTTGAAAGGGCAGAAAGAGAAATTATTTATCATATGTTGCAAAGTCCAGAAGTGGCTGTTCGTATGGAATCCCACATAGAAGATTTTCATACAGAAGAACATAAAGGGATTTTATATGAACTATACGCATATTATGAAAAGGGAAATGAACCTTCAGTCGGAACATTTTTAAGTTGGCTCTCTGATGAGAAGTTGAAAAATATTATCACTGATATTTCGACGGATGAATTTATTAATCCAGAATACACAGAAGAAGTGTTACAAGGCCATTTGGAGACGCTCAGCCGTCATCAAGAAAAACTTGAAAAGATGGAAATCATCTTTAAGGTAAAACAAATGGAAAAAACAGATCCTGTAGAGGCTGCTAAATATTATGTAGCATATTTACAAAATCAAAAAGCGAGAAAATAGCTTTTTTGATAAATTTTTAGTATAATGAATGTTTGTATCTCGCGTAAGGAGGGGAACAGATGGCTGACAAACCAGCTCGTTCTAAACAAATTGAAACTGAAATGACCCTTGAGCAAGTGAAAGAACAACTCACTGAGCTCGGAAAAAAACGTGGCGTTCTTACATATGAAGAGATTGCAGAACGCATGAATGGATTTGAAATTGAATCCGATCAAATGGATGAATACTATGAATATTTAGGTGAACAAGGAATTGACTTAGTTGGTGACAATGACAACGACGAAGGTCCTAATAATCGCCAAATTACAAAAGCGGAAGAAGAATTTGACCTTAATGATTTAAGTGTACCACCTGGGGTTAAAATCAATGATCCCGTTCGTATGTATTTAAAAGAAATTGGTCGTGTAGATTTACTATCTGCAGAAGAAGAAATTCGACTTGCAACGCGTATTGAAGAAGGCGATGAAGAAGCGAAACGTCGTCTTGCAGAAGCAAACTTACGTCTTGTAGTAAGTATTGCAAAGCGCTACGTGGGCCGTGGTATGCTTTTCTTAGACTTAATCCAAGAAGGGAATATGGGTCTAATTAAAGCGGTTGAAAAGTTCGATTATCGTAAAGGTTTCAAATTTAGTACGTATGCAACTTGGTGGATTCGCCAAGCGATTACACGTGCGATTGCAGACCAAGCACGAACAATTCGTATCCCAGTTCATATGGTTGAAACGATTAATAAGTTGATTCGTGTACAACGTCAATTACTACAAGATTTAGGACGCGAACCATCTCCTGAAGAGATTGGTGAAGAAATGGATCTTGCTCCAGAAAAAGTACGCGAAATCTTAAAAATTGCACAGGAGCCAGTTTCTCTTGAAACACCGATTGGTGAAGAAGATGACTCCCATTTAGGTGATTTTATTGAAGACCAAGAAGCAACATCGCCTGCGGACCATGCAGCGTATGAATTGCTAAAAGAACAATTAGAAGATGTGTTAGATACACTAACAGATCGTGAAGAAAATGTTCTACGTCTTCGTTTTGGTTTAGATGATGGACGAACTCGTACGCTTGAAGAAGTTGGGAAAGTATTCGGCGTAACGAGAGAACGTATCCGTCAAATTGAAGCAAAAGCACTTCGTAAATTAAGACATCCAAGCCGTAGTAAGCGTCTTAAGGATTTCTTAGAATAGGCTACCTTTAAGTTTACTTCACCTTTGTGAAGTAAACTTTTTTATTTTGTTAACTTTTGTTAAACTTTAGCTATCGGCAACGATTACAATTTCTTGTAATTTATTTTACAGAATTGTCTTTTGATTTGCAAATGCTCATTTTTCGATTTTTCGATTAATTTTGTGTATTCTATACAAAAATATATGTAGAAAAGTGAAAAATATGATGAGAAACGTTAATAATTATCGAAATAATAAGCGATATAACAATAAAAAACAATAAACTGAATTTATGGAATATTTTTAACGATTAGTAGTTTACTCTTTTCTGATAGAGCGTTTTCAAGTACAATGGAAATGACTGAATCATCTAACTATTTAGGGGTATAGAGGGGGGAGAAGAGATATGAAACGTAATCCGCTGATTCCGTTCGCTCTTATTGCAGCATTAGGTATTATCGTTATGTTTGTATTTTCATTTCAGGGGCTAAATAAATCTAAAGAGTTAGCTGATGCAAAAAATGGCGGGAAGCCAGCACAAACAGCATCAAAACCAGAGGATATTGTGAAGCAAAGCTGTACGAGCTGCCACGGTGATCAGTTACAAGGGGCAGTAGGGCCTAATTTACAAAAAATTGGTGGGAAACTTTCGAAAGAAGAGATTCAAGAAGTTATTTCGAAAGGAAAAGGAAATATGCCACCAAATATAGTTCCAGCTGATCAAGCCGCTAAAGTAGCTGATTGGTTATCGAAGAAAAAATAAAGTTCCGTATGACAAGCCTTTTGCTTATGCAAAGGGCTTGTTTTTCTATATTTTCTAAAATACGATGAGTGATAGAGAATGGAATTGTTGTTATAGGCTTGCAACAACTACTATAAATTCATTATCATGGAGACAGACTGACAAGAGAAGGAGTAATGGAAATACATGAATGAAGTAAAGCTTTCAAAACGATTAGAAGAAGTTGTGCGTGAAATACCGGCAGGATCTACAGTTGCTGATATTGGATCGGATCATGCGTATTTACCGTGTTATACAATTATAAATAATATTGCTACAAAAGCAGTTGCTGGAGAGGTTGTAGATGGGCCATTTCGCTCTGCGCAAGCAACTGTAGCTGAAAGTGGCTTACAAGATAAAGTAGATGTGCGTAAAGGGAATGGATTAGCTGTTATCGCGCCAGGAGAAGTAGATGTAATTACGGTTGCTGGAATGGGCGGAGCGTTAATTCGTGACATTTTAGAAAGTGGTAAAGAAAAATTAGAAGGGGTAACTCGTTTAATTTTACAGCCGAATATTGCAGCGCATCACATTCGTGAATGGTTTATTGAGAATGGATGGGAGCTTATCCATGAAAAAATCGTAAAAGAAGATGGGAAAATTTACGAGATTTTAGTAGGCGAGCGAGGAAACATTGCGGTGCCTTATTCTGAAAATAAACAAGCGGAATTATTTATGGGACCATTCTTAATAAAAGAAAAAGGTGAAGCTTTCGTTGAAAAATGGGAAGGGGAATTGAAAAACTTCCAAAATATTTTAAAGCAGTTAGAACGTGCGGCTGATTCTGAAGAAACAAAAGCGAAGCGTGCGGAAGTAGAAGCGAAAATGAAAATGATACGGGAGGTTTTATCATGAGTAAAATTCCAAATGGCCATGAAATTATTTCTTTATTTGAAAGTATGTATCCGAAGCATTTGGCGATGGAAGGGGATAAGATTGGCCTGCAAATTGGAGCGCTTAATAAACCCGTACAACACGTATTGATTGCGTTAGATGTAACGGAGGAAGTTGTGGATGAAGCAATTCAATTAGGGGCGAATGTCATTATTGCACATCACCCTTTAATTTTTAATCCGTTAAAAGCGATTCATACAGATAAAGCGTACGGAAGAATTATTGAAACGTGTATTAAAAATGATATTGCCATTTATGCAGCACATACAAATGTGGATGTTGCTAAGGGCGGGGTAAATGATTTACTTGCTGAGGCGTTAGGATTGCAAAATACAGAAGTTTTGGCACCGACATATGCAGAAGAAATGAAAAAAGTTGTTGTGTTTGTGCCAGTAACTCATGCAGAAGAAGTACGGAAAGCATTAGGAGACGCAGGTGCTGGTCATATCGGCAATTATAGCCACTGTACGTTTAATAGTGAGGGTACAGGCACGTTTGTACCTCAAGAGGGAACAAATCCTTATATCGGGGAAACTGGGCAGTTAGAACGCGTAGAAGAAGTGCGAATCGAAACGATAATTCCAGCTTCACTACAACGAAAAGTGATTAAAGCGATGGTAACTGCACATCCATATGAAGAAGTAGCATATGATGTGTATCCACTTGATAACAAAGGTGAAACATTAGGGCTTGGAAAAATAGGATATTTACAAGAAGAAATGACACTTGGACAGTTTGCGGAACATGTAAAGAAATCATTAGATGTAAAGGGTGCACGAGTTGTTGGGGATTTAAATGATAAAGTGCGTAAAGTAGCTGTACTTGGTGGCGATGGTAACAAATACATCAATCAGGCTAAATTTAAAGGAGCGGATGTATATGTAACAGGTGACATGTATTATCATGTTGCTCATGATGCGATGATGCTCGGTTTAAATATAGTTGACCCAGGACATAACGTTGAAAAAGTAATGAAGCAAGGTGTACAAAAGCAATTACAAGAAAAAGTGGATGCAAAGAAATTCAATGCACACATTCATGCTTCGCAATTACATACAGATCCATTTACATTTGTATAAGAAAAATAAAAACCGTTGCTCGTATAGGCAACGGTTTTTATTATTGTTCTTTTTTCACTTTTACACGAGGTAATATTTTTTGTAACGGTACTTTTCGAACTCTCTCCCATGTAGCGGGATTCATTGGATCATATTGATCTAAGAAAGCGATAACTTCTTTCGTAATTGGCGTTGGAGTAGAAGCACCTGCTGTAACAGCTACGTTTTCTACACCTTGTAGCCATTCTAATTTAATCTCACTTACGTCTGCAACACGGTATGCTTTCGTACCAGCGATTTCTTGTGATACTTGTGCTAAACGGTTTGAGTTGTTACTTTTCGGATCACCGACAACAATTGTTAAGTCTGCAACATCAGCTTGTTTAGCGACAGCTTCTTGGCGAACTTGAGTTGCTAAACAAATTTCCTTATGGAATTCTGCTGTTGGGAATTTTTTCTGAATGTCCTCCATTAAATGTTGAACATCCCATTGGCTCATCGTTGTTTGATTTGTAACTAAAATTTTATCTGTTGGAATTTCTAATGTTTTTAAATCATCAGCTCTTTCGATAAGGTGAACGATGTCAGGTGCAATACCAACTGCGCCTTCTGGTTCTGGATGATTTTTTTTGCCGATATAAATGACATGGTAACCTTCAGCTTTCTTTGCTTCAATAAGGTCATGTGTTTTTGTAACATCTGGACAAGTGGCATCGATTGTCGTTAAACCTTTTTCTTTTGCACGTTGTTTAACTTCTGGAGAAACACCGTGTGCAGTGAAAATAACAGTACCAGATTCGATTTTATCTAAAATTTCTAATCGACTTGGACCGTCTAATGTAATGATGCCATCTTCTTCGAATGCATCTGTTACATGTTTGTTGTGAACAATCATACCTAAAATATAAATAGGTCTTGGTAATGATGTATCTAATGCGGCGTTACGTGCAATAACCATCGCGTCCACAACACCGTAGCAATAACCACGAGGGGAAATTTTAACAATTTTCATATGAGTAATCCTCTCCTTCTAAACAAGGGATACTTTTGTGCATAGTCTTTTACATTATAAAGGAGGAATGGATAGAAAACAAAGGATTGTTACACATATAGTTTTGGTTTTGTTGCTATTTTTTGAACAGGCTCCTCTCGTAATTCTTTTTCTATGACAGGCTCAATCACTATTTTTTTTCTTTTTCTTTTTTTTTGTGGAGGAGGCGGAGTTGCTACCTCAACCTTTTCTGTTATGTCTTCAGTTGGATTTTCAGTGGGATCTTCTTCCGTACTTTTTCCAGAGGTGAGGATTTTAACAATGCTTGGTAGGTTACGCATAATAGGACCGTACTGTTCGACGACAGGGCTTACAGATTGAACGACTTGGGATACTTTTTCAATATTGTTTATCATATTAGTTGGATTCGAAATTAAATTTGCAAAAAAACTGCCGATGCCGCTACTTGATGCTGCTGTAGTTGCTGCACCGCCGCGCGTTTCATTTGATTCATACATTTGAGGGGGGATCATTTGCTCTGGATGTTGCTGCATGTATGGTTGATATTGTTGTGAGTATTGCTGCGGATATTGTTGTTGGTATTGGTATTGTTGTTGATATTGGGGCGGCGGTTGCTGGTGCTGGTGCATCATTGGCGGCGGTCCATCCATTTGTCGATAAGGTGGAACCATTTGCATGAAAGGCTCGGTTGGATCGTGTTTTTTAAAGAGTTTAGCAAGGAACCCTTTCTTTTTTTGTGCCATCGGTGGTAGTTGTGGAATTGGATATGGTGTATAAGGTTGCTGTCCTTGATTCGGATACATTTGCCTAGTATGGGATTTTGGAAACATGTGAGAAATCCTCCTTTCTTCAGTTAGGTATATACACATACAATATGCAATAAGAGGGAAGAAGGTTAGTTTTTGAAGTAAAAACCTAAACTAAAGATGGATTTTACTTGTAGATTTCGATATAATGTAGACTTGACTGATTTGTGCGCGCAGTAGAAATTTAGAAAGAAGGTGTAACTTATGACACAACAAACTTTTACACAGTATGATTTTAAACCATTTTTAATAGATGCAGTTCGTGAACTACGCTTTACAGAGCCGACAGGAATTCAAAAGAAAATTTTCCCGGTCGTGAAAAAAGGTGTAAGTGTAATTGGACAATCCCAAACAGGTTCTGGGAAAACACATGCATACTTACTTCCTACATTGAACAGAATTAATGCAAGTCGTGAAGAAGTACAACTTGTTATTACAGCGCCTACTCGTGAGTTAGCACAACAAATTTACGAAGAAATCGTGAAATTAACAAAGTTTTGTGCGGAAGATCAAATGATTACAGCACGTTGTTTAATTGGTGGAACTGATAAACAACGATCAATTGAAAAGTTGAAAAAACAACCTCATATTGTAGTTGGAACACCAGGACGTATTAAAGATTTAGTAGAAGCGCAAGCATTATTTGTTCATAAAGCAAATACTATTATTGTCGATGAAGCAGACTTAATGCTTGATATGGGATTCATTCATGATGTAGACAAAATTGCATCACGCATGCCTAGAAACTTGCAAATGCTAGTTTTCTCTGCAACAATTCCTCAAAAACTAAAACCGTTTCTTAAGAAATATATGGAGAATCCAGAGCATATTCATATTAATCCAAAACAAGTTGCGGCTGGGAATATTGAGCATTATTTAGTACCTTCTAAACATCGTAACAAAATTGATTTAGTGAACAAAATGTTGCTACAATTTAAACCGTATTTAGCAGTTGTTTTCACGAATACGAAGAAGATGGCGGATCAAGTTGCTGACGGATTAATGGAACGTGGCTTAAAAGTTGGACGAATTCACGGAGATTTATCACCGCGTGATCGTAAAAAAATGATGAAACAAATTCGTGATCTTGAATTCCAATATATTGTTGCAACTGATTTAGCAGCACGTGGTATTGATATTGAAGGAATTAGTCATGTTATTAACTACGAACTTCCATCAGATTTAGATTTCTTCGTTCACCGCGTTGGAAGAACAGCACGTGCGGGGCATTCAGGTATTGCAGTGACGATTTATGATCCAGCAAACGAAGAAGCGTTAGATAGTTTAGAAAAACAACGTCATATTGAGTTCAAGCATGTAGAGTTACGCGGAGATGAGTGGGCGGATTTAGGTGAACGTCGTCGTCGTAAGAGCCGTAAAAAACCAAATGATGAACTTGACGTTATGGCAACGAAAGTTATTAAAAAGCCGAAAAAAGTAAAACCAAACTATAAACGTAAACTTGCAACAGAACGTGACAAAGTGAAGAAAAAATATAGCAATAAAAAAAGATAAGGGGAGCCCCCTTATCTTTTTTTATCCGGCTATTTGCGGGATAATAATCAGTGGGGAATGGAAAAAACACTGATTAAAGTTTCGGTGTAGCTAGTTACAATTTGCGTAGTGTTTTAGGAACAAGCAATTCACTACATATTTCTACAAATTATGCTATCATTATATCTATTGTATATTGAAGAGGTGATTGTATGTTAAAGATTGGATCTCATGTTTCCATGAGTGGTAAGAAAATGTTATTAGCAGCAAGTGAAGAGGCTGTTTCATACGGTGCAACGACGTTTATGATTTATACAGGTGCGCCGCAAAATACACGAAGAAAACCAATTGAAGAATTGAATATAGAAGCAGGAAGAAAACATATGGAACTAAACGGTATTGAAGAAATTATCGTACATGCGCCATATATTATTAATCTTGGGAATACGACGAAGCCAGAAACATTCCAATTAGGTGTAGACTTCCTTCGCATGGAAATTGAAAGAACATCGGCATTAGGTGTAGCGAAACAAATCGTTCTTCACCCAGGAGCGCACGTTGGTGCAGGAGCGGATGCTGGTATTCAACAAATTATTAAAGGGCTTAATGAAGTATTAACGCCAGAGCAGACGGTTAACATTGCGTTAGAAACGATGGCAGGAAAAGGAACAGAATGCGGTCGTAGCTTTGAAGAAATTGCAAAGATTATTGATGGTGTCAAATATAATGAAAAATTATCAGTATGCTTTGATACGTGTCATACGCACGATGCAGGATATGATATTGTAAATGATTTTGACGGCGTATTAAACGAATTTGATAAGATTGTTGGTATGGATCGTTTGCAAGTACTTCATATTAATGATAGTAAAAATGTATGCGGCGCAGGAAAGGACCGTCATGAAAATATCGGCTTCGGTCATATCGGTTATAAAGCGTTACATCATATTGTGCATCATCCGCAGTTAATGCACGTACCAAAAATTCTTGAAACGCCATATGTAGGTGAAGATAAAAAAGATAAGAAGCCACCATATAAATTAGAAATCGAAATGCTGAAAAATGGTACTTTTGATGAAGGGATTCTTGAGAAAATTAAAGCGCAATAAGCAATAAGGAGGGGATTTTCCCCTCCTTATTTTAGTAGTTGCTGAAATAAAGTATTTACTTGTTGGGCAGTAGCAGGGGAGGTTACTTTTGCTATTTGTTTTAAGAGCTCTAGCCGTTCGTCATTATCGTAAATGTTAATATTCTTACCTTTCATAAGTAAAACAATTTGATCCGCTTGTGCAGTCGTAATAGAAACTTCATACTCTTTACTATATTTCAATAACTCTTTTGTAGAAATATGATTTAATTTTTTATTTACAAGTTGTTTAATGAGGTTCATTGAGTTATCCTCCTTCACACGTTCTTCTATCGAAATATATGAGTACGTAGCTTGTACATATTCGCGTAGAGTTTCTTTTTTCATGAGAAAAAGAAGCGTATGTTATAATATAAGGACAAAACTATAGAAAAAGAGTATAAGGAGGACTTATGGAACAAAAGCAACATCGAAAAGAAAGTGTTATCCATCTTATTTATCGTTTAGTTATGATTATTTTTGGGGCAGCATGCGCAGCGGTAGCGATTGAACTATTTTTAATGCCAAATAAAATTATTGATGGTGGAATTATTGGTATTTCTCTTATATTAGATTATCTTACTCCTAATATTTGGTGGTTAAGTTTCTCTACTTTAGTCGTTATTCTCAATATCCCATTTATGTATTCAGGTTATAAGCAAATCGGAAAAACATTCATGCTATCTTCGGCTTTCGGTATTGTAGCTTTAGCGTTTATTGAATCAACGTTACATGCTGTTCCGCCATTTACAACAGAGCCGATTTTAGCAACAGTGTTTGGGGGTCTTATTTTAGGTATTGGTGTAGGGCTCGTTATTCGCCATGGTGGATCAATGGACGGAACAGAAATCATGGGTATTTTATTAACGAAGAAATTGCCTTTCTCTGTTGGCGAATTTGTAATGTTTGTGAACTTATTCATTTTTGCATGGGCAGCATTTGTATTTGGTGTTGAACAAGCTATGTATTCTGTTATGGCGTACTATATCGCCTTCAAAACAATTGATACAGTCATTCAAGGTTTAGATGAAACAAAAGCGGTTTTAATTGTATCAGATCAATATGAGGAAGTATCAAATGCGATTTTGCATCGTCTTGGTCGTGGAACTACAAAGCTTGTAGCGAAAGGCGGTTACACGGATAAAGAAAAAGAAGTTATTTATGCAGTTGTAACGCGTCTGGAAGTGACGAAGTTAAAATCAATTGTGTATGAAATTGATGCGAATGCGTTTGTTACGATTATGAGCACACAAGAGACAAATGGTGGAAAGTTTAAATCGGCTATTCACTAAAAAACATGTATCCCGCTATTTGATGGCAAATAATCAGTAGGGGATGGCCTCATCTGATTAAGGTTTCATTTTATCCCGCTTTAATGGGCAGTAGTAAGACCCCCACCTCAAAATGCAGCGAAAGCAAAGAAGTTAGATGGGGGATCAACTGCCCATAAAAGTCCGATTGGTTCAACTAATAATCAGTGGGGGATGAAGAAAACCCCACTGATTAAAGTTTCACTTTATAGGAATACTTTTCGAAAGCAGAGAATTTTTCTCTGCTTTTTGTTATAATAGTAAGGTTTCTTGAAAAAATTGATATATTTTAGGCAGATTGGTTTACAACTATAATAAGCTGTACTATAATTCAAATAGATATAAATCGGAATCATTCTGAATTAAAATAGGTGAGATGATATGAATAATATATTAGAAATAGAAGGATTGTCATTTCGATATGAAGATCGAAATGTGTTAGAAGATATTAATTTGCAAGTTCCGAAGGGAGCTTTTTTAGGTTTAGTTGGGCCGAATGGTTCTGGGAAATCAACTTTGCTAAAATGTTTATTAGGCGTTTTAAAGCCAAAACAGGGAAGTATTCGTTTGTTTGGTGTTGATAGTAAGAAGTTTAAAGAATGGAACAAAGTTGGTTATGTGTCGCAAAAGGCAAATAGCTTTAATTCTGGTTTTCCGGCAACTGTTTTTGAAGTTGTATCAATGGGACTCGTTTCTAAAAAAGGGCTGTTTCGCTTTTTCACGAAAAACGATAAGGAAAAGGTAGAAAAAGCGATTGCTGATGTAGGGATGAGTGAGTTTCAAGGGCGCAATATCGGAGAACTTTCTGGTGGACAACAACAGCGTGTATTTATTGCTCGTGCGCTCGTTAGTGATCCTGAATTACTTATTTTGGACGAGCCCACTGTTGGAATAGATGTGAAGAATGTAGAAAGTTTTTATGAGATATTAGAGGATTTAAACAAAAGGTTAGGAATCACATTAATTCTCGTTACTCATGATATGGGAGCTGTTACTGAGAAGGTAACACATGTTGCATGCTTAAACCAACATCTACATTTCCATGGAAATGTAGAGAAGTTCCGAGAGTTAGAAGATGCAGAAATGTCCGTCTTATATGGACATCATGTTCATCGTTTAGAACACGAGCATGAGCATCACGGGAGGATATAATGATACAAGATTTTTTACAATATGACTTTTTACGTAACTCTTTATATGCAGGGGTTTTAATAGGACTTGTTGCACCACTTATCGGTGTATTTGTTGTCATTCGCCGAATGTCGCTTATTGCGGATGCATTAAGTCACGTGACATTATCGGGTATTGCTGCAAGTTTACTACTAGAAAAAACAATTTTCACAGGAGGATTTTTAAATCCGTTATATATGGGAATGATTTTTTCTATTGGTGGGGCGTTACTAATTGAAAAATTACGTACTGTATATAAACATTATCAAGAATTAGCAATTCCGATTATTCTTTCAGCAGGAATGGGGATTGGGGTTATTTTTATATCACTTGCAAATGGATTTAACACTGATTTATTTAGTTATTTATTTGGGAGTGTAAGTGCTGTAACAAGTACGGATTTAATAATCATCGGCATTGTAGCAATTGTTGTTATTGTAACGATCACTTTATTATACAAAGAGTTATTTTTACTATCGTTTGATGAGGAATATGCTGTATCAACCGGTTTGAGTGCAAAGTGGATTCACTTTATTTTCATTATATTGGTTGCTCTTGTCATTGCAGTATCAATGCGTGTAGTAGGGGTTCTTCTAGTATCATCATTAATGACGTTACCAGTTGCAGCAAGTATTCGTATTGCGAATGGATTTAAACAAACAATTTTCTTTTCCATTTTATTTGGTGAAATTGCAGTAATTGGTGGAATGTTTGCTTCATATCAACTTGATCTAGCACCAGGTGGTACAATTGTTATGATAGCAGTTCTTATTTTAATTGGTGCGATTTTATGGAAAAAGAAAAAAACTGCATAAAGTAGGGATAGATATGAATCTAACAGAAGCTTTACGCCTAATGAAAGATAAAGGATACAAACATACTGGGAAAAGGGAAGAAATGCTCAGGTTATTTGCAGCTCACAATCGTTATTTAACGGCGAAAGACGTTTTAGAGCATATGAAGGATGATTATCCAGGTCTTAGCTTTGATACGATTTATCGTAACTTAACGGTGTTTGCTGAAATCGGTGTTTTAGAACAAACGGAATTAAATGGTGAAAAACATTTTCGTTTTACATGTTCTATTATGGAACATCATCATCATTTTATTTGTTTAGATTGCGGGGGGACGAAAGAGATTACTTCCTGCCCGATGGATTTTATGAATAAAGATTTTAACGGTTATGAAGTAACCGGGCATAAGTTTGAAATATACGGCCGTTGTCCAAAATGTGCAAAATAAGAACTCGTCGGTTACGTAACTGACGAGTTTTTTTACGTGAAAAAGAAGGTTGCCCACAAATATTGTGGCAACCTTCTTTTTATTGTTCTTGTGTTTCTTTTTCTTTTTCTTTTTCTTTTTCTCGTTCAGCAGCCATTTCAGCAGCAATTACATCGATTTCTTTTTTCAGTTCTTCTACCATTATTTCTTCTGGTACTTTACGAACAACTTGCCCTTTACGGAATAATAATCCTTCTCCACGTGCACCGGCAATACCGATATCAGCTTCACGAGCTTCACCAGGACCGTTTACAGCGCAACCAAGTACTGCAACTTTAATCGGTACTTTTAGTGTAGAGATGTATTCTTCCACCTCGTTAGCGATGCTAATTAAATCAATTTCAATACGACCACAAGTTGGACAAGAAATAAGTGTTGCTGCATTAGATGCAAGACCGAATGACTTTAATAGTTCACGCGCAACTTTTACTTCTTCAACTGGGTCAGCACTTAATGAAATACGTAGTGTATTTCCGATGCCTTTATTTAAGATTGCGCCAAGACCAGCGGCACTTTTTACAGTTCCGGCAAATAATGTTCCGGATTCTGTAATACCTAAATGTAATGGGTAATCAAAAGCACGAGCAGCTTTTTCGTATGCTTCAATTGCTAAGTTAACATCAGAGGCTTTCATAGATACGATAATATCGTGGAAATCTAAGTCCTCTAAAATTTTAATGTGATGTAGGGCGCTCTCGACCATACCATCTGCAGTTGGGTATCCGTACTTTTCTAAAATGTGACGTTCTAATGAACCTGCGTTTACACCGATACGGATTGGAATACCGCGTTCTTTTGCTGCATTTACAACAGCTTCTACTTTATGGCGACGACCAATGTTACCTGGATTGATACGTACTTTATCAATGCCACCTTCAATTGCTTTTAAAGCAAGGCGATAATCAAAATGAATATCAGCAACAAGTGGAATGTTGATTTGTTTTTTAATATCAGCAATAGCATTTGCTGCGCGTTCGTCTGGAACAGCAACACGGACGACTTGACAGCCAGCTTCTTCTAAACGCTTAATTTCAGCAACTGTTGCTTCAACATCATGTGTTTTTGTTGTTGTCATACTTTGTATAATTAATTCATTATTACCGCCAATTGTTAAATTACCGACTTTAACTGGACGTGTTTTTGTACGATGAGTCATTTCATTCACGAATAGATCGCTCTCCTTATAAAAGAAGTTTCTTATTTAGTCCCTCATATCAATGAAAGTATACGTGATACAGGGCTATAGAAACCGAAGTGCTCGGTTTCACTTTTACTATTGTATCAGCGCCTTTATGTAATTGACAAGGATTAAGTAATTGCTTATTGATATAACGGGAATTTATAAGACTTTCCAATTTGTATTTTTGTAGCAGATGTACTTTTGTTTAGTTGTTTAAAGTCATCAATTACCTTTTCAATGGAAGGGATTTTTTTCTTATTAATTTGTTCGGTAATAGAAAGAACTGTCTCACCTGTTTTGACTTCAATTGTTTTATAAGTTACATCTGTTTCTTTTTCTGCTTTGTTCTCTTTCTTTTGTTTTGTATCTGTACTTTCTTGTTTTATCGTTTGGGCCGCATTTGTTTTTTTATATGAACTTAACATCGGTAAAGTGCCGATTTTTATATCGTAATAAAATATATAACCAAGAACAAGCACGAATAAGAATATACCTAACCTCTTCATATTCTTCACTCCTTTGCTAGGAATATATGCTTGTCCAAAAAAAAAATGCCTATTTAGGCATTTTTTTTCGTTCTTATTTTTCTTTCGGTTTTGGAACTTCTTTAATCGTTAAGTAAAGAACAATTAAAACAACTGCGATATAAATGAATGTTGAACCAGGTACAACAATTTTGAATAGATCCATAATCATAAAGAAGATTGTTGGAATTGTGTAGCTGTACGCAGTTAACGTCCATACTTGCTTATAAGATAATTTACGTTGACCGCTCATAGCAGAACCAATAAACGCAAGTAAAGTAATTCCTAAGAAAGTAATAAACAATTGGAATAGGTATACTAACACGCCGATAACAGCTAGTAAAATTGGATAAATACTATCGAATACAGAAATGAAATCTTGCAAATCTTTCTTCTCAAGAGATGTCCCTAATAAATCATTATAGGAGTATGTTTGTGTTTGACCATTTCCTATAGAAACTACTTTATCTTTTAAAATAAATAAACCAGTTTTGTTTTGATATGTTTCTATATCTGTTGTATTGGGATCAAATACGAAAAGAGCATCTCCCTCTTCCTTTAGAATAGGTTGTTCAATATCTGCTTTTAGTTCACCGTTTTCGATTTTAAAATCAGGTAAATCTTTTTCGATTGCTTGATTTACCATGGTAACACTATCTTGAATAAAGCTACCGTAAAAGAATGTTCTTGGAATAGTAGTGATTAGACAAAGTAGCATAATATACAAAATGGTTTTTCCGATTTTTTGAAAACGGAATAGCGCCATATCTTTAGGCGAATATACGCTTTTTGCTAATTGGGTAAATATGGACATAGATTCACTTCCTTTATGTATGTATAAAATCATTGTAACGTAGGAATCTAGAGAATCTCAAGATATATTATATTTACATATAGTGGAGATAACTAAATTTCTTTTTATTAATTTTCTTCTTTTATATGAGAAAAATACAATTGACACTTTTCTTTGCCATATGGTAAATTTATCTTACATTTCTTAAAGGATATATCTGATAGGAATTCCTTTATTTGATATGTTGTTACATACATAATTGTGGACCCTTAGCTCAGCTGGTTAGAGCAGACGGCTCATAACCGTCCGGTCGTAGGTTCGAGTCCTACAGGGTCCATATCCATTTCACATGTTTATTATGTTAGTGGGAAGCTTCCTTGTAGAAGGGAGCTTTTTTTACGGAATATATGAGCATTTTAATTGAAAAGAAGTGGGATTTTTGCTACGTTAATGATAGCAAGACAATGTGATTTATTTGTTTGCACCCTATGGCAATTAGGGTAGAATGAAGTTGTATGTCACTTAAGTGGCAATACATAAACTGGGAGGAATATAACAATGGCAAAACACGAATTACCAAATTTACCTTATGCGTATGATGCTTTAGAGCCTCACTTTGACAAAGAAACAATGAACATCCATCATACAAAACATCATAACACGTACATTACAAACTTAAACGCTGCTTTAGAAGGTCATGCAGAATTAGCTGACAAAAGCGTAGAAGAATTAGTTGCAAACTTAAACGAAGTACCAGAAGCAATTCGTACAGCAGTACGTAACAATGGTGGCGGACATGCTAACCATACATTCTTCTGGACAATCTTATCTCCAAACGGCGGCGGACAACCAGTAGGCGAACTTGCAACTGCAATTGAAGCGAAATTCGGTAGCTTCGATGCATTCAAAGAAGAATTCGCAAAAGCTGGCGCAACTCGTTTCGGTTCTGGTTGGGCTTGGTTAGTAGTAAACAATGGTGAGCTAGAAGTAACAAGCACGCCAAACCAAGATTCTCCTCTAACTGAAGGTAAAACTCCAGTTGTAGGTTTAGATGTTTGGGAACATGCTTACTACCTAAATTACCAAAACCGTCGTCCTGACTACATCGGTGCATTCTGGAACGTTGTAGATTGGAACGCTGCTGAAAAACGTTACCAAGAAGCAAAATAATTGTAATAACGATAGAAAAAGCTAGGAGAATGCTCCTAGCTTTTTTCTATGCTTTCCTTTTACATAATTGGGCTTGTCTTTGGAAGACTAGAACATGAAGTAAAGGAGAGTTGTGTATGAAGTGGAAACATATAATTGGTGACGTTGAAGTGAATCGGGATTTAGTGTTGTTGCTCCTTATTGGAGGTTTATACACGCTCGCAATTTCTTTATCGAATACGTTTGTTAACATTTATTTATGGAAACAAACACAAAATTATGTGAATCTTGGCTTGTATAATTTGGCCAGCGTTGTATTACAGCCTCTCACATTTCTTATAGGTGGGAAATTAGCGAAGCGTATTGATCGCTCAATCTTGTTACGAATAGGCGTAGGCACGTTAGCTATTTTTTTTATCGTTGTTTTAGTAGCGGGAAAAAGCGCTTCTCACTATATTTTATTAATGGGGGCTCTTTTAGGAGTCGGATATGGTTTTTACTGGCTCGCGTTTAACTTATTAACATTTGAGATTACAGAACCAGAAACAAGAGATTTCTTTAATGGGTTTCTTGGACTTCTTACATCCTTCTCTGGCATGATTGGACCGATAGCAGCTGGATACACAATTTCACGTATGGAAAAATGGAGTGGCTATACGGTTATATTCTTTCTTTCGTTACTGTTATTTGCAATTGCTGTCATTTTAAGCTTTTTTGTATCTAAGAGAGAATGTGAAGGACGGTATGAAATTGTACAAGTATTGAAAGAGCGGCAGATTGATAAAAATTGGGGAAGAATTACACGTGCTCATTTTTTCCAAGGGTTGAGAGAGGGAACGTTTATTTTTGTGATTTCCGTATACGTGTATTTAGCGACGGATAGCGAACTCGCCTTAGGAAAATATAGCTTAGTAAATTCTGCTGTATCATTTGTATGTTACTACTTAGTCACTCGTATGTTAAAGAAAGAGTGGCGGAAAAAAGCAATTTTGCTTGGAGGCATTATTTTATATGCTGTCGTATTTTTAGTTATATTCAATGTTACATACGCAAAATTACTTATTTATGCAGCGTGTATTGCGGTTGCATACCCTATTTTGCTCGTTCCGTACGGATCCATGACATATGATGTAATTGGCAGAGCGAAAAATGCGAGAGAGTGGCGTGTAGAGTATGTAGTTGTCCGGGAATTATGGTTAAATGCAGGAAGAATTTGTTCGATTTTAAGTTTTTTATGTGCTGTATTATTCTTTCCGCCTGAAAAAAGTTTGCCTTACTTATTATGTATTTTAGGTGCAGGACATTTCCTTATTTATTTTGCAGTTAAAAATGTCAAATATGATGAGGAAAATGCGAGTAAAACAAGTGTTGTAACGCAAGCGACTGCGCAGAATCAAACAGAACCAGAAGGTTAACTTCTCGGTTGTTTTATGCTAGAATAGAAAAAGATGTAAGACAGCAGTGAGGACACCTGTATGAAGGTGTCCCTTTCACATTACATAGCTGTTGGTAGAGGGGGTTTGTATGAGCAAGAAGCAGAAACAACAAAAGAAAAAGACTCACGTTCCTTTTCGGTTAAACGTGCTGTTTTTCTGCGTGTTTTTAATGTTCTCCGCGGTTATTGTAAGGCTTGGATATGTACAAATTGTTCGCGGTGAGGAATATAAGAATGAAGTGGAGAGGAAAGAAAACTCGACGATAAGTAATCCTGTACCACGTGGGAAAATATTTGACCGTTATGGGCGAGCTGTAGTAGATAATGCAGCTGTTCGTACGATTACATTTACAAAAATGAAAGGATCAACTGCAGAGGCTCGTTTAGAAACAGCGAAAAGGCTAGCAGAGTTGATTGAAGTACCGACAGATAAATTAACAGATCGTGATAAAAAAGATTATTGGCTTGCTATGCATAAAGAGGAAGCGAAAGAAAAAATTACGAATAAAGATCGTCAAGAGTTAAAAGATAAAAAAATTGACGATAAAGAATTAGATGAGCGTCAACGAAGTCGCGTGACAGAAGAAGAAGTGAATCAATTATCCGCAAAAGATTTAGAAATACTAGCGATTAAAAGCAAAATGGACGGCGGATATGCAATGACACCACAAGTTATAAAAAAAGATGCTACACCAGAAGAATATGCGATTATTAGTGAAAACCTAGCAGCATTACCGGGTGTAGATACGAATGTTGATTGGGATCGAAAATATACGTATGATGATTTATTCCGAAGTGTACTTGGCGGGGTGTCAACGTCTGATGAAGGGTTACCGAGAGAAAGGCTAGATTACTATCTTGTTCGTGATTATAATCGAAATGACCGCGTAGGGAAAAGTTATCTTGAACAGCAATATGAAGATAGCCTACACGGTACGAAAGCAGAAGTGAAAAATATTACAGATAAAAACGGTAATATTTTAGAAACGATTAATGTCGCACAAGGACAACGAGGTAATGACCTGAACTTAACAATCGATATGGAATTACAAAAACGTGTAGAAGAAATTATCACTAAAAATTTATTGAAATATAAAGGGGGACAACCTCTTTTAGATCGTGCATTCGTTGTAATGATGAATCCGAAAAATGGTGAAGTTTTATCTATGGCAGGGAAACAGTTAGTGAATGAAAATGGCGAAACGAAAGTACAAGATTTCGCCTTAGGAACGATGACAAGTTCTTATCCGATGGGATCAACTGTAAAAGGTGCGACAGTACTTACAGGGTATCAAACAGGTGCGATTCAACCAGGTTCAGTTCAACTCGATGAACCAATCGTATTGAAAGGAACGCCGAAAAAATCTTCTTGGAAGACGATGGGGTATATTAATGATCTGACAGCGTTAAAAATGTCTTCTAACGTATATATGTTCAAAACAGCGATGAATCTCGCAGGTGTTCAATATGTGAGAGGTGGTACGTTAGATATACCACAAAAAGCATTTGATACGATGCGTTATTATTTCGGACAGTTTGGACTTGGTGTGAAAACAGGTATTGATTTACCGAATGAATCTGCGGGTCAAATAGGTAAGGGAACTCAGCCAGGTTTCCTATTAGATTTATCAATTGGACAGTACGATACGTATACACCACTTCAATTAGCACAATATGTTTCAACAATTGCAAATGGTGGTTACCGTATGCAGCCGCAAGTTGTAAAGGAAATTCGTCAGCCGGCAGCGAAACCAGAAGAAACTGGAAAAGTTGTTCATTCAATGGAACCGAAAGTACTAAACCGTATTGATATGCCTGAATCACAAATTAAACGTGTTCAGGAAGGATTTAGACAAGTATTTAACGAGTCTAGTGGTACAGCTTCGAAATACTTTGCAGGTGCACCTTATAAAGCTGCTGGTAAAACAGGTACAGCTCAAACTGTGTATGGCGGAGATAAAGAGATTGGTAGAAAGGCAAACGGTGAGCGTAAAGAAACATATAACTTAACGTTAGTAGGCTATGCGCCACTTGAAGATCCTGAAGTAGCATTTTCTGTTGTTGTACCTTGGGTAGATGATAAATCAGGTATTAACGGATATATTAGCCGTGACATTATGGACGCGTACTTTGATTTGAAAAAAGTAGAAAATGGCGAAGTTTCAAAAGATGAAATAGATAATAAAAAGAAAAATAGAGATCAAGATGACGAATAAAAAAGTTGTAAAAAAAGCACACTATCTGAAAAGATAGTGTGCTTTTTTTTATGATTCATGCATACGTTTTAATAAGGTGGACAAGCATATTATATCGAAAAAATAAGAGATCTCACAAATGATACTTACACAAGCCTCTAGAGGATAACGATTTTATGAGCCAATCATTAGTGAAGATGAACGATGGCTACGGATTAAAGTTTTACTTAATGTTGATTCTTGTGGAACTTTACAAAACTTTTACAAACAATTAAAACCGAATTAATAGTTTAGCAGTATTCTTATATCTGTAATCCTGTTATTTCCGGTTACTTCTAGGAGGAAGAACACGTGAAATGGATAAGTGCATCGATTAAAGTTTTCATACTGTCGACTTGTTTCCTTTATGTTGGTACGTCTACTGTATTTGCTGTGAATGAAATGGGAGAAGTGAGAGTTGATGGATCCTCAACAGTTTTTCCTGTTATAGAAGCAGTAGCGGAGGAATATACAAAGGTGCATCCAAACGTGAAGATTTCCATCAGTGTTTCTGGAACAGGAGGAGGATTTAATCGTTTCAGTAAAGGAGAAGTAGATATAAATAATGCTTCGAGAGCAATGAAACAAGTAGAAGAAAATGAAATGAAGAAAAACTCCATTCAGTTTACACCGTTCGAAGTCGCTTACGATGGTCTTACGATCGTTGTGAATCGCCAAAATACTTGGGTAGACAATATGACGGTAGACGAGTTACGTCTATTATGGAGTGAAGATGAAAGCGAAAAGCGATGGTCACAAATTCATTCATCATGGCCACGTGAACAGGTGAAGTTTTATGCGCCAGGTGTAGACTCTGGTACGTATGATTATTTTCAAAATGTCATCTTACAAAATAGTCGCATTGTAAAAAAAGTCTCTTTGTCTGAAGATGATCAAGTTATTATGCAAGGGGTAATGAATGATAAAAATGCCATTGCTTTTGTAGGATATGCTTATTATATGGCCAATCGAGATAAGGTGAGAGCAATAAAAGTGAATGGTGCACTTCCGACGAAAGATACCATTCAATCAGGTAAGTATAAGCCATTATCTAGGCCGTTATTTGCTTATGTGAATAATGCATCTATCCGAAATAAAATGAATGTAGCAAATTATATTGAGTTTATGATTCAGCATGTTGGTGATCTCGCTGAAGAGGTAGGATATGTAAAATTACCAAAAGAAAAATACAATGAACAGCTGCGGATGTTAACAGAAATAAAAAGGTAATGTCAGGGTGGAAAGGGGTTTTCATCTTTGGCTCATAATGACAAAAGTCAAATTACATTTTCTGTACAACATTTGATTGAAAGAAATACAAAACAAAGAAAAAAAACGCAGCGAATCAATCGAATCGTTCCGTTATTACTAAAAATAATTGCTAGCGTGTCTATTGTAACGACACTTGGAATTATTTTCACATTGGCAAATGAAACATTGATGTTTTTTCAAACAATACCATTACACTCCTTTTTGACGGGAAAAGAATGGTTACCTTTTTTTGAAGATCCTAAATTCGGTATATTACCACTTATATGTGGAACGTTCCTTGTAACAGCAATTGCCATGTTCGTAGCAATTCCTATCGGTTTAGCGTGTGCCGTATTTTTAAGCGAATATGCTTCAAACGGTGCAAGGAAAGTATTAAAACCGATGTTAGAACTATTAGCAGGTATCCCGACAATTGTATATGGTTTTTTTGCATTAACAGTTGTCACACCACTTTTACAACGGATTATACCAGATTTACAGTTTTTTAATGCGATTAGTCCAGGTATTGTTATTGGCTTTATGATGATACCTACAATTGCATCTCTATCTGAAGACGCGATGAGAGCTGTAGCGAAAGGAACGAAAGAAGCTTCGTTAGCACTTGGAGCAACTCGGTTTGAGATGGTAAAACAAGTCGTGTTTCCTTCGGCTTTTACAGGGATTATGGCAGCGATCATATTAGCTGCTTCCAGAGCAATTGGTGAAACGATGATAGTTGTAATTGCAGCGGGATCTACACCAAATGTATCGCTCGATCCGACACACTCTATTCAAACGCTAACAGCCTATATTGTGCAAGTGAGCTTAGGTGATGCTCCGCATGGAACAATTACGTATTACAGCATGTACGCTGTAGGCGCAACGTTATTCTTGTTTACTCTTATAATGAACATCATTTCATACTCTATTATGCGCCGCTTTAGGAGGGTGACATAATATGCGAATGTTGAATCATAAAAAAATACAAGAAAATATGGCATCACGTTTTTTAAAAGACCGAGTTTACAAGTTGTTATTTTATATAGCAATTTTGTTTTCAATAGTAATACTGCTTATTTTACTTTTTCAAATTTTTGAAAAAGGTATAAGTTACCTTTCGTTAGATTTCTTTACAAACTTCGCTTCGCGTAATCCGAAAGAAGCTGGGATTGCTGCAGCTTTGTCAGGAACAATATTATTTATGAGTATTGTTATACCAGTCTCCTTTATATTTGGAGTTGGAACTGCTCTTTATTTGGAGCAATATGCGAAGGAATCTATATTTAAAAAGGTAATAGAAATTAATAATCAAACGTTAGCAGGAGTACCTTCCGTTGTATTTGGATTACTCGGCTTAACTATTTTTGTATATGCTCTTCATTTAGGGGAGAGTATTATTGCGGCGGCACTGACGATGAGTTTACTCGTTTTACCGACAGTTGTTGTAGCGAGTCAAGAAGCGATACGATCTGTACCAAGTTCATTATTAGAAGCTTCTTACGGATTAGGTGCTACGAAGTGGCAAACGATGTATCAAATTGTATTGCCATCTGCTTTCCCAGGAATTATAACGGGTTGTACGTTAGCGATATCAAGGGCAATTGGAGAAGCGGCACCGCTATTAGTTATCGGGGCACTTGCATTTGCAAATTATGTTCCATTTAGTATGTTTGATAGATTTACAGTTTTACCAATTCAAATTTTTAATTGGATGAGTAGACCGCAAGAAGAATTTCAGTATGTAGCAGCTGCTGGGATGATTGTTTTGTTAGGTTTATTACTCTTTATCAATATGTTTGTCTTATGGTTACGAAATCGAAAATAAGTTGGAAATGGATGAAAGGGGAATTCAAATGGTAGCAACAGTAGTAAATGTACAGGTGAAAAACGAGGAGAAAATCGAGACTGCACCAAAGAAAGTAGTATTTGATACGAAAAACTTAAATTTATGGTACGGAGAAGACCATGCTTTAAAAGATATTAACTTAAGCATTCATGAGAATGAAGTTACAGCAATTATTGGGCCAAGTGGTTGTGGTAAATCAACGTACTTAAAAACATTAAATCGTATGGTAGAGTTAGTACCAATCGTGCGAACTACAGGTGTAATTGAATATAGAGAGCGCAATATATTTGAAAAATCATACCCAGTTGAAGAATTAAGAACTCATGTGGGAATGGTGTTCCAAAAGCCAAATCCATTTCCGAAATCTATTTATGAAAATGTAGCATATGGCCCGAAAATTCATGGTATTGGTGATAAGAAAACATTGGATGAAATTGTTGAAAAAAGTTTACGTGGAGCAGCGATTTGGGATGAGTTAAAAGATCGTTTGCATGATAATGCATACGGTTTATCTGGTGGACAGCAACAGCGTCTATGTATCGCACGTTGTTTAGCAATTGAACCAGACGTTATTTTAATGGATGAGCCAACGTCGGCACTAGATCCAATTTCAACATTAAAAGTAGAAGAATTAATTCAAGAGTTAAAGAAAGACTTTAGTATTGTGATCGTAACGCATAACATGCAACAAGCAGCACGTATTTCAGACAAAACTGCTTTCTTCTTAAGTGGAGAAGTTGTGGAATATACAGATACAAATAAATTATTTACGACACCTTCAGATAAGCGTACAGAAGATTATATTACAGGCCGATTCGGTTGATATCGTTGCAAGGATAAGAGTAAATACCCTCTTAACAGAGGGTATTTCTTATTTTTACCTCATTTAATTAGAGAAGTAATACTTCTCCTATCTTAAGGCTCATTACAAGTAGGCTAGGTAGGAGATCTATATATAATGGCACATAATATTGAGGGGGAAGAAACAATGGTAAGAGAACAGTTTCAATGTGATTTAAAAATGTTACAGCAAAAGGTGATTGAGCTTGGAGAGCTAGCGAGGGAAGCTTTATTGCTTGCTATGGAAGGTCTTCATAAAAGGGATGTAGAGAAAGCGTTAGAGGTAATAGATGGTGATTATCGTATGGATAATTTAGAAGAGGAAATAAATGATCTTGCGCTTATGCTTATTACGAAGCAGCAACCTGTAGCAAGTGATTTAAGAAGGATTTTCATTTCAATTAAAACAGCGACAGATTTAGAGCGTATTGCAGATCATGCTGTTAATATTGCGAAATCAACAATTCGTCTTGGGGAAAAAGAAGTGGTTGTTAGTTTGCACAATCTTGATGAAATGTTTGCAATTGCAAATAAGATGCTACAGTTAGCGCTAGAAGCATATGAGCAAGAAAATTTAACTTTTGCGAAACAAATTGCCGAAATGGATGATTCAGTTGATGAAATATATGGGAAAGCGATTCGTGAATTTATATCTTCAGTTCCAGAACAACCAGAAGCAATTACACAAATTACACAATTATCCTTTGTGGCGAGATATATCGAGCGTGTAGCGGATCATATTACAAATATTGCTGAAAATGTTTTTTATTTAGTAAAAGGAAAGCATTACTTATTAAATGAATAAAGAAAAAAGGCAGGTGAAACATCACCTGCTTTTTTTAGTCAAAACATGACAAAAAAAGCTCGTTGTTTCCTTTAGTTTATGATGATAAGATGTATCATAATATAATGGAAAAAATAGGACATATATGTTGTTCACTTCTTAAGGAATATTTTACTAAGTTAATGGTAAGCGCTTTCTTTCGCGGCGTTTAAAAGGTACATGTATATAGGGAGTTTTACTGCCTGTAAAAGCCCGAGTCAAGTAATCAAGGCTAATAATCAGTGGGGGATGCACAAAATCCCTACTAATTAAAGTTTCATTTTATACTGCTAGTTAATGCGGGGTAGATAATATACATATCGTATATGAAGTTACTGAACATTATATAAGTGGAGGCTGAAGTATATGAAGGGGGTTATTTTAGCTGGAGGAAAAGGACGACGCCTTAGACCATTAACATGTAATACTCCAAAGCCGATGTTGCCATTATTAGAAAAGCCAGTTTTGGAATACAATATTGAATTATTACGTCAGCATGGTATTCGTGAAATTGCAATTACTGTTCAGTATATGAGTACAGCCATTAAGCAATATTTTGGTGACGGTAGCAAATGGGGCGTTAACTTGTACTATTTTGAAGACTCTCCACCGCTTGGAACCGCAGGGAGTATTAAACAAGCGGAAACATTTTTAGATGAAACGTTTGTTGTCATAAGCGGGGATGCGTTAACTGATTTTCAATTATCAGAAGGAATTATGTTTCATGAACAAAAGAAAAGAATGGTAACTATGTTTGTAAAGGAAGTAGAAAACCCACTCTCATTCGGTTTAGTTGTAATGAACAAAGAACAAGAGGTTACACGATATATAGAAAAGCCGAGCTGGAATGAAGTAGTCTCTAATATTGTGAATACAGGTATATATATTATGGAGCCAGAAATTTTTTCTTACATACCGCCCCGAGAGTTTTTTGATTTCAGTCAAGATGTGTTTCCGCTATTGGCAAATAAGAACGCATTATTTGCATATTTATCAGAAGGTTATTGGTTAGATATCGGTACATTTGATCAATATCGACAAGCACAATTTGATTTGTTAACGAAAAAATTGCAAGTACCAATTCCTTATACGGAAGTATTGCCGATGGTATGGATGGGAGAAGGTGTGACGATAGGAAAAGGAACGAAAATTCACGGTCCTTCTTTTATTGGAGAAGGAGCAAAGATTGGTGCTGGAGCTGTAATTGAACCGTACTCTATTATCGGAAAAAATAGTATTGTTTCAAGTTATTCTCATCTTCAAAAAAGTATTGTTTTTGCAAATGCGCACATTGGGCAGTATTGCGAGCTATTAGAAACGACAATAGGAGAGCATACAATGGTGGAAGATGACGTTACACTGTTTCAAAAAAGCATTGTAGCGGATCATTGTCATATAGGTAAAAGTACGGTAATTAAGCAAAAGGGAAAACTATGGCCATATAAGGCGATTGACAGCTATTCGGTAGTAGGGTCGGCTGGTGTTCAAGAAAGTGAAAAGAGTGCAGGATGGTTGCAAAAAAGCCGCATTGTAGGAAGAGGTAATGTTGAGATCACTCCTCAATTTATTGTAAAGGTTGCAATGGCGTACGGGTCCCTTTTTGCGAAAGGGGAAAGTATATTAATTGGGAGTCAAGAACATATAGAAACGACTTCTTATAAAAATCTCTTTCTTCATGCGATTCATGGTATCGGGGTTCATACGATGGAATGCAAAGAAATGAACGAGTCGCTTTTTCAGTATAGCATACAGGATTTACAATGTGCTGGTGGGGTTTTCATTCAAGTGGAAAATGAAAAAGAGGTTGTTATAAAGTTATATGGTAAGGATGGGGTACAATTAACGTATAAGCAGCAAAAAGCGATAGAACAAGTATATATGTCTGAGTCATTTTATTACGTATGTGAGAAAGAAATGGGGCGAAATAAGCTAGTCCACGTTTCTTTACATGATTATATAGAGGCTGTATTAGAGCGCGTTGATATTGAGAAAATACAAAAACAAAAGTTTCATCTTCTTATTAATAAGAGCAATGATATGTTACAACATTTACTGATGCTCTTTTTACAAAGGCTCGGATGCACAGTTACATGGATTTATGCGGGCGAACAAAAGGATCATGTGAAAGCTTTGATGAAATCAAGTAAAGCAAATATGGCACTTATGTTTTCAGAGCAAGGAAATTATTTCGAGTTATATGATAATCATAGTAATATTTACCAAGGAACAGATTTTGAAGAGGTAGATATTCCAGATTTATTACTTGAATCGGCAGGAAATATTTACCCGATGTCTTTGAAATTAGGAGAATGTTACCTTCTATTTTATACGCAGGATGAAAAAAAGTCGTTTCAAGCGAGATGGAAGCGAGATATTTTATATCGAATTGGAAAATTATTCGAGTTAATAGCATTGCAGGGGAAAACATTTCTCAGCATAGTAGAGCAATCACCGCCGCTCTACCTACTTTGTGATGAAGTTGTATGTTCATGGAATGAAAAAGGGAAAGTAATGAGGAAATTATTAGCTGATATGGAAAGAAAAGAAGAAGGTATATTTGAAGGTGTACAGTTCAAATATACAGAAAAAGAGTGGTCTTATATCGTTTCTGACACAAAACAACCGAAATTTTTAGTGTATTCGCATGCTAGAAACCCAGTAATAGCAAGGGAAAACATGAAAAATCTTATAGAAAAAATTAGACAATATCAAAAGGTGTAGAATTTTTATTTTAAAAGTGGTATTATAGTATAGTCTGATTTAAGTTATTAGTACTGGAGGGAATAAGAATGCGTGTGAATATTACTCTAGCATGTACAGAATGCGGAGATCGTAACTATATCTCAAAGAAAAACAAACGTAACAACGCTGAGCGTATCGAGCTTAAAAAGTATTGCAAGCGTGACAAGAAGTCTACGTTACACCGTGAAACAAAGTAAGCAGTAGGAATATTTTCCTACTGTTTCTTTTTTTATTCGATTCCTCTGTTAAAAGTGATACACTATCATCGTAGAGCAAAGTATCACTGTGAGGGGGAAAGTGTGTGAGAGAAGAGAAAGTACGTTTACGTAAACAAATAATAGAGCACATGAATTCTTTATCAGAAGAACGATATACAACTTTATCAGAGAAAATTGCATTTTCGTTGTATGCGCAAAAAGAGTGGGCTGAAGCTAAAACAGTTGGAATCACTCTCTCAATGGAAAATGAAGTGAATACATATCCTATTATCGAAAAAGCTTGGGAAGAAGGAAAGAAAGTTGTTGTTCCGAAGTGTAATAAAGGAACACGAACGATGTCTTTCCGGCAAATTAGTAATTTGGATCAATTAGAAATAGTGTATATGAATTTACGTGAACCAATTCCGGCGCTTACGGAAGAAGTGAATGCAGATGAAATTGATCTTCAAATCGTGCCAGGCGTAGCTTATACAGAGCGAGGAGAACGGATTGGATATGGCGGTGGCTATTATGATCGTTATCTCGTGCATTATAAAGGGAAAACGCTATCATTAGCTTATAGTTTTCAAATGGTAGAACATATTCCAGTAGAGCCATTTGATAAAAATGTAGAAAAAATTATTACAGAAAAAGGAACAATGGTTAAAAATGGGCTTGTATAGACAAATAAAAATTGACGAGACTTTTTCTTCTTGATTATAATAAAATATGTGAACGTTTTCTTATTATAATTTTTTATAGTAAGTGAGCATAGAGGGTGATGAAATGGTATCTATTTATGATATTCAACAATTGCTAAAGAAATTTGGTACGATTATTTATACAGGTGATCGAATTGCAGATTTACAATTAATGCAAGATGAATTGCGTGAATTAAATCAATCACAGTTAATCGATCCACAAGACTATCAAACAGCTTTATTTTTATTGAAGCAAGAAATTCAAAAAGAGCTAAATAAGAATTAGATAAAGGTAGGTAAGCAACATGGAAGAGAAATGGTTAGTTGGGGTTGACCTTGGTGGTACAACGATTAAATTAGCATTTATTAATGTGTACGGTGAAATTTTACATAAGTGGGAAATCCCTACGAATACAAATGAGCAAGGAAAACATATTACGCTTGATGTAGCGAAAGCTATTGATAAAAAGTTAGAAGAGTTAGGTGAATTGAAAAGCAAGTTAATCGGTATTGGTATGGGAGCTCCTGGTCCTGTACACGTGGCGTCTGGAATGATTTATGAAGCGGTTAATTTAGGATGGAAAAACTATCCGTTAAAAGATTTATTAGAAGTAGAAACAGGATTACCTGTTGTTATTGATAATGATGCAAACTTAGCAGCGCTTGGTGAAATGTGGAAAGGTGCTGGTGAAGGAGCAAAAGATTTAATCTGTATGACACTTGGCACTGGTGTTGGTGGTGGTGTAATCGCCAATGGTGAGATTGTACACGGCGTAAGCGGAGCTGCTGGTGAGATTGGACATATTACAGTAGTTACAGAGAATGCTTTCCCATGTAATTGCGGGAAGTCTGGTTGCTTAGAAACTGTAGCATCTGCAACGGGTATTGTGCGTGTTGCTATGCAAAAAATACAAGAGACTAATAAAGAGAGTGTTCTACGTTCTATGTTAGCAGAAGAAGGGCGTATTACATCAAAAGATGTGTTTGAAGCACTTGGACAAGGTGACGAGCTAGCAGGCGAAGTAGTAGAAAAAGTAGCTTCTTATTTAGGATTAGCTGTAGCGAACCTTGCTAGTACGTTGAACCCAGAGAAAATTGTTATTGGCGGGGGCGTGTCTAAAGCTGGAGATGCACTATTAGAGCCAATTCAACGTTATTTCGAGCAATATGCTTTCTCACGTGCTGTAAAGAGCACAAAGTTAGCGATTGCAATACTTGGTAATGATGCAGGTGTTATCGGAGGAGCTTGGCTTGTAAAAAAGCACAAATACGAAGCGAAGATGGTATAAGTTGTGAAATATGAAAAGAGGAAGGGGAAACCCTTCCTCTTTTTTGTGTGAAATCTTGATGAAGAATAACATGTAAATGAATTAAGCTGCTGGTGGGTACCCGTTATATAGAACAGTCATAATCGTAAACCATCCGAAAACGAGTACAGTTGCAATTGCAAAGCCGCCCGCGAATAAGTTTTTTTCGCGAAGAGTTCTAAGCGTAGCGAATACAGCTAACAGAGTGACTAGCGCAAAAATAATAACAAGGCCCATACAATATCCTCCTCTGTCTACCCATTCCTTAATATGAGTTTTTAGAATATTAACTCTTTTATATTGTACATGTTTTAAAAATGATTGTCGAGATAGCATCCTTTCTTTTCCTAAGAGAAAAAAATGTTGTATCATTGAAAGTAAGTTTAATAATTGGAGGAGATTTTCATATGAAATGGATACAAATGCCGTTAGGCCCATTACAAACGAATGCTTATATTTTAACGAATGATCAAAATGAGTGTATTATCTTTGATCCTGGTCACGAAGGCGAGAAGCTCGTTACATATTTACAAGAAGAACAATTAAAGCCACTTGCTGTTTTATTAACACATGCTCACTTTGATCATATTGGTGCTGTTGACGCGGTAAGAGACGCTTTTCATATTCCTGTGTACGTACATAAAGAAGAAGCAGATTGGTTAGGCGATGCAACTGTAAATGGCTCTCAAATTTTTATGATGAATCGCAGTATTACAGCAAAACAAGCAGATCATATTATTGATGCAGAAGGTGCATTAGCAATTGGTTCATTTAATTTTGAGATTTTTGAGACGCCAGGACATTCTCCAGGCAGTATTTCTTATTATTGTAAAGAGGCGAATGCTGTATTTTCTGGTGATGTATTGTTCCAAATGAGCATCGGAAGAACAGATTTACCCGGTGGAAGTTTTGCTGAATTGATTGGAAGTATTGAAGAAAAATTATTTGTATTACCAGATGATACAGCGGTGCTATGTGGACATGGTCCAGAAACAAGCATTGGTTTTGAAAAAGAAAATAATCCATTTTTACAGTAAGGAGCTAGTATGGAGATGGAGCTCATTTTAAAAGAATGGATGGAGAAAGAGAAGGATTATTCAATTTCATATAGTACGTATATGAACCTCGTATTGTACACAGAGGGACATGGCTATTATATGAAGGAACGTGAAAAAATTGGAAGACAAGGGGATTTTTTTACAAGTAGCAACGTATCCTCTGTTTTTGCAAAAACATTTGCTAAGTTTTTTATTCGTCTTGTTGAAAATGGTGAAGTTGCTCCGAATATTTGTGAGATTGGTGGGGGAACAGGAAGGTTTGCCTATGATGTTTTACAAGAGTGGAAGCAAGTATCTCCAGAAACCTTTATTGATTTAAACTATTCAATGATTGAAATGAGCCCTTTTCATAAAAACTTACAGCAGAAAAATCTTTGTTCGTTTTCTAATGTGTCGTATTATACGTCGCATAGTGAAATGGGAGAATCGTTCGAAGGGATTCTTTTTTCGAATGAGTTATTTGATGCATTTCCTGTTGAAGTAATTGAGAAGAGAAATGGAATATTGTATGAAGTACGTGTTACGTACACAGAGGAGGGGAAACTCGCAGAAGTATGTAGACCGCTACAGAAAAATATTGGTCGATACTTATTGAAATATAATATTCATCTTGCTGAAGGTCAGCGTTTTGAAGTGCCACTTGCGATGGAAGAATATATAGTAGAAATTGCGAAATGGTTTCAACGAGGTGTATGTATTACCGTTGATTATGGATACACAAAAGAAGAATGGATGCATCCTGCACATCAAGAAGGAAGTTTAAGAGGATATTACGAGCATAAGTTAATCGGTAATCCTTTAGAGCATCCAGGTGAAATGGATCTTACTACTCATATTCATTGGGACGAACTGAAAGAGATGTTTAGCCTGCAAGGCATGAATATAGTATGGCATAAGAAGCAATCGGAGTTTTTGTTAGCAGCAGGAATATTAGATCAGCTTACGGGTCACCAAGATCGAAATCCTTTTTCTGAAACTCAAAAACAAAATCGTGCAGTTCGTTCTATGATTTTGAGCGGAGGATTAGGGAGTGCATTTGATGTTGTGATACATACGAAACATATGCAACAGTTACACTTGGATCAGCATTTGAAAATATAAAAAAACAAGACACAGCATATTTCTGTGTCTTGTTTTTTAATACGACTTTTTAATTATGTAGCATCATATATTTTCTCTCATGATATATATTTATATTAAAGATATGAGATAAAAAATATAAAATACGCCCTTTTTCTCTGTTTATGAGCTCTTAACCTAATAATACGCGAACGAGTTGAATAATTGTCTCGTTTTCTACTTTGTAATAAATTTCCAATCCTTTTCTTTCACTTGAAACGATTTTAGCACTTTTTAATTTTGCTAAATGCTGTGAAATTGTAGATTGTGGCATGTTTAAGCCAGTGTACATTGTAGAAACGTTGCTTGGACCACGTTCAATTAATCCTTTTACAATACATAAGCGAACAGGATGAGCAAGTACTTTCAATAATTCTGCATTGCTTTCATATAGTTCTATTTCTTTTTGAAAGGTTTCTAACATGTTCTTTTCCACCTCCGTGTGAGCTGTTATACCATACTATACATACCAAAAAATTAAAGAAAAGAAAACAGTTGTTGCAGAAAAAAATTCCTAAAGTAAAGAAATTGTAAGAAAAGAGACCCTGATGTAAATAAAGTAGATAAATTTGCATGGTTTTGTAAAATGACACTTTTGGGTGAAAATTTCGATGCGTTTTAAAAATTGAAAGATATAGATATATTTGTAACACAATTTTATCATGATTTTCTTATTCTTTCAAATGAATATACAAAATTTTTAAAATAATAAGAAAAAGGAATTATAATGCTATATATAGAATATAAAACAGGTTAAAAGAAAAGAAGCTGAATGTAGTTAGCTTCTTTATGGTGATAACAAAATATTTGAGTATAGCTGATAAATTTTAGAATTACCAAGAAAGTAGTTATGTATTCTAGAGTTCATCTTTTATCAGCTTTAAAAATCTGCGGTTCCATATGTTCTCATAAAAATCAATTGTCTCTTTTGCGGACATAAACGGATTATTTAACGTAGAGGTTGCTTTCTGTACCATGAAGTTTTCGTATTCTAGTCCATGGGAAAATTTAATCGTAGCATCCATACAGTACTCTGTTTGGGCACCACAAAATTCAATACGGTGTACAGATAATTGTTCTAAAATCTCTTTCAAGTTTGTTTTATAAAATGAATTGGCATGTGTTTTTCTTACAAAAAAATCTTGTTCCTGAACATCTAGATCAGCATGAATAGCCCAAAGTTCTTTTTCGGGTACTAAATCATCATCACAATGTTGAATAAAAATGATTGGTTTATTTGATTTTCTGTATGAAGAAATTCTTTTATTTACTTTTGTAAGTAAATTTTGTAAATCGAATAAATGCTCTTCGCTATAACATACTCCATTTTGTAAATCGATAACGATTAAAACATCTGCACAAGTATCCATTATTTTTGCCCCTTTTTTACTTCTTAATATATCAATTAATTCATTATTTAGAAATAGATGGTGCTCTTTCGTTTTTTTATGAACTATACGAAAAGTAAAAAATATACGTAACGGCATAAAAAAGAAGATATGAAAACTTAATTTCATATCTTCTGTTCGTTCTATGCATTTACAGGTTCTTCTACATAAGAAAGGGCATTTTCAAAATCGGATATTAAATCGTCAACATTTTCAAGGCCGACGGATAACCGAAGTAATGAATTAGAAATCCCTCTTTCATCACGAGCTTCTTGCGACAGTGCTGCATGTGACATTTTAGCTGGGTAGGAAAGAATCGATTCGACAGCTCCTAAACTAACTGCAAAGACAGGTAATTTTACTTTTGATAAAAATTGGCGGAGTGCGTCTTCTGATTGTAAAGTGAAAGATAGGACAGCTCCAGCTGATGTAGCTTGAGATTGTTGAATATCAAATCCAAGATGTGTTTGTAAGCCAGGATAATAGACATTTTTAACTTTAGCGTGCTCTTGTAAATAATGTGCAATTTTATTGGCGTTTGCAGCTGAATGCTCAAGACGTACATGCAATGTTTTTAGACCGCGAAGTACGAGAGAACAATCTTGAGGACCTAAAATAGCGCCAAATGCATTTTGTAAAAATCCAAGTTTTTGAGCGAGTTCGGCATCTTTTACAACAGCTAATCCGGCAGTAACATCACTATGACCGGCAATGAATTTTGTGGCACTATGAAGAACGACATCGGCGCCAAGATCAAGTGGTTTCTGGAATAGTGGTGTCAAAAATGTATTATCAACAAAAGTAAGGGCGTCAATAGATTTTGCAAGTTTAGAAACAGCACGAATATCTGTCACTTTTAAAAGTGGATTAGAGGGTGTTTCCACATAAAAGAGTTTTGTATTTGGCTTAATTTTTTGCTTTATTTCTTCTAAATTGGTCATATCAACAAATGTATGTGACACACCGTAACGGGAGAGCACTTCAGTTATAATTCGATAAGTGCCTCCGTATACGTCCTCTGAAATGAGTACGTGATCGCCTTGTGAAAGAAGGAGGAATGCAGTAGAAATCGCTGCAATTCCTGATGCGAAGGCAAACCCCTTTGTTCCTCCTTCTAATAAAGCAATGATATCTTCAAGAGCTTCACGAGTTGGATTACCAGAGCGACTATAGTCATATTTTCCGAACGTATCTACATCAAACTGGTGGAATGTTGATGTATTATAGATGGGAACGTTAACAGCTCCTGTTTGCGAGTCATGTTTATATTGGTTGTGCAGTAAGAGTGTATCTATAGAATAACTCATATTCTTATACCTTCTTTTACAAGTTTAATGGCTTGCTTTAAGTCTTGAATTAAATCGTTACTATTTTCAATGCCAACGGAAAATCGCAGAAGACGATTACATACACCGTTTGCTGTTCTGATTTCTTCAGGAATATCAGCATGTGTTTGCGTTGCTGGATACGTCATTAAACTTTCAACACCACCAAGACTTTCAGCAAATGTAATTAAGGATAAAGATTGTAAGAATGGATTAATCCATGTTTCATCTTTCAGACGAAATGAGATCATGCCGCCTCTTCCAGGATAAAATACATCTGTCACCCCGTCTTCATCATTTAAATAAGCAACAACTGCTTTTGCATTTTCTTCATGTTGTCTCATGCGAAGCGCTAACGTTTTCATACCACGAATTAATAGCCATGAGTCAAATGGACTTAAGACCGCACCAGAGGCATTATGATAATGAGCGATTTCCTCACAAAGTTCCTTTCCTCTTGCAACGACAAGTCCGCTTAGGACATCGTTATGTCCCCCTAAATATTTCGTTGCGCTATGAAGTACAATGTCGGCACCTTCTGTTAATGGCTGCTGTATATAAGGCGTATAGAATGTGTTGTCTACAATAAGAAGTAGTCCGTGTCTTTTGGCTACGGTTGCGACAGCGGCAATATCGGTAACTTGCATTAACGGATTAGTTGGAGTTTCTATGAAAATAGCCTTCGTTTCAGTTGTGATAGCTTGCTCAATTTGTTTAATAGATTGTGTATTTACGTATCTACATCGAACGTTCCACTTTTTTTCATGCTCAGAAAATAATCGATAAGTGCCCCCGTATAAATCTTCGGATACAATAAGTTCGTCTCCAGAACGGAATAGGGAGAGGACGAGGAGAACAGCTGCCATCCCTGAACTACAGGCATAACCTTGTTCACCATATTCTAAGTCTGCGATTGCCTGCTCTAAAAGACCACGAGTTGGATTGCCAGTTCGTGAATAGTCAAAGCCAGTAGAGTTACCAATTCCTTCGTGACGATAAGCAGTTGAAAAATAAACAGGTGGGTTAACAGTTCCTGTTGTAGTTTCGCTCCGGTTTCCGATTTGTGCTAGTTTTGTTTCAATAGTTGACATGTGAAAATTCCTCCTTTTTAAATTAACAATTAAGTGAATGTAAAGTGAAACTTTAATCAGTGAGGGGGGCATTCCCCACTGATTATCAGTCCTCACCAATCGGGCTTTTACGGGCAGTCGATTCCCACCTAACTTCTTTGTTCTAGCTGAATTTTGAGTTGGGAATCTTACTGCCCGTTAATGCGGGGTAAAATAAAAAAAGCCTTCTAAAGAAGAAGGCTTTCGGTTTGAATAGAGTCTTCTTCTCATCTGTCAAATCTTTCACAATTTGCTGGAATTAGCACCTTATTAACAAATGTTAATGGTTGCTGAGGCGTCATAGGGCCAGTCCCTCTACCTCTCTAGATAAGAATGTTCGTATGAAATTTTATTATGTTTTTAACTTTACAACAAAAGATAATTGAATTGCAACTTTATTTTAAATAATTTTTATTTTTCCGCAAGTGTCATTGACTTTTGCATTTGTGCATGCTAAATTTATTAAAAAATTAACAAACATTGTTAAAAGGGGAACGTATTTCCTTTTAGCTACATAAATAAAATAATAAAGACAAACTCTTATTGAGAGCGGTGGAGGGAAAGGCCCTGTGAAACCCGGCAACCTTCAAACAAAATGTTTGAAACGGTGCTAATACCTGCAAAACGAATGTTTTGCATGATAAGAGGAGGATTGATTATGTCCCCCTCTTCAAAGTGAAGAGGGGGTTTTTATATTGATGGAAATGAGGGAGATTTGTGAAATTACTAGATTTATTATCAAAAGGAATTGTAATAGGTGATGGCGCGGTTGGAACGTTATTACATTCACATGGCTTGCAAAGTAGTTTTGAAGAATTAAATATATCTGATCCGGATTTAATTATATCGATTCATAAGCAATATGTAGCTGCTGGGGCTGATGTAATTCAAACAAATACGTACGGAGCAAATGAAGCGAAATTACGTATGTATGGTTTAGAAAATCAAGTTACTGAAATTAATAGAGCGGCAGTAAAATTGGCGAAAGCATCTGTGACAGAGAGAAATGCAATTTTAGGAACAATTGGTGGCATGAAACATATCGGAGCTGTTACAACAACTGATATGGAGCGAGAATTTATGCTACTTGAGCAGGCAAGTGCATTACTAGAAGAACAGGTTGATGGACTGCTATTAGAGACTTTCTATGATGAGTTTGAATTACTTCATGCTGTTCAGGTGTTACGAAAACAAACGAATATTCCAATTGTAGCTCAATTAGCATTGCATGAGGCAGGTACAACTCAAAATGGAAATGATGTAAATGAAATATTAAAACAGCTTTTAGATTACGGTGCAAATGTTGTTGGATTGAACTGTCAACTAGGGCCACTTCACATGACGGAAGCTTTTAAAATGATATCGATTCCGCAAAATGGGTACTTGTCAGCATATCCGAATGCAGGTCTCCCAAATTATGTGGAGGGACGTTACGTATATGAGGGAAGTCCAGCTTATTTCGAAGCGATGACACCGAAATTTATTGAGCAAGGTATTCGGTTATTAGGTGGTTGTTGTGGCACGACTCCAGAACATATTGAAAGTATGAAACGTGCAATTGCAAATGTTACACCTGTAATAGAAAAGGATACGATTCAAAGACCGAAAGTAGTTCATACACACGAGAAACGTTCAAAAGCTCATGTCACATTAGCAGAGAAAGCAAAAAAACAAACGACAGTAGTAGTGGAATTAGATCCACCGAAAACATTAGATACGCAGCGATTTTTTGAAGGAGCAAGAGCATTGAAAAGAGCTGGTGCAGATGCTATTACTCTAGCAGATAATTCATTAGCATCGCCTCGCATCTCGAATATGGCAATGGGGGCATTATTAACGAAGCACGATATTCCGGTATTGACGCATTTAACGTGTAGAGATCATAACGTCATTGGACTACAGTCTCATTTATTAGGCTTATCGGCGTTAGGTATGGAAGAAGTGTTAGCTTTAACTGGTGATCCAGCACGCGTTGGTGATTTTCCAGGTGCCACTTCTGTATATGATTTGTCCTCTATTGAGCTCATTAAAATGATTAAAGAAATGAACGACGGACGCTCGATTTTAGGGAAATCAATAGGTCCAGCAACAAGGTTTTCAGTGGGAGGTGCGTTTAATCCGCATGTAAGACATTTAAAAGCAGCGGTTAAGCGGATGGAACGGAAAATAGATGCTGGAGCGGAATATTTCTTAACTCAGCCAATTTATGATATCGCGTTAATTGAAGAAGTGTATGAAGCGACAAAGCATTTGGAACAACCTATTTTTATTGGGATTATGCCATTAATAAGTAAAAGGAATGCAGATTTCCTTCATTTTGAGGTGCCGGGTATTACTCTACCTGAAGAAATAAGGGAGAGAATGGATGGACATGAAACGAAAGAGGCAGCAATTGAGGAAGGGATTCGCATTTCACAAGAATTGATCGATGTGGCGATGAAATATTTTAACGGCATTTATCTTATTACACCATTTCTAAAATATGAAATTACAGAACATCTTGTTAAATATGTGAGAGAAAAGCAAGAAGTGAAAGAAGGTATTAACTGATGAAATGTATAGAAGAAAAATTACAAAATAACATCTTAATATTAGATGGTGCAATGGGAACAATGATCCAGCAAGAGGACTTAACTGCGGAAGATTTCGGAGGAGAAGAGTACGAAGGGTGTAATGAATATTTAGTAGAAACAAGACCTGATGTCATTTTAAAGATTCATAAAGCTTATATTGAAGCTGGAGCGGATATTATTGAAACAAATACATTTGGGGCGACAAACATTGTATTAAGTGATTATGCGTTGTCTCATTTAGACGAGGAACTAAATGAGAAGGCAGCACGTTTAGCAAAGCAAGCGGTCAACGAAAGCGGAAAAGAAGTATATGTTGCGGGAGCAATGGGGCCGACAACGAAAGCGATTAGTGTTACTGGTGGTGTAACGTTTGAAGAATTAATTGAAGCCTATACAAGGCAGGCAAGAGGCTTATTAAATGGCGACGTAGATGTATTACTCGTTGAGACGAGTCAAGATATGCGTAACGTGAAGGCTGCTTATATTGGAATTCAAGCAGCTTTTGATGAGCTAAATAAAATTGTACCTATTATGATTTCAGGAACGATTGAACCGATGGGAACGACTCTGGCCGGGCAAACAATTGAGGCTTTTTACTTATCAGTAGAACATATGAAGCCACTATCTGTTGGATTAAACTGTGCGACTGGTCCGGAGTTTATGAGAGACCATATTCGTTCACTATCTGATTTGTCGGAGTGTTACATTTCTTGTTATCCAAATGCAGGTCTTCCTGATGAAGATGGACATTATCATGAATCACCATCTTCACTCGCTGAAAAAGTGAAGCGATTTGCTGAAGAAGGATGGGTTAATATTATCGGTGGTTGTTGTGGCACAACACCAGAACATATAAAAGCAATGAAATCTGCATTAGTTTCTCTTAAGCCGCGTGAACACCACGAAAGAGATGGACACGGGGTTAGTGGATTAGAGGCACTTCAATATGATGACTCTATGAGACCATTATTTGTTGGTGAAAGAACAAATGTTATTGGGTCACGTAAATTTAAACGATTAGTAGCAGAAGGGAAATTTGAAGAGGCTGCTGAAGTCGCAAGAGCGCAAGTGAAGAAAAATGCTCATATTATTGATATTTGTATGGCAGATCCTGATCGCGATGAAATAGAAGATATGGAAAACTTCTTGGCAGAAGTTACGAAAGTGTTAAAAGTACCAATTATGATTGATTCAACAGATGAAAATGTGATGGAGCGAGCTCTTACTTATATTCAAGGAAAAGCTGTTATTAATTCAATTAATTTAGAAGATGGAGAAGAACGATTTAAAAAAGTGACGCCGCTTCTTCGGAAATATGGTGCTGCTATTGTTGTAGGAACAATTGATGAAGATGGTATGGCGGTTAGTGCAGAACGAAAACTCGAAATCGCGAAAAGAAGTTATGAGTTATTGACAACGAAATATGGTATACGCCCGTCAGATATTATTTTTGATGCACTTGTATTTCCTGTAGGTACAGGTGATGAAGAATATATTGGTTCAGCGGCAGCGACGATAGAAGGAATTCGCCTTATTAAAGAAGCCTTGCCAGAGTGTTTAACGATTTTAGGTGTAAGTAACATATCATTTGGTTTACCACCAGCTGGCCGCGAAGTATTAAATTCCGTCTTTTTATATCATGCAACTAAAGCAGGATTAGATTACGCGATTGTGAATACGGAAAAATTAGAACGGTATGCGTCAATTCCAGAGGAAGAAAAACGTCTTGCAGATGCATTACTTTTTGAAACGACGCAAGAGACGTTAGAAGAATTTACAAATTTCTATCGTGCGGCAAAAAAGAAAGATGTCGTTATCCAAGAAACATTAACTCTTGATGAAAGGCTGGCAAATTACATTGTAGAAGGTACGAAACAAGGGCTACAAGAAGATTTAAGTCTCGCACTTACAGAAGGAAGAAAACCTTTGGATATTATTAATGGCCCACTTATGACAGGAATGGATGAGGTGGGACGATTATTTAATAATAATGAGCTTATCGTTGCCGAAGTATTGCAAAGTGCTGAAAGTATGAAAGCTGCCGTAAGCTATTTAGAGCCACATATGGAATCTAGCGAGAGTGCGAAAAAAGGGAAAGTATTATTAGCAACTGTTAAAGGTGACGTACATGATATTGGGAAAAACCTCGTTGAAATTATTTTATCGAATAACGGATATGAGATTATTAATTTAGGAATCAATGTTCGCTCAGATCGAATTGTACAAGAAGTACAAGAAAAGAAGCCTGACATTATTGGCCTTTCTGGTTTATTAGTAAAATCAGCGCAACAAATGGTAACGACTGCTGAAGATTTAAAAGCGGCAAATATTGATATTCCAATCGTTGTAGGCGGGGCAGCGTTAACGAGAAAGTTTACAGATAACCGTATATCCCCATCATATACAGGGCTCGTATGCTATGCGAGTGATGCGATGACGGGGCTTGATATTATTAATAAGCTTCAAAAAGAAGAAGAGCGTGAGAAGATGAAACAAGATAAAAAAGAGCGTCATCTTCATATCGTAAAAAAAGAGGAGAAGAAAGTAGAAATTCCAGCAGTAATTGAACCATTACCGAAGGCTGAGGTTATGATACCTGATTCAACAAAGCGAATTGTATTACGAGATATTCCAGTTGCACATCTCGCTCCATTTTTAAATAGACAAATGCTACTTGGACATCACCTTGGATTAAAAGGAAATGTGAAGAAGCTTTTGCGAGAGGGAGATAAGAGAGCACACGAATTAAATGATTTAATAGATGAATTATTGCAGGAAGGACGATCTTGGTTAAAACCGAAAGCGGTGTATCAATTTTTCCCAGCGCAAAGTGACGGACAAAACATTGTAATATATGATCCAAAAGATCATACGCGTGTTATAGAGCGTTTCACATTCCCAAGACAAGGAAAAGCACCATATCGTACTTTAGGTGATTATTTACGACCAGTTGGAGATGAGATGGACTATGTTGCTTTCCTATCTGTTACAGTTGGGGAAGGCGTTCGGGACATTGCTGAAGAGTGGAAGGCGAAGGGTGATTATTTACGCAGCCATGCGATCCAATCGTTAGCGCTTGAACTAGCAGAAGGACTTGCTGAAAAAACACATATGCTTATCCGTGACCGCTGGGGCATTCCGGACTCACCTGAACTGACGATGGAAGAACGCTTCCGTACGAAATATAGAGGGATACGCGTGTCTTTCGGTTATCCAGCATGTCCAGAACTTGCGGATCAAGAAAAGTTATTTCGCCTTATTCATCCAGAAGAAATAGGTATTTCATTAACGGAAGGATTTATGATGGAGCCAGAAGCGTCTGTAACGGCTATGGTATTTTCTCACCCTGAGGCAAGATATTTTAGTGTATTATAGTGTAGAAGGGGGAGACGTATGAAGAAAATAGTCTTTACAGGTGGCGGTTCGGCAGGGCATGTAACACCTAATTTAGCCATCATTCCACATTTACAAGAACAGAATTGGGATATTTCTTATATTGGTTCTCATCAAGGAATTGAGAAAACGATTATAGAAAAGGAAGGCATTCCGTATTATAGTATTGCAAGCGGCAAGCTACGTCGTTATTTTGATTTAAAAAATATAAAAGATCCTTTTCTTGTAATGAAGGGTGTTATGGATGCGTATGTAAGGATTCGAAAACTAAAACCGGATGTGATTTTTTCAAAAGGTGGTTTCGTATCTGTACCAGTCGTAATTGGAGGCTGGCTAAATAGAGTCCCTGTTTTATTACATGAATCTGATATGACGCCAGGACTAGCAAACAAAATTGCGCTCCGTTTTGCTTCGAAAATATTTGTTACATTTGAAGAAGCTGCGAAACATTTACCGAAAGAAAAAGTAATCTATACAGGATCTCCTGTACGTGAAGAAGTGCTAAAGGGAAATCGTGAAAAAGGTTTAGTGTTTTTAGGTTTTTCACGTAAAAAGCCAGTTATTACAATTATGGGAGGAAGTTTGGGCGCAAAGAAAATTAATGAAACGGTTCGAGAAGCGTTACCAGAACTTCTGAAAAAATATCAAATTGTTCATCTTTGTGGAAAAGGTAATCTTGATGAAAGCTTACAAAATAAAGAAGGATATAAACAATTTGAATATATACATGGGGAACTGCCAGACATATTAGCGATAACAGATTTTGTTATTTCACGTGCGGGCTCTAATGCCATTTTTGAGTTTTTAACATTGCAAAAGCCGATGGTTTTAATTCCGCTATCAAAATTTGCAAGTCGTGGAGATCAAATACTAAATGCAGAGTCTTTTGAAAGACAAGGATATGCTTCCGTATTGTATGAAGAAGATGTGACTGTGAAATCACTTATAAAGCATGTCGAAGAATTAAATCAAAATAATGAGATGTATAAAACAGCACTAAAAAAATATAATGGAAAAGAAGCAATTCAAACAATCATTCAACATATTTCAGAGGCATGATGAAACAATCATGTCTTTTTTAGTAGGATGAAAGATTCCAAGGATTGATATTTTTATGTTACAATAAAGTGAAACTTTAATCAGTGGGGGAGGGGTTAATCCCCCACTGATTATTAGTTGAACCAATCGGGCTTTTACGGGCAGTTAATCCCACACCTAACTTCTTTATTTTTGCTGAATTTTGAGGTGGGGGTTTTACTGCCCGTTAATGCGGGGTAACAAATGGATTAGTAGGGAAATTCCAATTAATGAAGCGTGAAAATACGAATGGATTAGGAGTGACTGTGTTGGAGCTAAGTCTCTATGAAAATACTGCACTTATTATATGCTTTGTGTTGTACGTTGGTAGTGTTATTGTTTATATTTCAAGGAAATTTTCGCAAGAAAGAGAGCTTGAAAAATCAGAAATAACAGCTGAACTAGAAATGTTAGCTGATGAAAGTTATAAAAAGAAGAAAATAAAAGAAGAGCATGAAGAATCCCATCATTTAAACGCAAATAAGTTTTAAAGATGGGGATTTTTTTTTTGAAGTCGTTCTTTATTATGTTTATAGCAATTAACGCTAAAAGGAGTTTCCCGTACATAATGAAGGAGTGTATATAAATGAATTTTTATGTCGCCTCAGGATTCCAAAATAAACATCTTGTACGTTCTATAGCAAATGAACTGAAACATGCAGGATGGCACCATACATATGATTGGACAAGAAACGAAAGAGCAGTGAATCAAGATCAATTAAGAGAAATTGGTCAGGCAGAAAAGAATGCTATTAAAGAAGCGGATGTCTTTTTACTTATATTAGATGGCGGAAACGGGAGCCATACAGAGTTTGGAATGGCGATTGCGCTAGAGAAAAAGATATATGTATATCATGAAAGAAACCCGCTTCAAACAACGTTCTATCATTTGCCAGAAATAAATATTTTTGAAGGAGATGCAACTGAATTTGCATCTCATGTTATGAATCATGTGAAATAATAGTAATGACCTAAAAGATTATAAAAGTGATCTTTTGGGTACAGTGATGATAAGAAACGTATATAAAGGAGTATATAATATGAAATTAGAAAATGGATGGGAAACGAGCTTTTTAGAAGTCGTACAAAATAGTGAATTTAAGAAAGAGGCCGTTCTTAGTCAATTGCTTTGTGAGGATAGTGAAGAAGTGGAAGAGCTTGTGGATGATTACGGATATGAAGAGATTATTGAACGCGAACATGATGATGAATTAGCAGAAGTTTTAGGTGAAGAACTTTTCGATGAGATGGAACGACACGTATTCTTATCTTCACAGCCAGAAGAAAAACTTATTTCATTCGTAAATGGATTAGGTTTTCATGTGTTAGATTGGATTGTTCTTCTTGAAACAGAATTTGGCATTGATAGTGTACACTTTACGTCGGACGCCGTGAAAATGTTAGAAAAACGCTTTAGACAATTTCCATACATAGAAGATAAGACAATTTTTGATATGACATTTGGAGAAGCAATGGATGTGTTAGAATCCATTACAGGATTACAATTGAAGGAAAAGATGAACGTATAATGTAAAAAAAAGAACGTGATATTCTCACGTTCTTTTTTTTACATTATAATAATTTTGTCATCTAGTTTTGTTTGTCCGCTAAGAAGTGCGTTTAAATATTCCACTTTTCTTATACAGGCCTGTATATGTCTTTCAACCTCTTGTAACTCTGCTTGGTGATGTGTTTCAATCGGATGAATTTGTACGTTGAATTTTTCAAATTGACTACTATATGTTATTTCTGCATAGCCGCTCATAATATCCATTTCGTTATGAAATAAAAATTGTTTCGTTTTGTCACAGAATGATACATTCTGAAAGCCATATACTTTTAATGCGTCAATTACTTTTTTAATCATTTTTGTATTCATTTTTTTTAACCCTCTTTGCGAAGTTCTACTCATATATTATAACATAAAAAATTACATAGAAAGCGCTTCCAAGTGTATTTTATTATAAACTTTACGTTTCAATCACAAAAATGAAACAAAGAAAAAATAATTGTAAAGAAGGGAGGACTCTTTTATTGTTTCGTCATATATATAGAGAAATAGTGCAAGGAAAGGGAATTTTCCGAATTTGAGTTCGTATTTCAAATTTAAGCGCAATAAAAGAGGTGAGAGACTTGAACTTTGATATTGTAGGACAAAAAGCATATATAAAAGATGGACCGCATCGGAACCGAATTGGAATTGTAAAGAACAGCGAGACAAAATTAGAATCGCAGTTTGCTATTGTAATTGGAGAACAAATCATTGATGTAGAGCTAAAGGATATCGTATTAGTTGGAGTAGACGTAGGACAATTTCATAAATGGTGCGAACAAAATGGTTATTTGTAAGAAGGACGGGCTGTGAGATAATAAAAATAATTGTAGCAGCATAAGAATGAGAGAATACGAGATTGGTATTCTCTTGTTCAGTGTTTTAGGAGGCGAGAATGAAGTATAAAGAACAAGATTTTACATTGGAGTTAAAAGAGAAAATTCAGTGTATGGAGAAGGAAACAGAGAGAATATCATTTAAACTTTTTAAAGATTATTCACATTTGTACATAGAAAAAAACATGGAATTATTTATAGAACTCATCAGAGATAAAGAAGATCCTTTTGAAACAGGATATTCTTCATCCATTTCGATAGCTGTATTAGATGAAGAAGGAGAGATGACTGAATTTTATACAGTTCCTATCTGGGAATGTTGTAATTATATTTTTTAGGGGTACCGCTTCAAATAAGGTTTTGGGGAAGTAAGTTAAGTGGTGAACTTGTTGATGAAACTTATTGTGAGATAGAGGAGGAGTTAAAGGAGCGGTTGGAAGAGTTTTTACAGTTTGCAGATGAGGAATAATAGTTAGTCTTTAGTTTATAATTAATAGTTATTAAAAAAATGAAAAACGGTATAATTTCGCTATATCTATACATAGTGATACATAAGTGTTGTTTTAACATGGCTGAAGTAATTGGTAGAGCTTTATACATAGTGTTTGGAACAATATGTTATGCCTTATGTATAAAAAGACAAAGAGGAAGATGAAAAGAACTAAAAAAGGACGCTAACAGTTTTTATTAGCGTCCTTTTCATTATGAAGCAATTTCACCAGTTTTTGTATCATCTTGATTGTACGTATCTTGATCTAATTCACCAAGCCATTTACTAGAAATAAGACCTGCTGTCATAGAACCACTTACGTTAAGAGCTGTACGACCCATATCGATTAATGGTTCAACTGAGATAACAAGAGCGACAATACCGATTGGTAAGTTCATTGTAGATAGTACGATTAACGCTGCGAATGTTGCACCGCCACCAACACCGGCAACACCGAATGAGCTAATAGCAACGACAGCGATTAAAGTTAAAATAAATTGTGGTTGTAATGGATCGATTCCTACAGTTGGAGCGACCATCATTGCAAGCATTGCTGGATAAATACCTGCGCAACCGTTTTGTCCGATAGATACTCCAAATGATGCTGCGAAGTTTGCAATCCCTTCGGAAATACCAAGCTTTTCTTTTTGCGCTTCAATATTTAATGGCATTGCACCAGCACTAGAGCGAGATGTGAATGCAAATGTTAATACAGGGAACACCTTTTTTAAATATTGAATTGGATTTAAACCAGATAGAGCAATTAATAATAAGTGGATAACGAACATTAAGATAAGTGCCACGTAAGACGCTAACACGAAGTTACCAAGTTTTAAAATAGCATTAATGTCGCTACCAGCAACTGTTTTTGCCATAAGAGCTAATACGCCGTATGGAGTAAGACGTAAAATTAATGTTACCATACGCATTACGATTGCATATACAGCATCAAGCATTTTCTTAAATAGTTCTGCTTGTTCTGGATATTTTCGTTTTACCCCTATAAAGGCGATACCGATAAAGGCTGCAAATATTACAACAGAAATTGTTGATGTTGGACGAGCACCTGTTAAATCAAGAAACGGATTTGTAGGCAACAGCTCTAATAATTTATCTGGAATTGTTGTTTTTTCAATAGAAGTAAATCTTTCTTCAACTAACTTCAGACGAGCGGATTCTGCATCACCTTGTTGTAAGCCTGTTGCTGATACATCAAATCCTGCACTTGCAGCAATACCGACAGCTGCAGCGATTCCTGTAGTAAGAATTAAAATTCCGATAATAAGACCACTAATTTTACCAAGGTTTTTCGTTAACTGTAATTTTGTAAATGCGGAAATAATAGATACTAAAATAAGTGGCATAACGATCATTTGAAGTAATTTCACATAACCGTTACCGATCAAGCTAAACCAAGTATTTGATTCAATAATTACTTTAGAAGTTGGCTCATAAATAAATTGTAATATAAGACCGAATATAATTCCGACTCCTAAAGCAGTAAATACACGTTTATTAAAAGATACATGCTTACGTTGCATATAATATAATACGCCAACTAAGATGAGCATGACTGCAACGTTAATTCCGACAAGCAGTGTATTCATGTTGATTCCCCCTAATTCCAATCTGTTATATAGAATATAAGGTAATAAAACCTATAAGTCAACTAGGAAATTGCGGAATTAAAAAAAAGATGGCAAAATGCCATCTTTAATGTCCAGCTCCAGGGACAAGTAAAAACGTCGTGTAGTATGTAAATCCTATGAAGAAAACAGTTAAATATGCCCCGAATACGTATATATACATACGCTCTGTTAAATTTAAATAGCTTAAAACTACGAAGAAACCTGTTTGTCCTAAAAATAGTAGTGCGGTCGAATGCATATCCCCTACGTAAAACATAACCGAGAAAATTCCAGTCCAAAAGCCGAGAACGCGAAACATGCGCTCCATGCCATCTCCCTCCTTTTCTAAAAAAAGTAAACCTCACTTCATTATAGTTTATTTTTCTTACTATTGTAAATATTCGTTCATATAAAAAGAAGCCAATTATAATTGGCTTCTTTTTATATGAGAAAATTAAATTGTTAGTTTGTAATTACAAGATTTACATCCATCTAGTAGACTATCATTTCGTGTTAATTCCGTGTTAGGGAATAGGATTTCAAAAATCCCTTTCATCATATCTCCGTGCATATTACAAATTTCAGTTGGGTGATGAACAGCAACCTCTTTAAATGGACAATTGTGTACATCGTAGAAAATTTTCGTTCCATCTGCACTTAATTCAAATGCAGGTGATAAACCAGCTGTTGAGAAAGCTTCTTTTGCAATTTGGACTTTTTGCTCTACTGTTAAAGCATCTTCATTCACATGTAAACGCTGCATATGTTGTTGCATTAACTCGGCCCCGAATTGTTTTCCTGTTTCGTATAGCGCTTTTTCACCAGCGGCGCCAAGGCTAAGTAAAGAATTAAATGCTATTCTTGCTAACAATTGATAATCGCGGAATGGAAATTGTAATTGAATCACATCTTCAGATAATACATATAATCTGCTTGGTCTTCCGCCTTTTCCAGTTTTTTTCGTTTCCGATTTCAGCATATGAACATCTTCTAATTTAGATAAATGTAAACGTGCTACGTTTGGATGAATGTCAAACTCATCTGCAATTTCTTGTACAGTTACGTAACTATGTTTTTGAGAAATATATTTATAAATGTAATAACGAGTTGGGTCAGATAATACGCCTGTAATTTTTAAAGCTTGTTCCATGAGGATCTCCACCTTTATCACTTTATCCAAGATAATAACATTATAATACAGATAAACTTCCATATAGGTAATTTCAGACAATAATTCGGAAATTGTTCATAATTTCACAAACATATTTTCCCTTTTTCCTCTGGTGAAAATACAAAAATGTCGATTTTTCTTATCTGTTTTTTCATGCTATATACATAGTGGGGAGGGAAAAAATGATGAATGGAATTGAAATTTTTGCGAATACGATTTTGAAAGAGGCGTGCAGGGTACAAGCTTCGGATTTACATATTGTGCCCCGGAAGAAGGATGTAGCGGTTCAACTGCGTATAGGAAAAGATTTAATGACGAAACACTGTATCGAAAAGGAATTTGGAGAAAAGCTTGTTTCACACTTTAAATTTTTAGCATCCATGGATATAGGGGAGAGACGGAAGCCACAAAATGGTTCACTGTATTTACAAATGGATGGACAAGAAGTGTATTTACGCCTTTCCACGCTTCCAACCGTATACCAAGAAAGTCTCGTTATTCGTCTTCATTTACAAGCATCTATTCAGCCGTTATCTCATCTTTCGTTATTTCCAAGTACAGCGAAAAAACTACTCTCTTTTTTACACTATTCACATGGATTACTCGTATTTACTGGACCGACTGGTTCGGGGAAGACAACAACAATGTATGCATTATTAGAGGTAATTAAAAAAAAGAAAACACGTCGCATCGTTACACTTGAAGATCCAGTTGAAAAAAGAAATGACGATGTATTACAAATTCAAATAAATGAAAAAGCAGGTATCACATATGAGGCGGGACTAAAGGCCATTTTACGTCATGATCCAGATATTATTTTAGTCGGTGAAATTCGTGATGAAGAAACAGCGAAAATCGCTATAAGAGCAAGTTTGACTGGACATTTAGTAATGACGACACTGCATACTAGTGATGCGAAAGGGGCGATACTCCGATTTATGGATTTCGGTATAACGAGGCAAGAGATTGAACAATCTTTATTGGCTATAGCTGCACAGCGACTTGTCGAATTGAAGTGTCCGTTTTGCCAAAGAAAGTGCTCAATTTTATGTAAATCAATGAGGGAGGTAAGACAAGCGAGTATTTATGAGTTGTTATATGGATATGAGTTAAAACAAGCGATTAAAGAAGCAAACGGGGAATGTGTCACATACAAGCATGAAACATTAGAATCTTTGATACGAAAAGGATACGCTTTAGGATTTTTAGAAGAGGATGTTTATGTTTAAGGAGATATGGAGTTTAAGTGATCAAGTCGTATTGCTGAAACGATTGGGAGAACTATTAGAAAAAGGATACTCCCTTTTGCAGGCATTAGAATTTTTACGGTTTCAATTACCTTTAGAAAAGAAAGTACAATTGCAGCGCATGATTGATGGATTAAAAGATGGAAAAAGTCTACACGATTCTTTTCATCAATTAAAGTTTCATCAGGAGATGTTAAGTTATTTATTTTATGCCGAGAAACATGGTGATATTTCTTTTGCATTGCAACAAGGGAGCGCACTTCTTTATAAAAAGGATAAGTATAGGAAAGATATGATGAAAATAATGCAGTATCCTATGTTTTTGGCGCTCTTTTTACTAATCATGATTTTGATTTTTAATCGCATTTTATTACCACAGGTTGACATGGTATATAGTTCGTTTGGTTCCACAGCACCGTTATTTACAGAACAAATATTAAGTGCAATTAAGCTACTACCCTATCTTATTTTTAGCACTATTTTTATCGTTATGATTGGCTGTAGTGTATATATATTTTACTTTCAAAAACTCCCGCATATGAAGCAGGTAAAAATTAAGCTTTGTATCCCCCTCGTAAAAAAATTTCTTGTTTTAAAGCATTCACATTATTTCGCCACTCAATTGAGCGGTTTATTACACGGCGGACTATCAGTACTTGAGGCTCTAACAATAATGATGGAGCAACATTATCATCCGTTTTTTCAATATGAAGCGGGCCGAATTGAACGTCAATTAATTGCGGGAGAACCGTTGCAATCTATTATTGCTAAAAGCGGATATTATGAGGAAGAACTTTCTTATATTATTACGCATGGACAAGCAAACGGTAATTTGGCGATTGAATTAGGTGACTATAGCGATCTTATTATGGAAAAAATGGAGCAAAAAGTTAAACGTATGTTAGTGATCATTCAACCAATTTTATTTACGTGTATTGGAGGAATAGTCGTTCTTATGTATTTAGCAATGATTATGCCAATGTTTCAAATGATGAATTCTATTTAGGAGGTATTTACATGCAGAATGAAGAAGGGTTTACCCTTTTAGAAATGTTATTAGTTATGGTCGTCATAACTGTATTATTACTATTAATTATTCCGAATGTAGTTACACAGCGTTCATCCGTCGAAGGAAAAGGATGTAAAGCCTATGTGAAATCTATAGAAGCTCAAATACAAGCATACCATTTACAACATAATAAAATTCCTTCGCTAAAAGAGCTAAGGGATGAAAAATATATTACAGCTGATGAGTGTCCGAATGGTGAATCCATTCATATTTCAAATGATGGCACAGTAACAACTGGGAAACTGTGAAACAAAAAGGTTTTACTCTTTTAGAAATGCTACTCGTTCTATTTGCAATTTCTGTACTAAGTATGGTCACGTATTTTAACGTACATTCATTACATGAAAAACAAAAAGTGGAACAATTTTTAAGACAGTTTTCAAACGATATTTTGTATATGCAACAATTAGCGATAAACCGTCAAAAACACTATACATTACGATGGTATAAAGATAGACATACGTATTATATAGGGGAGCTAAGTGAGAATCTTACTATCATTAAAAGAGAATATGATAGCGATATACAAATTGATTTGAATACTTTTCCAAATCCGATGACATATAATCCGAGTGGAAATATTAATAGAGGTGGCACTATTTTACTTTCGTATCGAAGTTATAAATATGAGATTGTATTTCAGCTTGGGAGAGGAAGATTTACGTATCGTGAAATGTCAAAAAGGGTCAGTGATGGCTGAGATGCTTGTAGCATTAAGTATAGTAATGATGACAGTATCTTTACTACTTCCGCAAACAGTATTGGTTATGCAAGAACGAAAAAACATACAAATTCGTTATAAAGCATTTGTATTATTAAAAAGGGAAGCAGCTTTATATATGTATGAGAATGGGGCGAAACGACCGCAAGAAAAAGTCGTAAACGGAAATGTATATTACACATATTGGGGAGGAAATGAAGTTTGTGCTATGTGGAAAGATGTGAAAGGAAGAATGATGGAACAATGCTTTTATGCAGGAGAAAAAATAAATTAGAAGTTGGGTTTACATTAATAGAAATGATCGTATGTTTTTTTCTGTTATCACTGTTCTTTTTACTCTTACCACGTTTGAATTTTATTGGAATAGAAAACAACCAATCAAAAGGATTAAATAATTGGGAATGGGATGTGTTTATAGGACAAGTACAGTTAGAGTTTCGTGAAGTATCTTTTGTAGAAAAAATAGTCCCTGAAAATAAAGATAATCTTTTGCGCTTCCGTCTTCGCACTGGAGATGAAGTGACGTATGAAAAATTGAATAATCATCTTATAAGAAAAGTGAATATGCGCGGAAGAGAAGTTATATTACAAAATGTTGAAATGGTTTCGTATGAAGTAACACCTCATTTGCTCTTTATAAATGTGAAAGATATGAGTGGGAAAATATATGAAGGTGTAGCTGTCAGATATAGCGAAATGGAAATAAATATATGAGAAAACAAGATGGATTTACGATGCCAGGAACAATCATTTTTCTTGTATTATTAACTTCGTTCTTTGTATACGAAACGAATATGTTGCTTATAGATAAAAAATTTTATATTGAAATAGAGCAAAAGTTTGTACTGGAAGAACTACTAAATCGATCAATTACAAATATAAAAAAAGACTTACAGCAAAAAGAAAAGGAAGATACTTTTTTCTTTCAATATGAAAAGGGCGAAGCAAGTGGAAATTACGTCTTTGAAAACGCTGATATTCTCGTTTCGTTGCAGTGCAAAATAAAACAAGAAGTTTTCTATAAAGTAAGCTTTCGGTATAGAAAAAAGGATGAGAAAATATTCGATTGGATAGAAGGATAGTATGTAAAATATACGGATGAAAATCATAATGTCTTATTTTAAAATAGGTTATTTTTTTGTGGAAAATGGATAAATAAAACAATTTAAAGTTTAAATTTTCTCAAAAAAGAGAAAGGTAGAAAGAATATGATATATTCATGCTATCCAAACATATTTTTTTAGGGAGAATAGGGAAATGACAAATAACAATCAAATAGGCGAAAATAAGGAACAAACTATTTTTGATCATAAAGGAAATGCAATTATGACGGAAGATAGGGAAATACACATTATTTCAAAATTCGAAGAACCTCTTATTGTCGTGTTAGGAAATGTATTAAGTGATGAAGAATGTGATGAATTGATTGAATTGTCTAAAAGTAAAATGAAGCGTTCTAAAGTTGGTTCATCACGTGATGTAAATGATATTCGAACGAGTAGTGGTGCATTTTTGGACGATAATGAACTTACTGCGAAGATTGAAAAACGAATTTCATCTATCATGAATGTTCCTGTGTCGCATGGAGAAGGATTACACATTTTAAATTATGAAGTGGATCAACAATATAAAGCGCACTATGATTATTTTGCGGAACATAGTAGATCAGCTGCTAATAATCGTATTAGTACGCTTGTCATGTACTTAAATGATGTAGAAGAAGGCGGAGAAACGTTCTTTCCGAAATTAAATCTTTCTGTGCACCCTAGAAAGGGAATGGCAGTATACTTTGAGTATTTTTATCAAGACCAATCATTAAATGAGCTTACGTTACATGGAGGGGCACCTGTAACGAAAGGTGAGAAATGGATTGCAACACAGTGGGTGAGAAGAGGCGCTTATAAGTAAAAGCGTGTATATAACGTTTTGTTCTTCATTGTATAAGGAGAACAAAACGTTTTTTTATTAAATAATGAAATCTTTCGTTATAATAAAAAATAATAACGGATGATTGAGAGGAACGAACATGAAATCTATATACATAACCGGTTATATGGGAGCTGGGAAAACAACAATTGGAAAAGCGTTAAGTAAAGAACTTCATATGGATGTTGTCGATACAGACCAAAAAATTGAAGAGAATCAGGAGAAGGCAATTCGTGATATTTTTGCCGAAGAAGGCGAAATCGCTTTTCGGGAATATGAAAGTGAAATGTTACGTTCACTACCCAGTTGTAATGTAATTATTACAACTGGTGGTGGAATCATCGAGCGAGAGGAAAACCGAAAGTGGATGAAGGAAAATGGAACTGTCGTGTATTTATATTGTGATCCACATGTAATTGCAGAAAGACTCCGTGAAGATACGACGCGTCCACTATTTCAGAAGAAAGATATAGAGGCATTTGTGGCAAAATTTGAATCGCGCCGAGCTTATTATGAAGAGGCTCATATTCATATCGATACGACGAATAAGTCTGTAAAGCAAATTATGAATGAATTAAAAGAAAAGATTAATGAATAAAAAAGTGGACATACTAATCAAGTAGAGGTGATGATAATATGTCTACTAATGATTATGTTCGCTTTGTGACACAGCAGTTTGTCTCGTACATGGATGCTCCAAAGGAAGATCGTAAACAAAAGAAAGAACAACGCCGTGCTGAAAAAGAGCCATTTATGAATAAGTGGTTTGGTGTTATGCCGCTAAGTGCTGCTTTGTTTTATCGAAACGTAAAAGATAAAAGAAAAAAATCAAGTTAACGATTTCGTAATATGTGTAGCAAAATGAAAATCCCCTAGTAGTATGATGCTACTAGGGGATTTTCATTTACTGTACAGATTCTTTTTCTTCTGTAACAGCATGTATTTTATTGTTTACCCAAACAAATCCAATTCCGATACAAATGGAAATGCCCCACCCAACAGCAGTCATAATCGCTCTCATTTCACCATAGCCATCTACACCGAAAACAGAGATGAAATAAATTTTTAAGAAGCTTTTTAATATAAATTGTAGCCCGAAAAATAGCGTTAAATATTGTAGTGCTGGATAGATACGACTATCACGATACAGTTCACGACTTTTATCACGGTCATGGCCTTGCAATGCGGCAATATCTGCTGCGAAATATAACATAAGTGGTTTTTTTATAAAAATTGTACATATGACGATAATACCGAGTACGATGTGATAATACGCATCGTTCCACAACATTCGTTCAGCTGATCCAGATAATAGGTCTACTGTTGTATTAGAAATGAGTGTAATTAAAATAAAGAACCCTGTCACGTTAAACTGTTTTTCTTTTTTAAAGGTATACAGTGTATAAATAATCCCTGGAACAGAGGAAAGTAACATCGCGTAATAAGGATCGATATAAGGTTTTGCAAATTTCCAAATGAGGAATGGGATTACGAGATAAAAGACAAGATCTAATATAGCTTTTTTATTTTGATTCATATAAATCCTCCTTAAGTCATACATATATTTTATAATATAATTTCTGAAAATTGTATAAGGTTTAATGGGAAAAGAAAAAATATATTAATTTTTGAGGGATTAGTAGATTAAAAAAATTGCCCCTAGCGTAGTAAGTTTTTTTAGTATATAATAAAGGAAACGCTTTCATTTTTTGGTTTGTTCACAAAATGGACGGAAAATCACATATTTACTATCGATATGTTGCTTTATAATGAAACTAATTAAATATACATGCATACAATATTGTGAAATAAATAACATAAATAATCTATATAAATGTAAACGTTATCAAAATAGAGAGGTGGAGACAATGAGTAAATTTTTCTTCAATCATAATCCAGCAACAGTAGAGGATGGAAGGCTTGTTAAGTATGCTGAAATTATTTATGGAGAAGGTGGCCGTTCTGTATTAGAAAATTTAATGGTGAAGGCATCTATCAGATTGCGTGATCGTTATCCGAATAAATCTGACGAGCAGATCTCGAACCTAGTAAATAAAGGCATCCATGATATGTTTCAAAAATACGTGAGTGAGTAAGAGTAGCCAATGGCTGCTCTTATTTTTTTGTATAAGGATTGTATCTCTAGCTGAAAATAAGGATGTATTTTGAAAGATATAAAAAGGAGTGATAAAGATGAGCAATGGAATTGGTCGTTCAAAAGAAAATCTTCCAACTGATGCTAATCATGTGAGCGCAAAAGATCGTGCGCATCAAAAACGTATGGCAAAGCAAAAACAACAAGAGCGTAATGGCGATAGAGGATAACTCAAAAAAAGCTCCTTCTAAAACAGAAGGGGCTTTTTAAGAAAGAAAATGATTCGCAGTAACATAAAAGAGTCCGCCGTTAATAATTTGCACTGTAATGCGGGGTTCATATTGTTCTTGCAAGGCTTGCTTTTCAATTTCATAGCTTTCGGGAAGTTCATCACTCTCTTCATAAAAACGATTTAAAAGGTCTAAATCGTGATTCCAGCGCACTCTTGCTTCTTTCGCCCACGTATGGTCATCTTCTGCAATAATATTCTTTAAAGCATCCTCTATACGTTGTAAACCGCTTTGCGGTTTAATGATAGGCGAGAGCGTAAAACAAAAGTCAGGTATTTTCGGTGTAAGTTTAATTTTAGCTAATGTTTCATGAAAGTTTGCAATCATTGTGCCAGAAATGAGATGAATCCCAATGGAGTGAAGGATGTCTTTTTTTCGATCACATTGATAGGAAACCTTTATATTTACACCGAGCCAAGGATGGAGCGGTGTATGCGTTGCCCCGCTATGCCGTACTTCCTCATATAAACGTATGTAAGAGCCTAATTCTTTTGTCGTTTGGAAAATTTGATGAAGACGTGGTGAACCGTAGTGAATAAGCTCACCATCGTTTTCTTCACTTTCTGGATTTGTAAGAAGAGTAAGGCGCATCGGATTCGGTACGCCTCCTGTTTTCTCAAGATAGTGCCAATAAAAAGGACGGTTCATTAATAATTTATCCATCTCAATTGTTAACTGCACATCTAATAGATGAGGGGAGCGCTTTAAAATTTCGCAGTTATTCGCCTCAAAAAAATTGTATAAGTAATTATGAATTTCATGTTGCTGCATAGCCTTGCACCTCAGCTTCATTTCGTTTCGCGAAGTCGATAATAGATGTTAAGTTTTCCATCTTAATTCGGATTTCTCCTTCGCTTTTTGACTGCGCAAAGATTTCTTGAATATGCGCGTCGATGTTTTTCATATTAATTCTCGTTAAAATTTCATCAAGCTCGCCGATAACACGCTCAAATAAATTGATTTTTTCATATAACAGTTTCAAAATATGTTCTTCAACAGTATGTTTTGTAGCTAAGTTATAAATATGAACATCATTCTTTTGACCAAGACGGTGAATACGTCCGATTCTTTGTTCAAGACGCATTGGATTCCATGGCAAGTCATAATTGATCATATGGCTACAAAACTGTAAGTTAATCCCTTCGCCACCAGCTTCCGTTGCAATTAATACTTGTGCGTGGTTTTGGAAAAGCTCCTTCATCCAATCTTTCTTCCCGCGTTTAAACCCGCCGCGGAATGGAACGGAAGAAATACCGTGTTGTTGTAAAAACCATTGTAAATACATTTGTGAAGCTCTATATTCAGTGAAGATAATGACTTTATCGTCAATTTCTTTTATAAGCTCAAGAGCTTTATTCGCTTTTGAGTTGAAAGGAATATGATTAATTTTGTCCATTAGCACATCAATATGTGGGTCCTTTATGTAATGCTCATTTTCTTTCTGCCTTTTTTCCACATGTTTTTTTAATGAGTAGTAAACAGCTTCACGACTACTACACGCTTCCCGTTTTAAAGTTAACGATGAGAAAGCAGATGTGAAGGCATCTTGTCCTCGCCAATTTTCAATACCATTATACAAAGCTTGCTCTTCTTCATTAAACTCAACAAAAATTGTACGTACATGTCTCTTTGGCCAATCAATTCCGGTATTATGACGTCGATTTCGGACCATCACTTTGTTAATAAGAGCTTTTAAATCTTCATCAGATTCGGCGGAACGATTTTTTGAAGCGTAATATTCTTCAAAGTTGGATTGATTGCCTAAATGTCCTGGCTTTAATAAAGAAACGAGGTTGAAAATTTCATCAATCTTATTTTGAACAGGCGTAGCGGTTAATAATAAACAAAATTTCTTTTTTAATCGTTGTGCAAATTCATAGTTTTTTGTTTTATTATTTTTAAGTTTATGTGCTTCATCGATAATAATAAGGTCATATTCTAGGTTCAAAACGATATCGCGATGCGGTGAACGTTTTGCAGTATCAATTGATGATACAATCACATCGGCTTGTTCCCACGAGTAGCTTTTCTTTTGGGCTACAGCTGGAATAAAAAACTTTGTATTTAATTCGTATGCCCATTGTGATACGAGAGAGGCAGGGACGAGTATAAGTACTTTTTTCACAAGGCCGCGGACCATATATTCTTTTAAAATAAGCCCAGCTTCAATCGTTTTCCCAAGTCCCACTTCATCTGCTAGTATCGCTTTACCATTCATTTGTTCAATGACATTTTGAGCGACTTCTAATTGATGAGGAAGTGGTGTGAAATGAGATAAATGTTTCGGTGCTTGTAATCCATCGAAAGTAGGAACAAGTAACGATTTTTCTGTTTTATAAGCTAAATGATATAAATCCCAATTTGTCCAAGGACCATCTTCATTAATTCTATTTAAAAAATTGTTTTGCCACGTTCGATCTACGGAAATATCGACATTCATTACGACTCTCCCACCTTTTATAAACTAAAGTAATTATTAAAAAAATCTTTATTATATAAGCCTTGTAATAAGGAGCTATTACACATACTGAAAGTTAAAGAATAGGCAAAGATAAAGGGCTGAATTTTGAAAGTTGTATTTAATAAGATTAAGAATGAAAAATTCTAAATTATTTTTTATGCTAGAATATTGATGAAATATAGCGAATAATGTTAGGATAATGGTGTGAAATGTGTGGAATCTTTCGTATTTTATCCAAGAAAGTGATTTTTTATTTACGCTTTCATAAAAAAATATAATGAGATTCCGTATATCCTATCTTTTCAGAGTGAAAATGTTTAGATATGGCGAGCAACTTTTATTGATTTGTCAAAGCATAAGGGGGAGAGAGCATGATTACATTACAACGTACACCGTTATTTGATGTATACGCGAAGTATGGTGGAAAAACAATCGACTTCGGTGGTTGGGAATTACCAGTTCAATTTTCAAGCATTAAAGAAGAACATGAAGCTGTACGTACGGCTGCAGGTTTGTTCGATGTGTCTCATATGGGAGAAGTTGAGGTAAAAGGTGTAGATAGTTTAGCATTTTTACAACGTGTTGTTACAAATGACGTTTCTACTTTAAAGGTAGGAGGCGCACAATATACAGCTATGTGCTACGAAAATGGTGGTACAGTAGATGATTTATTAATCTACAAACGTGGTGAAGAAGACTATTTATTAGTAATCAATGCATCAAATATCGAGAAAGATTACGAATGGTTAGCTAGCCATGTAATTGGCGATGCGACAGTAGTCAATGTTTCTAGTGAAGTTGCACAGCTTGCAATTCAAGGTCCAAAAGCAGAAGGCATTTTACAAAAAGTTGTGTCAGAAGATTTGAAAGAAATTAAGTTCTTTAAATTTAAAAACGATATTCTTGTAGATGGAATTCCAGCACTTGTATCTCGTACAGGTTACACAGGTGAAGATGGATTTGAAATTTACTGTAAGAGTGAAGATGCTGCAAAACTTTGGGAGAAACTTCTTGAAGTTGGAGCAGAAGAAGGCTTAAAAGCATGTGGTTTAGGTGCTCGTGATACACTTCGCTTCGAAGCAACATTACCACTTTATGGTCAAGAATTATCAAAAGATATTACACCGATTGAAGCTGGCATTGGCTTTGCGGTAAAACCAAATAAAGAAGCAGACTTCTTTGGAAAAGAAACGTTAAAAGAGCAAAAAGAAAACGGTGCGCCTCGTAAGTTAGTCGGCATCGAAGTAATCGAACGTGGAATTCCTCGTACACATTACCCTGTATTTATTGGAGAAGAAAAAATCGGGGAAGTAACGAGTGGTACACAATCTCCAACGTTAAAGAAAAGCATTGGTTTAGCACTAATTGATGTAAAATACGCAGCAGTTGATACAGAAGTAGAAATTGAAATTCGTAATAAACGCGTCAAAGCAGTAGTTGTTCCAACACCATTTTATAAACGTTCAAAGTAACGGGGAGAGGGGTAGATTTCATGTTGCATCGTTATCTTCCAATGACAGAAGAAGACAAAAAAGAAATGTTACAAACGATCGGCGTTCAAACGATCGATGAGTTATTCTCTGATATTCCAGAGAGTGTTCGTTTTAAAGGGGATTTAAAAATTAAAGAAGCAAAATCAGAGCCAGAGCTGTTAAAAGAGTTGACTCAAATGGCTAGTAAAAATGCTAACTTAAAAGAGTACGCTTCTTTCTTAGGAGCAGGCGTATATGATCATTACGCTCCAGTAATTGTAGATCACGTTATCTCTCGCTCAGAATTTTATACAGCTTACACGCCATACCAACCAGAAATTTCACAAGGGGAATTACAAGCAATCTTTGAATTCCAAACAATGATTTGTGAATTAACAGGAATGGATGTAGCAAACTCTTCTATGTACGACGGAGGTACAGCTTTAGCTGAAGCGGCAATGCTAGCAGCTGGCCATACTCGTAAAAAGAAAATTCTTGTATCTAGCGCAGTTCATCCAGAATCAAGAGCAGTACTTGAAACGTATGCAAAAGGTCAACATCTTGAAGTTGTTGAAATTAATCATAAAGATGGTGTAACAGATTTAGACGTATTACAAAGTGAAGTAGATGATACAGTTGCTTGTGTAATCGTTCAATATCCAAACTTCTTCGGACAAGTTGAAAAATTAGCTGATATTGAAAAAATCGTTCATCAACAAAAATCATTATTTATCGTTTCTTCAAATCCATTATCATTAGGCGCATTAACACCACCAGGAAAATTTGGTGCTGATATTGTAATCGGTGATGCACAACCATTTGGTATTCCAACGCAGTTTGGTGGACCACACTGTGGTTACTTTGCAACAACGAAAGCATTTATGCGTAAAATTCCAGGACGTCTTGTTGGACAAACTGTAGATTCAGATGGTAAACGTGGGTTTGTATTAACGTTACAAGCACGTGAACAGCATATTCGCCGTGACAAAGCGACGTCTAACATTTGTTCAAATCAAGCGTTAAATGCATTAGCAGCATCAGTTGCAATGACGGCACTTGGTAAACAAGGTGTGAAAGAAATGGCACGTCAAAATATTTCTAAAGCACAATATGCAAAACGTCAATTTGAAGCGCAAGGCTTCACAGTTACATTTGCTGGACCATTCTTCAATGAGTTTGTTGTAGATTGCAAGCGTCCAGTGAAAGAAGTAAACGATGCATTATTACAAAAGAATATTATCGGCGGTTACGATCTAGGCCGTGATTATAAAGAGCATGAAAACCATATGCTTGTAGCAGTAACTGAGCTTCGTACAAAAGAGGAAATTGACACACTTGTAAACGAAATGGGGGCTATCCAATGAAGAACCAAGACCAAGCACTTATCTTTGAAGTGAGTAAAGAAGGACGCATAGGATATAGCCTACCAAAATTAGATGTAGAAGAAGTGAAACTAGAAGATGTGTTTGAGAGCGATTATATTCGAGTAGAAGATGCTGAGCTACCAGAAGTATCTGAACTTGACATTATGCGCCACTATACAGCACTTTCAAACCGTAACCACGGTGTAGATTCTGGATTCTATCCACTTGGATCTTGTACGATGAAATATAATCCGAAAATTAATGAGAATGTAGCTCGTTTCGCAGGATTTGCAAATATTCATCCATTACAAGATGAAAAGACAGTACAAGGTGCAATGGAATTAATGTACGACTTACAAGAGCATTTAATTGAAATTACAGGTATGGATACTGTTACATTACAACCAGCAGCTGGTGCACACGGAGAATGGACAGGCTTAATGTTAATTCGTGCATACCATGAAGCAAATGGTGACTTTAACCGTACGAAAGTAATTGTTCCTGACTCTGCTCACGGCACGAATCCAGCATCTGCAACTGTAGCTGGTTTTGAAACAATTACAGTAAAATCAAATGAACATGGTCTTGTTGACTTAGAAGATTTAAAACGTGTTGTAAACGAAGAAACAGCAGCACTTATGTTAACAAATCCTAATACATTAGGTCTATTCGAAGAAAATATTTTAGAAATGGCAGAAATCGTCCATAACGCAGGCGGTAAATTATACTATGATGGTGCAAACTTAAATGCGGTATTAAGCCAAGCACGCCCAGGAGATATGGGATTTGACGTTGTGCATTTAAACCTTCATAAAACATTTACAGGGCCTCACGGCGGCGGTGGCCCAGGTTCTGGTCCAGTAGGTGTGAAAGCAGATTTAATTCCGTACTTACCAAAACCAATTTTAGAGAAAACAGAAAATGGCTATCACTTTAACTATGATCGTCCAGAAGCAATTGGGCGCGTAAAACCATTCTATGGTAACTTCGGAATTAACGTTCGTGCATACACATACATTCGTTCTATGGGTCCAGATGGACTACGTACAGTAACGGAGTATGCGGTATTAAATGCGAACTATATGATGAGAAGATTAGCACCATTCTATGATCTTCCGTTCGATAGACATTGTAAGCATGAGTTTGTATTATCAGGTCGTCGTCAAAAGAAACTTGGTGTACGTACATTAGATATCGCAAAACGCCTGCTTGATTTCGGTTACCATCCACCAACAATTTACTTCCCATTAAATGTGGAAGAATGTATTATGATTGAGCCGACAGAAACAGAATCAAAAGAAACATTAGACGGTTTTATTGATAAGATGATTCAAATTGCTAAAGAAGTAGAAGAAAATCCAGAAGTTGTACAAGAAGCGCCACATACAACGGTAATTAAACGTTTGGATGAAACATTGGCTGCTCGTAAACCAGTTTTACGTTATGAAAAGTTAGCTCCTGTACAAGTTTGATTAGCATAACAAAGGAAGAACTCGCTATATGCGGGTTCTTTTTTTTGTATGGAGAATTTGTGCAGAATTAGTGAAGAAAATGTTAAAAGTTTATATTTTTTGTTTCATAATGGTGTAAAGAAGCAGTTTTATAGGTGATTTTGTTGAAAAAGTCAGTTTGATAAAAGTATTTATTTTTGTTAGAATTTTATTGAAATTAAGAAGATGTAATGAGATAGGAATGACTCATTTTTATGTATATGTGAAAAAACGAGCAAGCTGGGGGTGAAAATGTGGGATATCGGTGTTATAGAATGATATACCATTTAGAAAACGGAAAAACGATTAAAGATGTAAAAGAATTTTGTTATCGAGATCAAGGAAAAGTACTAGAAAGAGTAGCACATCGTGTAATGGATAATAGAGAAGTGACGGCAATTGATAAGCAAGGAACAATCATTTCAATAGCATGTGAGGACATTGTAAAGGTGGAACTTGATTACATAACAGAAAGTTAACCTTGAGTCATATCGAATTATTCGATACAATATACTGTTGAATGGTGACGAGAGAAGAGAGGAGTTTATTATGGGTAGTACAAGACACTTTTATATGTTTATCTTAGCGTTTGTTCTTGTTGTAGCATTAACGATTTATTTAATTGTTGATAGCACTTGGTACAATACAGTTCATCCGGCGTTCCTTCTGTTTATGTATGTAGGAATTGCGGTAGTGAGTTTTGGAATGAGAGATGAGATGTTAGATCGCTTTGAAAAGTGATACATATACGAAAGACCAACAGGAAAATGTTGGTCTTTTTTTCTTGCCAAAAATAGGATGGTGTGTATATACTGTATATATAAGGTATATACAGTATATACAAACACTGGAGGAAAACATGAATATTATTATTTCGAATTCTTCCCAAGACCCTATTTATGTGCAAATAAGAAAACAATTAAGCCAGCTTATTTTAAATGGTGGTTTAAAGGGTGGAGACCAATTACCGTCTATTCGTAGCTTAGCGAAGGAATTACAAGTTAGTGTAATTACAACGAAGCGTGCGTACGAGGAGCTTGAAAAAGAAGGATATATAGAAACTGTTGCTGGGAAGGGGACTTATGTTTCACGTAAAAATAATGAACTACTAAAAGAACAGCGGCTACGTCTATTGGAAAGTAAAGCGGAAGAGGTTGTAAATGAAAGTAAAGCGTTGCAGCTTTCACTTGAAGATTTACAGCAGATGATTGCGTGTTTATATGAGGGGGAATAAGAGATGTTAGAGCTAAAAAACGTTTGTAAAAGTTATCAAGATTTTGCAGTGAAAAATATAAGTTTTACGTTACCATGCGGATATATTATGGGATTTGTCGGACCGAATGGAGCAGGGAAAAGTACGACGATCAAAATGATTATGAATTTAATTAGAAAAGATAGCGGTGATATAAAAATTTTTGGCAAGGACAATAAAAAAGCCGAGAAGGAAATAAAACAAAATATCGGTTTTGTATATGATGAAAATCATTACTACGAAGATTTAACGTGTGAACAAATGAAACGTATTATTGCACCGCTATATAAAAAGTGGGACGAAGAGCAGTATCAATCGTATATGCATCGATTGCAAGTTCCGAAGTATAAAAAAATTAAAGAATTATCAAAAGGGATGAAAATGAAATTTGCGATTGCTATCGCACTTTCACATCACGCAGAGTTTATCATTATGGATGAACCGACAGCAGGGTTAGATCCAGTTGTTCGAAGTGAATTACTTGATATGTTGCAAGAAATTGTAATGGAAGATGAAGTATCCGTATTATTCTCAACGCACATTACAACAGATTTAGAGCGCATCGCAGATTATATTACGTTCATCAATGATGGAGAAATTATATTTACTGGTGAGAAAGATGAATTAATGGAGAACTACGTAATCGTAAAAGGAAGTAATGATTTATTAGATCGAGAAGGAAAAGAACAATTTGTTGGATTACGAAAAAATAAATTTGGTTTCGAAGGTTTAGCAAAAGATAAACAAGCAATTATCGATTGGTTTGGAAATGAGGTTGTACTAGAAAAGCCTACATTAGATGATATTATCGTTTACACTGCGAAAGGGAGAGGTGCCTATGCGTCAGCTCATTTATAAGGATTTGTTCTTTTTTCGGGTGATGTGGTTAGTAAATTTTGTTATGCCCCTTTTGTTTTTTATGTTAGAGCCAAGTGGTGAATTTTTATTTCCGATGAGTTGTCTATTTATAACCCTTTCCTCCGTTATGACGTTAATTTTTATGGATGAAAGGAATAACAGTGACATTATTATAAATAGTTTACCGGTAAGCCGAAAGGATATCATAATTGCTAGATATGTTTCCAGTGCACTATTTATTGTTGGTGGCATACTCTCTACGATGTTAGTTGTTTTTCTTGTAAGAGGTATTGTGGTCATTGGTGATATCGGTGCCTATCATCCTAATCTATACATTGAAATTCCATGGTATGAAGTAATAAATGGAGCTGTTTACGCCGTATTTTTTGTTGTGATACTTTTCCCTAGTTATTACGGTACAAAATCGAAGGTAGTAAGAAGTATAGTATCAGCAGCGTCAATGGGAGTCGGTGTAATTTTTTGGATGTTTATTAGTGATGGGCTGAATGAAACAACACCTTCATTCATTGAGTGGATTATGAATCCTATGCATATTGGTGTATTTATAGTTGGATTCATTACATTAGTTAGTATTTATATCGTTTCTATGTTTCTTACAATTAAAATTTATGAAGCACGTGATTTATAGAGAGGGGAATTCATATGCAACAGTTGATTTTGAAGGAGTTTTTCTTACAGAAGAAGATGTTTCCTTTCTATTTTTTAATACCTATTTTATCTGTTTTTAGAAATTCCATAGAACCGATGGGGATTGCAATAGGATTATTTATAACATGTAGTACGATTATATATATTTCTTTTTATTATGAAGAAAAAAGTAAAACAGAAAAAGTATTAGTGAGTTTGCCTATAATGAGAAAAGAGATAGTTATAGCTAAATATATTTCAAGCACATTATTTATTATAGTCGGTTTGAGTATAACTTCTATAGTCGTAATATTAGGAAATATTTTGTTGAACAGAGATATAGTTATTCCTGGATATGCAATATTTTCAGCAATAGTAGCAACTTTAATTTATTGTGTAGTAACGATACCTGCTAATTACATTGGGGGATATAAAGCTATTACTGTCTTGAATGTGATTATGCTATTTCCTCTAATGGGTATGATTGGTCTTATGTGCAATATTTTTGGTGATAAAACAATTATGTTAAAAGTACTCCACTCTCAAGAGGCTACACTAGCAATGAGTGTTCTTGGTATCGGAGTGTTAGTAAGTATAGTCATGTCAATGTTTCTCTCAATGAAAATGTTTCAGGAGGCAGAGTTATAGAAGGGACATTTTCATATTAGGAGGGTAAAACATGATCAAGCAATTAGTCTTAAAAGATATGATGTTGCAAAGAAAGTTAGGGTTTGCTTATCTTATATGTTTGTTTTTCCTTGCTATTGTTGATTTTCGTAGTGATAGTTTCCTTATGACGATTAGTGTATCTATACCTTTTCTTGGTATGGTACTGTCAATGAGTTATGAGGGGAAAAATAAAAGTGAGATGATAGTAAATAGTTTGCCGTTTGAGCGTAAAGAAATTGTCATAGCAAAATACATATTTGTAAGTATTTTAGTTGTTTTAGGTGGGATTTTCTCACTTGTAGTTGGTTTAATTCAGTTACAAAATGAACATATAACTGTATTTATGCTATGGGGAGAGATTCTTGGCGGAATAACGGGAGGATTGGTTTATAGCATGATTGTACTCCTAATCGAATTTTCAGTAGGATATAGCAGTGCAAAACAAATTGCTCCTTTCATCGGAATTGCATTTGGGTATTTAAGTGGATTGATTGTAAGTAACGTATGGTTAGATGTAGAGAATGCTTGCAACACGAGTCTAGTCGTAAATATTTGTTTTATAGCAGGACTCCTTCTTTTATATGTTATGTCTATGTTTTTCTCAATTCATTTGTACAATGAACGTGATTTATAAGGAGGGAGCGATTGTGAAGCAACTTATAATAAAAGACTTTATCGTGCAATGGAAATTTTTAATTTGGTACATACTGTATCCTGTTTTCTTTTATATGGCCGTAACAGATACGGAAAATCTGTTCATAATTATGTCAGTAATTTTTACAATTGGGGCAACAGTAAAAACATTTGAAGCAGATAGTAAAAATGAGAGTGAAGTTATAGTAAATAGTTTACCAATATTGAGAAAACAAATTGTGTATGCGAAATATATAGTAGCAATTATTACTCTTTTTATAAGCGTAACGGTTGGTTGTTTCACGATGGGAATGAAGAGTGGGGGTAACCTATTTGAATTTATTGAAACGACAATGCTTGCTAGTATTAGCTTTATTTTAATGTATTTAAGTTTTGTTTTACCAATATCGTTTTGGTTAGCGTATAAAAAAACTATTTTTATTGTGATTTTTATACTAATAGCACCTATGGCTGTTTCTTCTATTTTCTTTGGAATCAACCTAGAACAAATTCAGCTATATAACAGCTTGTTATTCATCGGTTCCATATGCATGTTCATAGCATCTATCTTCGTTTCAGTGAAATTGTATGAGAAGAGAGAATTTTAAAAGGTGCCTTATATAAGGCACCTTCTTCAATAACGACAATATGAAAGTAAGAGTTTATAAACAGAGAGGCTATTCGGTACAACATCTTTCGGAGTATGTAATATAAAGCTGAAAATGATAACGAGAATGAGAAAGAGGAAAAATAAAAATAGGATCTGCTTATGTATAGAATTTTGCATAGTATTCACTCCTTTTTTAGGTAGTATGTCCAAAGGAAAGGAGTGTATGAAAAATGTTAGGAGGGAGAATGATGAACAAAAGAAAATGGTTATATAGAATAGGGATATTTTTATTTTCAATCGGTCTCATATTAGCAAATTTTTATGCAGATATACCATCGCCATTTCCTAATTTGCATAAAGGGATTGGTATAAGCATTGTCATAGTTGGTCTTCTTTGTCTTATCACATCAAACTTCTACAGAAAGTCTGAATGAATATAAAAAAGGACAGTTACTCTTTTTCAGAAGTACTGTCCTTTTTAAATAATTTATTCCATAGTTTGGCGATACTCCATATAATGACGATTGCAATGGAGGCAATAATGGACCAAACAATAGATGCAATTTCAAGTGCCATGTTAGGAAGAAATGTAAGAATGGATACGACTCTATGAAACAACCATTCTATTATATGAAAACTGATTTGCAATAGAATGACGATCCCGAGTGTAATCCATGCTAACATTTGTTTTCCTTTTTCTTTCCACATGACAGTCACCTCACGTTAGCTTAATAGTTTTAAGCCAACAGCGCCGCATAGAATGCAACTTAAGAAGGCAAGACGACGCCAATCCGCTGATTCGCGGAAAATAAGAATACCTAGAAGTGCACTTCCCGCAGTTCCGATTCCAGTCCAAATCGCGTAAGCAGTTCCCATCGGTAACGTGTTCATCGCAAGAGATAAGAAGAAGAAACTTACGCCGAAGTTAGCAATTAAAATAACTTTTGGTGCCCAGCCTTTCTTTTCAGTGGCTACTTTCATAAAGAGTACACCAATAATTTCACAAATACCAGCTAGAATTAAAAATACCCAAGCCATTTTATGCGGCCTCCTTCGCTTCTTTTTCTTCTGTTACTCGTTTTAAACCAATTACGCCAAAGAAGATTAAACCAATTAATAATACTTTTACAATAGAGAAAGGTTCTCCGAAGACGAAAATCTCTGTAAGAACGATTCCGCCAGCTCCAATTCCTGTGAAGACTGCGTATACAGTGCCGACAGGTAAATCTTTATAAGCTCTAAATAATAAGACGAAACTAATTGTAATTAATAGCGCAACACCAGCCCATTCAAGTGGTGCCTCCGCTTTTTTTAGTCCAATCACCCAAAAGATTTCAATAATACCAGCTATGATTACATAAATCCATGCCATATGTCATTTCTCCTTCCTACCAGTCGTTAGGTAAAGGGCTTAAAAACGACGCATTGCAAAGGAGCAATCCGTCAGTTTGAAAGGCCTCGCCAAAATACTTGCCAAGAGGCGTTTAAACGAGTCTCAAAGCGATTTAAACCTGCGAATAGTAGTTCAACCATAAGTCCGTCTAGTAAGCATAGAAAGGCTTCTAGAGCGTCTTCTACTTCAATGTTATGCAGTTCACTTTGCTCGTTTGCCCGTTTAAATATAGGGAATAAAAGTTTTCCGACGTTCTCAATGTGTGTATTCGCTTTTTCGATAATTTGTTCGCGAAATGCATCGGGCGGAAAATAAGAAGTTCGTAACCAAAACATTGATTCTTCGCTTTCACCAAATCGTTTTGCATAGCCCTTTAGTAACTGTAAGAGCGATTCTTCAGTAGACGAATTTGAAAAATTTTTGATATCGTCTGTGAAGCTTTGTAAATCTTTTTGAAGAGCGGATTCTAAGCATATAAAATATAGCTCTTCTTTTCCTTTAAAGTGTGCGTAAATCGATGGTTTTTTAATCCCAACTTCTTGAGCAATATTTGCTAATGAAGTTCCTTCGTAGCCGTAGCGTGCGAAATGAGAAAGTGCTACAGCTTTAATGCGGTTTGCTGTCATTTTCATCCCCTACCTACCGTTCGTTAGGTTTATTATATGAGATGGAAAATATAAAGTCAATAGGTGAAGAGCTGAAAAAGAGCGCTACAGGTAACGCTCTTTTTTTAGACAGTATCTCGCCCAATTAAATGGAATGAAAGCTCTTCTGCCTTCCCAGCAATTTGCTCGCTTTGGATTTGTTTATGGAATAAAGAAAAAGCATGTGAGCCCATTGCGAGACCGGGGTGTTCAATTGTGGAAATTTCTAACGCCTTTGAAATTTCATGATTATCAAATCCAAGGATAGCAAGTTCTTCAGGGACTCGAATGCCATATTTTCGCGCCTCTGTTAATAAACCAGCTGCAACTTGATCGTTCGCTGTAAAAATAGCGGTTGGGCGATTTTTCATGTTTAAAATGCGATGAAGTATTTTTGCACCATCCTGCATCGTATAGCATTGATGAAAAATCCAATCTGGATGTACCGTTTTACCTTCGTTATGCAGCGTATCAGCAAATGCTTTTTCGCGCTCTATAGAATTTGCACTCGTTTTTCTTGCTAAACAGATTCCGATTTTTTCATGGCCTTTACTGAGTAAATAGGCAGTGCCGAGACGGAAGCCTTCATAGTGATCTACGTAGACGGATGAAATGAGGGGATGCTTTATCTTTTCACATGAAATAATAGGGGCAAATTTTGCGAAAGGTTCAATTTGTTCCCAAGAACTCGTTCGAGAGCAAATAATCATTCCATCGAATTGTTTCATTTTCATCATTTCAAGAACACGAATCTCTTCGAGGCTATCGTAATTTGTTTGACATAAATTAATGTGATATCCAGCTGCTAACGCTTCGTTTCCGATTCCTTCAATAATTGTACTGAAGTATGGAAGATTAATGAAAGGGAGCATAACCCCGATTGTATATGTTTTTCCCTTTATTAAATGAATAGCATTTATATTTTTTGCATAGTTCAATTCTTCAACAGCATCTAGAACACGCTTACGTTTTTCTTCTTTTACGTAAGGGTGATTATTAAGGACGCGGGAAACAGTTGATATGGATACACCAGCGGTTTTTGCAATTTGTTTTATATTGGCCATATGTATCACCTCTTTCCTTTATTATAAAGGGAAAATAATAAGAATGAAAAAATCTTGACCTGAAAAGCTTTTCACAAACTATGTTATAAACATGACTTCTGTTATTCGCGTAACCTTTTTAGTTGAGCGTGAGAATGATGGGGGTCTTTTTTGCGTCTATAAAAGAATTTTTGTCAAAATGTGTGAGAATAACGTGGAAAGTTTTCAAAGGGGGAGTTTGTAAATGAGGCGAATATGAATAGCATACAAAGTGAAACTTTAATCAGTCGGGCATGTCCCGCGGATTATTAGCTCCACCAATCGGGCATTAACGTTTTATTCATAAAGAGAGCGGTATGAAGAAAGGGCGGAAACAAATTGAAAAAAAGAATCATTTGTTTCGTGTTTTCTAGTCTAGTGCTAAGTTCATGTTCGTTTCAGCAAACGATGCAAGAAGAAAAAAATTTTGTGGGAACAACAGGGGGAGCGATGGATCGTGTTACGGATCCTATTCCGCTAAAGGAGCTTCCGAAATATTTTCCAGTGAAATTTAAAGTTCCGGCGTTTTTACCGTATGACATTACGAGTGATGTGAAGGGGGAAGTTAGAGCGATTGGGAAAAAGAACGCTGTCTTAATGATTAAATATAAACAGCGGGAGCCAGGTAGAAATGAGTATATTGAGTTAAATGTTGCGAACTTTCCTTATAGTTTTCCGGATCTCGTGGAAGAGAAGCGATTTCAAGAACAAATGAAATTGAATAGTGGAGCATTCGCTTATTTTAAAAATAAGGATGACTCTGGGCGAGGAGATGAATTCGCTACGCTTATTTGGAAAGAGAAAGGACTTGAATATCAGCTGCTGTATCGTAATGTGCAAGAGAATGATAAAGATGTGATTAAGCAAAATTTAGTATACATTGCGAATAATATGGAATGAAAAAACTAGCTGAATGATTCAGCTAGTTTTTGTATGTTATTATTTCTTTTTAATTTTTCCAGTCCACGTTTTGAATCCACCTTGTAACTGGTAGAAATCTTTGTAGCCTTGTTTCTTTAAGTATTGAGCTGCACGACCAGTACGAAATCCGCTTTGGCAGTATAAGTAAACTGGTTGATCTTTGCGAAGTTCTTTATGACGAAGGCGAATTTGTGATAATGGAATGTTACGTGCGCCTAAAATATGTCCTGCAGTATATTCGTCTGCTTCGCGAATATCGATAAGCTGTGCTTTGCGGTAGCCAGCGCGAAACTCTTCTTCTGAAAGTGTTTTAATTAATTTTCTCTGATAGAAATACATCCATACAGTGTAGCCGATGAACGCTACGATTACGGCTAATAAAATAATCCAAGTTGTTGACACGGTTCTATCGCTCCCTTTTTTCTTATCCTACTTTCAATATTATAATGCCCGTATGTATTTATGCAACAGATTCATTTGCATATAAGAAGAAATTTCGTATTCTTTCACAAATTTTGTCGAATTTGGTAGACTAGAGAATGTGAAAAATAATTGGTTATATGAGGTGCAGGATGGGAAAAGAAAAATGGTGTTATATTAACTCTGGTCAATGTTCACCGGCATTTAATATGGCGTTAGATGAATGTTTATTAAATTGGCAAAGTGAAAAGAAAATGCCACCAACCATTCGTTTTTATGAATGGGAAGTACCAACATTAACAGTTGGGTATTTCCAGCGTGTTGAAAAAGATATTAATATGGATGTAGTTAACGAAAAGAAATATGGATTCGTTCGTCGTCAAACAGGCGGCAGGGGTGTACTACATGATAAAGAATTAACGTACAGTGTTATTGTGTCTGAAGATCATCCAAATATGCCAAAAACAGTTACAGAAGCGTATCGTATTATTTCGCAAGGTTTATTAGACGGTTTTAAGGCATTAGGATTAGAAGCATATTATGCAGTTCCAAAAACAGAAGCAGACCGTGAAAATTTAAAAAATCCACGTTCAGGCGTATGCTTTGATGCACCATCTTGGTATGAAATTGTAGTAGAAGGAAGAAAAATCGCAGGTAGTGCTCAAACACGTCAAAAAGGTGTGATTTTACAGCACGGATCGATTCCGTTAGAAATAGATTTAGATGAATTATACGATCTGTTTTTATTCCCGAATGAACGTGTAAAAGAGCGTATGAAGAGTATGTTCTCTTCTAAAGCGGTAGCAATTAATGAATTAACAGACCGTACGTTTACAATCGAACAGTTAATTAAAGCGTTTGAGGTTGGGTTTGAAAAAGGATTAGATGTAGAGCTTGTTCCGTATGAATTAACAGAAGAACAGTTACATGAAGTGCAAACATTAGCAAAAGAGAAGTATGAAAGTAAGGAATGGAATTATAAAAAATAAGAGGTGGCAATTGCCACCTCTTATTTTTTTATAGTAAATTAAGTACTTTTTCTACTTTGATTCCTTTATCTTGTAAAGAACGAAGGCGATTTACAACGTCCATAATTTCTTTGTCAAATGTGACGCTAATACCTTGGCTTTGTAGTTCTTGTTTTAAGCTTTCAATAGAATCATCTATGTCGATGCCAAGCTCGTAATCTTGACAAACTTCAATTGTCTTTTTCACGAGTTTCACATAATTTTCTTGTAGTTTTGTATTTGTTTCAGTCAAAGCAGGTTGCTTCGGTTTTGCAGGCGCGACCGGTGCTGTCTCTTGCTTTGTAACTGGAGTTGGTACTGCTTTTTTCACAGGTGCTGGAGTAGATAATTCCACAGCAGCTTCTACACTTACTGGCTTCGGTGTTGGTACCGGAGTAGGTTTAGGTGCTGCAGGTGTTTCTACTCGCGTAACAGGTTTTGGAGCCGGTGTAACTGCTTTTGGAGCTTCTACAACAGTTTCTTCTTGCTCAGCAGCTTCTTTATTCTCTTTGCTCCACATAACGCGTTCAACTTCTAGAGAAACATTGTTTTTGTTCATCGCTGTTAATGTAACTTTACCAACTTCAGCGTTTCCAGTGAAATCAACAATTTTATAAATAACACTCTTGTTCCAATCCACGTTTCCGCTCAAAAATAATTCTTCGTTACATTTCGGCGTTAAGCCCTCGATTTTAATTTCTGCGTTTACACCGTTTTCACTATATACCATAATTAGCGAAGCATTTACATCTTCGTCTGCTAACATTAGTTCACGTACCATTTTGCCGGTGCGTACTTGCGTTTTCTTCTTAACTGACATCTAATTTCTCCTCTCAAAAATTCAGTAATAATAAAAAAATCGTATAACGAAAAATAATTGCTCACGAAGATTTATGATACCGATAATAAAAGCATCACGTCAACAATTAACTTTAATTATTTTGCATTTTTCTTATTTTCTTTATGAAATTTTTCAATTTGTAAAATTAGACAGAAGAAAAACAGCCTTTTGAAAGGCTGTTAAAATTTAGATGTTTTATATAAAAATTTGTACAAAATATAAAAAGAAAGTGTAACAAGAGCACCTTGCCAAATAGATAAATTATAAAATAAGTACGGTTTCGTTTTAAAAAATACGTTTAAAAAAACTGATAAGACAAAAGGTACGAATACTGATAATAAGAGAATTGCTTTTTGTTTCCAGGAAACCAGTATTGTAAAAGAAAAACGTCTAAACAAGGAAAAAGTTATGAAAGCACTAATTGTTAAAACGATAGCAGATAATATTGTTCCAGGAATACTAAATGGAATTCCTGAAGTGTTTGTATCTGAAAATAGTTTTTGCATAAGAGTACTGAATGTATCGTATCCAATTTGAATAGCTAATAATAAACTAACTGCAAATCCAATAACGGCAGCTTGTTGGAGAGAATTTTGATGTTCTGAAGAGCTAATCAATTCATCGCAGTAAGTTTTTAAATCTTCCCCGAAAATATCATGTGCATTTTTACCGTCTTCTTGCGCTTCTAAAAGATGATCCAATATTTCTAAAAGTAATTCCTCCATTTGCTTTTGAGGAACGCTAGTAAGGCGTAAATAAATAAGCATATCACCATAAACAGCTTCGTTTTCAGCTGTTAATAAATTTCTTTTTTCATTGTTTAACTTAATCAATTCTTTTTCAGTCATCGTATCGTCACTCCTTTTTAAAGGCTAAATATTCTTTTTTGAAGAAGATTTTGTATAGTGCATAGCAAGAGATGGCAAGTAAAGTGCCGATCCAAGGTGAGATTTGTAATGTAGTATAGGGCTGTTTAATAAATAAAAAGGAAATACCGATTAATAGTATCCATAGGCTATGGCGTATTAAAAAACTGCCTATATGCCTCCAAATAGTTGTTTTGTTTTTAAATAAATCAATGTTAATAAAGTCGAAAACAAAACGTATGATGAGATGTATGGACAGTATAAATGCGAGCAGATAAATGAAATCAATGTGTACAAATTTAAAACGTGCTTCATTTGAAAATAGGGGGAATACCAATGCAATTACGGAAGAAATAGCAAAGTATATTGCTAACAGATAACTAGTTATAAATAAAGGAATCGATAATTGTTCCCATAAACTTGGCTTCGGTAGAGCAGCAATTAGTTCGTCACAGTATGCCTGTAAGTCGTCGCCAAAAATATCATAAGCACTTTTTTCTTCTTGCTGGGCTTCAATAAGATGATCTAGAATTTCAATTAGTAGTTCTTCCGCGTGGTACTCTGGCACTTTAGCTAAGCGGATGTATATTAACATGTCGCTATAGGCGTTTTCATTTTTCTTAGTTAATAATTTACGCTTTTGGTTATTTAGTTCGATTAAATCTTTCGCCTTCATTCCTATCACTCCCCTTGTAATAAGTTGTTTACGGTTGTTGAAACCATTCCCCAACTTTGTTTAAACTCTTCAAGCTGCTCTAATCCTTTGTCGGTTACGTGATAATATTTTCGCTTTGGACCGAGTGAGGAAGCTTTTAATGTTCCTTCAATCAATTTTTCTTTTTGCATACGTAACAATAACGGATATATGCTTCCTTCACTTACGAATGTAAATCCGTGTTTATTTAATTTTGTACTCAGTTCATATCCGTACACTTCTTCTTGTGAAATGATGTATAGGATGCAACCTTCGAGCACACCTTTTAACATTTGGCTGTGCATGATTTCACCACCTTTTACTCAGGTAACTTGCGTTGCAAGGTAGCTGTTATCCAAATTATAACATTCAGTAACTTGCAACGCAAGTTACTGAAGTGGAAAACTTTAATGAGTGTTAATTCTTCATCGTTTCCCATACTAACGAGAGGAGGGAAGCATATGAAACCATTTATGCCAAAACTCGTTTACTTTGAACCGAAGGCACTCGAATATCCGCTTGGAAAAGAGCTGTATGAGAAGTTTACGAAGATGGGATTAGAAATTCGTGAAACGACATCCCATAATCAAATTAGAAATTTGCCAGGTGAAAATGATTTGCAAAAGTATCGTAATGCAAAGGCAACACTTGTCGTTGGGGTGAGGAAAACATTAAAGTTTGATACGTCAAAACCGTCAGCTGAATATGCAATCCCGCTCGCAACGGGGTGTATGGGACATTGTCATTATTGCTATTTGCAAACGACACTTGGGAGTAAGCCTTACGTTCGCGTGTATGTCAATCTTGATGAAATATTTGAGAAGGCAAAGCAGTATATGGATGAAAGAGCACCAGAAATAACAAGGTTTGAAGCGGCTTGTACATCAGATATTGTTGGAATTGATCATTTAACACATGCATTAAAGCGGGCGATTGAATTCATTGGAGAAAGTGAGCATGGGCGTTTACGTTTCGTTACGAAATATTCGCACGTTGATCATTTATTAGATGCAAAACATAATGGGAAAACTCGTTTTCGATTTAGTATTAATTCACGGTATGTAATCAAAAATTTTGAGCCGGGGACATCACCTTTTGAAGAACGAATTGAAGCGGCTCGTAAAGTAGCAGGTGCGGGTTATCCACTTGGGTTTATAGTTGCACCACTTTATATGCATGAAGGATGGGAAGAAGGATATCGTGAACTATTTGAGCGACTGTACAATGCGCTAAAAGATTTGTCGATACCGAATTTAACATTTGAATTAATTCAACATCGCTTTACAAAACCAGCAAAAAAGGTCATTCAAGAGCGTTATCCGAATACGAAGCTTGAAATGGATGAAGAGAAGCGCAAATATAAATGGGGACGATATGGCATCGGGAAATACGTATATAAAAAAGATGATGCAGAAGTATTGGAAGAAACGATTAGAGGATATATTCATCACTTTTTTCCTAACGCAGAAATTCAATATTTTACATGAAAAGAACTTGTATTGGAATGCAAGTTCTTTTTTCTTTTAAATATTTAGGCTTGTTTTCAACTTGTCACGTTATTCTTTCTGGTGTATCATTTTATTGATTGCTTCGTACGGAATGAGCAAAATGAAATTGGATGGAGGAAACCGATGCCTACCCCTAGTATGGAAGATTATATTGAACAAATTTATTTGTTGATTGATGAAAAGGGTTATGCCCGCGTATCTGATATTGCTGAAGCGCTGAGTGTACATCCATCCTCTGTAACGAAAATGGTGCAAAAATTAGACAAAGATGAATATCTAATTTATGAAAAATATAGAGGGCTTGTATTAACATCAAAAGGTAAAAAAATCGGAGAACGTCTCGTATATCGTCATGACTTGCTAGAGCAATTTATGCGTATTATCGGTTTGGATGAAAGTAAAATTTACAATGATGTAGAAGGAATTGAACATCATTTAAGTTGGGAAGCAATTGACCGCATTGGTGATCTAGTGCAATATTTTGAACAAGATGAGGTTCGAGTGGAAACACTTCGTGGCGTTCAAAAAGCAAATGAAGAGAAAAGTAATTAAGGGGGAACGTATGTCGTTTCCTTTTTTATTTCAACCGAAAAGGATGGGGAAATTATGAAAGCAATTATTTTTGATTTTGATGGATTAATTGTAGACACAGAAACAATATGGTTTCACTCTTTCAGAGACGCTGTTCGTGAGTACGGTGGGGAGTTACCTTTAGCGGAATTTGCGAAATGTATTGGAACGACAGACGATGTGCTTTACGCATATTTAAATGAGCAATTAAAAGAGAAGTTTAACAAGGATGCATTAAAAGAAAAAGTGAAAACTTTACATAAAGAGAAAATGAAAATACCAGAAGCTCGTGACGGGGTAAAAGAATATTTAGAGGAAGCGAAAGAAATGGGATTGAAAATCGCATTAGCTTCCAGTTCATCTAGAGAATGGGTTACTTCTTTTTTGGAAGAGCTACAAATTCGAGATTATTTTGAAGTCATTAAAACAAGGGAAGATGTTGAGAAGGTAAAACCGGATCCAGCACTTTATCGAATTGCGATAGAAGATTTAGGAATTGATCCGTCTGAAGCTGTTGTATTTGAAGACTCGTTAAACGGATTAAAAGCAGCGATTGCAGCAGGATTAAAGTGCGTTGTTGTACCTAATGATGTGACAAGGAATTTACCATTTGAAAATCATCACCTTCGAATTGAAAGTATGAAAGATAAAAGTTTGAAAGAAGTACTGCAAAATATAAAAAAAGACCGTATTTCCTAAAAGGAAGCACGGTCTTTCTTTTTGTTTTTTTTACCTTCAATGACAGTTAAATGAGATTGTTTTCTTTTTCGCTTCAAAGTGGAAGGAGCGCCTTTCTTACCTTTGTCATTAGAAGCGTTGGATTTCAAGAAAGAATTGCTTAGGGGTGCTACATTTTGTTTCTTATGTTTGCGGTTCGATTGTTTCGCTGCACGCTTATAAGAGCTTTGCGAATTTGCAGAACCACTAGAATTTGTAAACATCTTGTATAGCAAATAAAAGATACCGACAACAAGTAACATGTACCCGATATTTCTTAATACACCCATTGGATTTGTAATGACAGATGAAACAAGGCCGAATATTGCTAATCCGATAATAAGCATAACTATAGCGAATGTAAACGAACGACCGTTCATAAGGGACACCTCCTAAAAACATATATTAAAATTAGTATATTAACGATGAGGAAAGGAGTTGAACACCAATTTTAAATAATTATTGTTTGTTTTCTAAACGTAATAATTCTTCAAACGATGCAATGGCTACTTCCACTTGATCATCTGTTGGTTCTTTCGTTGTTAATAGTTGCAGCCATAATCCGGGATATCCAAGTATGCGTAATACTGGAATATCGCGTAATCGATTTGTAAATTGTAACACTTCAAAAGAAATGCCGAGAACGACTGGAATTAATAAAATTCGGTTTACGACTCTGGCCCAAAGTGGGTCTGTAGGGACAAGGAAATAAACAAACATTCCAATAATGACTGTAAATATAATAAAACTACTGCCACAGCGATAATGAAGGCGAGTTTGTTTTTGAACATTTTCTACAGTCATTGGAAGATTATTCTCATAGGCATTAATTACTTTATGCTCCGCACCATGGTACTGAAATACCCGCTTAATAAGTGGGGTTAAAGAAATAAAGTATATATAGCTCAATAATAGCATGAGCTTAATGACACTTTCGACAATGATTTGCCCTGTATGAGAAGGGAAAATTGGTCTCGTTAATTCAGCTAGTAGTGCAGGAACTGCTGTGAAAATGACTTTACCGAATATGAAAGATAAAACGCCAACTGCTGCAACTCCTAATACCATCGTTAATTTCGATTGTTCTTCTTTGTTATTTGCGATTTGTTCGTCTTCTTCTGGGTGGACATCAAATCGTTCTGAAGCAAAGTTTAAATGTTTTGCTCCATTCGCACTTGCATCCACAATAGCGGCAATCCCTCGTAAAAATGGAATTTTTTTCAGGATAGATAATGCTTTATTACGAACGCGTGGTAATCGATAAAATTCAATCGATTTATCTTTACGACGAACCGCTGTAACAGTATATTCTCTACCGCCAAACATAACTCCTTCTATGACTGCTTGCCCGCCATATATTTGTTTTGACTCTTCTGCCATGTTAACACCAACCTGTATTTGTTTCTCTCTTATGTAGAAAAAGAGGCAATTGTCATACTGGGTTCTGTCATTTTGAAATAAGACAATCACCGAGTTTCCTTTATTTTATCGACAAATACAAGTATATGACAAGGAAAAATGTTACGAGAGTCGGACATTTCTTATTCTTTTTATAGACAAATTTCGCAGTATTTAAACATGGTTCAAAATAGTTTCGGGCATACTATTGAGCGGAGGTGTCGATGTGAGTCAAGAACAATTAGGAACAAGGAATTTTGTACAAATTGGTTTATTTGGTGGAATCTTTTGGGGAGGGATATGGTATTTCCTTCATATATTTTCATTTACGGAAGCAGGACCGAACTATTTACTTTTACCATTTGCCTTTGGAAGCTGGAAAGAAGGGGTATGGGGCAATGTGTCAGGAATTGTTTGTATGGGACTACTTTCGATTTTAATTGCCTTTTTGTATAAAGCGTTTTTGGCAAAGTTTGAAGGAATTATTCCAGGGATGATTTATGGGCTATTTTGGTGGGCGTTACTATTTTTCGGAATGGGATTAATAGCGCCTGCCATTAAAAGTGCACTCCATTTACCGAAAGAAACAATTGTGACGACGATATGTATTTTTATATTGTATGGTGTGTTTATAGCATACTCTGTTTCCTACGCAGTAAATACCAATAAAGCTGAGCGAGAAGGGGAAGAGAAGACAAACTATTCAAATAAGTGACTCCTATGTTAAAATGTTGTATAGATATTTAATATTAAGGAGTTTTAAACATATGAAAAAGGTACTCCTCGTAAACGGTCCTAACCTAAATCGCCTCGGTGTCAGGGAGGTAAATGTATATGGAAAGGGCACGCTAGCGACACTTGAAGCAGATATGAAGCAAGAAGCAGAAAAAATGGGAGTGGAGTTAGAATGTTTCCAATCGAATCATGAAGGTGCGATTATCGATCGTATTCATGAGGCGGAAGATATATATGAAGGGATCATTTTAAATCCTGGAGCATTTACGCATTATAGCTATGCGATTCGAGATGCAATTGCGAGCATTTCGATTCCTGTTATTGAAGTACATATTTCTAACATTCACCAGCGTGAGTCGTTCCGTCACGAATCTGTGACGGCAGCTGTTTGTGCGGGACAAATTGTTGGATTTGGTTTTTATGGCTATAAGTTAGCGTTATTTGCATTAATGGAGAAATTGAGGGAGGCATAAAGTAATGGAGAAAATCGAAAGAGTAAGAAGTGCATTTGATGAGGCTGGTATTGACGGTATTTTGTTAACAAATGAACATAGTCGTAGATATATGGCTAACTTCACAGGAACAGCTGGTGTTGTACTGATTTCGAAAAATCGTGCTCAATTTATTACAGATTTCCGTTATGTAGAGCAGGCTAGTAAACAAGCGGTTGGATACGAGATTGTACAGCATGCAGGATTAATCATTGATGAAGTTGCAAAGCGAGTGAAGGAACTGGGAATTCAAAAGCTTGGCTTTGAGCAAGATACTCTTACATATAGTTCTTATTCAGCGCATAAAGAAGTAATCGATGCTGAATTTATCCCAACTTCTGGGCTTGTAGAAAAGTTACGCTTGATAAAGACTGATTCAGAGATTAAGATATTAAAGGAAGCTGCACAGATTGCAGATGCTGCCTTTGAACATATTCTATCATTCATTCGCCCGGGAGTATCTGAAATTGAAGTGTCAAATGAACTTGAATTTTTCATGAGAAAACAAGGAGCAACATCTTCTTCGTTTGATATTATCGTTGCTTCAGGTCTTCGTTCGGCATTACCGCACGGCGTGGCATCTGAAAAAGTGATAGAAACAGGAGATTTCGTTACATTAGACTTCGGCGCTTATTACAAAGGATATTGTTCTGATATTACTCGTACGATTGCAGTTGGTGAACCATCTGATAAATTGAAAGAAATTTATAATATCGTTTTAGAAGCACAATTACGTGGTGTGAACGGTATTAAAGCTGGTTTAACAGGCCGTGAAGCGGATGCGTTAACGCGCGATTACATAACGGAAAAAGGATATGGTGAATACTTTGGACACTCTACTGGTCATGGAATTGGTCTTGAAATCCATGAAGCACCAGGTTTAGCGTTCCGTTCTGATACAGTACTTGAACCAGGAATGGCTGTAACAGTAGAACCAGGTATTTATATTCCAGGTATTGGCGGCGTACGTATTGAAGATGATATCATTGTAACAAGTGAAGGTAATGAAGTAATTACGAAATCACCAAAAGAACTTATTATTTTGTAATATACAGGAGGATTTTTTTACATGATTTCAGTAAACGATTTTCGTACAGGTTTAACAATTTCAGTGGACAATGCCCTTTGGCAAGTAATGGATTTCCAACACGTAAAGCCAGGTAAAGGTGCTGCATTCGTTCGCTCTAAACTACGTAACCTTCGCACAGGATCTGTTCAAGAGAAAACATTCCGTGCAGGTGAAAAAGTAGAAAAAGCACACATCGAAAACCGTCGTATGCAATACTTATACGCGAGCGGTGAGTCTCACGTATTTATGGATAACGGAACTTACGAGCAAATCGAACTTGGTGAAAACCAAATCGAGCGCGAACTTAAATTCCTAAAAGAAAACATGGAAGTATCTATTATGACATACCAAGATGAAGTACTTGGTGTTGAACTTCCGAACACAGTTGAATTAAAAGTGTCAGAAACAGAGCCTGGTATTAAAGGCGATACAGCTTCTAACGTAACAAAACCAGCTACATTAGAAACTGGTCTTGTTGTACAAGTACCAATCTTCATTAACGAAGGCGAAATGCTTATCATCAACACTGGTGAAGGTAAATACGTTTCTCGTGCATAGTAGAAAAGCACTCGTGATCATCACGAGTGCTTTTTTTTATAGGAAATAGGGTAGATAGTAAATAGCAGTGATAATAAAACTAACTAAAACAAGTGAAAGAGTACCCGCCATATATGGAGTGAAAACAATTTGAAATGGTTTTATTTCGCCAGTCTCAACGCCAGTCAGTGTTTTACTTATTGCGTGATCCGTAATGTTGTTTCTATGAGTATTCATAATAATTAACCACATAATTGCAAATATCGCTAAACTACCAAGGAAAAAGGTCTCCATAAATGACCAACCGACCAATTTTGAAAAAAGATAAATAAGAGCTAATTCTATTACAATTGTTAAACTAATTTTCAATACCTTCATATTTTCCCCCCCCTCATTTTGCACATATAGTCAATTTTTAAAAATGGCGCGATACGATATGTAGTACACGAGATGACTTTAGTTCTATCTCTCATGCTGCATCGTCTATACTCCCTATAACTATTAAATATACCATAATATTCCGTTAAAAAATACGAATATTCGGACTACAGATAGAAGATAGAGAAATATTATGTTTTTACTTCTGAAATAGACAACCCCTGCATATGGTTGTACAAATATATTCTTTTTTGGAATGTAGCAATAGTAACCGTTATGGGAGAAGGTGGGAGAATGAAACAGTGGCTAGCGGCAATGGAAACATCCGTGCTTGTAATGGGGTTACTTCGGTTGTTTTCAGGTAGCGCGGAAATATTCGCCGCTTTGCTTATGCTTTATGTGAATGATGCGAAGAAAGCATTGTTTATAAATGGTATGTTGGCGTTTGTTGGACCGACCGTATTAATTTTAACAATGACAATAGGCATAGCGAGTGTGGCAAGTGAGATTTCTTTCTTGAAACTCTTTTTTCTAGCGCTTGGAATTGGCTGCATTTTTATCGCGTTGTTGAAATAGTAAGTCGAGTATAGTGGGGAGAAGCTGATGAAAGAAGTATTAGAAGTTTTACCGAAAACGATGAAGCAGCTAGTGGAAAGTTGTAAGCAATACGATGCTCTAGAGGAAATTCGTGTTCGAATTGGAAGACCGCTAGAGTGTATTGCTCATGGCGAAGTGTTTTTTTATGACTATGTCGTTACAGCAGAGGATGCCATTTACTTATTGAATAAGTTAAGTCAATTCTCAATTTATACGATGGAAGAGGAATTAAAACGTGGGTATGTGACACTTCGAGGAGGACATAGAATCGGCTTAGCTGGAAAAGTCATTACAGAAAAAAGCGCAGTGAAAATGATTCGAGATGTCTCTTCCTTTAATATTCGTATCGCTCGTCAAAAAATAGGAATTGCTGAACCACTTTTGCCGTATTTGTATGAGTCAAGATGGTTAAACACGATGGTAATTGGCCCGCCGCAAACGGGAAAAACAACACTTTTAAGAGATGTAGCACGTTGTATGAGTCAAGGTGTAAGTGCTTCGAAAATACCTTCGTGTAAAGTCGGGATTGTAGATGAACGGTCAGAAATTGCAGGCTGCGTGAAAGGTATTCCGCAATATGACTTTGGAGCGCGAGTAGATGTGTTAGACGCATGTCCAAAAGCTGAAGGAATGATGATGATGATTCGTTCTATGAGTCCAGATGTTTTGATTGTAGATGAAATTGGGCGTAAAGAAGATAGTGAAGCAATTATGGAGGCGGTGCATGCAGGGGTTCAGCTTTTTATAAGCGCACATGGATTTTCTTATGATGATGTTGTGAAACGTCCATCACTAAAAGCGGTGCTGGAGCTCGGTATATTTGATAGGTTTGTGGAGCTATCAAAAGCAAGAGGACCAGGAACAGTTATGCAAGTGAAAGATAAATATGGAAAATCGGTATTACCTCATAGAAAGGCTGAGGGCGTATGGTAAAAATATTTGGTGCAGTGTTAATCGTTGCGGTCAGCACCTTTTTCGGGTTTTCATACGCTAAAAGATACAGTGAGAGACCAAGGCAACTTAGATTATTAAAAGCGGCACTTCAATCATTAGAGGCAGAAATTATGTATGGGCATACACCTTTATCTGAAGCCGCTGAGCGATTAGTGAAACAAATGCCGAAGCCGTTAAATTGGATATTTCAAAGTTTCGCTAGAAGGCTAGAAAGTGGAGACCAAACAGTAAGAGAAGCTTGGATAGATAGTTTGAAAGAAAATTGGAAGCTAACAGCATTTCAACAAACTGAGTACGAGATTTTGCAGCAATTTGGCGAAACGCTCGGACAGCATGATCGTGAATCACAACAAAAACATATTCGCTTATGCATTACACATTTAGAGAGAGAAGAAGAAGAAGCGAAAGCATTACAACTGCAATACGAAAAAATGATCAAGAGCTTAGGGGTACTAGCGGGGCTACTTATCGTAATTTTACTGCTATAGGAGGGAGAAAGGCGATGTCCATTGATGTTGGATTAATATTTCAAATCGCCGGAATCGGCATTGTTTTAGCTTTTATTCATACCGTACTAAAAGAATTAAAGCGAGAGGATATTGCAAATTGGGTTATCCTTGTCGGTTTTGTCGTTATTTTATTTCATGTGGCATTTTTAATTAATACGCTATTCGACAAGATTAAGAGTGTCTTTCTCTTCCAGTAAAGGAGGCGGTTCGAATCGAAATTATACAAATTGTCGGATTAGGCCTCGTTGCTACGTTTTTAGCGGCTGTATTAAATCAGCATAAATCTAGCATTACGTCGTTATTTATTGTGTTCGTAGGTAGCGTGATGTTTCTTATTTTAATTGATCAAATTCACTCTATTTTACAAATGATTGAGAGAGTAGCGAGTGAAGCGAAAGTTAGCAACGTATATGTAGAAACGTTGCTAAAAATTATTGGGATTGCTTATATTGCTGAGTTTGGAGCACAAATTACAAAAGATGCAGGGCAGGGTGCAATCGCTTCAAAAATTGAATTAGCTGGAAAAATCTTAATTTTAGTAATGGCGATTCCTATTTTGACGGTTGTCATTGAAACTATTCTCGGATTTTTACCGACGGGATAAGGGGGAGTGAATGTTGAAGGGGTTTGGAGCTAAGCTGCTATTTGCTTGCTTCCTTTTCTTTTCTTTACCGGTTGTTGTACAAGCTTCTCCTGTAGAAACAAACGTCGTTGATCAACAATTGGATAAGCTCGGAATTGAAGATGTGAAGCAATTTTGGGACGGGCTTGTTACAAAATATGGAGGTTATTTACCAGAGAGTCAAAAAGGTAGTTTTATGGAGTTTGTAAAGGGAGAAAAAGAAATTTCTATAAAAGAGTGGATGCTAGGTTTATTAAAGTATTTATTTCACGAGCTTGTTGCAAATGGGAAGCTGCTGGGAACGCTCATTATGCTTACAATTTTTAGTGCATTGTTGCAATCACTGCAATCTGCATTTTCAAAGAGTAGTGTAAGTAAAATTGCGGATGCAGTTGTATATATGGTACTTATTATTTTCGCTTTAAATAGTTTTTATGTCGTCATGACATATGCAAGAGAAACGATACAAACAATGGTAGATTTCATATTAGCGCTATTGCCAATCTTGCTTGCACTCATAGCAACTGGAGGTGGTGTTGTATCTGTATCGTTTTTTCATCCGATTATCATCTTTTTAATGAACACGAGCGGACTTTTGATGAATTATATCGTTCTACCACTTTTATTACTTGCAACGATATTAAGTATTGTAAGTACGATGAGTGATCAATATAAAGTTACGAAATTGTCCAAGCTTCTGCAAAACGTTAGCGTTGGGATTATCGGTATTTTTTTAACGATTTTTTTAGGGGTATTATCTGTACAAGGAACAGCGACAGCTGTTGCTGATGGAATCGCTGTGAAAACAGCTAAATTTGTAACAGGGAACTTTATTCCCGTAGTAGGAAGAATGTTTACAGAGGCGGCGGATACTGTTATTAGTGCATCGGGATTATTAAAAAACACAGTCGGAATTATCGGGCTCGTCATTCTATGCTTAATTGTTGCTTTTCCAGCGATTCAAATTTTTTGTATCGCGTTTATTTATAAATTCGCAGCAGCAGTATTACAGCCAGTTGGCAGTGGAGCAATTATTCAATGTTTAGATATTATCGGGCGAAGCATCATTTATGTATTTGCTTGCTTAGCTATCGTATCATTTATGTTCTTTTTAAGTATCACAATTATTATTGCTGCGGGGAACATTACACTTATGATGCGGTAGGGGGTGAAGGATATGCAATTTGTTACAGAGTGGATTAGAAATATTATCGTTTTTTTACTTTTAGCGACAATGCTTCATCTTATTCTTCCAAATTCAAATTTGCAAAAGTACGTTAAATTCGTTGTAAGTCTATTATTAGTTGTATTAATCTTAACGCCCCTTTTTAAACTACTGCAAACAGATGTGAATGAAGTAATCGCAAATTTTAATGAAGAGAAGTACGTAGCAGAAGGATCTGTAAAAAATTCAATAGATTCGAAGAAAAAAGAAATACAAGCTCTAACACGTGCATATAGTTTAGAAGAGATGGCTACCAAAATGAAAAAAGAAGTAGGAAAAGAATTCGAGAAAAAGTATGGTATGACAGTCTCTGAAATACAAATAGTCGCAGCGGAAAGTACAGCGGAAGTAAAGTCAGCAAAAGATATTCAAACTGTTGTTGTGACGTTGAAAGAAAAAGAACGTAGTAAAAATGATGCAATCGAAACAGTAAAACCAGTTGAAATTAACACGAAGGAACCTCCGAAAAAAGTAGAAGAAACGAATGTAGAAATGAAAGATTTCTTTTCAAGCAGGTGGCAACTAGAGAATAAACAAATCCAAGTTCAAATGGAAGGGAGGACAGGTAGAGTAAATGGACAATAAAGATAAAAATTCGAAGTTCTCATTTTTTCGAAACTTATTGAATGGGGATGAAAAAGAAAGCAATGAGAAGGGAAAAAAGATAACACCTAAGTTTTTACTTGTCCTACTCATACTTGGGATTTTACTTATGTTTTCTAGTAGTCTTTTTTCAAGTAAAAAAGAAGAAGTACCTGTATTTAAAGAACAAAAAACGCAAAACCAAGAAAAAGACGTACCAACTTTTGGACAAAAAAATAATGATAGTATGTCAAATGTAGAAAAGTATGAAAAAGCGTATGAACAAGAATTAAAAGCAGCCTTAGAAGAAATAGCGGGAGTAAAAGATGTAACAATTAAAGTAAATTTAGATTCATCAGAAGAAAAAATATTAGAGAAAAATACAGTGAAACGTTCACAAACAACAGGTGAAACAGATAAGACAGGTGGTAAGAGGGAAGTAGAAGATGAGTCCCTTGATGAAAAGACAGTCATTATACGTGAAGGTGATAAAGAAACTCCCGTTGTTTTACGAACAGAGAAACCGAAAGTACGAGGTGTTCTTGTCGTAGCAAAAGGAGTGGATAATATACAAGTTAAAGCGATGGTAAAAGAAGCTGTAATACGGCTGCTAGATGTACCAGCCCATCGTGTTTCAGTTTCGCCGAAAAATTGATAGGGAGGAAATAAAGTGTTAAAAAAACAAACGGTTTGGCTATTAACGATGTTAAGTTTAGTTGTTGTACTATCTGTTTATTACGTAACAACTCCTGACAAAATGAATACAGCATCGCCGGCAACAGGTGAAAAGATTGGACAAGAAAAACAAGGTACTGATAAAGCAGTAACAAATGAAGCACCTAAAGAAACGCCAAAAAAAGAAAATACAAGCAAGGAAACATCAAATAAAGAAACAGACAAAAAAGAGAGTGCTAACAAAGAAACAAGTAAAAAAGATGCTAACGTAACAGTTCAATCAAGTGATGAAAATTTCACAGCACTACGTATGCAAATGGAAGATCAGCTAAGTGAACAAAAATCAAGATTACAAGAAGTGATGAATTCAGCAAAATCTTCAGCAACAGAAAAGAGTAAAGCGAAAGATAATTTTGATGCAATTACTACAATGGAAACGAAGCAAGAATTACTTGAGACAGTGATTAAGTCTCAAGGAGGATATAAAGATGCCCTTGTAAGAGCTGATGGAACTGACATTAGAGTAACTGTGAAAGCAGCAAAGCATTCACAAAAAGAAGCGAATAAAATTATACAGCTTGTAAGAAGTGAAGGCGGATCAAAAGATGTAGGTGTGAAATTTGATCCACCGACAAAATAAAAACTAATAATCCGCGGGGGATTCCCCTGCGGATTATTAGTTTTTACGAATCGGATTGTTTGAAAATAATTATAGAAAAAAAGCTATCATTTTCGATAGCTTTTTTCTGTTTCGTCTTTGTAGTTGTTTTTATTATGTTCAACTCGGAATGGAGAAATACGTTGTGAGTAAAAGATTAGCGGTTCATGGTAACGATGATTACTTTTTCCGGATTTGACGTGGATGAAGAGAACGAATGCCCAGACCATTACGGCAGGTAAGAAGAGAATGAGCCATATCATATGTCCACACCTCGATACGATATATTTTCTACACTTTGAACATACTATTCTTATATGAAGGAATGATGAACGGTGTGTAAACAAAAAAATAATATTTGGTAAAAATATGTTGTTGACTATAGATGAGGTGAAGAGTGGAGCGGTAATGATCTGTTTATTGTGTAGCATTGTGAAAAAAGTAAGGAATGTTTTTTAGAAGTGGTCTTGCCAATTTTGTGTGAAACTTGGTATTATTACTAGGTAATAAATTTTTATTGGAATAATATTTTTACAGGAGTTTCGATTTATTATAAAGAAATATAAATTGGAATGTTTAAAAAATTTATCGTAAGATGGAAATAGTAACTATTTCTATTAGTAAATGAAATGCATTTTCTAATAGAGTACATCGTATTTTTACAGTCAATCTAGTTTTAGTGACGAGAATCTGTAAAAACGGGACAAACAAGAGTATGGGAGTGGATTTTACATGTTTAAAATTCAAGAAGTTCGTGAATTAATTAAATTAATTGATAGCTCTAATATTGATGAATTTGAATACAAAAAAGATGGTACGACAATCAAAATGAAAAAGCGTGGTAATGAAGTTGTTGCGGTGCAAGCACCTGTAGCAAAACAAGTCGTGCAACCAGTAGCACCTGTTGAAGTTGAAACAACAGTAGCGGCAGCACAAGTGGAAGTACCAAAACAAGAAGAGAAAAAAGCGGTTCAAAATGAAAACCTACATAAAATTACATCACCGATGGTAGGTACATTCTATTCTTCATCTTCGCCTGATACACCTGCATATGTAAGTGTAGGAGACAGAGTATCGAAAGATTCTATCGTATGCATTGTCGAGGCTATGAAGTTATTTAACGAAATCGATGCAGATGTAGATGGTGAAATTGTTGAGATTCTTGTTAATAATGGACAGCTTGTTGAGTATGGACAACCGCTATTTCTTGTAAAAGCGTAATAAGGGAGTCTTTGTGATGATAAAAAAAGTATTAATAGCCAATCGTGGGGAAATTGCTGTACGAATTATTCGTGCTTGTAAAGAAATGGATATTGAAACGGTCGCAATTTATTCAGAAGCAGATAAAGAGTCACTTCACGTACAAATTGCTGATGAGGCGTATTGTGTAGGGCCAACGATTTCGAAAGAAAGCTATTTAAATTTGACGAATATTATTAGTGTTGCGAAGTTAACAGGCTGCGACGCTATTCATCCAGGATACGGATTTTTAGCAGAGAATGCAGATTTTGCAGAGCTATGCCGTGAATGTAACTTAATTTTTATCGGTCCAAGTCCAGAAGCTATTTCAAAGATGGGCACAAAAGACGTTGCTCGTGATACAATGAAAGAAGCAGGGGTTCCGATTGTACCAGGTTCACAAGGGATTATTAAAAATACCGAAGAAGCGGTCGAGCTTGCTAATCAAATTGGATATCCAGTTATTATTAAAGCGACTGCAGGTGGCGGCGGAAAAGGTATTCGTGTTGCACGCCATGAAGAAGAGCTTGTAAAAGGAATTCAAATTACACAGCAAGAAGCTAGTACCGCTTTTGGGAACCCTGGTGTATACTTAGAAAAGTACGTTGAAGATTTCCGCCATGTTGAGATTCAAATAATGGCAGATACACATGGAAATGCCATTCATTTAGGAGAGCGTGATTGTACAATTCAGCGCCGCTTGCAAAAACTACTAGAAGAAAGTCCATCACCTGCACTTGATGAAAATGTTCGTAAACAGATGGGTGATGCGGCAGTTAAAGCGGCGGTAGCGGTTGATTATACAGGTGCTGGTACGGTTGAGTTTATTTATGAATATAGAACGAAAAGCTTTTATTTCATGGAGATGAATACGAGAATTCAAGTTGAGCATCCAGTTACCGAAATGGTAACAGGGATGGATTTAATTAAAGAACAAATTCGTGTTGCTTCTGGAGAAAAGTTATCGTTACAGCAAGAAGAAGTACAATTTAATGGTTGGGCAATTGAATGCCGAATTAATGCGGAAAACCCTGCCAAAAAATTTATGCCATCTCCAGGTAAAGTAGAAATGTACTTGCCACCAGGCGGATTTGGTATTCGCGTCGATTCAGCTGTATATCCGGGATATTCAATCCCACCTTTCTATGATTCGATGGTTGCTAAATTAATTGTTCACGGAAAAACACGTGAAGAGGCAATTGCAAAAATGAAGCGTGCACTCAGTGAGTTTGTCATTGAAGGCGTACATACAACAATCCCGTTCCATTTGCAATTGCTAGATCATCCTGATTTTGTAAAAGGTGAGTTTAATACGAAATTTTTGGAAGAGCATGAACTTGTGACGCAGTGATACATTAAAGGAGGTTTTTTTCATGGCTGAACATATGTTAGATATGGGTCAAGATACAACTCTTGGTAAAGTAGAAATTGCACCAGAAGTAATTGAAGTAATCGCAGGTATTGCAGCTGCTGAAGTAGAAGGTGTAGCGGCAATGCGTGGTAATTTTGCTACAGATGTTGTTGAGAAGTTAGGTAAGAAAAATCATGGTAAAGGTGTAAAGGTTGAATTAGCAAACGAAGATATTATCGTTGACCTTTATGTTGTAATGTATTTTGGCGTAGCAATTCCAGTTGTTGCACAAAAGATTCAAGACAACATTCGCCAGGCACTCTTTACAATGACAGGGCTTGAGCCAAAAGAAGTGAATGTTCACATCGTTGGCGTAACATTCGAAACACAAAAAACAGAAATCGAACCAGTGTAAGAATGAAAAAGATGCCTAGTAACATAGGCATCTTTTTTATCGTTTCATTTCTTCACAAATTAAAACCCTCTAATTATTATACTATTTCAAAAAATAAGAAATCAAAAAGAAGATGTTTCGTTTTTCCAAAAAACGTACATTGTGATAAGATATGGAACTTGAAGTTAATCTTTTTATTATTTTTCAGCCTTGTAACCCGTGTGTGAAACGATAAATTGTGTTATTATCATTGTATTATAAGGTTGGAAAATCAATGAAAACTGTAAGAGTAAGTGAATTGACGGCTTATAAATTATAATAATATAACAAAGCATAAGGAAAGACTTGAAGCATAAAGGAGAGTTACAATGAAACGTAGGACGGCTAGAGAAAGAGCTATGCAAGCATTATACCAAATGGATATTACAGGTGAATTAGAACCGAAAGTAGCGGTGGAAAACACGCTAGATGAAGGTGAAGAAACAAATGAGTTTCTAGAATCACTTGTAGTAGGTTTTGTAGAAAATAAAGAAGTAATTGATGAAGCGATTCGTCAAAACTTAAAAAAATGGAAGCTGGAGCGTATTAGTATTGTTGATCGCAGTATTTTACGTGTAGCTGTTTATGAAATGAAATACATGGAAGAAATTCCACACAACGTAACAATTAACGAGGCAATTGAAATTGCTAAAACATTTGGGGATGAGGAATCTCGTCGTTTTATTAACGGCGTTTTATCTAATATAAAAGATACACTGTAATTTCTTTAAGGGGGAATCTTAAAATGGTAGCAGTAATCATCAAAGGAAATGAAGTTGCGGAGAAAAAACGAGCACAATTAACAGAAGAAGTTGTGAAGTTGAAAGAGCAAGGGATTGTACCAGGATTAGCAGTTATTCTAGTTGGAGAAGATCCAGCATCTCGTTCTTATGTAAAAGGAAAAGAAAAGGGCTGTGAACAAGTAGGAATCTATTCAGAGCTAATTGAACTTCCTGAAACAATTACTGAGGAGCGTTTGCTTGCTGAAATCGATCGCTTAAATGGCGATGACCGTATTAATGGCATTTTAGTGCAATTACCTTTACCAAAACATATTGAAGAAAAAGCTATCATTGAAAGAATTTCACCAGAAAAAGATGTAGATGGATTTCACCCAATCAGCGTGGGACGTATGATGACGGGACAAGATACATTCCTTCCATGTACACCGCACGGTATTGTAGAATTAGTAAAAGAAACAAATCTTGATATCTCGGGAAAACATGTTGTAGTAATTGGAAGAAGTAATATTGTCGGCAAGCCAGTGGGGCAATTGTTCTTAAATGAAAATGCAACTGTCACATATTGTCATTCTAAAACGCAAAATATGAAAGAGTTAACGAAGTTAGCTGATATTTTAATCGTAGCTGTTGGACGACCTAAAATGGTAACAGCTGATTATATTAAAGAAGGAGCGGTTGTAATCGACGTTGGTGTGAACCGTTTAGAAACAGGTAAACTTTGTGGTGATGTTGATTTTGACAACGTGTTAGATGTTGCAGGTTACATTACACCTGTGCCAAAGGGTGTTGGTCCAATGACGATCACAATGCTTCTTCATAATACTGTTGAATCTGCTAAGCGTGCAGGTGTCGTTTGTAAATAATTTGAGTCGGCTATGAGGAGAGAGAAATGGAAAAACAATATTTAACCGTTACAGCGTTAACACGCTATATAAAAACAAAAATAGAATATGATCCGCATTTGCAGTCTGTTTGGTTAAAAGGTGAAATTTCCAACTTTAAAAATCATAGTCGTGGCCACATGTACTTTACATTGAAAGATGAAAATGCAAGAATCGCAGCGGTTATGTTTGCGGGTCATAATCGTAATATTAAATTCAGACCTGAAAATGGGATGAAGGTACTTGTGAAAGGGAAAATTTCCGTTTACGAGGCGAGTGGTTCATATCAAATTTATATTCAAGACATGCAGCCTGACGGAGTCGGAAACCTGCATTTAGCTTACGAACAATTAAAGGTTCGTTTAGAGGAAGAAGGTTTGTTTTCTCAAGTTTATAAAAAAACAATTCCTCCTTATGCTAAAACAATAGGTGTGATTACGTCGCCAACAGGGGCAGCGATTCGTGATGTTATAACAACGATTAAACGTCGTTATCCAATTGGAAATGTTATTGTGTTTCCGGTACTTGTACAGGGGGAGTCAGCAGCTCCCTCAATTGTACAAGCGATTCGTACAGCGAATGAAATGGGAGAGATAGATGTCCTAATCGTTGGGCGAGGGGGAGGCTCTATTGAAGAGTTATGGGCTTTCAATGAAGAAATGGTAGCAAGGGCAATCTTTAAGAGTGAGATCCCTATTATTTCGGCAGTAGGCCATGAAACGGACTTTACAATTGCGGATTTTGTTGCCGATTTACGTGCGCCAACACCGACTGCAGCAGCTGAGCTGGCAGCGCCTAACATTATAGAGTTACAAGAAAAGGTATTACAAAGAACTCTAAGATTGCAAAGAGCAATGAGAGAGTTAGTACATAAAAAAGAAGAAAAACTACAAGTATTGCAAAAATCTTATGCGTTCCGTTATCCAAGACAAGTATATGAGCAAAAAGAAGAGCAATTAGATAGAGCGTTAGAACAGCTTGTTTTAGCGAAAGAGCGCTATATTGATAAAAAGGTAAATCAGTTAAAACAGCTTTCATTTTATTTAGAGAAGCACCACCCAGCTCAAAAAATTATGCAAACGAAGGTAGCGATTGAAACATTGCAAAAGCAATTGCAACGTGAAATGCAAACATTACTTCAAACGAAAGAATTTGCTTTTGTCAGAGCTGCTCAAAAACTTGAAGCGTTAAGTCCGCTTAAAGTAATGATGAGAGGGTACGGGCTTGTATATGATGAAGAGAAGCAAGTGTTAAAAAGTGTGAAAGATGTCAGCCTTGGAGATGCTGTTTCAGTTCAATTACAAGATGGAATACTAGATTGTAGCGTATCAGGCATAGAGGAGCGTGAATTGAATAATGGAAAATAAATTAAGCTTTGAAGAGGCAATTTCGCAACTTGAGCACCTCGTTTCTAAGCTAGAGCAAGGTGACGTACCTTTAGAAGAAGCAATTTCTTATTTTAAAGAGGGTATGGAATTATCTAAGCTTTGTGATGAGAAGTTGAAGAACGTACAAGAACAAATGGCAGTTATTCTTGGGGAAGATGGAGAGCTTGAACCGTTTACTGCTTTAGGAGATGAAGCATAGTGACTATTGCTTTTGATACTTTTTTGAAAGAAAGTAAAACTTTCGTAGAAGAGGAGCTTGTAAGCTATGCAAATGAATTACAATGTCCAAATGTACTTCGTGAAGCGATGGCATATTCTTTGGAAGCGGGTGGAAAGCGTCTCCGCCCGTTACTTTTATTTGCGACATTACAAGCGTTTGGTAAAGAAAGAAATCTTGGAATAGGTGCAGCTTGTGCTCTTGAAATGATACATACATACTCGTTAGTTCATGATGATTTACCTTGTATGGATGATGATGATTTAAGAAGAGGTAAGCCCACAAATCATAAAGTATTTGGTGAAGCGATGGCAGTTTTAGCAGGCGATGGTTTGTTGACCTATGCTTTTCAAGTTATTATGGCATATGAACAAAAGGAAATCTCTGCTGAAAAAAAAGTAAGACTTGTACTTGAGCTTGCAAAAGCGGCAGGACCAGAAGGAATGGTTGGCGGACAAGTGGCAGATATGGAAGCTGAAGGGAAACAGCTTACGATTGATGAGTTGGAGTATATTCATAAGCATAAGACTGGGAAACTACTTGAATTCGCTGTACTTGCAGGATCGATACTTTCTGATGCCACAGAAGAACAAGAAGAAAAGTTACTTGCGTTTGCAAAATATATCGGCCTAGCTTTCCAAATTCGAGATGATATTTTAGATGTGGAAGGAACCGAAGAAGAGATTGGAAAACCGATTGGTAGTGATGTTTCCAACGAAAAGAGCACATATACGACGTTATTTACTGTAGATAGAGCAAAGGATATTTTAGAAGAAACAATTGCAAAAGCAAAAGGTGCTATTGGTTCCTTGCAATTACAAGATGAATATTTACTATCTATTTGCGATTTGATTGCAAAACGTAATAACTAATATAACAGCGTTTCCATTTGTTGAGTCATTCATCATTTTATGATATAAATGTAGGAAAAGGTTTTTCTTTTCTTGTTATTGGCAAAAATATATGTAGATTACATTGCCGTTATCACTTCGTGTTAGCGGCTATTTTTTTCATCGCCTAAAGAAATATGGTTTATAATAGGATTAGGGCGCAATAGACTGGTTAATTGCAGGACAAGGTGAAAAATAAAAAAAGATAATTTCTTGTTTTGTGTAAATGTTTTTTATAATATTTGACATGTTGACAGATTATGAAATGAAAGTGAGTGATCCATGTGGATCTAACGCAAATTCAAAACCCTAGTTTTTTGAAAGATATGTCTATCGGTGAACTAGAGGGATTGAGTGAGGATATTCGTAAGTTTTTAATTGAAGAGCTCTCTCAAACAGGTGGACATATTGCACCTAATTTAGGTGTAGTAGAACTCACAATTGCTCTGCATAAATTATTTGATAGTCCGAAAGATAAATTTTTATGGGACGTAGGACATCAATCCTATGTACATAAAATTTTAACAGGACGTGCAAAGGAATTCGGTACATTAAGGCAATATCAAGGTCTATGTGGTTTCCCAAAACGTTGCGAGAGTGAGCACGATGTATGGGAAACTGGCCATAGCTCGACATCATTATCTGCTGCAATGGGAATGGCTCTAGCACGTGATTTAAAGAAAACGAAAGAATATGTTATACCAATCATTGGAGATGGTGCTCTAACCGGCGGAATGGCTTTAGAGGCATTGAACCATATTGGACATGAAAAAACAGACATGATTGTTATTTTGAATGATAATGAAATGTCAATTGCACCAAACGTTGGTGCGCTTCATAATGTACTTGGACGTCTACGTACCGCAGGGAAATACCATTGGGTAAAAGATGAACTAGAGTATATATTAAAGAAAATCCCAGCAGTCGGTGGGAAAGTTGCTGCGACAGCAGAGAAAATAAAAGATAGTCTTAAATATTTACTAGTATCCGGTGTCTTTTTCGAAGAATTAGGCTTTACATATTTAGGTCCAGTTGATGGGCACGATTATGAAAAGTTATTCGAAACGTTGCAATATGCAAAGAAAACAAAAGGCCCAGTGCTTGTTCATGTTATTACGAAAAAAGGAAAAGGTTTTAAACCAGCTGAGAGTGATGTTATTGGAACTTGGCATGGAACAGGACCTTATAAAATTGAATCAGGTGACTTCGTTAAACCGAAAGAAGTTGCACCAGCATGGAGTGCTGTTGTTAGTGATACAGTACTTAAGCTAGCGAGAACGGATGAGCGTATCGTTGCAATTACACCTGCAATGCCTGTTGGATCGAAACTTGAGAAATTCCAAAAAGAATTCCCGGATCGTATGATTGATGTAGGTATTGCAGAACAGCATGCTACAACAATGGCGGCGGGTATGGCAACGCAAGGAATGAAGCCATTCTTAGCGATTTATTCAACATTTTTACAAAGAGCATATGATCAAGTTGTTCATGATATATGCCGCCAAAATTTAAATGTCTTCATCGGAATCGATCGCTCTGGTTTAGTAGGAGCAGATGGTGAAACGCATCAAGGTGTATTTGACATCTCATTCTTACGTCATTTGCCGAATATGGTACTTATGATGCCGAAAGATGAAAATGAAGGGCAACATTTAGTATATACGGCGATGCAATATGAAGATGGACCAATCGCATTACGTTATGCGCGCGGTAATGGACTTGGTGTTCATATGGATGAAGAATTAAAGGCGATTCCAATCGGTACTTGGGAAACGTTAAAAGAAGGTACACAAGCGGCTATTTTAACATTTGGTACGACAATACCAATGGCAATGGAAGCAGCTGAGCGTCTTGAAAAGGCTGGAGTTTCAGTGAAAGTAGTGAACGCTCGCTTTATTAAACCGATGGATGAAGCATATTTACATGATCTCTTAGGGAAAAATATACCGATTTTAACGATTGAAGAAGCTTGCTTAATTGGTGGTTTTGGAACGGGAGTAGTTGAATTTGCGTCTGAGAACGGGTACCATAGTGCGTTAATTGAACGAATGGGTATTCCAGACCGTTTCATAGAGCACGGTAGTGTAACAAAATTATTAGAAGAAATTGGTTTAACGACAGATGCTGTTGTAGACCGTATTCATACAATGATTCCATCAAAACAAAAAAGGGCGTAACAAATGAGTGCAAAAAAAGAAAGAGTAGATGTACTATTAGTAGAGCGAGGACTTATAGAAACACGTGAGAAAGCAAAACGCGCCGTTATGGCCGGACTTGTATATGCGAATGAGATGAGACTTGATAAGCCAGGAGAGAAGATCCCACAAGATACAGAGATTACGGTGAAGGGACAAGTTATGCCGTATGTAAGCCGTGGTGGTTATAAACTTGAAAAGGCATTGGAGACATTTCACCTGGATTTACAAGATAAAGTTATGATAGATATTGGTTCATCAACTGGTGGCTTTACAGATTGTGCGCTTCAAAACGGAGCGAAATTATCTTATGCATTAGATGTAGGATACAATCAACTTGCGTGGAAATTGCGTCAAGATGAGCGTGTTGTCGTAATGGAACGGACAAACTTCCGTTACGTGACACCAGCAGACTTAGAACGTGGTTTACCGCAATTTGCTAGTATCGATGTTTCATTTATATCATTAAAGCTTATATTGCCGGTTTTAAAAACAATGCTTATGCCTAATGGGGATGTAGCAGCGTTAATTAAACCACAGTTTGAAGCTGGAAGAGAGCAAGTTGGGAAAAAAGGTATCGTTCGTGATCGAAAAGTACATGAGGCTGTCGTAGAAATGATTGTCGACTTTGCTATAAAAGAAGGATACGACGTAGAAGGTTTAACATTCTCACCAATTACGGGTGGGGATGGTAATATTGAATTTTTAATTCATCTGAAATGGCATGGTGAACGTGAGAATGGCGAAAATCATTCTCCAGTTTCTGTTGAGCAAGTAGTTACAGAGGCGCATGATGTCCTAAAACAAAAAGGAAAAGGGGAATAACATATGTTGTTCCTCTTTTTGTTGTAATTGTATAATGATTGTAAAAACAATTGTGTACAAGCAACGAATTATAAGTTAACATAAATAAGTGAAGTATACCAATGTTTAAACTATGGTAAGAGATAGTGTGAGGTGCAAATGTATGAATAAAGGTCAGCGCCATATTAAAATCAGGGAAATTATTGCGAACAAAGAAATTGAAACACAAGATGAATTAGTTGATATTTTACGTAATGAGGGATTTAATGTAACGCAAGCAACAGTATCGCGCGATATTAAAGAACTGCACTTAGTGAAAGTGCCATTACATGATGGGCGCTATAAATATAGCTTGCCAGCAGATCAACGATTTAACCCGTTACAAAAATTAAAACGCAATCTAGTGGATTCATTTGTAAAATTAGACACGGCAGGACATATGCTTGTGCTAAAAACACTGCCTGGTAACGCTCATTCACTTGGAGCACTTATTGATCATTTAGAGTGGGATGAGATCATCGGAACCATCTGTGGTGATGATACTTGCTTAATTATTTGCCGTACACCTGAAGATACAGGTGTTGTCTCTGATCGTTTCTTAAATATGTTGTAAAAAAAATCTTGTTTGCTTTCCTCTGTAAAGTGGAAAGTGAACAGGATTTTTTTATTGGTTAAAAATGTGAATTCTTAATTGTAATATAATATTTTCTTTGAATAAAATTAGAAAATAGGTGGATTGACCCGTAAAACGAATGTTTGGTACAATGGAGCGGTTAGAAAAGTAATTTATACATACAAACATATAGTATGACTATTTGAATGAAGAACTGAGAAAAGCCCTTAATAGGGGATTAGTTTATAACGAGGTGAATGGGGCATTGTTATCGGAATTATCGATTAGAAACTTTGCTATTATTGAGGCATTAAATATTTCTTTTCAAAAAGGGTTAACGGTTTTAAGTGGTGAAACAGGGGCCGGAAAATCGATTATTATTGATGCGATTAGTTTACTTGTAGGTGGCCGTGGTTCAGCGGAATTTGTTCGATACGGAACAGAAAAAGCTGAGATAGAAGGGCTATTTTATGTAGAAGATGAAAAGCATCCGTGTATTGAAAAGGCAGAAGAGTTGGATATAGAAATAGAAGACGGCATGATTATTTTGAAGCGTGATATCGCTGCAAACGGAAAAAGTGTATGTCGTGTAAATGGGAAACTGGTCACCCTTAGTATATTAAAGGAAATTGGAAAAACACTTGTTGATATTCATGGGCAGCACGAAACACAAGATTTAATGAATGAAGAGCGTCATATGTTTATGCTTGATCATTTTGATGGAGATCGCATTGTTAAACAATTGGGTATATATCAAAATGTATACGCTGACTATGAGAAATTAAAAAAACAGTTAAAATCGTTAAGTGAAAATGAACAACAAATGGCGCATCGCTTAGATTTAATTCAATTCCAGCATGAAGAAATCAGTAAGGCAGATTTAAAGATGGATGAAGAAATTGAATTAACTGAAGAACGATTGCAAATTTCTAATTTCGAAAAAATTTACAAAGCATTAGGCGATGCATATCGCTCGTTAAGTGCTGACGGACAAGGGTTAGATAATGTACGAAGCGCAATGGGACAAATGGAGAGTATTACACATTTAGATGAAGTGTATCAAGAAAATCATGATTCAATTGCAAATAGCTACTACTTATTAGAAGAAGTTGCATATCAACTTAGAGAAAAGCTCGATATGATGGAATATGATCCGAAGCGTTTAGACGAAATTGAAACGCGTTTAAATGAAATTCGTATGCTAAAGAGAAAATATGGAAATACTGTAGAAGAGATTTTAGCGTATGCTGATAAAATTGAACAAGAAATTTTTACGATTGAAAATAAAGACGTTCATATTGAAACGACGAAGAAGCAGTTAAAGGAATTAGAAAGTGTTATTCTGAAAGAAGCAACGTCGTTAAGTACTATGCGTCATGAGCTTGCAGAGCATCTTACAAATGCCATTCATCAGGAATTAAAAGAATTATATATGGAGAAAACAAAATTTGAAGTGAGAATCATGAAGAGAGAAGGAAATGCTGAAGAGCCTCTTGTGGAGGGGGCCCCGGTAAGACTTACGGCGGATGGCTACGATCATGTGGAATTTTATATTTCGACAAATCCAGGTGAACCGCTAAAACCACTTTCAAAGGTCGCTTCTGGCGGAGAGTTATCTCGAATTATTTTAGCTTTAAAAAGCATTTTTTCTAAGCATCAAGGTGTTGCATCTGTTATTTTTGATGAAGTGGATACTGGTGTAAGTGGTCGAGTTGCACAGGCTATTGCGGAAAAAATTTATCGAGTATCAGTAAACTCGCAAGTACTTTGTATTACGCACTTACCTCAAGTAGCTTCAATGGCAGATTCACATTTATTTATTCGAAAACAAGTAGCGAATGATCGGACAATTACATCAGTTACCGTTTTAACTATGGAGGATAAAGTAACAGAAATAGCTCGAATGATTTCTGGTGTGGAAATTACAGATTTAACGACAGAACATGCGAAAGAATTACTTACGCAAGCGCATCATTTTAAACAGACAGCAGAGGCTATCCAGTAATGGATAGCTTTTTTTCTCAAATAATGATTTCTTAATTCTTCCGGTTATAAATAAAGCATTGCAAGGAGAGATTAAAAAGTGAAGCCAAGAGGCTGAATGTGGGGTAGGAGCGAGGAGAGTGAACAAATTGAGATTAGAAAGATTTCGCAAAATAATAGGTCTTTGTCTCCTTGTTTCTTTAGTTTTTATTGGGTGTTTTAAACCGCTTCGGACGTTTATTTCATCCCCGAAGCAACTTGTTGTTTTTGAAGGGCAACAATCAGAAATAGCTTCATTACCAGTTTTTCAAGCTTCATCTACAGATCGTCATGTGTTTACAGTAAGTTCCAATGAACAAAAACAAGGACTTATGGTAAATCCTCATCAAAATGGTGAAGCAGATATGGTGTTTCAGCTTGCTGGTTTTCCAGTGAAAAAAGTAAATGTGAAAGTATTGAAAGATTTTAAAGTTATTCCAGGTGGACAATCAATTGGTGTGAAGTTAAATACAAAAGGGGTACTTGTTGTAGGCCATCATTTAATTCAAACTGAAAAAGGGAAAGTATCTCCTGGTGAAACGGCTGGTGTGCAAATTGGAGATATGATTACTGAAATTAATGGTAAAACAATTGAAAGAATGAGTGATGTAGCACCATTTATTCATAATAGTGGTGAAACAGGTGAACCGCTTAATCTTGTTTTGTTAAGAGATGGAAAACATATCCGCACTAAGTTAACACCACAAAAAGACAGTGGAGAATCGTCTTATCGTATTGGTTTATATATTCGTGATTCGGCAGCTGGAATCGGAACAATGACATTTGTTCATCCCGATTCTATGAAATATGGGGCACTTGGTCATGTCATTTCTGATAACGATACGAAAAAACCGATTCAAGTCGAAGATGGACAAATTATGCGTTCGACAGTTACATCAATTGAAAGAGGTAGTCATGGGAATCCAGGAGAGAAATTAGCGAGGTTCTCACCAGATCGTGAAGTGATTGGTAATATTACAATAAATAGTCCGTTTGGTATATTCGGGAAATTAAATACAAATATACCAAATGGCGTAATGGATAAAGCGATGCCTATTGCACTATCTCATCAAGTGAAAGAGGGACCGGCAAAAATATTAACAGTTATTGATAAAGATAAAGTGGAAGCGTTTGATATTGAAGTTGTAAGTACAGTACCGCAAAAGTTTCCAGCTACAAAAGGCATGGTAATAAAAGTAACGGACAAACGTTTATTAGCGAAAACGGGTGGTATCGTACAAGGCATGAGCGGAAGTCCAATTGTACAAAACGGGAAAGTAATTGGTGCTGTTACACATGTATTTGTAAATGATCCAACATCAGGATATGGTGTTCATATTGAATGGATGTTACATGAGGCTGGAATTAACATTTATGAACAAGAAAGAAAAGCGAGCTAATTATTAATTAGCTCGCTTTTCTGTTGAAAAATTCGTTGAAATTTTGTAAAAGCTCCGCAAGAGGTGTTTTTTGTTGTAAAATAAAAGAAAAGGGTTGAACGTTTCGTTGTATTTCTATGATGGAATGTGTTGCGAAAGGGAATAAATGAGCGATAAACATATTTTTTTGTGATTTTATCGGAAAGTAACAAACTTTAAAAGGGAATTTTCACACAATTGTCGAACAATTCATGTAGCCTAGAAGGATACACATGTCGGAGAATCGATTCGGTAAGGGAGGAAAAGCTGTGGAGAAAATTAAAGTATGTCTTGTGGATGATAATAAAGAATTAGTATCAATGCTAGAGAGTTACGTAGCTGCTCAAGATGATATGGAAGTAATCGGTACTGCTTATAATGGTCAAGAGTGTTTAAATTTATTAAATGATATGCAGCCGGATGTACTTGTTTTAGACATTATTATGCCACATTTAGATGGTTTAGCTGTATTAGAGAAAATGCGACATATTGAAAGGCTGAGACAGCCTAGCGTAATTATGTTGACAGCATTTGGACAAGAAGATGTGACGAAAAAAGCAGTTGACTTAGGTGCTTCATATTTCATATTAAAACCATTTGATATGGAGAATTTAACGAGTCATATTCGTCAAGTGAGCGGTAAGGCGAACGCTACCATTAAACGTCCACTTCCATCTTTCCGTTCAGCAACGACAATAGATGGAAAGCCGAAAAACTTAGATGCAAGCATTACGAGTATCATTCATGAAATTGGTGTGCCTGCTCATATTAAAGGGTATATGTATTTAAGGGAAGCGATCTCTATGGTGTACAATGATATCGAATTACTTGGATCTATTACGAAAGTATTGTATCCAGATATCGCGAAGAAATATAATACAACAGCAAGCCGCGTCGAGCGTGCAATCCGTCACGCAATTGAAGTAGCATGGAGTCGTGGGAATATTGATTCTATTTCGTCCTTATTCGGTTATACAGTATCCATGTCAAAAGCAAAACCTACGAATTCCGAGTTCATCGCAATGGTTGCCGATAAGCTGAGACTTGAACATAAGGCTAGCTGAGAGTAAAGATAGTAAGGGATTTAAGTTTTAGTAAAGCTTAATCATTCTTTAAATTTATACTCGATATTAAATGTAAAACCAATGAACTTTTTATTTAATGACCAATGAATTTTAGAATTCGTTGGTCTTTTTATTTTATTGAGAACAAGAGATCATTTGATATCATGGAAGATAAATCCTGTTTTTAGTAATATTACATATAAGTGAGTTTTTTTATAAGATAATTAAATAGGTATTGATAGGGAGAAGGGAAATGAAAAATAAAATATTAACTTGGCTAGGAATAGTAGCAGCTATGGGAGTTCTTGCTGTTGCAGTTACATTTGGAATGTTAGAACTTGCCGATAATCCAGTAGATAAAGAAGTGAATGCTCAAATAGAAAAAAAGAAGATCCAACGATAGTAGGTAGAGAGGTAGATGGAGTCTTTGTTGATGTGTATGTTACTGAAAATTCTACTGAAAGCGAAGTCATTACAGTGATGCATCACATGACTCATCAAAAAGTAGTGGCAGAACGAAAATCAGAATCCATTCCAATGATTCAAAATAATGCTGAAAAATTAAAAAAATCATAAATAAGAGTGGCTTTGCGAAAAAAAATGAGCTTTTAGAGATTGCTGATAGATGGGCGAAAAAAGATTTTAGTCAAATTGTAGAAGATCACAATTATTTCTCGGATGCCCAAGAAGGTAGCACTTGTAAAGCCACTAGAGCGATGGATGCGGTAGAAGAGCAACATTATATTTTAACTACATTCGGGGAGGAAAAAGCGAAAGAACTATACGATTCAGGAGATGCGCCACATGTGCAATAAAATGAACCTTTAATTAGTAGGGGCTCCCATCCCGCACCTAACGCCTTCCTCAAATGGTGTGCCGGGATTCTTACTGCCTATAAATAGTGAGATAAACTATAGATTATGAAGAAGCTTCCTTTTAGGGAGTTTTTTTATTTCCTTCGATTTAAGGGTTTTGAGGGAATATATAAATTTATGTGGAAAAATGTAGTGAAAAGAAGGATATGTACAGGAAATACGTGGGTTTGACATCATAATCTCTATAACGTATCATTGATTGGGAAAAGTTAGAGATATAGGAGAATGGATGAATGACTTTTAAAAAAATAGTGAATCGAGCTTACCCAATCATTGTTATGACGGTGTTTTTATCTATATTTTCAATGATAGTAAGTAAATTTTTTATCCCAAAAACAATTTTGATGAGTGGTGAATTCCCTTATCCGACTGAGGAGTACACTCCAAAAAAAGTCGGTGCTGTTATAGCGGCGACGTTGCTTTTATTTGCGATCTTCTTTATGTATTATAAATTGGTTATTAATACAATGAAAAAAACGTACACAAATATTATGATTGCTTTAGGTATTATAATCATTTTGACGATGGAAATAGTTATTACTTCCATAGCATTTAACCCTGTTGTAGGAGATTATGCCATCCTTAAAGAAGGAATTGTCTCTGTGTTTAAGGGAGATAATCAATTTTTAGAAATGGGACAGCTTTTATTTTATCCATATAATACACATATTGTATTATTAGGAGGATATTTTGCTAAATTAGTAGGAAGCGTAGATGTGGCGATAAAAATATTACCAATAGTATGTATAACAGGTAGTATTATTTTAAATGTATTGATTGTAAAGAAAATTACAAACTTTAAAGTTGCCCACATATCGATTGTGTTATCTGTGCTAAACATTTTTATATATTGGCAGGCGCCAGTTTTCTATACGCATACATTAGTAATATTTTTTATTTCAGCAACGATGTATACATATTTGTGCTTGAAAACAGCGGAAACAAAAAGGCTGAAGATTATTTTATGGATTTTATTAGGAGTTTTTGCGGCTTGTACTTATATTATAAGACCGACAGCATTGGCGGTAGCGTTAGCGATTTTAATTGAAAATATTTTTAAATTTCGTAAGGAGTATTCTGTAAAGGTGTTAAGTAGTGTTTTATTTTGTTTAATCCTTATTGTAAGTTTTAAAGGTATAACGACAAAGTTAAATCTCAGCACCGATAATGAAATTGAAAAAATTCCATATACCCATTGGGTGCAAATGGGTTTGAATAAAGATACGTATGGTGTTTGGAATCAGGCAGATACAGATTATATTAATGATGAAAATATAAAAAATACAAAGGATTTGGATGAACATAATAAAAAAGTTATAGTCCAGCGTTTTAATGAACTTGGCGTAATGGGTTATGTACAGCATTTAAACGAAAAAATAACTAGAGAATGGGTATCGAGCCAGTTCTCCATGTACCGTATTGGACAATGGTTTGAGCAGAAGAACGACACTGTAACTAATTACGTATCGAACTATAGTACAACGAATTATAAAATCGTTACTGTATATTCGTATGTTATCAAATTATTCGTGTATGGAGCTGTTCTAGCGGCTATTATTCTTTATAAAAAGAAAGATGAAAATGAATCGGAAGTTATACGAATTGCGATGATTAGTACGTTAGGGGTGTTTACTTTCTTATTACTATGGGAAACAGCTCCTCATTATACTTATGAGGCATTTGCATTTATGAATATTCCAGCTTCTTTAGGATTGTATAAATTGTTTATGATTTTTAACAAAGAAAAGAAAACTGCATAATTTGAGTAACTGAAATGAGTAGTAAGAAACCCCTCTTTTATTAAAAGAGGGGTTTTAATTTATTGATTATAAATGTTTGAAGAAAAGATTAAATGGAATCATAGTATATCTGTTAAAGGATTTTAGTAGGGAAGTCATCCGTGATATAATAGAAAATAATAAAAAGCCCTGCAAAACAGGACTGTATTATTCTTCGTCTTTATTTTGTTTTTCTAATTCAACTAACTTTTGAATTAAAATGTGCTGCGGCATATGCATGAGTTGTTCAAGCGGAACACCTAATGCTTTTGATAGGCGGACTGCAGTGTCTGGAGAAATTTGTAATGGTCTCATAGAAGTACCTCCTTTTTCGTATAGTATAGCATAAGATTGGGGGAGTGAGGATGACTCTTATATTTGCACATCGTGGTGCAGCGGGAACGTACCCAGAAAATACAATGATTTCATTTGAAGCAGCTGAATCTTTTAGAGCAGATGGAATTGAGCTCGATGTTCAATTAACGAAAGATGGAAAAGTTGTCGTCATTCATGATGAAACAGTGGACCGGACAACAAATGGAAAAGGTGCGGTTCGTAATTATTTATATGAGGATTTATGTAAATTAGATGCGAGCTATAAATTCGGTGATAAAGTAGGTTTTTGTAAAATACCTCTTTTAGAAGAGGTGTTAGAATGGATTGAAAAAACAGAGTTGCTACTTAATATTGAACTTAAAAATAATAAAATTTCATACAGAGGTTTAGAGGAAGAAGTTATAACGCTTGTACGGAAATGTAATCTAGAAGATCGTGTTATATTTTCCTCATTTAATCACTACAGTATGAAAAGGTGTCATATGATGGCTCCTGATATTCAAACAGCGATTTTATATCGCGAAGGTTTGCATAGTCCGTGGGCATATGCGAAAAAAATGGGCGCCACAGCAGTGCATCCTAATTATCGTTATCTTCAAGATGCCGTTGCTGAATTAACGATGGAGAGTGGTGTAGAGGTTCGCCCTTATACAATTAATGAAGAAACGCTTATGCGTAAATATTTTGATATGAATATTTCGGCGATTATTACTGATTATCCTGAAACGGCAAGAATGTTATTGCCAATAAAAAAATGAGACCGCATGTAACGGTCTCATTTTTTATTTATAAATAGTGGGGCCTTCCTACCTTCTAAAGCGAGCTTGTACTTTATTTCGTTTACGGTCTCGGTGCAAGACGAAGCCTCCGAAGATATAAAACCCGAGCCCGAAGCAGAGAGCGCCGATTAAAAATTGTAACCATAGTATAGAGAGTGGAGGAAATAGAATCCCGAATACAGTATCTCTCATTAACTTAATGCCAAACACAGCTAATGAAATAGGGATGAGTGCTAATGATAGAGCAAGGTAACGCTGCATATAAACGCTCCTTTTCAGATTATTTTGTTTATTTTAATGATGTTATATGAAAAGGGGGTTTGTCAAGAGGGGGCTGAACGAGTAAGATAAGGGTGTGAAAAATTTTGCAGAGATACTTCGAGAGGAAGTGTAATATATGAAACAAAAAGTTTTAATTGTTGGCGCAGGTGAAGGTGGTAGTACACTGCTGAATCTGTTACAAAGTTCAAATATATTTCAAATTATAGGGATTATTGATATAAATCCGATAGCAAAGGGATTACAAATGGCTAAGGAATACGGGGTTACAATTGGAGAGAGTGTAACGCCGTTTCTTTCTATGCATATTGATGTAATGTTTGATATGACGGGTGACGATGATTTACATAAAGATTTAATAAAGAAAAAGCATAAAGATACTCTTCTTATACCAGGTGATATTGCGAAAATTGTTACGAGATTAGCACATGAGAAGGAAGGTTTAATTGGAAAGTTAGAAGAACAGACGCAGCAAGGGGATTTAATTTTAAATTCTACGCATGACGGTATGATTGTGATTGATCGAGAGGGACAAGTACGCCTATTTAATAAAAGTGCAGAGCGTATTATCGGATATAAAAAAGAAGATGCGGTAGGGAAATATATTTTAGAAGTTATTCCGACTAGTAAGTTGCTTCGTATTATACGTACGAAACAAATAGAAGTAAATTATGAACTGACATTAGAGAATGAAAAGAAAATTATTACAACCCGTATTCCAATATTAAAAGAGGGAGGAGAGGTGCAAGGGGCATTTGCGATTTTTAAAGATATAACAGAGGTTGTAGATCTTGCGGAAGAAGTTACAGATTTAAAGGAGATTCAAACGTTACTTGAGGCGATTATCAACTCGTCTGAGGAAGCAATTTCGGTCGTGGATGAAAAGGGAAGAGGATTAGTAATTAACCCTGCGTATACGAAATTAACAGGTTTAACAGAAGAGGACATTATTGGGAAACCGGCTACAACTGATATTGTAGAAGGTGAAAGTATGCATATGAAAGTACTTCGAACGCGTAGGGCGGTACGCGGAATACATATGAAGATTGGACAAAAGAAGCGTGATGTAATTGTAAACGTAGCGCCAGTTATAGTGGATGGGATATTGAAAGGAAGCGTTGGTGTAATTCGTGACGTATCAGAAATTCAAAAGTTAACAAATGAATTGAATAGGGCAAGGCAAATTATTCGAACGTTAGAAGCGAAATATTCATTTGATGACATTGTCGGAAATTCAGATGAAACAACGGCTGCTATTGAGCAGGCGAAACTTGGGGCGAATACACCAGCAACAGTATTACTACGCGGAGAATCTGGAACGGGTAAAGAATTGTTTGCACATGCAATTCATAATGGAAGTAATCGAAAATATAATAAATTCGTCCGGGTAAACTGTGCTGCTATTTCCGAGACTTTATTAGAAAGTGAACTATTTGGTTATGAGGAAGGTGCATTCTCAGGAGCAAAAAGAGGCGGAAAACGAGGTTTTTTTGAGGAAGCGAATAACGGTAGTATCTTTTTAGATGAAATAGGAGAATTGTCTGCAAATACGCAAGCGAAACTCCTTCGCGTGTTGCAAGAAAAAGAAATTGTAAAAGTTGGTGGAACGAAAGCGATACCTATAAATGTCCGGGTAATTGCAGCAACACATGTGAATTTAGAAAAGGGCATTCTAGAAGGAGAGTTTAGAGAGGATTTATATTATCGATTAAATAAAATTCCAATTCAAATTCCGTCTCTTCGTCAGCGAAAAGGAGATATACCAGCAATTGCAGACAGATTGATTCAAAAAATTAACCAAGATTATGGCCGGAATGTAGAGGGGCTCACTGATTCGGCTATTTCATATTTACAATCATATGAATGGCCAGGAAATGTGAGGGAGCTTGAAAACATTTTAGGACGAGCTATTATCTTTATGAATTATAACGAAATATATATTGATGTCCATCATTTACCACCTTTACATACGGAAGAGCAGACTGAGGTAAAACAAAATAAATTATTACCTGAATTAGAAGAAAAGCCACTTGAACATTTAGTGACAGAGTTTGAAGGGCGTATCATTCATGAATGTTTAGAGAGGTTTGATGGAAATAAAACAAAAACTGCAAGAGCATTAGGAATTTCGGTTCGAAATTTATATTACAAGCTAGAAAAGTATGAGTGTGCAAAAAATAGCATGCAATAAATTGCGTACCATGCAATTTATTGCATGGTATACAAAATGCGACAAAAAAAGACAGAATGTTTTGTTATTTTCCAAAGTATTGATTTTACTGCATTTTGAATGCGTTTTCATTATTGGTAAGACCACTTTTAAAAGTTGGCACGGTATTTGCTTTATAAATAGACGAGGGACGACGGAAAGGGTTGATTACAAAATATGAAGTTAGAACACTTAATTGATCAAGCAGCAGGACAGCCTAAAAAAACTGTGGCTGTAGCAGTAGCTGAAGATCATGAAGTAATTGAAGCTGTAGCGAAAGCAATTAAATTACAGCTAGCTCAATTTCGTCTATATGGAAATCAAGAAAAAATAATGGGGATGCTACAAGAACATGGTTTACAAACTTCAGAACACATTGAAGTGATTGCAGCAGCGTCAAGTGCTGAGGCTGCAGAACTTTCTGTTAAAGCTGTAAGAAATGGCGAAGCAGATGTGCTTATGAAGGGAAACATCCCGACAGCAAATATTTTGAAAGCTGTATTAAATAAAGAGTGGGGACTTCGTAAAGGTAGCGTACTTTCACACGTTGCAGCATTTGAAGTTCCAAATTACGATCGTCTTATCTTTGTTACAGATGCAGCGATGAACATTGCACCTGATGTAACACAAAAAGCTGCTATTATACAGAATACTGTAGAAGTTGCCCAGGCAATAGGAATAGATTTGCCAAAGGTAGCACCAATTGCAGCGGTAGAGGTTGTGAATCCTGCGATGCAAGCGACAATTGATGCAGCGATGTTAACTCAAATGAATCGCCGCGGACAAATTAAAAATTGTGTCGTTGATGGACCACTTGCTTTAGATAATGCAGTATCACAAATTGCAGCAGAACATAAAGGCATAGTAAGTGATGTAGCAGGTAAGGCAGACATTTTACTCGTCCCAACGATTGAAGCTGGAAATGTGCTATACAAATCACTCGTATACTTTGCGGATGCAAAAGTAGGAGCTATGATTGCTGGCGCAAAAGCACCGATTGTTTTAACATCTCGTGCTGATTCAGCAGAAACAAAAGTATATTCATTAGCATTGGCAGTTGCGACTGCTTCAAAATAAACCAAAAAGGGTAAAACACTAGGGGGAAACGACAATGACATTAGAAATCTTCGAATACTTAGAAAAATATGATTATGAGCAAGTAGTATTTTGTCAAGATAAAGAATCTGGTTTAAAAGCAATCATTGCAATTCATGATACAACACTTGGACCAGCTCTTGGTGGAACAAGAATGTGGACATATGATTCTGAAGAAGCGGCGATTGAAGATGCATTGCGTCTTGCAAAAGGGATGACATACAAAAACGCAGCAGCTGGCTTAAACTTAGGTGGTGCGAAAACAGTAATTATCGGTGATCCACGTAAAGATAAGAGCGAAGCGATGTTCCGTGCATTAGGACGATACATTCAAGGACTAAACGGACGTTACATTACAGCTGAAGATGTTGGTACAACAGTAGATGATATGGATATTATTCACGAAGAAACTGACTTTGTAACAGGTATTTCACCATCATTCGGTTCTTCTGGTAACCCATCTCCAGTAACTGCATACGGTGTTTATCGTGGTATGAAAGCAGCTGCTAAAGAGGCTTTCGGTACTGATAATTTAGAAGGAAAAGTAATTGCTGTTCAAGGTGTTGGTAACGTAGCATATCACCTATGCAAACATTTACACGCTGAAGGAGCAAAATTAATCGTTACAGATATTAATAAAGAAGCTGTACAACGCGCGGTAGAAGAATTCGGTGCATCAGCAGTTGAGCCAAATGAAATTTACGGTGTTGAATGTGATATTTACGCACCATGTGCATTAGGCGCAACAGTTAATGACGAAACTATTCCACAACTTAAAGCAAAAGTAATCGCAGGTTCTGCAAATAACCAATTAAAAGAAAATCGTCACGGCGACATGATTCATGAAATGGGTATTGTATACGCACCAGACTATGTTATTAATGCTGGTGGTGTAATTAACGTAGCAGACGAATTATATGGATACAATAGAGAACGTGCACTAAAACGTGTTGAGTCTATTTATGACACAATTGCAAAAGTAATCGAAATTTCAAAACGCGATGGCATTGCAACTTATGTAGCAGCAGATCGTTTAGCTGAAGAGCGCATTGCAAGCTTGAAAAACTCTCGTAGCACATACTTACGCAACGGTCACGACATTATTAGCCGTCGCTAATCATTCATATATTACTTTTACAAAAGGTGTGGTTACCTCTTATGAGGTTTCCACCTCCTTTTGAATTTATTAGTGGAGGTAGCAACAGTGTCTTTAAATCGAATTCTTGTTATTAATCCGGGTAGTACATCCACAAAAATTGGTGTTTTTGATAATGAAAGGCCCGTTTTAGAAGAAACTATTCGTCATGACGAAGAACAAATTGGAAAATATAAGCGAATTATCGATCAATATGAGTTTCGCAAAGAAACGATTTTAGAAGTTCTACATTCTCACGGTATTAACATTTCAAAGTTAAACGCAGTTTGTGGGCGTGGGGGATTACTTCGTCCAATTGAAGGCGGAACATACACAGTAAACGATTCGATGTTAGAAGATTTAAAAAATGGGTTTAGCGGTCATCATGCTTCAAACCTTGGAGGCATTTTAGCATATGAAATCGCTTCTGGATTAAATATTCCGGCATTCATAGTAGATCCTGTCGTTGTAGATGAAATGGAGCCGATTGCTCGTATAAGCGGTATTGCTGGTATGGAACGTAAAAGTATTTTCCATGCATTAAACCAAAAAGCGGTTGCTCGTAAAGTGGCTGAAGAATTAAATCACAAATACGAGGATTTAAATTTATTAGTTACACATATGGGTGGCGGTATTACAGTTGGTGCTCATAAAAAAGGAAAAGTTATTGATGTGAATAACGGCTTAAACGGAGAAGGCCCATTTAGTCCAGAGCGTGCGGGTACAGTACCGGTAGGGCAATTAGTGGAGATGTGTTTCTCTGGTGAGTATTACCGTGACGAAATGGTTAAAAAACTTGTTGGACAAGGTGGACTTGTAAGCCTAATCGGTACAAATGATGCAATCAAAGTAGAACAAATGGTTGAAAAAGGTGATCCGGAAGCAACTCTTATTTATAAAGCAATGGCATATCAAGTTGCAAAAGAGATTGGCGGAGCTAGCGCTGTACTTCAAGGGAAAATTGATGCAATCGTTTTAACTGGTGGACTTGCGTACAGTAAAATTCTTGTTGATGAAATAAAAGAACGTGTTGACTGGATTGCAGATGTTATCGTACATCCAGGGGAAGATGAATTACAAGCATTAGCAGAAGGAGCACTTCGTGTATTACGTGAAGAAGAAGCGCCGAAAGAGTATGTTGTACGAGAAAAACAAACAGTAGCTAGGGGTTGAGATAATGGCAAGAGAATATGATTTAGTCATCGTTGGCGGTGGTACTGGTGGATATGTTGCTGCTATTCGAGCATCACAACTAGGTTTAAAAACTGCACTTGTTGAAAAAGAAAATCTTGGTGGTACTTGTTTGCACAAAGGATGTATTCCTAGTAAAGCTCTTTTACGTAGTGCGGAAGTATACGCAACTGCTAAAAAAAGCGAAGAGTTCGGAGTTATTGCAAGTAATGTAGAACTAAACTTTGCGAAAGTGCAAGAGCGTAAAGAGAAGATTGTAACGCAACTTCATAAAGGTGTTCAACACTTAATGAAACAAGGTAAAATTGATGTGTTTGAAGGTATCGGCCGTATTCTTGGCCCATCTATTTTCTCTCCAATGCCAGGGACAATTTCAGTTGAACTTGCAAGTGGAGAAGAGAATGAAATGTTAATTCCAAAAAATGTACTTGTTGCAACAGGTTCTCGTCCGAATTCATTACCAGGTTTAGAATTAGACGGAGAGTATGTAATGTCTTCCGATCATGCTCTAAAAATGGAAACGCTTCCTAGCTCAATTATTATCGTTGGTGGCGGTGTAATCGGTATTGAGTGGGCATCTATGCTTGCTGACTTCGGTGTAGAAGTTACAGTATTAGAGTATGCGAAAACGATATTACCACTAGAAGATCAGGACGTTTCAAAAGAAATGCAACGTCTATTCAAGAAAAAAGGTATTAAAGTGGTAACTGGTGCAAAAGTATTACCAGAAACATTGGTAAAAGATAATGGAGTAACAATTCAAGCTGAACATAACGGTGAGAATAAAGAATTTAAAGCAGAAAAAATGCTTGTATCTGTAGGAAGACAAGCCAATACGCAAAATATTGGTTTAGAGAATACGGATATCGTTGTGGAAAAAGGATACATTCAAACAAATGAGTTTTATCAAACGAAAGAATCTCATATTTACGCAATTGGAGATGTAATCGGTGGCTTACAACTTGCTCACGTTGCTTCTCATGAAGGAATTGTTGCAGTAGAACATATTGCTGGTAAAGAAGTTACACCAATTGATTACTCTATGGTATCAAAATGCGTATATAGCAGTCCGGAAGTTGCTTCTGTCGGTTTAACAGAACAAGAAGCGAAAGAAAAAGGCTATAAGCTAAAAGTAGGTAAGTTCTCATTCCGTGCAATCGGAAAAGCACTTGTATACGGCGAATCAGATGGTTTCGTAAAACTTGTAGTTGATGAAGAAACAAATGACATTCTTGGTGTTCATATGATTGGACCACATGTAACAGATATGATTTCTGAAGCTGGTCTTGCAAGAGTACTTGATGCAACACCGTGGGAAGTAGCACATACAATTCATCCGCATCCATCATTATCTGAGGCGATTGGTGAAGCAGCATTAGCTGTAGATGGAAAAGCGTTACACGCATAAAAATGTGGATTTAGGAGGTTATGAAAAATGGCAGAAGTAAAAGAAAAGCGCCATGAAGAGCTTGGCTTAAGTGATGAGCAAGTATTAGAAATGTTCCGTACGATGTTACTTGCACGTAAAATCGACGAACGTATGTGGTTATTAAACCGTGCGGGTAAAATTCCATTCGTAATTTCTTGTCAAGGACAAGAGGCTGCACAAGTTGGAGCAGCATTCGCTCTTGATAGAGAGAAAGATTATGCATTACCATACTACCGTGATATGGGTGTTGTACTAGCGTTCGGTATGACAGCTAAAGAGCTTATGTTGTCTGCTTTCGCGAAAGCTGGAGATCCAAACTCTGGTGGTCGTCAAATGCCTGGTCACTTCGGGCAAAAGAAAAATCGTATTGTGACAGGATCATCTCCAGTAACAACGCAAGTACCACATGCAGTTGGTATTGCATTAGCTGGAAAAATGGAAAAGAAAGATTTAGTAACGTTTGTTACATTTGGAGAAGGTTCTTCAAACCAAGGTGACTTCCATGAAGGGGCAAACTTTGCTGGTGTACACAAACTACCTGTTATTTTCATGTGTGAAAATAATAAATACGCAATCTCTATTCCAGTTGAAAAACAATTAGCATGTAAAAACGTATCAGACCGTGCAATTGGTTACGGTATGCCTGGATATACAATAGACGGAAACGATCCGCTTGCAGTATATAAAGCTGTAAAAGAGGCAGCAGACCGCGGCCGTCGTGGTGAAGGCCCAACTTTAATTGAAACAGTATCATATCGTTTAACAGCACATTCTAGTGACGACGATGATCGTGTTTATCGTGATAAAGAAGAAGTAGAAGAAGCAAAGAAAAAAGATTCAATTATAACATTTGCAGCTTATTTAAAAGAAGCTGGCGTGTTAACTGAGGAATTTGAAAAACAAATGTTAGACGAAATTATGCATATCGTAAATGAAGCAACAGAATATGCAGAAAATGCTCCGTATGCAGCACCTGAAGATGCATTGAAGCACGTATACGCAGAATAGGGGGGAACGTTTCATGGCTGTAATGTCTTATATTGATGCTATTACATTAGCAATGCGCGAAGAAATGGAACGCGATGAGAAAGTATTTGTTTTAGGTGAAGATGTTGGTAAAAAAGGTGGCGTATTTAAAGCGACACACGGATTATATGATCAATTTGGTGAAGATCGTGCGCTTGATGCACCGCTTGCAGAATCTGCAATTGCTGGGGTAGCAATTGGTGCGGCAATGTATGGTATGCGTCCAATCGCTGAAATGCAGTTTGCCGATTTCATCATGCCAGCAGTAAACCAAATTGTTTCTGAGGCAGCAAAAATTCGTTATCGTTCTAATAACGATTGGACTTGTCCAGTTACAATTCGTGCGCCATTTGGCGGCGGTGTTCACGGTGCATTGTATCATTCGCAATCTGTGGAAGCGATGTTTGCGAACCAACCAGGTTTGAAAATTGTTATTCCTTCTACACCATATGATGCAAAAGGTTTATTAAAAGCAGCAATTCGTGATGAAGATCCAGTATTATTCTTTGAGCATAAGCGTGCATATCGCTTAATTAAAGGTGAAGTGCCAGAGGATGATTACGTATTACCAATCGGAAAAGCAGATGTAAAACGCGAAGGTGATGATATTACTGTTATCACGTACGGATTATGTGTTCACTTTGCTCTTCAAGCAGCTGAAAAGTTAGCGCAAGATGGCATCTCTGCACATGTTCTTGATTTACGTACTGTATATCCATTAGATAAAGAAGCAATCATTGAAGCAGCTTCTAAAACAGGTAAAGTTCTTCTTGTAACAGAAGACAATAAAGAAGGAAGTATTATAAGTGAAGTGGCAGCAATTATTGCTGAAAACTGTCTGTTTGATTTAGATGCGCCAATCGCACGTCTTGCAGGTCCAGACGTTCCAGCAATGCCATATGCACCAACAATGGAAAAATTCTTTATGGTAAATCCAGATAAAGTTGAAAAAGCAATGCGTGAACTTGCGGAATTTTAATCGGGGGGACTATACATGGCTGTAGAAAATATCACAATGCCTCAGCTCGGGGAGAGCGTTACAGAGGGTACAATTAGTAAATGGCTCGTTAATGTTGGCGATCACGTAAACAAGTATGATCCGCTTGCAGAAGTAATGACTGATAAAGTAAATGCTGAAGTACCATCTTCTTTCACTGGTATTGTGAAAGAATTAATCGCTGGTGAAGGTGAGACGTTAGCTGTAGGTGAAGTAGTTTGTGTTATTCAAGTAGAAGGCGCAGATGAAGTAGCAGCGACAGCTGTTGAGGAAAAAACAAAAGAAGAACCAAAGGCAGAAGTAGCTACGCCTGAAAAAGCACCGAAAGCAAAACAACCAACTGATGGAAAACCACGTTTTTCACCAGCTGTTTTAAAACTTGCAGGTGAGCATAATGTTGATTTAGATTTAGTAGAAGGTACGGGAGCAAATGGCCGTATCACTCGTAAAGATATTTTAAAGCTAGTGGAATCTGGAAATATTCCGCAAGCAGGTGCGAAGAAAGAGGAAGCGGTAGCAGCAGTAGTAGAAGCGCGTCCAGAAGCACCAAAAGCAGCGCCAGTAGCACAAAAAGTAGAAGCTGCAAAACCAGTTTCTGTACCAACAATGCCTGGCGATATCGAAATTCCAGTAACAGGTGTGCGTAAAGCAATTGCAGCGAACATGTTACGTAGTAAACACGAAGCACCACATGCTTGGATGATGATTGAAGTAGATGTGACAAACCTTGTGTCATACCGTAATTCAATTAAAGGTGATTTCAAAAAGCGCGAAGGCTTTAATTTAACGTTCTTTGCTTTCTTCGTAAAAGCAGTAGCGCAAGCGTTAAAAGAGTATCCTCAAATCAATTCAATGTGGGCTGGCGATAAGATCGTTCAGAAGAAAGATATTAATCTTTCTATCGCTGTTGCAACAGAGGACGAACTATTTGTACCAGTAATTAAACACGCGGATGAGAAGACGATTAAAGGTATCGCTCGTGAAATTACAGAGCTTGCAGGAAAAGTACGTACAAAATCGTTAAAAGCGGACGAAATGCAAGGTGGAACATTTACAATTAATAACACAGGATCATTTGGTTCTGTTCAATCTATGGGTATTATTAATTACCCACAAGCGGCTATTTTACAAGTTGAATCGATTGTAAAACGCCCAGTAATTATGGATAATGGTATGTTCGGTGCTCGCGACATGGTTAACTTATGTTTATCACTTGATCACCGTGTACTAGATGGCTTAATTTGTGGTAAGTTCTTAGGACGTGTAAAAGAAATTTTAGAAAATACGTCAGAAAATAATACATCTGTATATTAATAAAAAGCTCGCTTATGCGAGCTTTTTATCATCTTATTTCTTCATCTACATCCTACTATATGTATAATATCTTCCCCAGTAATCTTACAATGAACGATTATGTATTAGGAATTTATGAAAATACATTGCTGATATATGGTATATGGATATAAAATAAGAAAAGAATAATTTTTTTGGCAAATCTTACTGACGAAACTGTAGTATAATATATTGTATTGTATGAAAAAGAGAGTTATTCTATATAAGTGTTTTATAGATAATGTGTAATCAGTCGTCAAAACATGAAGAATGTTGACTCCTGGTTTTTTATTTTGCTGTAACAATGTTTCAGGAGGATGTCATGAAAAGAAGTACCGAGTTTCTAAAAAGTTTAGATGTAAAATTAATATTAATTTTGTTAGCATTATGTGTTACAAGTATAGCTGCTATATATAGCAGTCAGCAAACTGGCCAATATGGAGAGGCAAACTTTGCGATGAAACAGGGTTTGAACTACATAATTGGAGTTGTATTGTTATTGCTTGTTGCAAGCATCGACTTAGATCAATTACAAAAATTGTCTTGGCCACTTTATATCGTTGGATTTGGTTCACTTATTCTTTTGAAAATACTACCGGTTTCCACTTTCACACCTGAAAAATTAGGTGCAAAAAGATGGTTTGTATTTCCGTTAGTTGGACAAATTCAACCATCTGAGTTTTTCAAAATTTCATTGCTTCTCGTAGTAGCAAGTATAGCAGTGAAACATAATGCACAGTATATGGCAAGGACATTCCAAACGGATTTACAATTAGTAGGTAAAATTGTGTTAGTATCCCTCCCGCCTATGGCTGTTGTATATAGCCAACCGGATACAGGGATGGTGTTCTTATATGCTGCTGCAATTGCATGTATTTTATTTATGTCAGGTATTCAGAAGAAATTGATAGCGTTATGTACAGTTATTCCAGTCACCATATTATCTACGTTAATATTTATTTACGTAAGGTATGAAGATTTCTTCTTTAATAAGTTAGTTACGTTACTAAAACCTCACCAACAATCACGTATTTTAGGTTGGTTAGATCCATTCGAACATACAGATCAAGGTTATCAAACACAGCAATCGATTTTAGCTGTAGGTAGTGGCGGTATGGAAGGGAAAGGATTTGGCGAAGGGAACGTCTATATCCCTGAGAAGCATACTGACTTTATTTTCGCTACAATTGCCGAAGAAGGTGGATTTATCGTAGCAGCGTTAGTTGTATTCTTGTTCCTATTATTACTATATCGAACAATTATTATCGGTTATTCTGCTGATAATTTATTCGGTACATTATTATGTGCTGGATCAATTGGGATATTAACGGTTCAAATATTCCAAAACATCGGTATGATCGTTGGATTAATGCCTGTAAAAGGGATTGCATTACCGTTCTTATCATATGGGGGAAGTTCCTTGTTCTCGAATATGATTATGATGGGTCTCATATTATCCGTACGAAAAACGTATAAAAAGTATATGTTTTCCGTCAAGTAAAAAAGCTGATTCGTTTAAAAACGAATCAGCTTTTTTACATATATGCTCTTAAACGTTGCAAACTAAAACAAAGTAGCAGTTTGAGACGGGTAAGGAGTGTAAAGTGATGCATATGCATATTTTTGAAGGGGCACGGCATCTTTCTAATAGTGAATGGGTTATTCGGGCTATTATAGCATACATATTTTTAATATTAGTTGCGAAAGCGATGGGGCAAAGGTCCATCGCACAACTTCGTTTTTTAGATGTCGTATTAGTGTTATTGCTTGGTGGGAATATTTCTAACGCATTATCTGATGAAAAAGTGGGATTACTCGGTTCGATGATTACAACGTTCATACTCGTTGTACTTCACATTATAAGCTCAGTTCTAATGTTGAAATGGGATAGATGGAGACGCTTTTTAGAGCCAGCACCTATTATTCTTATACACAATGGTTTCATTGATTTTAGCAATTTGAAAAAAGCGAGAATTACTGTGGAATATTTATTTTCGGAACTTCGTATGCGAAATGTGAGCGATATTCAGACGATTAAATTAGCACTATGGGAAGCGAGCGGTGTTGTTTCTATATTTCGGTATCCAGAATATGAAGCAGTCTCGCGGCTGGATCTGAAAGTAGCGGGAAAAAAATCTCCAGTTTCTTTTATATTAGTAAAGGATGGGAGGATTCAGCAAGATGTTCTAGCTTTATTAGGAAAAACAGAAGAGTGGGCGAAAGAGTTTTTAGAGAAGAGTGCGGAAATCGAATCCATTATGTTAGCTACAGTGGATGAAGCGCATAAAATAAATATTTTGTTAAAAAAATGAAAAATATACGCATTTTGTCTTTTCATACATATGATACAATAGTGTGGACAACGAAAAAGGAGGGATACGATGGGATATGTAGAAGAATTACGAAAAATAGTTGGTCATCGCCCTTTAATTTTAGTTGGTGCTGTTGTACTCGTTATAAATGAAAATGGATATGTATTACTACAGCAACGAACAGAGCCGTACGGAAAATGGGGGCTGCCTGGTGGGCTCATGGAACTTAGTGAATCACCAGAAGAAACAGCTTACCGGGAAGTATATGAAGAGACAGGAATAAAAGTGAAGAACTTACGATTAATTAATGTATTTTCTGGAGCGAACTATTTTACAAAATTAGCAAACGGTGATGAATTTCAATCTGTAACGACCGCTTATTATACAGATGAATACGAAGGGGATTTTGTTATGAATAAAGAAGAAGCGGTTCAGCTTAAATTTTTTCAAGTAACAGAACTACCTGACTATATTGTAGGATCTCATAAAAAAATGATTGTTGAATATATGAAGATTATGGAAAAAAAGATATAATAATAGTGAAAGAAATACAAAAACACAGCTCTGGTTGGTAGTCCAGACGCATGATTTTATGTCAGTAACCTTCCCCTCCGGGATGTCCAGTATTTCTAATTTTTTAAAGGAGGGGCTGTCAATGGATTTGACAGTATATCACGATGGTCAATTTTTCGTAGGAATTATTACATGTAAAGAAAAAGGGAAGTTGTATGGAGCAAGGTATATTTTTGGAACGGAACCTTCAGACGAAGAAGTGCTTATATTTGTGAACGGTTCAATGTTAGCGTATTTTCAGCACTTTGCAAAATGTGGTGTGGAAGTGAAAGAAAAACAGCGTCCAAAAACTATAAAGCGGATTATACGACAAGCAGCAAAAGAAGTAAATGTAAACCGTTTTACTAAGGCGCAAGAGGCAATTAGCTTATCTTATGAACTGCATAAACAAGAAAAGAAAGTGCAGTCTAAAGAGAAGCGAGAAGCTGAAAAACAAAGAAGACGCTTAATTAAAGTACAAAAAGCAAAGCAAAAGCATCGTGGCCATTAAAAAAGGTGTTAGAGCAAGAGCTCTAACACCTTTTCTATACCCAAATACAAGTAAACTTACTTGTATTTCATAAACATTAACTGGTAAGATACAAATAGGTAGTTTTAGAGGAGGGAAAAGATTGATTAATTTTAACTTTTTTATGAATGATGTTGTCCGCCAAGCGCGTGAAGAGATTGTCTCTGCTGGATATACAGAATTGACGACGCCGGAAGCAGTAGAAGAAGCGTTTAAAAGAAATGGAACAACACTTGTAATGGTAAACTCTGTATGTGGTTGTGCAGGTGGTATTGCTCGTCCTGCTGCTGCGCATTCCGTACATTATGATAAACGTCCTAACCATCTTGTAACGGTGTTTGCAGGTCAAGATAAAGAAGCGACAGCAACAGCTCGTGAATATTTCGAAGGATATCCACCTTCTTCTCCATCATTCGCTTTATTAAAAGATGGAAAAATTGTAACGATGGTAGAACGTCATGAAATTGAAGGTCATGAACCAATGCAAGTTATTGCAAAACTACAATCTTATTTCGAAGAGAATTGTGAAGAACTATAAATATAAGCGAAAAGGCGGTACGTCCACAATGAAGTGGATGTACCGCCTTTTTTTATTTAGTATTAAAATTTATGGGACATGCATAGTTTTGTTATTTTATGCAACATTTTATACATACCGAACGGTGTTTGTATTGATGTTTTATTTATTTTTATTTTATATATTGCATAAAAATTAAAGTGCTGATACAATACAAACATCGAATAAATATTCTATTAAACTTTTAAATATACATTATTAGGGGGAAGAAAGATGAAGAAGTTATTATCAATATCGTTTGCACTTATTTTAATTGTAAGTATGTTCAGTGCTTGTAGTAATGGGGAAGAAAAGGCTAGTGGAAAAAATAAGAAAGTACTGGTTATGGGGACTTCAGCAGATTATAAACCATATGAATACGTAGAAGCTTCAAAAAGTGATGAAATTATCGGCTTTGATGTTGATGTTGCTAAATATATCGGAAAAGAACTTGGTTATGAAGTGAAAGTGAAAGATATGGATTTTGGTGGTTTATTAGCATCCCTTAGCTCAGGAAAAGTTGATTTCGTAATGGCAGGTATGACGCCAACGGCAGAGCGTAAAAATAATGTTGATTTCACAGATATATATTTTGTTGCGAAAAACATGGTCGTTTCTAAAAAGGATTCTAATATTCAATCTGTAGAGGATTTAAAAGGGAAAAAAGTAGGGGTACAAACAGGATCTATCCAAGAAGAGAAAGCAGCAGAATTTAAAAAACAAGTAGATTTCAAAGTTGAGGGACGTGACCGTATACCAGAAATCGTACAAGAAATTAAAGCTGGTCGTTTTGAAGCTGCAATTATAGAAGACACAGTTGCTAAAAATTATTTAGAAAAAATGAAAGAATTACAAGGAATTGAAATTAAAGAAGCACCAGAAGAAGTAGGAGCAGCAATTGCCCTTCCGAAAAACAGTGATAAAACAGCAGAATTTAATAAAGTAATTAAAAAAATGCAAGAAAATGGAGAAATGGATAAATTAGTGAAGAAATGGTTTGGCAGCGAAAAATAAGCTGCCTTTCACTTTTCTGTGAGGGGAATGAAAAGAATGAACTTAGATTTTTCGGCGATTACGCCTTCGATACCATATATTTTAAAAGGGCTAGAAGTTACTTTAAAAATTGTAGCAGTATCAGCGTTAGTTGGGTTTATTTTAGGAACGTTATTAGCGCTTTGCAAAATTGCTAGAATACGAGCATTAAATATAGCGGCAGATTTTTATACATCAATTTTCCGTGGTACACCACTTGTATTGCAATTAATGATTATTTATTTCGGTGTCCCGCAAATAATTGGTTATGAAATACCAGCATTCGTAGCAGCTGTATTAGCATTTAGCTTAAATTCAGGTGCATATATGTCAGAGGTAATTCGTGCCGGCATTCAAGCGGTTGATAAAGGACAAACAGAAGCAGCGATGGCTTTAGGAATTCCTTACGGGAAAATGATGCGAAATATCATTTTCCCTCAAGCATTAAAAAATATATTACCAGCGCTTGTGAACGAGTTTGCGACACTTACGAAAGAATCGGCTGTAGTAACAGTAATAGGAGCGACCGATTTAATGCGCCGTGCTTACATTGTAGGCGGTGAGACGTTTAAATATCTTGAACCATTACTTTTTGTTGGACTCATTTATTATATGCTAGTCATTATTCTTACATTAGTCGGGAAGGCAATTGAAGGGAGAATGAAGAAAAGTGATTAAAATTGAAAACCTTCATAAATCATTTGGAAAAAACGAAGTATTAAAAGGGATTACAACAACGATTGAAAAAGGGGAAGTAGTAGCAATTATTGGACCGTCTGGATCAGGGAAATCAACATTTTTACGTTGTATGAATGTGCTAGAAGCACCGACAAATGGTCACATTTGGATTGGAACGGAAGAAGTAACGAATCCGAAAACGAATATTAAGCACGTTCGTGAAAATGTCGGAATGGTATTTCAGCATTTTCACCTATTTCCTCATATGACTGTATTAGAAAATATTACGTATGCTCCTATCAATGTAAAAGGAGTAACGAAACAAGAAGCTGACAAGAAAGCCGAGAAACTTTTAGAAAAGGTCGGTTTATTAGATAAAAAAGATACGTATCCCAATCGTCTTTCGGGAGGACAAAAGCAACGTGTAGCAATTGCGAGAGCGTTAGCGATGGAACCAGAAGTTATGTTATTTGATGAACCAACATCAGCACTAGATCCAGAGATGGTAAAAGAAGTGTTAGAAGTTATGAAATCATTAGTTACGACAGGAATGACAATGGTGATTGTTACACATGAAATGGGATTTGCAAAAGAAGTAGCAGATCGTGTTCTCTTTTTAGATGGTGGAAAGCTTGTAGAAGATAGTGCGCCAGCAGAATTTTTTGTAGCACCGAAAAGTGAACGTGCGCAACAATTTTTACAAAAAATATTGTAATATGTAAAGGTTGCGTGAATAATAAGTAGAAAAGGATGACATTGTGTCATCCTTTTTTATCCCTTCCGGCAAGAAGACTCCATCTGATTTGTGTTACGGGTGAAACCCAACAATTCAGGTGGAGATGAATTGTCGTCAGAAGGTAGACCAAACACTTTTGTTTCGTTCATAACAATTTTTTGAGGGCGAATATTCCCTCCTTATCTACGATATAATCTGTCGTAAATAAGGAGGGAATATATCGTAAGGCAACGAAATTGGATAATAATCATCATTCGGTCACTTGAACCAAAAGTAATTATGATGAAGACCATGTTCACATTTTGTTCCGTTTCGTTCCAAATATTGATTGGTCAAAAGTAATTAACAATTACAAAATTATTTCTCTAAGAAAGGTGGTGAAACCAATGACTAAAAAGAAAGCAGTGAAAGTATTACGAAAACAAAAGAAAAGAGAAACCCTGCAACGCTTCACGCAGAAACAAAATATCGGACGAGCTTGCCTTACGGCTAAAGAATTTCGTTTACTGCAACGCATGTCGCATAGTTCAAAAGCTTTGCGAAATGTTGGATTGTACATTATTAAACAAAGTTACTTGAACAATAACAAAATGGCTACTGTAAAAGAAGTGGACACTGCCATGCAAGCCGATATGAACTACTCGGGCATGCAATCAAACTCTGTTCAAGCGATTCGTAGAGCCTTATTTACAGAAGTGAAGAGCTTTTTTAAAGCATGGGAACAGTGGAAGAAAAAACCTGAAACCTTCACAGGTCGTCCTAAGTTTCCGAATTATTCTCGTTCAACGGACAAACGAATCATTGAAATCTATCAAGTTCCAAAAGTGGATGATAACGGGTATTGGATGATTCCGATGAATGTTGCATTCAGAAAAAAATTCGGTTCCATTAAAATACGTATGCCTAAAAACTTAAGAAATAAAAAAATCTCCTACATTGAGATTGTACCAAAGCAAAAAGGTCGGTTCTTTGAGGTGCATTACACATATGAAATGCACGTTTCTCAAATGAAGAAGCCATCCACGACTACTAGTAACGCTTTGAGTTGCGATTTAGGTGTAGACAGATTATTAAGTTGTGTAACAAATACGGGTGATACATTCTTAATTGATGGAAAAAAATTGAAATCCATTAACCAGTACTTCAATAAAATGATACGTAATCTACAACAGAAAAATATGGACAATGGAATTTCAAAACGTATTGTAACAAATCAAGTGGCTGCACTTTGGCATAAAAGAGAAAGACAAATAAATGGTTACATTTCACAAACTGTAGGCTTGTTGTTCAAAAAAGTGAAAGCATGTAACATAGATACGGTTGTCGTAGGGTATAACGCTGGTTGGAAACAAAAATCTGATATGGGGAAAAAGAATAATCAAAAATTTGTGCAAATCCCATTTCATAAACTGATTGTAGCGATTGAGAATAAATGTGTAAAAGAAGGTATACGATTTTTAAAACAAGAAGAAAGCTATACTTCAAAAGCTAGTTTTCTTGATAAAGATAGTGTTCCAGCTTGGTCTAAGGATGATAGGACGCATTATCGCTTTAGTGGCAAACGAATCAATCGTGGTCTGTACCAAAGTAGAGCAGGAATATGTATCCATGCTGATATTAATGGTGCATTGAATACATTGCAAAAATCAAAAGTGGTACAATTGGATGACAATCTCAAAGTGAAAACACCGATTCTATTAGAAGTGCAAAAACGTAAGGCTGTTGCTTCGCGCATAGCTTAGTGGGTGAGTCAACCATCCATGTGTACTCGACTTGTCGGGGCTTGTAGCACACGCCGGAGTCATCTGAGTGGTGGCTTCTTCCGCAAGGAAGAATTGCTCTTTTTCGAAAGGGTGGTGCAAGTGGGAAAACGATTGTTCGTTTCTAGTACCAACCAAAAACATACTTGAGGTGTTACTGTAAGGTGGCATGAATGCTAGAGCGTCAACTGTCTAGCGATAGATGAAAAGACCTAGCGTTCTAACTCAAGCCCCACTGAAGCGTTTCATCTCAGTGGGGTAGTTGACACTAACTGTAAATACACTTATACATATAGGAGTAATGATATGTTTAAAATTGGATATCGTACAGTAAAAACAGCAATAGGGACAGGTGCGGCAGTTTTTATTGCGCAGTTATTAGGATTAGAATTTTATAGTTCAGCGGGCATTTTAGTTATATTATGTGTACAAAATACGAAACGTAAATCACTTCAAGTATCGCTACATCGTTTTTTAGCTTGTGTATTATCAATGGTATTCGCGTTTTGTATTTTTGAAACAATTGGATATACACCACTTGCAATTAGTATATTATTACTTACATTTATTCCGACTGCAGTTATGCTCAAAATTCAAGAAGGTATTGTCACGAGTTCAGTTATTGTGATGCATCTATATTCATTGAAACAAATTACATGGCTTATTGTTGGGAATGAAATTGCGATATTAACGATAGGAATTAGCGTGGCTTTATTAGTGAATATGTATATGCCAAGTAGTGAAAATAAGCTAAAAGAGTATCAGGATACAATAGAAAGTAACTTTAAAACAATTTTGTTTGAAATGGTCGTGTATTTACGAAACAGAGAAAGTAGCTGGAGCGGGGCAGAACTTATTGAAACTGAAAATATGCTAAATGAAGCAAGGGATTTATCGTTTAAGAAACTTGAGAATGCATTTATGCGAGAAGATGGCTATTACTATCGTTATTTTAATATGCGCATGCAACAATTCGAAATTTTAGAACGGATGATACCATTAGCAGCTTCTTTATCATGGACATATGAACAAGCTGATATGATTGCGGATGTGGTTGAAAACATTGGAAATGCTATTAGCCCTGAGAGTACTGGGGTTATTTCCTTAAGACAGCTTCAAGAAATGAGAGAATTATTTAGAGACATGCCATTGCCCGTTACACGTGAAGAATTTGAGATACGTGCGAAGCTTGTTCAACTTGTGTATGAAATGGAACAATATTTACTCATTAAAAGCCGTTTTAAGGGAAAGGATAATATAAAAGAACTTATATAGAAGGTAGGAATTATTATGCCGTATCTTCTCTCTTTCATATTATGTCTTTCTTTATCGCCTATTTGGCCTCTTGGTGATAATCCACGTGCCGGAGATCCTTTTATTATTGTAAATAAAGCGACGAATAAACTAGCTTATATTGACGATGGAAAGATTCAAAAGGTTTTTCCAGTAGCGACAGGGAAAACAAATGAATTAACTCCAGAGGGAACTTTTGATGTTGTAATGAAAGCAAAGGATCCGTATTATATTGCGAAGGATATTCCAGGTGGGTCACCGAAAAATCCACTTGGGTCAAGGTGGATTGGATTTAATGCAAGAGGAACTGATGGAAGTAAATATGGAATACATGGAACAAACCAACCTAGTTCAATTGGAAAGTATATTTCACAAGGATGTATAAGAATGAAGAAAAACGATGTGGAGTATTTATTTGATCGCATTCCAATTGGAACGAAAGTATGGATTGTGAAGTCGAAAAAATCATTTCAGCAATTGGCAAAACAAAAAGGAGCCATTGCATATGAAAAAGCCAACGAAAAGGTTGGCTTTTTCTATTGTAATAAGTTGTCTTGACATGTGTACATAACCATGAGTTAATGAGAGTATAGAAAGATAAAGTGAAACTTTAATTAGTGGGAGGTTTTTTACCCGCGGATTATCAGCCCTCACCAATCGGGATAAAAAATTAGATAAAGGGGTTGCTCATATGTACTTGAATCCAAAAATTTCGTATATGCAATTTTTTATGGGATTTCTATTTGTTATTACATTCATATTGGCAACTTTTAATATATGTTCTTATCTTGTAGCAATTGTATGTATGGCATTACTCAATCTTACTTTTGTTATTGGAGCATTTCAGCAGAAACAATATACAAGTTTTATAACAGCACTTGTAATGTCATTTTCCTTTAGTATTGTAGCGATTGTGCTTTATATAAAATAAACCATCTCGATATCGAGATGGTTTATTTTATTATGTTATGTGTAAAAAGTAAAAAAAGGACGAACAGATCGTCCTTTTTACCAAAACATACTTGCGCCAGCAAGTAATGTTGTTACAAGCATAGAAATTAGCATTACATAAATCATAACTTTTTGAGCTTTTTTATGCATCGTTAAACCTCCTTGCAAATCAGTACAATATCATTGTAACGAGAAATGATATTGTGGACAAGGGGAGAGAAGTGACAAAATTCGAGAAGTGCGTGTAAAGTATAACAGGAAATTTGTATGTATGTAGAGAATATATAATAATGATAGAGTATAATTTTTTTGTTATGCAAGCTGAAGAATGGAGATACGATGATGAAAATATATGAAACAAATCGTTTACATTTAAGGGAAATTGATGAGTCGTATGCTGAAAAAGTTCTTCAATATTACGACAGAAATCGTGAATTTTTAAAAGCTTGGGAAGAGTATAGACCGGATGATTTTTTTACGTTAGATTATCAGAAGAAAAAGTTACAAAAGGATAGAAAAGAGTTTGCAGAAGGTAAAATCATCAGGCTTTGGATTTTTAAAAAGGGTGATGATACAAAAATTATCGGGTGTATCTCATTTAATCTAATCGTTCGCGGTATTTATCAATCTTGTGTGCTCGGCTATAAATTAGATAAGGCAGAGTTGAATAAAGGTTACACGACAGAAGCGCTTAGGAAAGCTATTCAAGTTACTTTCGAAGAATTTCAGTTACATCGTATAGAAGCACCAATTATGCCACGAAATTTAGCATCTATACAAGTAGTGACGAAGATAGGCTTTCAATATGAGGGCGTGTCTAGGAAGATGTTAATGGTAAATGGAGTATGGGAAGATCATATGCGCTGGGTATTGTTAAATGAGTAATAGAAAGCAGATGGTTATCTAGACATATAAACCGTCTGTTTTTTGTCTTGTATTTCGAAACTTTTGCGAAATTCTGTTATAATTAATAGTGTTACATACATAATGGTAGTGCAGGAGGCGCAGTCTTATGATTAATCAAGAACGTTTAGTAAATGAATTTATGGAATTAGTACAAGTAGATTCTGAAACGAAATTTGAAGCAGAAATTTGCAAAGTATTAACAAAGAAATTTACAGATTTAGGTGTAGAAGTATTTGAAGATGACACAATGGCTGTTACTGGGCATGGTGCAGGTAATTTAATTTGTACTTTACCAGCAACAAAAGATGGTGTTGATACAATTTACTTTACTTCTCATATGGATACAGTAGTTCCTGGTAATGGAATTAAGCCTTCTATTAAAGATGGATATATCGTATCAGATGGTACTACGATTTTAGGTGCGGATGATAAAGCTGGATTAGCATCAATGTTCGAAGCAATTCGTGTTTTAAAAGAGAAAAACATCCCTCATGGTAAAATTGAATTTATTATTACAGTTGGAGAAGAATCTGGTCTTGTTGGTGCAAAAGCATTAGATCGTGAGCGCATTACAGCGAAATACGGTTACGCATTAGATAGCGATGGAAAAGTTGGTGAAATCGTTGTTGCAGCTCCAACACAAGCGAAAGTGAATGCAATTATTCGTGGGAAAACAGCTCATGCTGGTGTAGCACCAGAAAAAGGTGTATCTGCAATTACTATCGCAGCGAAGGCAATTGCGAAGATGCCACTTGGTCGTATTGATTCTGAAACAACTGCAAATATTGGACGTTTTGAAGGTGGTACACAAACAAATATCGTTTGCGATCATGTACAAATCTTTGCAGAAGCGCGTTCTTTAATCAATGAGAAAATGGAAGTACAAGTTGCGAAAATGAAAGAGGCATTTGAAACAACTGCAAAAGAAATGGGCGGTCAAGCAGACGTTGAAGTAAACGTTATGTATCCAGGATTTAAATTTGCTGATGGGGATCACGTTGTAGAAGTTGCAAAACGTGCAGCTGAAAACATTGGTCGTACACCTTCTCTTCACCAAAGTGGTGGCGGAAGTGATGCAAACGTAATTGCAGGACACGGTATCCCAACAGTTAACTTAGCGGTTGGTTATGAAGAAATTCATACAACAAACGAAAAGATTCCTGTTGAAGAATTAGCGAAAACAGCAGAATTAGTTATAGCAATTATTGAAGAAGTAGCGAAGTAATGTAATAGAAAAAGCGTGTAAATCACAATTGATTTACACGCTTTTTATTTTGATTCAATTGCTTTTACAAGGCGGATCAGCCAATATAAGAAAATCCATGGCAATATATAAGTTGTTGCTATATGTACTAGGCGAGGGAAGAACCCAAACGTATTAATATTAAAAATAGGAAGCAGTAAATAATTAATGGCTATGAGTAATATAATCACAAGGAACGTATAGTTGAGTTTATTAGTTGATTTCATCATAATCACCCCTTTTTGTGATTTTATACATTTTATGTAAATTATATCAAATGTATAAAAGGAAAAGAATAAGCAATTATTATAACTATTATGCAAAATTTGATATAATGAAAGAACGAACGTTCTGATTAGGAGTGAGTATTATGCGAGAAATGTATCCGAAAAATGGTCGTGTTATTTTGCATGTAGATATGAATTGTTTTTTCGCATCTGTTGAAATTGCTCATGACCCATCATTACAAGGGAAGCCGTTAGCAGTTGCCGGGAATGAAAAAGAAAGAAAAGGAATTATCATAACATGTAGTTATGAGGCAAGAGACTATGGAATACGTACAACGATGCCTCTTTGGGAAGCAAAAAGGTTATGCCCGCAATTAGTTGTAATGCGTCCTAATTTTACATTATATCGTGAAGCTTCATTTCAAATGTTTCAAATTCTTTCCCGTTTTACGGAAAAAATACAACCAGTCTCTATAGATGAGGGGTATTTAGATATTACAGATTGCTACGCACTCGGTTCACCTCTTGAAATAGCAAAGATGATTCAGCAGGCGTTATTAACAGAGTTACAACTTCCATGTAGCATCGGAATTGCTCCAAATCTTTTCCTAGCAAAAACAGCTTCTGATATGAAAAAGCCTCTCGGTATTACGGTGCTTCGAAAACGAGATATTCCAGAAATGATTTGGCCACTTCCGGTTGGAGCGATGCATGGAATTGGAGAAAAAACAGCTGAAAAATTAAATGATATTCATATACAAACAATTGAGCAGTTAGCAAAAGGAAACGAACATATCATTCGCGCTAAAATTGGAAAGCATGGTGTTGATTTACAACAGCGGGCAAAAGGTATGGATGATAGGGAAGTTGATCCGAGTCAAATGGGACAACATAAAAGTGTCGGTAATTCGATGACTTTTTCAAAGGATATGGATGAAGAGAAAGAATTACTTGATATGTTAGAACGGCTATCAAAATCAGTGAGTAAAAGATTACAAAAGCGAACTCTTGTCAGCTATAATATTCAAATTATGATTAAATATCATGATAGGCGGACAGTAACGCGGAGTAAGCAACTGAAAAATGCCATTTGGGAAGAACGAGATATTTTTCAGGCAGCCTCTCGTTTATGGAAGCAACATTGGGACGGTGATTCCGTTCGTTTATTAGGTGTTACAGCTACTGAAATAGAGTGGAAGACAGAATCGGTGAAACAATTAGATTTGTTTTCATTTGAAGAAGATGCGAAAGAAGAGCCGCTACTTGCTGTCATCGATCAAATTAATGATAAGTATGGAATGCCGATTTTACAACGAGGTAGTCAAGTATTACGTAAGCAAGAAAAGTCTTTTCAGCAAAAGTTAGAAAATAAGTTTATGTAGAAGGTGTCATGACGTAGTAAATATCATGACACCTTTTATTTTTACAATTAACTATGAAATTTTTTACTATAAAGTTTTTATAGAAAATAAATTGTTTCTTTTGCACTACAAGCAAAAGAATTATTTAATAAATAAAGTGAAAGGATAAATTTAGATGAATTTGATTGAAGTATGTATACAAATTTTTGGACGGAATATGCCGATTTGCTAAATAAGTATAAATAAAAAGCACTGTAACCAGTGCTTTTTATTATAGATTATGAGATTGTAGCATTTTCAAAAATAACAATTTCTGAACTGTTTGTTGTTGAAACGCGTTGTGCGTAATATGTTAAAGCTGAAGAAATATATGTTGGTAATGAATCATTTGTATGTGTTGTTGTATATTCATGGATTAATTCTTTCAAAGTCGTCCATTCTAATTGTGCTGGGTGATCAGACACGAAAGAACTTACCCAGCGATCAAATGAAGATGAAAAATCAGTTTGTAAACGAAATGCTTCTTTCATAATAAAACGCTCCCTTAAAATGTAGTATAATCATTTTAGCATAAAACACGAACAATTGCTAAGTTTTTCGAGTATAACGTTCGTGTTATATAGTTGTCTAGATGATTGGTTATGTAAATTCGATTTGCCATTTGAAATAACATTCCGTAAGATGAAAGGTAGATTATATAAAGAGCTGGAGGAAAGAAAGTGGAATTTGTATTTTTAGGAACTGGTGCAGGTGTTCCTTCGAAAGGAAGGAACGTTTCGGCAATTGCTTTGCAATTGTTAGAAGAACGAGGACAGACTTGGTTATTTGATTGTGGCGAGGCGACGCAACATCAAATATTACATACATCAGTACGCCCACGCCGCATTGAAAAAATATTTATTACGCATTTACATGGTGATCATATTTTTGGCTTGCCTGGTTTATTAGGAAGCCGTTCATTTCAAGGAGGGACTACACCTTTAACAGTGTATGGACCAAAAGGAATTAAACAATTTATTGAAGTGGCATTATCAGTCAGTACGACACATGTAAAATATCCACTTGAAATTGTGGAGATAACAGAAGAAGGTACTGTATTTGAAGATAATGAATTTCACGTGGAAACGAAAAGATTGTCACACGGTATTGAATGTTTTGGGTATCGTATTGTAGAGAAAGATATACAAGGTGCTCTTTTAGTCGATAAATTGCTGGAGATGGGTGTGAAACCGGGCCCGCTCTTTAAACGTTTAAAAGATGGAGAAGTAGTTGAATTAGAAAATGGTACGATATTAAATGGAAAAGACTTTATTGGCCCACCTCAAAAGGGAAGAATTATTACCATTTTAGGTGATACAAGATATTGTGAAGCGAGTAGAGAGCTGGCACAAGACGCTGACGTACTTGTTCATGAAGCAACTTTTGCAGCAGAAGATGAACAACAAGCGTATGATTATTTTCATTCCACATCTAAGCAAGCTGCGAGTATTGCACTTCAGGCAAATGCAAAACGATTAATATTGACTCATATTAGTTCTCGTTATCAAGGGGATACATATAAGGAATTATGGAAAGAGGCAAGAGAGCTATTTTCTAATACAGAAATAGCTACGGACTTAAAAATTTTTCCGGTAGAAAGATAATAATGGTGTGAAAAAATGGTGACGAAAGGTTGCCATTTTTTTATTTCTAAAAAAATTTTAAAATAAAACTGTTATCATTTTATGTTTATATTGGATGGAACAGAAAGTTTTAATGATGTGAAGAGATGGGATAAAAATGCATAGTACCGATTGTTTAGAAAAACTGTTATATAAGTCAGATGACATACGAGTGGTACAAATAGCAAAAACAGATCGTTATTCAGAACTTTTAAAATTCATTAAAAGTAAGCGTTTTATTAAAAACGAGCTATAATGAGGGCAGATCAAAATTTATTGTAGGCTACATGCATTTTAGCCATTTGTCGTAATAAGTGAAGTTGACTAAATCGTGAGAGAGCAACATGGAATTTATAATAGGAAAGATATTACTATTATTTGTATGAAGTCTTTTTTTACTTTTTAGCCTTAAAGCACTAAAAGGTATGAAAGCAATGGGCGTTTCACTTGTTTATGCTATCCTTGTAAGGGGTTCTGTGTTAAACTTTGGATTGCTACCAGACTTTATTCTGGATTAGCTTATATTATTTTTAAATGAAGGTAATGCTAAGTTTCTTATTTATTATGATAATTGGTATTATTTCAGGATATATTGCTTCACTGTTATTCAAAAACTATCCAATTCGTATAGCGGAACAAATTCGTCGTACAACTGGAAAAGCAACCGATTCGGTAGCTTAATAGAATAGTAAAAAATTTTTGCATAGAGGTTTAGGGGGAGTTATGATGAAGTATCGCTCAGTATTTGATATTATTGGTCCAGTTATGATTGGTCCATCAAGTTCACATACAGCAGGCGCAGCAAGAATGGGGCAAGTTGCTCGCCAGCTGTTTCGTCATGAACCAGAAAGAGTAAGCATTTCATTATATGGATCATTTGCAAAGACGTATCGAGGGCATGGTACGGATGTAGCATTGATCGGTGGAATATTAGGGTTTGAAACAGATGACTTACGTATTCCAGAGGCGCTAGACATAGCAAAAGAGCGCAAAATCGAAGTAGAATTCATTGAAGAAGATGCAAATGCACCTCACCCAAATACAGCGAGAATTCGTTTGTATAAAGGTGAAGAAGAAATTGAAGTTGTTGCTTGCTCAATTGGTGGCGGTAAAATTGAAGTTGTAGAATTAAACGGATTCGATCTTCAATTAACAGGCACGAGTCCAGCACTACTTATTGTAAATAACGATCGCTTCGGTGCTATTGCAGCAGTAGCTTCAATCCTTGCGAAACATGAAATTAACATTAGTACAATGAGTGTTTCTCGTAAAGAAAAAGGAAGAAGAGCGCTTATGGTTATCGAAACAGATGAATTATTAGCAGATGAAGTGATTGAAGAAATAAACGCGCAACAAAATATTTGTCAAGTAACTATTATGGAATAATTGCAGGGGGGACACACCATGTTTCGGAACGCAGCGGAACTAGTGGCGCAAGCTAAAGAACAAAATGTAAAAATCGCAGAAATTATGATTCAATGTGAAATGAAAACAAGAAGTATTTCACGTGAAGAAGTAATTGCTGGTATGGAAAAGAACTTAGTCGTGATGGAGCAAGCAGTAGAACGTGGTATTCGCGGAGTGAAATCACCAACTGGTTTAACTGGCGGAGATGCTGTAAAAGTTCAGGCGTATATGAATAGCGGAAAAGGCTTATCTGGAGATACGATTTTGGACGCGGTGAGTAAAGCTGTTGCAACAAATGAAGTAAACGCAGCGATGGGAATTATTTGTGCAACACCAACAGCAGGGTCTGCTGGAACAGTGCCAGGTGTACTGTTTGCACTGCAAGAAAAATTACAGCCGACACGCGAAGAGATGATCGAATTTTTATTTACAGCAGGAGCTTTCGGTATGGTTGTTGCGAATAATGCTTGTATTTCCGGCGCGGCAGGAGGTTGCCAAGCTGAAGTAGGTTCAGCAAGTGGAATGGCAGCAGCAGCAGCAGTTGAGATGGCTGGTGGAACACAAGATCAAGCAGCTACAGCGATGGCGATTTCATTAAAGAATATGCTTGGTTTAGTATGTGATCCTGTTGCAGGGCTTGTAGAAGTACCTTGTGTAAAACGTAATGCAGCAGGAGCTGCGAACGCGATGATTTCAGCTGATTTAGCATTAGCTGGCGTAACGAGTACAATTCCATGTGATGAAGTGATTGAGGCGATGTTTAGAATCGGACAAACGATGCCAGTAGCACTTCGTGAAACAGCTGAAGGTGGACTTGCAGCAACACCAACTGGTCGCCGTCTGCAGGAAGAGATTTTTGGGAAGACTAATAACTAAACAATATATGTTAATAAAAAAATGGAGCTAAAGTAAAATTGAGCTCCATTTTTTATTTTTCTTTTGTTAGTTGTTCTAATGTTTTCCCAAGATTATGTGATCGTTGTGTAGCCTGTGTAATACAAGAAATAAGTGCTTGTTGAAATTTATGTTCTTGTAATACTTCAATGCCTGCTTCGGTCGTTCCGCCAGGAGAAGTAATTTCCTTTCGCAAAACAGAAGGGTGTTTTTCACTTGCTTTTAGCATTTCAGCAGCACCAATCATCGTCTGAAGAATAAGTGACTTTGCAACATCTTCTTTTAAACCAATTGTTTTTGCGGCTTCTTCCATCGCTTCCACTACGTAATAAATATAAGCAGGCCCACTTCCAGATAATGCAGTGACAGCATGCATATCTTCTTCCTCTACAACAGAGACGAGACCGATCGTTTCAAATAAAGCTATGGCAGTCTGAATATGTTCCGCTGTTGCATGTTTTGAAGGCGAGATAGCAGTAGCTGATTTTAAAATAGCTGCAGATGTATTTGGCATCGCACGAATAATTGGAACATCTTTTTGAAGCAGGTTTCTAATCGAGTGAGTAGAAACACCTGCTAATAAGGAAATAATAAGCAGGTTATTATGTATATCTTCTTTAAAAGGAGTAAGTGCTTCTGCAACATCCTTTGGTTTCATTGCTAGAAAAAGAATAGTTGTATCAGTAAGTAGCTCTTTTTTATTATGCGTACCTTTGACGCCATATTTTTTATGTAGCTCCTGCAATCTTGTCTCGTTAGAACGATTACTTACGGTAATTTGTTCGCCTTTCACAACATTTGCATGTAACAAGCCACCAATAATAGCTTCAGCAATAGAGCCTGCACCGAGAAAGGAAATGTTTTGAATAGACATGATGTTCCTCCTTTAAGTTTGGTTAGAAATTCTTATAAATGTACATACATTCGTTTTTTTATAGGAAACACCTCTTTTTATCTGAAAATAATGACAAATATATATAGAAGTTGTAAACTGAAGAAGTATTCATTTTTGAACCGGAAAGAGACAGGGGGGCTAAGCATGACGGCGATTCACCGAATGGAGATTCCTGTGCCATTTGCAGTTGAAACTGTGAATGTGTTTTTAGTTGAGGGGGAGACATTAACATTAATTGATACAGGGACGAATACAGAAGAGGCAAGAAGTGCGTTAGAAAGGCAATTAGGTACATTAGGATATGCGATAGAAGATATTAAAACAGTAGTCATTACGCATCATCATGCGGATCATTGTGGGCTTTTAAATATATTTTCTGAGAAAACGAACATTATTGGACATCCTTGGAATGAGCCTTGGATCACGCAAAATCCAAAATTTTTAAAGTGGTATCATGAGTTTTTTAGAGAGACAGCTTTGCAATTTGGTGTTCCAGCGGCATTTTTGAAAGACGAGGCGTTATTGACGACGAAGACACTTAAATATTCTTGTAATAGATCGTTAACGCATACTGTGAGAGAGGGAGATCGTATTGATTCTTTACCTGGATTTACAGTAATCGAAACACCAGGTCATGCTTCCACTCATATTTCATTATATAGAGAATCTGATGGAATATTAATTGGCGGGGATGCTCTCATTAGTCATATTTCTTCGAATCCCATATTAGAACCACCATATGAAGGACAAACAGAAAGGGCGCGCCCGTTATTACAATATAATCAAACATTAAAGCGTTTAAGTGAAATGAATATTTCGCGCATTTTATCAGGACATGGAGAAGATGTTCTAAATGTGAAACAACTTATTGAAACGAGATTACAAAAGCAAGAAACACGTGCGTTTAAAGTGCTTGAGTTATTAAAGGAAAAACCAATGACAGCATTTGAAGTATGTGTAAAACTATTTCCGGTATTATATAAGGAGCAATTGCCGCTTACTATTTCAGAAACTGTTGGACAATTAGACTTTTTAGCATATAATCAACAAGTGATGATTGATGAATCTTCGCAACAATTGATTTATTATGCAAAGTAGGTGACAGCAATGACGGGACGTTTACAAAATAAAGTAATCGTCATTACAGGTGCTTCTAGTGGAATTGGAGAGCAAGTTGCAATGCAAGTTGCAGAGCAGGGGGCGACTCCAGTATTAATGGCTAGAACAGAAGAGAAATTAAAAGCGTTAGCAGAGAAAATTAAAGAAACTTATAATACGCCTTGCTATTATTATGTATTAGATGTAAGTGAAGAGACGGAAGTACAATCTGTTTTTTCAAAGGTATTACAAGAAGTGGGACGTATTGATATATTAGTAAACAATGCGGGATTTGGTATTTTTAAAACATTTGAAGATGCGTCAATGGATGAAGTGAAAGATATGTTCCAAGTAAATGTATTTGGATTAGTAGCTTGTACGAAAGCGGTACTACCCTATATGGTGAAAAGGAACGAAGGACATATTATTAATATTGCTTCACTTGCTGGGAAAATTGCAACTCCGAAATCGAGTGCGTATGCAGCGACGAAACATGCAGTACTAGGATTTACGAATAGTTTACGCATGGAGTTGTCTAGTACAAATATTTTCGTAACAGCGATTAATCCAGGTCCGATAGATACAAACTTTTTTGAAATAGCGGATCAATCCGGTACATATGTGAAAAATATGGGACGTTATATGTTAAAGCCGACGTATGTAGCAGAGCAAATTGTAAAATCGATGCAAACGAAAAAGCGTGAAGTAAACTTACCGAAATGGATGGGCATTGGTCCGAAATTGTATGCTCTATTCCCAGGTTTATTTGAGCGTGTTGCAGGTAAATCATTAAGTAAAAAATAGGAGATTTCCATATGGAAATCTCCTATTTTTTTATTTTCCAGTCACATAATCGTAAACGATATCTTCAACTGCCTCGTATACATCAATTTCAGTATTTGAATGAATTATCGTTTGAATATGTTTAATTAGCATTTCCTGATCCTCATTTGACATAGGATTACATTGATATTGTTGAAAACTTTTTATGATCATTTTCTCAATTAATTTCTCATTCATGTTTTTCCCCGCCTGTATGTATACATGTATTGTTTTATTGTACTTGAAGTGAAATGAAAAAACTACTATACACTGTTTCTGTATAAAAATTCGTTTGTGTATATTGTTTTTCTAGTAAAATTAAGTTTTTTAAGTTTGTAAAATTTATAAATATTTAATTGACTCTATAAATATACAATATTATAATCATACTTAATTTAAAGAATCGATATGAGGAGGAGCATATGAAAGTCGCAATTATTGGAGCAACTGGGTATGGAGGTATTGAGTTAATTCGGTTATTAGAGCAACATCCATATTTTTCGATAGCCTCTCTCCATTCTTTTTCGCAAGTTGGCGAGTGTATAACAAATGTATATCCGCATTTTCAAAATGTTCTTGTCTATACGTTACAAGAAATTGATGTTGAGGAGATAGAGAAGAAAGCAGAAATTGTATTTTTAGCAACCCCAGCAGGAGTGTCGGCAGAGTTAACTCCAAAATTATTAGCAGTAGGTTTAAAAGTAATTGACCTATCTGGAGACTTTCGTATGAAAGATCCTTCGACATATGAACAGTGGTATAAAAAGGGAGCTGCAAAAGAAAAAGTTCTTAAGGAAGCTGTATATGGGTTAAGTGAATGGAAAAGGTCCGAGATTCAAAATGCAAATTTAATTGCAAACCCAGGATGTTTTGCTACAGCCGCATTATTAGCGATATTGCCGTTAGTACGTAGCGGCATGATTGAAGAAGATTCCATTATTATTGATGCGAAATCAGGAGTATCTGGAGCGGGCAAAACGCCAACAACAATGACTCACTTTCCTGAGTTATACGATAACTTGCACATTTATAAAGTAAATGAGCATCAACACATTCCTGAGATTGAGCAAATGCTTGCAGAGTGGAATAGGGAAACGAAGCCAATCACGTTTAGTACACATTTAATACCGATATCACGAGGGATTATGGTTACACTTTATGCGAAAGTAAAACGAGAAATGGAAATAGAACAACTTCAAAAATTATATGAAGAAACATATGAACAATCGGCTTTTATTCGAATTCGCACGCAAGGAGAGTTTCCAAGTCCGAAAGAAGTGAGGGGATCAAATTATTGTGATATGGGGATAGCTTACGATGAAAGAACAGGAAGAGTGACAGTCGTTTCTGTTATAGACAATATGATGAAAGGTGCGGCTGGGCAAGCGATTCAAAATGCAAACATAGTAGCGGGACTAGAAGAAACAACAGGTTTACAACATATGCCGCTTTATCTATAAGGGGGACATGATGATTAAAGTAGAGTCTATAACAAAATTAGAAAATGGTTCAATTGTAACGCCAAAAGGCTTTTCGGCAATCGGTACTGCAAATGGTTTAAAAAAAGAAAAAAAGGATTTAGGTGTAATCATTTGTGAAGTGCCAGCATCATGTGCCGCCGTTTATACAACGAATCAAATACAAGCAGCCCCGCTGCAAGTAACGAAAGATAGTATAGTAGCTGAAGGGAAATTACAAGCGATTATCGTCAATAGTGGAAATGCAAATGCTTGTACAGGAATGAAAGGATTACAAGATGCGTACGAGATACGTGCATTAGGGGCCGAACATTTTGGAGTGAAAGAAAATTACGTTGCAGTAGCTTCAACAGGTGTAATTGGTGTTCCTTTACCGATGGATATAATCCGAAAGGGAGTTGCAAATCTTATCCCGACGAAGGAAGTAAGTAAAGCACGTTCTTTTGCTGAAGCGATTTTAACGACGGATCTTATAACGAAAGAAACGTGCTATGAGATGAAGATTGATGGGAAGAAAGTGGTGCTTGCTGGTGTTGCTAAAGGTTCAGGGATGATTCATCCGAATATGGCAACGATGCTGAGTTTTATTACGACAGACGCTCATATAGAGCATGATGTATTGCAAATAGCATTATCACAAATAACGAATCATACATTTAATCAAATTACGGTGGATGGAGATACTTCTACGAATGATATGGTTATCGTTATGGCAAGTGGATTATCAGAAACGAAACCAATCAATATGGAACATGCAGATTGGGAAACTTTCGTATTTGCTTTACAGAAGGTATGTGAAGATTTAGCAAAAAAAATTGCACAAGATGGTGAAGGTGCTACGAAGTTAATAGAAGTAAATGTGCTAGGGGCTCGAACGAATGAAGAGGCAAAGAAAATTGCAAAGCAAATAGTCGGTTCGAGTCTTGTGAAAACAGCAATACATGGTGAAGACCCAAATTGGGGGCGAATTATTAGTAGTATGGGACAAAGTGAAGTAGCGATTCATCCAAATACAATTGATATTACACTTCAATCTATCGCTGTGTTAAAAAATAGTGAACCTCAAATGTTTTCTGAAGAGGAAATGAAAAAGAAATTAAAAGAACATGAAATTATGATTGACGTGTATTTACATTTAGGAGAAGAAACCGGATCAGCTTGGGGCTGTGACTTAAGCTATGAATATGTGAAAATAAACGCTTGTTATCGTACATAAGGAGAGGGAAGATGAGCGATTATATTGTAGTGAAATGCGGCGGTAGTATGTTGGATCAATTAAATGATGTGTTTTTTGATTGTATAAAGAAATTGCAACAGAAGTATAAAGTAGTGATTGTCCATGGTGGCGGCCCAGAAATTGATGCGCAATTAAAAGATTGTAACATCAAAGTAGAAAAAAGAGATGGGTTACGAGTAACACCAAAAGAAGTTATGGATGTTGTTCAAATGGTGCTATGCGGAAGTACGAATAAAAAACTCGTAATGAAGTTGCAAAGGCATAATTTACTTGCAGTAGGTTGTTCAGGGTGTGACGGCAATTTACTTCAAGTTCAACCTGTCAGCGAAGAAATAGGATATGTGGGAGAAGTAAGTTATGTTGAAACAGCCTTACTAAAAGGGTTAATAAATTTGAATTATATTCCTGTCATTGCTCCGGTTGGGATAAATGATAATGAGATTTATAACATAAATGCGGATACCGCTGCAGCTGGAATTGCAGCCGCGTTATCCGCAAAAGAACTCATTTTTATTACGGATGTAGATGGGATATTACATGAAGGAAAGTTAGTAAAGAAAACGGATGAATTTGAAATTGTTACTTTTATAGAAAAAGGAGTTATTACAGGCGGGATGATCCCGAAAGTACAGGCGGCACTAGCATCATTAAAAATGGGAGTGCAAAAGATAAGTATTGTGAACGGTACAAAAGATTTTACTGAAGTTACGGGAGATTGTATCGGAACGACGGTAACGAAAGGAGTAAGTATCGTATGACAAGTCATCTTTTTCAAACGTATGGGAGAAGAAATATTGAGTTTGTAAAGGGGAGTGGAACGGAAGTCATTGATAAAAATGGTAAGCAATATTTAGATTTCACATCAGGAATTGGCGTATGTAATTTAGGTCATTGTCACCCTACTGTTATGAAAGCTGTACAAGAGCAACTTCATGATATATGGCATATATCTAACCTGTTTACAAATAGCTTACAAGAAGAAGTCGCGTCATTATTAACAGAAAATATAGCATTAGATTCTGTTTTTTTCTGTAATAGCGGGGCAGAGGCGAATGAGGCAGCTTTGAAGCTAGCCCGTAAGCATACTGGAAAATCTCTCGTTATAACATGTGAGCAGTCTTTTCACGGTAGAACATTCGGAACGATGAGTGCGACGGGACAAAATAAAGTGAAAGAAGGGTTTGGTCCGCTCCTTCCGTCTTTTTTACATATCCCTTTTAACGATATAAAGGCGTTAGAGGAAGTAATGAATGAAGAAGTCGCGGCAGTTATGATAGAAGTTGTTCAAGGAGAGGGAGGAGTCATACCTGCTAATCTATCTTTTTTGAAAGCAATTGAAACATTATGCAATAAATTCGGTTCCTTATTTATTATTGACGAAGTACAAACAGGGATTGGAAGAACAGGGACATTATTTGCTTATGAACAAATGGGAATACATCCTCATATCGTTACTACCGCTAAGGCGCTTGGCAATGGCATTCCCATTGGAGCGATGATTGGCCAGAAAGAACTTGGAACATCGTTTACTGCAGGATCACACGGTTCAACGTTTGGTGGAAATTATATTGCAATGGCTGCAGCGAAAGAAGTATTGCAAGTAAGTAAGAATCCATCATTTTTAAAAGAGGTAAAGGAAAAGGGTGAGTACGTATTAGAGAAGTTGCGAGAGGAATTACGACATGTTGAATATATTCAAAATATACGTGGTAAGGGGCTTATGATTGGGATTGAGTGTAAGCATGAAGTTGCAAGTTTTATAGAACAACTAGAGAAAGAAGGACTTCTCGTATTACAAGCAGGGCCTAATGTGATAAGACTATTACCGCCACTTATTGTAATGAATGAAGAGTTAGAACAGGCAGTATATATGATAAAAAAAGTAGTTTGTACAAAAAACGTATCAATCATATAAGGGGGAAGTTTCATGTCAACTGTACAAGTACCGAAATTAAATACGAAAGATCTTTTAACGCTAGAAGAACTGACGCAAGAAGAAATCATTTCTTTAATTGAGTTCGCTATATATTTAAAAAAGAATAAGCAGGAGCCTTTATTACGAGGCAAAATATTAGGGCTTATCTTTGATAAACATTCAACTCGTACTCGCGTATCTTTTGAAGCAGGAATGGTACAGCTCGGAGGACATGGCATGTTTTTAAGTGGGAAAGAGATGCAAATTGGAAGAGGAGAGAGCGTTTCAGATACTGCGAAAGTATTATCTCATTATATTGATGGGATCATGATACGTACATTCTCACATGCCGATGTAGAAGAGCTTGCAAAAGAATCGAGCATTCCTGTTATTAATGGATTAACGGACGATCACCATCCTTGTCAGGCGTTGGCAGATTTAATGACAATATATGAAGAAACAAATACATTTAAAGGAATAAAATTGGCTTATGTAGGTGATGGGAATAACGTATGTCATTCATTGTTGTTAGCGAGTGCAAAAGTTGGAATGAATATGACTGTTGCGACGCCTGTAGGATATGAACCGAATGAGGAAATTGTAAAAAAAGCGTTAGTGATCGCTGAAGAAACAGGAGCTGAAATTGAAATTTTGCATAACCCTGAATTAGCAGTGAGTGAAGCAGATTTCATTTATACTGACGTTTGGATGAGTATGGGGCAAGAGGGAGAAGAAGAGAAATATACTTTATTTCAACCTTACCAAATCAATAAAGAACTTGTTATGCATGCAAAGCAAACATATCGTTTCTTACACTGTTTACCTGCCCATCGTGAAGAAGAAGTAACAGGAGAAGTTATAGATGGAACACAGTCTATCGTATTTGAGCAAGCTGGTAATCGATTGCACGCGCAAAAAGCATTATTAGTAAGTTTATTTAAAAATATAGAAGAACTTTCCTGAATGATGTGCACCCCAATTGTTAGGTACGAATAACAATTGGAGGTGTGCTTTTTTATATTGAAATGTCGTATGTATATTTGGTTAATCATCTCTATATCATTTATAATAAAAAGAGTAAACTACATTTGTTTTTCATATCATGTAAGGACATACTAGATAGAAAAAATATAGTTAAAGAGATGATGAATTTGAAAACAACTAAGAAAACATATTCGTTTTTTCAGCGGATGTGGAGAATATTAAAGTTTCAATATTATAAGTTGCTTCGATCACCAGAAGGAGCAAAGAAAGTATCATTAGGTTTTGCGATTGGTTTTGGTTTAGAGATGTTGGTTATATATACGGCATCGCTCGTATATGTAATATTTTATCCGATCGTCCGATTAGCAAAGGGATCTTTTCCTGCTGCGGTTATTGGCAATATTATTGGGAAAATATCGTTTCTACCGATATTTTTATTTCCATTTGCTTATGCGTTAGGAAAAATGATATATCCATTTCATGTACAAAAAATACATCATGAACCATTTACGATATCTGACTTGTTTTCGAGTCATATTTTTACGATATTAAAGGGTTTAGTGCAGAGTGAAGTGTATGTATTAATTGGAATGACAATTTTAGGAGTTGTGTTTGGGGGAATTTCATATTTCGTTGTGCATTATTTATATGAAAAGAACCGTAAGCTACGCTTGAAGAATAGAAAGAAACGAGTGAGAGAACCACTCGTGCAAATATAAAGAGTGTCACATTCATTTTCTCCTTTGAATATGTTTAAGAAAAAGGGGGAGAGAATGAATGTATTATTATTACGTACCGCAAGTATACCCATATGTAAATTATTATCCTGTTTATGATATGAGTAGACAATACGAATTATATCGACAACAACAATTACAGCAATTACCACAAATACCACAACAACAGCCTACGCAAGAACAAAAACCATATTTAACGACATGGCCATATTCAAATGTGTACTATGGTAATTATTACGAATCATAAAGCTGCTTCTATGTAGAAGCAGCTTTATTCGTTTGTTTTCAAAATTAAATTTTGAATGGTTTGAAGAGAGTGAATGAGCTTTTCGCGCTCTTCCTCAGATAATGTTTGGAAATTTTCTTTTAATTTGTCTAAAATGAATTGTTGATACTGATTTACTAACAATTTCCCTTCAGCTGTTAGGGAAATTAAAATGACCCGTCGATCTTTTTCGCTATAATGACGCTCTATTAGTTCTTCTTGAATTAGTTTGTTTAATAGAGGTGTCATGTTAGGCCGTGAAATCGCTAGCCGCTTGCCGATTTCGGAAACTGCTAATGTGCCATTTTCATGCAGAAGTAGCAATACTTGTGTATGTGATGGCGGCATATGTCTTTGAGAAGAAAATTCTCCAGGAAGCATAAATTTGCGATAAAAAAGAGGCACTAGCGAAAGAAGATGATCAACAATACGTTCCCACTCGCGTGATTCCATATAAAGGCCCCCTTCCACACTATCATTGTAACAAAAAAGACATGGTATAAAAATAGAATTGTTTCATAGACGCTTTAATATTTGTAGGATAACACTTGCTTTGTAAACGTATTAGCAATAATCGTGTAGCCGTTATCATTTGGGTGTACTTGGTCAAAGAGTAAATCTTTTTTATCATTTGATATTAATTTACGAATTGGTAAAACGATAGATGGTTGATTTGCTTTTGAAATGGAATAAACGGATTCATTCCAGCCATCTAAAAACATATCTGCATAACTGGAGATGGAGTCATCGAGTTGTAACGGATTATAGAGTTCTGAGAGAATGAGTAAAGCGTTCGGATTTTGATCTCGAACTGTCTTTACAATATTTTTTATATCCGCTTCAAAATGAGCTTTTTCTTTATTTAACATTTTAATACCATCTATAACACCGACATCACGATTTAAACGGAATAAATTATTTCCTCCAATATTAATTGTAATGATATTTGCAGCTTTAATTTTTTGCTTTACATCTTCTGATTGCACTTTTTTAGCGAGACGATCTGTTGTAAGGCCGTTTACCCCAAGGTTTTCTACGGTAATTGGTTTATGAATTTGTGCTTCTATTTGTCTAGAAGCTAATTCAGCAAATCCCCCTTGTGTCGATCCATATCCTTTGGCGAGCGAATCACCTAGTACGAGATGATAAAAGGAATCGTTTGTTTGCTTATCAATCCAACTTGGAGTAGATGTTTTTTCTGTATTTTCTTCGGGTTCATTTTTTTTTGTCTCATCGTTCTTTTCAAAATAAGAATAAGAAATGATTAGAAGGAGGAGACAAACAATTGTTAAGATGACTTTTTTCATAAATTCATCCTCCTTGTAATTGGTAATTGTATCATATTCAGCAGTATTAACAATGTAAGGGCATATTATATGTTTATGAAAAGTTTACAACAACTTTACAGAAAATTTGTAGAAGTATGTCAAAAAATATTGACGATATGAAAGTACATTATATATGATAATGTCAGATAAGGTGAAATTTTAATGAGTAGGGCTTTATTTCTCGCTAATTAAAGTTTCACTAATCGGGCGTTTAAGGGGACTACTCATTAGCGCAGGATGAAATGAAAATCTTGTCTCTAATAGAAGAAAAAAGGTATGTGGTTAGAGGCAAATAGAGGTTTATTTCATTATTTTTGGTAATTGTATAAGGGGGATTTTTTGTGAAAAAGTCAAAAAAAATGCTAGCTGGAGCAACTCTTGCTATTGGTGTAATAGCACCACAAGTGTTGCCAACAACAGCTCATGCGGATGAGAACAACGGGGAGAGTACGGTTAACTTACGAATTCTAGAAACATCAGATATTCACGTTAACTTAATGAATTACGATTATTATCAAACGAAAACAGATAATAAAGTAGGTCTCGTGCAAACAGCAACACTTGTTAATAAAGCACGTGAAGAAGCGAAGAATTCTGTCCTATTTGATGATGGGGATGCATTACAAGGGACACCGCTTGGAGATTATGTAGCTAATAAAATAAATGATCCGAAGAAGCCTGTGGATCCTAGTTATACACATCCATTATATCGTGTAATGAATTTAATGAAGTATGACGTCATCTCTCTTGGGAATCATGAATTTAACTACGGTTTAGACTATTTAAACAAAGTAATTAGTAAAACAGAGTTCCCGGTTATTAACTCGAACGTCTATAAGGATGATAAAGATAATAATGAAGAGAACGACAAAAACTACTTTAAACCATATCATGTTTTTGAAAAAGAAGTAGAAGATGAATCAGGTCAAAAGCAAAAAGTGAAAATTGGCGTAATGGGATTTGTTCCACCTCAAGTTATGAACTGGGATAAAGCGAATTTAGAAGGAAAAGTGAAAGCAAAAGATATAGTTGAAACAGCGAAGAAAATGGTGCCAAAAATGAAAGCAGAAGGTGCAGATGTTATCGTTGCACTAGCGCATTCCGGTGTTGATAAGAGTGGATACAACGTTGGCATGGAAAACGCGTCGTATTATTTAACAGAGGTTCCTGGTGTAGATGCAGTATTAATGGGACATTCACATACTGAAATGAAGGATGTATTTAATGGTGTTCCAGTTGTAATGCCTGGTGTCTTTGGAAGTAACCTAGGTATTATTGATATGCAATTGAAAAAGGTAAACGGAAAATGGGAAATACAAAAAGAGCAATCGAAGCCGCAACTGCGTCCGATTGCTGATAGTAAAGGGAATTCATTAGTACAATCCAATCAAGAATTAGTTAATGAAATTAAAGATGATCACCAAGCGACAATTGATTATGTCAATACAGCTGTAGGAAAAACGACAGCGCCAATTAATAGTTATTTCTCATTAGTACAAGATGATCCTTCTGTACAACTTGTAACAAATGCACAAAAATGGTATGTAGAAAAGTTATTAGCTGAAAATGGACAGTATAGCAAATATAAAGGAATTCCAGTTTTATCTGCAGGCGCACCATTTAAAGCAGGTGGCCGAAACGGTGCTACATATTATACGGATATTCCAGCTGGAACGTTAGCGATTAAAAACGTTGCAGATTTATATGTATATCCAAATACGTTATATGCTGTAAAAGTAAATGGTGCACAAGTGAAAGAATGGCTTGAAATGTCTGCAGGTCAGTTTAATCAAATTGATCCAAAGAAAACAGAAGAACAGCCGTTAGTAAATATAGGCTATCCTACATATAACTTCGATATTTTAGATGGCTTAAAATACGAAATTGATGTAACACAACCAACGAAATACGATAAAGATGGAAAAGTTGTAAATGCAAATACGAATCGTATTATAAATATGACATATGAAGGTAAGCCAGTAGCTGACAATCAAGAGTTCATCGTCGCTACAAATAACTATCGCGGAAGTAGCCAAACGTTCCCAGGTGTAAGTAAAGGAGAAGTTGTATACCAATCACAAGATGAAACACGTCAAATCATTGTGAAGTATATGCAAGAAACACCAGTTATTGATCCAGCAGCAGATAAAAATTGGACGTTTAAACCGATTGTTGCAGATAAATTACATACAACATTCGATTCTTCACCAAATGCACAAAAGTATATAAAGAAAGATGGGAAAATATCATATGTTGGACCATCTGAAAATGAATTTGCTAAATATGCAATTGATATAACGAAGAAGAACGATGATGATAAGGAAACTGGTGGAGAGAATCCAACAACACCGCCAACAGGTGAAGGAAATAATGGAGGAAATCCAACGACACCACCAACAGGTGAAGGAAATAATGGAGGAAATCCAACGACACCACCAACAGGTGAAGGCAGTAATGGAGAAAATCCAACGACACCGCCAGGATCTGGACAAACTACAACGGATAATCAAAACTCAAAAGAAACAACAACAACTGTAAGTGAAAAGAAAGAAGAACGTGATTTACCGAAAACAGGTACAAGTGTTGCTTCTACAATTGGAGCAGGCTTGGCGTTTGTTGGAGCGGGATTACTTCTGTTATTTAGAAGAAAGAAAGCAAATAGATAGTCGAGAAATATAAAAAAGGATTACCGATTCAGGTAATCCTTTTTAGTATATTATGAAACTGTTACTGCTTTTTCTTTCTTCCATGAAAGGCCAAATCCAGTAAAGCCGACGATAATCGTTAAGACTGGGCAAGCTAAACAGAAAATTGCGTATGGAAGGTAATCGAATGTTGGAACGCTAAGGACGTTTGTTAAGAATACACCACTTACACCCCATGGTACGAGCGGGTTAATAACTGTACCTGCATCTTCTAATACGCGTGATAAATTACGACGCTCTAAACCGACTTCATCGTATTTATTAGCAAATGCTTGTCCTGTTAAAACGATGGATAAGTACTGCTCACCAAGTAAGAAGTTTACACCAATTGCAGTTGAAGCAGTAGAAATAATTAAGCGTGTACTATTTTTTACAAAGCTAGAGATGATATTCATTAGTTGCGTGATAATACCCATTCCTTGTAATAATCCTCCCATACAAAGAGCTAGGAAAATAAGGGCAATCGACATCATCATGCTTTGTAGACCACCGCGAGATAGTAAGCTATCAATGTCTTTAATACCAGTTTTAGAAACGTAGCCGTCTTGCATAATTTTCATTAAATCAGCTAAAGAAGTGCTAGGTTTAAAAATAAAGAGAATAATAATTCCTACCACAATTCCTGCAAGCAATGTTGGAACAGCTGGAACTTTTTTAAATGCGAATAGGAACAGTAATAAAATTGGAATAAGTGTAACGATAGAAATCGTTGCATTTTTCTCTAATGTGCTAATAAAGTTTGTGAAGTCAACGTCTCCACTCGTACCGCTTCCTAAAATGAAAAATGCGATAAAAGCAATAATGAAAGCTGGAACTGTTGTCCAAAGCATGTTACGAATATGCTCAAATAAATCTACACCCGTTACAGCAGGAGCTAAGTTTGTTGTGTCAGATAAAGGAGACATTTTATCTCCAAAGAATGCGCCAGAAATAATTGCACCAGCGATTAGAGCCGGATCGTATCCGAGAGCACTACCCATACCCATAAAGGCAAGTCCTACAGTTGCGGCAGTTGTAAAGGCGCTACCGATACTTGTTCCAACAATTGCACAAACTACAAAAACAGTTGGAACGAAAACTTTAGGAGATACAATCTGGAAGCCGTATACCATTAAAGTTGGAATTGTTCCAGCAGCGATCCAAACACTAATTAATACGCCTACCAGTAAGAAAATAAAAATAGATGGAATACCAGCTGAAATACTACTGATCATCCCTTTTTCCATAGTAGACCAAGAGATTTTTTTCATAAATCCAAATGCTAATAAAAGAACGATACCAAATAAAATTGGGATGTGTGGTGAAACTTCTAATTGGATAACACTAAAGCCAATACAGAAAAAGATAAATAATGTTAAAAGAACAGATTCAATTTTTGAAACCATTGTTTTTCCCTCCTAAGTAATCTAAAATAGCTCTTTTTTATATAAAATTCGCCAATATTGTGTATTTCCTTCTAAAATTTAGAATTTTGTGACAAATTACCGGTAATTGTTGGTCCTTCAATATGATACGGAAATGATTGGATAAAAAAACGTCCCTGCATATAATTATGCAGGGACGAAGAAATCGCGGTACCACCCTAGCTTGTGAAATGAATGTATCACAAAATAAAGGGTCGTATGATATGCGCCAATAAAATAAAAACGCCCCTGCAATATATGCAGGGACGAAAAATTCGCGGTACCACCCTAAATTGTGAAACAGTTTCGTTTCACCACTCTTTAGATATAACGGTCTATAACCGTCTTTCACTACTCCTTACGTTTCGCAAAAGAAGCTCCAGGGGGTAATTCATAATTCGCTCTGTACTGGTTCGCACCGACCACCAGCTCTCTGAAATCAGAAATCGAAATACTACTAAATCCTATCAATGCCGATTCATATGATGTTAATTAAATTTTTATCACATTTTCATCTTATATGTCAATAAAAATGTTCAATATTTTTTTAGGGAAATAAAGGTTAAATGTTTTTAATGTTCTAAATTTGTACGTTATAATGAATTTGAAAGGGGAGGAAAGAGTGAAGAAAAAAATAATTCTTTTTACCACCTTACTAGTCATTGGCGGAAGCGCTGGAATTTACACAGCTTTTGCAGCTGAATCAGAGCAGGCGAAGCAAAAGCAAATACAGCAGTCAGAAGTGAAGAAAGTGAAAGAAACGGAAGAGAAGAAGTCGATGGAAAAAGCAGCTGAGAAACTAGGAGTTTCTACTGATGGGAAAACAAAAGAAGAAGTTACGAAAGAAGTAGATAAGGCTAGATTTGAGCAGCGTCATGATTTATTAATTGAGCACGCTAAGCAACTTGGAATTGATACAGAAGGAAAAAAAGATGAAGAGATTATTTTAGAAATCGGAAAGTTACAACACGGAAAGTAGAACAACTTATCGTATGATAAGTTGTTCTTTTTTAAGAACTATTTGATTTAAAAATAATTGACAGTCATTTAAATTTAATGTTAACTTTATTTATAAATTAGTTAACATTAGGGGTGACAATTGTGACTGTTAATAGTAATACGACTGAAAAATCGTCTTATACATATGAAGAATTATCGGAGAAAAATAAAGCTTATGTATGGCATCCGTTTACACAAATGAAAGATTATTTAGAAGAAGATCCTGTCATTATTGAACGTGGAGAGGGAAGAAAGCTATACGATGTAAATGGAAATGAATATTGGGATGGTGTTTCATCTATTTGGTTAAATGTTCACGGACATCAAGTACCAGAATTAGATGAAGCAATTCGTGAGCAATTAAATAAAATTGCCCATTCTACTATGCTAGGACTTGCTAACGTTCCATCTATTTTATTAGCAGAAAAAATAATTGAAGTTGTGCCAGAAGGTTTGAAGAAAGTATTTTATTCAGACTCCGGTTCTAGCGCCGTTGAAATTGCAATTAAGATGGCCTTTCAATATTGGCAGCATAAAGGAAAACCGAAGAAACAAAGATTTGTTACATTAAAAGAAGCATATCACGGTGATACAATTGGAGCTGTTTCAGTAGGAGCGATAGACTTGTTTCACCAAGTGTATAGTTCACTTTTATTTGAGGCAATTAAAATGCCGTATCCATATACATATCGTTCTCCTTATGGAAATAATAAGGAGGAAATTGTGAAAAAACATTTAGAAGAAATGGAAGAGCTGCTGAAAGAAAAGAATGAAGAAATTGCGGCGATTATTGTAGAGCCTTTAATGCAAGGTGCTGGCGGTATGATTACAATGCCAAAAGGATATTTAAAAGGGCTACGTAATTTATGTGCAAAATATAACGTTTTATTTATTACAGATGAGGTAGCGACTGGATTTGGGCGTACCGGGAAAATGTTTGCATGTGAACATGAAAATGTAACGCCAGACATTTTAACAGCCGGAAAAGGTTTAACAGGTGGATATTTACCAGTTGCAATCACCGTAACGACAGATGAAATTTATAATGCCTTTTTAGGAGACTATGAAGAACAAAAAACGTTTTTCCACGGTCATAGTTATACAGGGAATCCGTTAGGGTGTGCGGTAGCCATTGCGAATCTAGAGCTATACGAGAAAACAAATTTAATAGAAGAAGTGGCACGTAAGACAGAATATGTAGCGACGCAATTAGAATCGCTCTTTGCGTATAAACATGTAGGGGATATTCGTCAGTGCGGGTTAATGGTTGGAATTGAACTTGTGAAGAATAAGGAAACGAAAGAAGCATTTGAATGGACAGAGAGAGTCGGTGTTCAAGTGTGTAAACGTTCAAGAGAGCTGGGCATGATTTTGCGACCACTCGGTAATACGATTGTATTTATGCCTCCTCTTGCTTCTACAATGGATGAGATTGATGATATGTTACATATTTTGTATAAAGCAATCTCGGATGTTACGGAGGGAGAATAATGAACGGTTTTTTTGTAACAGCAACGGATACTGAAGTGGGGAAAACTGTAGTTGCCGGTGCATTAGTAGGTGTATTTAGAGAATTGGGATATAACATCGGGGTATATAAACCGTTGCAAAGTGGACATGTTGCATCAAATCCAGAGGGAGATGCAGCAAGGTTAAAAGCATTATCAGGGGTACCGACAAAAGAATATGAAATTTGCCCTTATTCTATTGAAGAGCCTCTTGCTCCGAGACTTGCCATGAAAAGAGCTGGAAGAGTAGTACATTTAAAAGACATTACTGATCATTATAATGAACTCTTGAAAGAGTTTAATAGCCTATTTGTAGAAGGAGCAGGTGGACTGGCTGTTCCATATACAGAAGACGCTTTAGTAATTGATTTCGCAAAGGAATTACAGCTTCCCCTTATTATAGTCGCACGCCCTACATTAGGAACAGTAAATCATACAGTTTTAACGATTGCTTATGCAAAGGCACAGGGCTTAACAGTAGCAGGTGTAATTTTATCCGGCTGCAAAGAATGTGAAATGGAAAGAGTACAAGAAAATAAAGAAATGATTGAAGAGCTAAGTGGGGTACCGGTTTTAGGTTTATTACCATTCTTTGAAGGTGCGTTTACAAAAGAAGAAGTCTTGGAATCTGCAAAAGAGTATATAATGATTTCAAAATTAGAGGAGTTCATCCGAAATGAATCAAACGTGGCGCACACATCTTCAATCTAAATTGCAACAATTAAATGAGCAAGGGCAGTATCGCAATTTGCATGTAACAGAACAAGCAGAAGAGACATGGCTTATTCGAGATGAAAAAAGGATGCTAAATTTAGCGTCAAATAATTATTTAGGGTTAGCTGGAGATGATAGGTTAAAAGGAGCTGCTATTGCATGCACAAGAAAATATGGAACTGGGGCGACGGCATCAAGGCTCGTTGTAGGAAATTATTCGCTGTATGAAGAGGTTGAGAGAAGTATATGCGATTGGAAAGGCACTGAAAAAGCCTTAGTTGTAAATAGCGGATATACCGCAAATATTGGAGTGATTTCTTCATTAGCCTGTCGTCACGATATTGTGTTTAGTGACAAATTAAATCACGCAAGCATCGTTGATGGAATTATATTAAGCGGAGCAGAGCATAAAAGGTATCGTCATAATGATTTAGATCATTTAGAGAAGCTGTTGCAAGTAGCACCGCCAAAAAAGAAGAAATTAATCGTAACAGATACTGTTTTTAGTATGGACGGTGATACTGCATATTTAAGAGATTTAGTGCAAATGAAAGAGAAATATGGAGCAATGATTATAGTTGATGAAGCACATGCGAGTGGGATATATGGAATTGATGGAGCAGGATTGTCCCATATAGAAAAAAATATTGCTCAAAATATTGATATACATATGGGGACGTTTAGCAAGGCTTTAGGGTGTTATGGTGCGTATTTGACAGGTGATGCAATGTATATAGAGTATTTACAAAATATGATGAGAAGCTTTATTTTTACTACTGCTTTACCACCAGGAATGTTAGGGGCGGTACAAAAAGCAATTGAAATTGTGAGAGAAGATAATGAAAGAAGAGAGAGACTTATAGAGAATGGAGCATATTTTAGGACACATTTGCAAGAAGCTGGTTTTGATATTGGGGATAGCTCAACTCATATTGTACCGATTGTAGTCGGTTCAAATGAAACAGCTTTACGGTTTAGTAAAAGGTTGCAAGAGGTAGGTATTGCAGCAATTGCAATTCGTCCACCAACGGTTCCAGTTAATAGTTCACGGGTCCGTTTTGCGGTTACGTCTCAACATACAATAGCTGATTTGAAATGGGCTATTCAGCATATTATACGCATTGGTAAAGAAGAGGGGTTTTTCGTATGAAAGAGCTAAAGATTATTTTTATTCCTGGGTGGGGAATGGAAGAAGGTGTTTGGACTTTAGTTCTGCCGTATTTTAAAGGATATTCTGTTCAATGTATCAATTGGCGTAATGTGAAAGAACAAAGTGAATTTGCGGGGCGAATAATAGATGTAGCAAAAGATGAAAATGTAATTTTAGTTGGATGGTCACTAGGAGCGTTAGCAGCAGTTCAAGCTCATAAAAAGGTTAAGGCAAAAGGTATCGTACTAATTGGTGGTACTGCCAAATTTACAAATACGAGCGATTATACGAGTGGATGGAATGCTTTGCATGTAGAACGGCTGAAAAAGAATGTAGCGAGAAAGAAAGAAGATACGCTCAAGCGGTTTTATGAAAATATGTTTACAAAAGATGAGCTGAAAGAGAATACAAGGTTTGAAGATATGATAAGACGCTTTAAAGGTGATTCTATTCAGTCTTTGCAATTAGGTTTGGAGTATTTAATAGAAGCAGATATGAGAGAAGAACTGAAAGAAATTAAAGTCCCTATACTACTTATTCACGGAGAGCAGGATGTAATTTGTCCATTGTCTGCAGCACGTATTATGTCTGAGAATGAGACTGCCACGCTCAAGATAGTAAGTGAGGCTGGACATGCATTATGTGTAACAAATTTCGAATATTGTGGAAGTGAGATAATTCAATTTGTAGAGGGGATACGACATGATCAACAAAACGTTACTTCAAAAACGGTTTAACGTGGCAGCTGTATCCTACGATCAATATGCAAATGTACAAAAAAAGATGGCACATTCATTACTTTCTACATTGAATCGGCGATATAGTGCAAATTCAACGATACGTATTTTAGAACTTGGATGCGGGACAGGATATGTTACAGAGCAATTGTCAAACTTATTTCCGAAAGCGCATATTACAGCCATTGATTTTGCTGAAAGTATGATTGAGGTTGCGAAAACTAGACAAAATGTGAAAAATGTAACGTTTTACTGTGAGGATATCGAAAGATTACGATTAGAAGGAACGTATGATGTCATTATTTCGAATGCTACATTTCAATGGCTAAATGATTTAAAACAAGTGATAAGAAATTTATTTCATCATTTGTCTATAGATGGGATATTACTCTTTTCAACGTTTGGACATGAAACATTTCAAGAATTGCATGCTTCGTTCCAGCGGGCGAAAGAAGAAAAAAATATACAAAATGAAACATCGATTGGGCAACGTTTTTATTCAAAAAATCAGTTGCGCCATATGTGCGAAATAGAAACAGGGGATGTGCATGTTTCTGAAACATGTTACATAGAGAGATTTACAGAAGTTAGGGAGTTTCTACACTCTATTCGAAAAGTAGGAGCGACTAATAGTAATGAAGAATCATATTGTCAAAGTCCCTCACTCTTTCGTGCGATGCTTCGCATATACGAAAGAGACTTCACGGAAAATGAAGGGATAGTGGCGACGTATCATGCTTTATTTATGCATATAACAAAAGAGGGGAAGAGATGAAATGAAACAAGTACAAACAAAAAGGGATTGGAAAAAACTTGCACATGACGTAGTAGAAGAGAAAATGATTACGAAAGAGGATGCAATTGCGATATTAGAAGCTGATGATACAGAAGTGTTAGAAATTATGAATGCAGCTTACATCATTCGCCATCATTACTTTGGTAAGAAAGTAAAATTGAATATGATTATTAATACGAAATCTGGATTATGTCCTGAAGATTGCGGATATTGTTCACAGTCTATTATTTCAGAGGCGCCGATTGATAAATATGCATGGCTAACGCAGGAAAAGATTGTAGAAGGAGCACACGAAGCAATTCGCCGTAAAGCAGGTACATATTGTATTGTGGCATCTGGTCGTCGTCCGACGGATAAAGAGGTGAATCACGTAATTGGAGCAGTTAAGGAGATTCGTGAAACGACAGATTTAAAGATTTGTTGTTGTTTAGGTTTCTTAAACGAAGATCAAGCAGGACGTTTAGCAGACGCGGGTGTACATCGTTATAACCACAACTTAAATACACATGCAAATAATTACGAAAGCATTTGCTCCACTCATACGTATGACGATCGTGTTGATACAGTTCAAAAAGCAAAACAAGCGGGCATTTCACCATGCTCTGGGGCAATTTTTGGAATGGGGGAGACAATAGAAGAACGTGCTGAAATTGCATTTGAATTACAACGTATAGACGCAGATTCAATTCCATGTAATTTCCTTGTTGCTGTAAAGGGTACGCCGCTTGAAGGACAAAAAGAATTAACGCCGGTAGAATGTTTAAAAGTGCTGGCGATGATGCGTTTTGTAAACCCAACGAAAGAAATTCGCATTTCAGGGGGACGTGAAATCAATTTACGTTCTGTACAGCCAATCGGTTTATTTGCAGCAAACTCTATTTTTGTTGGAGATTACTTAACGACAGCTGGACAAGAACCGACTGCAGACTGGGGTATGATTGAAGATTTAGGGTTTGAGATTGAAGAATGTGCATTATAAGATAGATAAAAAGCAAACTTGTAAAAGAGTTTGCTTTTTTTGTAAATAAAATGTAATAAATAGTTGTGAAAGCTTGATACTATTGGTTTTTGAGCGAAAAAAAGAATTTTGGTGGACGAATTTTCCAAGCCCCAATTGTACATAGTAAATATGTAATTTATATTGGGTTGGAGGATTTTACATGCACAAATATATATTAGCGATTATGACTTGTCTAATTTTACTAAAAGCAATAAGTGCTGATCCAGTTAAGGCCGCCGAAAATCCTGAACAAAAAGAGATGCAACAACGAATTGAACAACATTTTCGAACGAAAGCTGAACATTTTGGATTGAAAACAGAAGGAAAAGACTTAAAGGAAGTGCGAAAAGAAATTACTATTATAGAAGAAGCGAAGAAAAGAGAGAATGTATGGAGAACAGCACAAACGCTTCGTATACAAACAGAAGGAAAAACAATGGATGAATTAATAAAAGATGTACGGAAAAAAGTAAAAAAATAAAAAAGAGGCCGCAGCCTCTTTTTTATTTTTTATGCCCATTGTTTTGATAAATGAGCCATTTCAATCGCAGCAACGGCGGATTCATAGCCTTTATTACCAGCTTTCGTGCCCGCGCGTTCAATCGCCTGCTCGATCGTTTCAGTCGTTAATACACCGAAAATAACTGGGATGTCTGTTTGTAGGGATAAAGATGCAACTCCTTTTGCTACTTCATTACAAACGTAATCGTAATGTGTTGTAGCACCACGAATTACAGTACCTAACGTAATAACAGCATCATACTTCCCGCTATTAGCCATCTTTTTAGCGATTAAAGGAATTTCAAATGCGCCAGGAACCCAAGCAACATCGATATCAGTTTCTTCTACACCGTGACGCTTTAATCCATCTAAAGCTCCGCCGAGTAACTTACTTGTAATAAATTCATTAAAACGTCCAACAACAACCCCAACTTTTAATCCTGTACCAACTAAATGACCTTCGAATACCATAATGAATCTCTCCTTTTATTATAAGTTTAGTAAATGTCCTAATTTGTTTACTTTCGTTTGTAAATACGTTTTATTCTCTTCTTTTGTTGGCATTTGCAATGGAACACGCTCGATTACTTCTAAATCGTAACCTTGTAAGCCAGCAATTTTTCGCGGGTTATTCGTTAATAATCGTAACTGTTGTAAACCTAAATCTTTTAAAATTTGAGCGCCAATACCGTAATCACGCAAATCAGCTGGGAATCCAAGTTTTTCGTTTGCTTCTACCGTATCGAATCCTTCTTCTTGTAACTTATAAGCGCGAAGCTTATTAAGAAGGCCGATGCCTCGTCCTTCTTGTCTCATATAAAGAAGAACGCCTTTTCCTTCACGTTCAATTTGAGCAAGTGCAGCATGGAGTTGTGGTCCACAATCACAGCGGCATGAGCCAAATACATCTCCTGTTAAGCACTCTGAATGAACGCGTACAAGTACAGGCTCTCCTGTTGAAATCTCACCTTTTACGAGTGCGATATGCTCTTTCGTATCTAATGAATTAGAATAGCCAATTGCATGGAAAGTACCGAAATCTGTAGGTAATGTAATTTCCACTTCTCTCGTCACTAATGTTTCATGGTGGCGGCGATAAGCAATTAAATCTTCTATTGTAATCATTTTTATATCAAATTGTTTTGCGCACTGTAGTAAATCAGGTACGCGAGCCATCGTACCGTCCTCATTGATAATCTCACAAATGACTCCAGCTGGTTCTGCTCCGCAAAGCTGTGCTAAATCGACGGCAGCCTCTGTATGACCAGCACGGCGCAGTACACCGCCTTCTTTCGCGATTAATGGAAAGATATGTCCAGGACGATTGAAATCAGCACCTTTTGATGCAGGGTTTAACAATTCTTGTATCGTAGTCGCCCGTTCGTGAGCGCTAATCCCTGTTGTTGTAGAAACATGATCAATGCTCACTGTAAATGCAGTATGATGCGAATCTGTATTATGAGCTACCATTGGTTCTAATTGTAGACGCTCTGCGTACCCTTCCGTAATCGGTACACAAACGAGACCACGCCCATGTGTAATCATAAAGTTAATCGTTTCTGGCGTAATATACTCTGCTAAAGCGATAAAGTCGCCTTCATTTTCACGGTTTTCATCATCGCATACGATAACGACTTTTCCTTGTTTTAAATCTTCTAGAGCTTCTTCAATACGATGAAACATAATGCTTCCCCCTTATAGAAATCCGTTTTCTTGTAAAAAGCTTTCGCTCATTGAACCTGTTCGTTTTACAGGTTTAGAAATAAAGCGTTCGATATATTTACCGATCATGTCACACTCAATGTTTACTATGTCACCGGCATTCTTTTCTCCGATAACAGATTCACTTACTGTGTGCGGGATGAGTGAGATTGTGATGGAAGATTCGTCTATATCAAATATCGTTAAACTCGTTCCATCAACAGCAACGGATCCTTTATGCAAACAATAGCGCAGCAATTCATCAGCAATAGCTATTTTGTAATAGACGGCATTATAGTGTTGTTTTTTGTTTAATATCGTTCCGATGCCATCAATATGTCCTGAAACGAAATGTCCACCGAATCGTCCGTTTGCAGCCATCGCCCGCTCTAAATTTACTTTAGAGCGTGGTTTAAGCATGCGAAGTGATGTTGATTGCATCGTTTCAGGCATTGCGTCCACTGTGAATGAAGTTGTTGTGAAACTCGTTACAGTTAAGCAAATACCGTTAACCGCGATACTATCACCTAAGTGAACATCTGATAAAATTTTATTCGCATGGATCGTTAACTTCATCGCTTCTCCGCTTTGTTGCATGTTTGCAATCGTTCCTAATTCTTCTATAATTCCTGTAAACATTCCGTCACCTCACTTCGGGCATTCGCAACAATTTTTATATCATCACCAACTTGTTTCATCTCTTGAATTTCCAAGGAAAGTGCATCTTGCAATGCTGCGAAACCATTTCCACCAAATAAAGTAGGGGCATCTTTCCCGCCAATTAATTTGGGGCTTATATAAGTTACAATTTCATTGAGATGCTTTGTTTGTAAGAAGCTTGCATGAACTGTTTGACCACCTTCAACGAATAGAGAAAGAATTTGCTTCTCTCCAAGAAAGAAAAGGAGGTCCTTGATTTCTATATGTTTTGTTTTCATTTGGAATATAGCTATATTTTCAGATTCATAAGAAGCTATTTTCTCTTTATTTACATCCTTACCGACAAAAATCCATGTCGGTGCTAAACCATCTGTTATGACATGAGAAGATGGTGGTGTTCGTAAATGGGTATCTAAAATGACGCGTATAGGATGTTTACCCCCGTTAGGAATTCTTGTCGTTAAATGCGGATTATCAGCTATAACTGTATTTACTCCAACGAGAATCGCATCATGTGTATGGCGATATTGGTGAACATCAGCTCGTGCTTCTTCACCTGTAATCCACTTACTTTCACCAGTGACAGTTGCTGTTTTTCCATCTAAGCTCATCGCTGTTTTTATTGTTACAAATGGACGTTTCGTTCTCATGTAGTGAAAAAAGAAACGATTTAATAAGGTGGCTTCTGTTTCAATAACACCGGTAGTTACTTCGATGCCAGCTTCTTCTAATCTCCTTTTTCCAGTACCAGAAACGAGAGGATTGCAATCAAGAGTAGCAATTACAACCCGTTTGACTCCTTTTTTGATGAGCAATTCACAACAAGGTGGTGTTTTTCCAAAATGGCTACACGGTTCAAGTGTTACATAAACGGTAGCTCCTTTTGCTTTTTCACCAGCCATATGAAGAGCGTGAACTTCTGCGTGTTCTTCACCTGCACGTAAATGAGCGCCAATACCGACGATGTTTCCATCTTTTACAACAACAGCACCAACCATAGGATTTGGACTTGTTTGTCCGGATGTTCCTTCTGCTAACTGCAGGGCAATCCTCATATATTCTTGATCTGTCATTTTCTTCACCTCTCCTGAAAAAATCAAAAAACCCCAAGGATTTTATATCCTTGGGGTTTGGGAGACGTGATTTCTAGAAATATAGTTCGAATACGAAAGTATAGGAAAGAAACCTAACGATGATTGATATTTTGGCATAAGGAAAAAAACTAGCAAAATATCAAATTTTTCAAACGCTAGTCGTATCTTTTTATTCCAGTATAGAAACATAAGTATACAAAATAAAACATATATAAAGATTCAAAATGAAACTTTAAAAATATGCATACTGAAATAAAAGTGTATTCGCTATATAAAATTACTAGAAAACATATCCTTCTCCCATCCAGACTATACTGTCGGCCCTAGAGTTTCACTAGATCCACCGTTTTCGTGTTGAAAACGGGTCACGGACTTAGAAGTTTGCACTTCATCACCGCCGGTTGGGAATTTCACCCGACCCCGAAGGATGTTGTTTGCTCAAATTATAGCACAAAAAAGACAAAAGGCTAGTAAAAAATATTCGAATGTGAAGAATTGTGTGAAAATATATGTAAGTTGGAATGAGGACAAAAGTATGAGGAATGTTGTAAGGAAAAGGGGGGACGAGAGTTAATGAAAAGAAAAAACATGCACAAAAAAATGTGCATGTCACATGTGAAATTATTCTGCCTCTGGTGCTCTAACAACAGACTCGAATTTCCCTTTATGCGAAGCATCGCAATAAGGCATATTTTTTGATAAACCACAACGGCATAAAGAAAATGCCGGTTTTGCTGGGAATACATTCCCTTGTGAATCGACTAATTCCACGTCCCCTGTAACACGAAAAGAGCCATTATCATTTACTTTAATTTGTACTTTCGCCAACGCTATCCCTCCTTCCCAAACGCTTAATTTCATCATATAATTAAGAGAAGTACTTGACAATATAAAGTGAAACTTTAATTAGTGGGGAGGTATCCCCCACTAATTATTAGTTGAACCAATCGGGCTTTTAGGGGCAGTTAATCTCCCACCTAACTTCTTTGTTTTAGCTGAGTTTTGAGGTGGGAGTTTTACTGCCCGTTAATGCGGGGTAAAAAGAGCACTTTGTTTGAGAAAGAAGAGAGTGTTATAATAGTTTTCATAACTGACTAGAGTAAGGTGACGAGAGATGGATAAACAATTACATACATTACGAAACATTGCAAATGAGCGCACGTGGGCATCATTTTTGAATGATAATCATCCATATAGTTTGTTACATTGGTCCATTGCAGGTGTAGGGCAAGAGGCAAAGGATGTTTGGTTACTTCAAGATGAAGTAACATTTCAAACGACAGAATTTCCAACGTTAGACGATGCAATGCAATGGATTTCTGAAAACATGGAACAAGTTACAGACGTTTTAGCGCAATAAAAAAACAGGCTTATGCAAGCCTGTTTTTTGTTTCTTTTACATATGAGTTTAAAAATTGATCAACGGCTGCTTCATACTCTTCTTTATTTTCGTTATAAGAGCAAGCGTGTGCACCGCGTTCTGCAATATAAAGTTGTTTATTGTTTCCTTTTGCTTCATATAGTGCTTTCGTCATATCAGCTAAAATATAATCATCATCTTTACTATGAATAAAGAGGACGGGATTGTTAATATTTTTTATACAATCGATTGGTGAAACTTCGCGAATCGTATAACCGTCACGCACTTTTAAAAAAGCATTTGCTAAAGGCAATAAGGGCCATTTAGGTAAATGGAATTCAACCTTTAAACGGTGTTGTAATTGTCCGTAGAAATCAGAAAAAGGACAATCTGCAATATAGAAATCAGCACCATCTTCTACAAGTCCTGCGTATTGAAGAAGTGTTGCAGCTCCCATAGATTCACCATGAATACCGAGTGTTATATTTGTTCCAAAGCGACTTTTTAGCCAGTCAACTACAGATTTTAAATCATGTTTTTCATAGTATCCATAGCTTGTTGTTTTTCCGCCAGTTTTACCATGACGACGATGATCATAAATAACGACATTATACCCTCTGTTTAAAAATAACCTTGCATATTTTACAGAGTTCATTTTATTTACAGTTACGCCGTGACAAAAGATCATAAACTTATTGGAATGACCAGCAGGAATGTAATAGCCGTGAAGATCATATCCGAATTGCGAAGGAATATGAATTTCTTCTTTATGAAGAGCATCAAAATCCTCTATACGAAAATGTTTTTTCGTTTCTCTTTCGAGTACTTCTTCCTCTGTTTTTTTCTTTAAGTACATCACTTTATTTGTAAAGAAAATCCCAAGGGCAGTTATCGCACCTAGTATAGTAAACAATGCTGCAAAAAAACGTTTCATACTTTACCTCATCCTCCAAATACCGTTACATGTGATACACTTACATTGTATCACAATGATAGAAAAGGGGAGAAATAGGAAATGGTGTATATACAAAAAATTACGCCAGCGATGAAAGAAACAATCCGAATGTTCATGTGTGAGAACTGGGGGAGTTCATTGATGGTTTCACGTGGTAAGGGGCATCAGTTAGAAGAGTTGCCAGGATTTGTTGCGCTCTCGGATGACAGAATAATCGGAATTATAACGTATGAAGTGACCGGAAATATGTGTGAAATTGTATCGTTAGATAGCTTTGAAGAAAGAAAAGGAATAGGGACGAAACTTGTAGATTGTGTATTACAAGTTGCAGAAGAAAAACGGTGTGGGCGGGTTTGGCTCATAACAACAAATGATAATATGAATGCGTTACGTTTTTACCAAAAACGTAATTTTGTGATGACTAATTTATATGTGAATGCAGTGGAAGAGGCACGAAAAATAAAGAAAGAAATTCCGCGTATCGGATATGATAATATCCAAATTTTACATGAAATACAGTTGGAGTATCGTTTAATAAATTGATGTAACAATTTTCAGAAATATAAGTTAGTAACCTTGACGAATATTGTAATTTAGGTTACCGTAAAATTGTAATCTATTACCATATTAAGGGGTGACGATGTGGCAACTATACGTGATGTTGCAAAATTGGCAGGTGTTTCAGTCGCAACCGTTTCACGAGTTATTAATGAAAAAGGATACGTTCATGAGGACACAGTAAAACAAGTAAAGGAAGCAATTGAGGAATTACGTTATAGGCCAAATAGTGCAGCAAAGCCATTATTTAAAGAGAATTCAACGATAATTGCATTACTTGTAGATAATCTATATGAACCATCAAACATCACTTTGCTACATTGTATTGAGGAAATAGCATATAAAGAAGGATATCAAATCATTGTTTGTAATATAGAGAATAAAGATAGATACATACATATGTTGAAGGGAAATAACGTTGCAGGTGTTATTTTAACAAGATCCGTTTTTAAAAGTATAGGAGAAATTCCACTTCCGTTTGTTGTGATTGATGAAAAAAAATCCCATGCAAATTATTATGAAAGTGGACAAAGAACGGTTTCTTTATTAAAAGAAAAAGGCTGTCAATTTCTTGCTTATTTCGATGAGGGAGAAGATAGTGAAGAAATGGAAGAGCACATATCAGGATTTTTAGACGCTGTTTGGGATGAAGGGATCTCTTATCGAGAAGTATGTGTACAAGGGTATACGAATAAACAGTTTATTACATTCTTGCAAACTTACCCGTATATAGATGGAATTGTAACTTCAAGTGAAAAGGTTACTTTTGAGTTAATTCAAGCAGCGAAAAATTTAAATATCCGTATACCGGATAAGTTGAAAATTATCGGACCGAACGGGAGCATAGACAGTGAATGGATAGGCCCGTCACTCATGAAAATTGAAAGTTGCACCGAAAAAAATGGGAAAATAGCTTTACAACAATTAAAAGAAAAAATAAAAAAGTAAAAGGTGCGTATAAAACGCACCTTTTATAATGTAATTGCGGCAATAAAGCCGAATATAAGTAACGGTATATTATAATGCAGAAAAGTTGGTACACATGTATCCCATATATGATGGTGTTGACCATCAGCATTTAAACCGGATGTTGGCCCAAGTGTACTATCTGATGCTGGAGATCCCGCATCGCCTAGCGCTCCAGCTGTACCGATAATTGCAATTGTGGCCATTGGACTAAATCCAAGCTGCATGCAAAGAGGCACAAAAATTGTTGTTAAAATAGGGATGGTTGAAAAGGATGAACCAATTCCCATCGTAACGAGAAGTCCAATCACAAGCATAAGAAATGCAGCGAGTGGTTTGTTATTTCCAATTATATGTGCACTCGTTTGCACAAGAGATTCAACATGTCCTGTTTTTCGAAGAACAGCGCCAAATCCAGCGGCAGCGATCATAACAAAACCGATAAAGGACATCATGCGCATTCCGCTTGTTAATATCGCATCTGCTTCTTTAAGAGGTAGACTACCACTTACTGATAAGACGATAATCCCCGCTAAAGCACCGAAAATCATTGATTCTGTTGCTAATTGAACAGTTAATGTGGCTATGATAGATAACAATCCGAAAGTAATGCTACGTTTTGTATAGGGAACGATTTCATTTGCGGTAGTATGAACTTGTTCTGTTTCATACGTACGAGGTTTCCGGTACGTAATGAATACCGCTACACATAATCCAATAATCATACCGATTGCTGGAATAGTCATTGCTTTTGGAATAAGTGCGACATCAAATGTAAGACCACTTTGCGCAGCATTTGTTTGCAATACGTCATGAAAAATTTTTCCGAACCCTGCTGGAATCCACATATAAGGAGTAATCAATCCGAATGTAATAATACATGTAACAAGTCTGCGATCCACTTTCAGCTCATTTAATACTTTTAAAAGTGCTGGAATTAGGATGGGGATGAAAGCGATATGAACAGGAATCACATTTTGTGAGAAACAAGCCATCGTTAAAATGATGAATAAAATAAGTATTTTAGAATAAACTTGTTTTTTCGTGTCTTGTTCATTGCCAATCCATTTTAGTGCAGTTTGAATCATGGCATCTGGAAGTCCTGTTTTGGAAAGGGAAATAGCGAAACCGCCAAGCATTGCATAACTTAAAGCGATTGGAGCACTGTTTCCAAGGCCAGTTGTAAAAGTGTTAATAGTTTCTGAAATACCGAGTCCACCGATAATTCCGCCTGTTAAAGCTCCAACAATGATGGCGACAATGACCTGGACACGTAACAAACTAAGCAATAGCATAACTGCTACTGCGACGAGTACAGCATTCATAATAAATGTAATCTCCCTAAAATTTTATTGTGCTAAGGCAAGTAAATATGAAGCACTTTGCTATATTTATACATAGTTGCGACATATTATTATAAATTGTTTTCTATGAAATGTAAAAGAGCCTTTTGTTACTAATGCTGAAAAGCTAGCTCTTGTTTAATTGATTGTAAAGAATTGGCGAATAATTCTGGTTCTTCTAAATCAGGAGAATGTGCTGAATTTGGGAACCAAATCATTTTTTTTATGGGGGCTTCTATCACATCACAATATTCCTGAACGAGAGCATAAGGAGTTTGATAATCATAGCGACCAGAACAAAAATAAATCGGAATAGATAAGCTTGAAATAGAAGAAAAGAAATCGATTGTCAACATTTCTTCCCATAAAACGCCAGATTTTAAATTTCCTGCGAGAAACTTGAACCAATCTAATAGCGTATATTCAGGGGAAAAGAAGCCTTTTCGTATGAAAGAAAAGGAAGATCCGTTTTGGATTGCTCCGCCGAATGTGCCAAGCCACTTTCTTTGAATAATAAGGCGTCTCGTATCTAAAAATGGTGGTTTGCCTAATTTTAAAAGGGACGCTAATGCTTTTTTATGATCATGTTTTTTTGCAGAACGAATTAAATGCTGATATAGCAATTCTTCGTTTTGTTTCATATGTACAATCTGCCCAATACCGATGTAAGCCTCGATATACTGTGGATATTGATGTGCTATGTTAAGCCCAATAATGCTTCCCCAAGAATGACCAGCGAGAAATAGTTTCTGTTTATTGAACTTTTTAAGTACATATTGAATCACTTCTTTTGCATCGGAAACGAATTGTTCGATTGTAAAATTTGCTCCGAAATCTTTCATTGAAAAGGATTTACCTGCCCCGCGCTGATCCCAATTAATAACGATGAATTGTTTCTCCAATTCTTTTTGAAAATGACGAATAAATCCAATTTGTGCCATGCCAGGTCCGCCATGACAGCATAATAAAATTGGCTGCTCTATGTTTTGCCCGCGCATAAGGAGAGTTTGTTTTCGATTATGAATCATAACGCCTTCCATCGTAGCAATACTATTAGGAATGAGTTGTTTATTTTCATTATAAAACTGTGGGGTATAGCTACGAAAAAGCATATGGAAAACCTCCTTTTCTGAAATCGTATGAATCGCACAGGCTATTCGTTTTGCATATACTGTTAGAAAATCATTGTAACATACCATACTAGTGTCATTTCAACACGGGAGGAGGGAAATTGTGACGATTGGAGAAATTATAGATTGCTTAAATAGACGTGAATCCATCGCTATTATAGCAAAACGTCTTGAAATAAGCCCATATACATTATCAAAGAAATTAAGATTGATTGGATATGAATATGATGGAGAACAGAAGAAACGTATTTTTGTAGGAGATGGAGAAGAACCGCGTCACTTACAACTCCAAGAAGCGACAGCCCTTCAATATGCGACAACGGATTATCAATTATTAATTTATGAGCAATTACAAAGTATTTATGAGTTATTAAGAAAGAGAGAAGAAGTAATTGTGCCCACTATGAGTATAAGTACAGAAAAAAAGAAACGTACCTTTTCTATTAATAAAGAAATATTAGCAAAACTAGACGTTATATCAGAAGCGAAAGGAATTCGAAAATCTAAACTTGTAGAAGAGGCGTTACAACAATTTTTACAACAATATGATGTTAACAAAACATCACATTTTGATAACTAAAGAAAAGGATACTATGTTCATTGTAAGAACGAGTATCCTTTTTAGGTTTTACTAATATTGTGGATTAAGTATAAGTGCGTATCCTTTACAATAAAAATCTGGATCGCATATTAGGGAAATACTTAATTTACCTTTTGAATTCTTCCATCAATAACTGGCTGAATTGGTTCTTTTAATTGTTTTACATAATTGACTAGCGCTTCAAAGTCGTTTGGACCAGTTTCTGAATTCTTTCCATTTTTAAATGATACGAATCCGTCACCGCCAGAAGCTAAGAAAGCATTCGCAACTACGCTATACGTTTTAGATGGAGATAACTCTTCGCCATTTGTTAAGCGTATATTCGTAACCTTTTCACCGCTTGGTTTATTTGCATCCCACGTATATTGAATACCTGAAATTTGAAGCATTCTCGTTGTTCCTTTTTGCCATTGTTGATTTAAAATGTCGCGAATATCTTGACCTGTTAAATCTACTTTAATCAATTGGTTTCCAAAAGGCTGAACGCCATATAATTCGCCCCAAGTAATATCGCCAGCATCTAAGTCATTACGAATGCCACCAGGATTCATAAGTGCGATTTGAGCTTGCATCGTTTGACGCTGTGCGTCGGCAATTACATTCCCAAGAGTAGATTCACCAGCATCATTTTGTTTACGGTCGATAGGTGCTGTAGATTTTCCTACAACTTCATTTACAAGTGGTGCGATTGTTTCTTTATATTGATCTATTTTTTGTTTTACTTGTTTATCAGGTTCCACACCTTCATGATATGTTGTAATCACTTCAGCTTTTTTCTTTACAATATCTTTTGTTTTACGATCAATTGTTACATCTACGTCTGAGAAAGCTGTTCCATAAGAGTTCGCTTGGACGATTAGTTTATTATTTACAGTACCATTTACATACGTGTGACTATGTCCACCGAAAATAACATCAACTTCCGAGTCTGTTTCATTTGCAATTCGAGTAAGGTCTCCATTTGTCACGCCAGACTCATCAGTTGTTCCGCCGACATGGGCAAGGACGACGATGGATTTAACACCGAGACGCTTTAATTGTTGCGCTGATTTATTAATTGCTTCTACTTCGTCAGTGATCTGTACATTTTTAAGCATAGTAGGCATCACGACATTTGGCGTATCAGTTGTAACAACGCCAATGAATCCTACAGGAACACCATCTACCATTTTTACAGTAAATGGTGGTAAAAATAAGCGACCAGTTGATTTGTTATAGAAGTTAGCAGCGACATAAGGGAAGTTAGCACCTTTGAAATTACCTGTTTTCTCGTGATATCCACCGTAAATGAGGCGTTTCATTTCATCGATACCTTCATCAAATTCATGGTTTCCAATTGTACCAACATCGAATTTTAAGTCATTTAAAAATTCAATCGTTGGTTCATCTTGTAACAACGCTGAAACTGGTGGACTAGCTCCGACAATATCGCCAGCATGTACGAGAAGTGTATTAGGGTTTTGCTTTTTACGTTCTTTTAAATAAGTAGCTAAGTAATCAGCGCCACCAGCTTCTTTGTTATTAATTTTTTTAACAGTATCTAGTTGTCCATGGAAATCATTAATACCAAGCATTTGTACGTCTACGTAGCGGTTTTGTTCAGCTGGAATCTGGGATGGGGGAGCGGCAAATACGCTTGAAAAAGTTATGGTGCTTAAAACGGCAACAGCAGGAATGATTTTTTTCCACATAATTCATTTCTCCTTTTTTTTATAATCTGACATCATACGACATAATTTTAATAGATTCATAGGATTATATCTATATAAAAATTTAGTTTTTTCGAAAAATTAACATATTTACAAAAGGTGAATAATAGAGTAAAGAACCTTTTTTATTGTCGACTTCATTGTGTATCTACTATAATGGAGAAAAAAGTAAAAGGTGAGTAGCATGAAGAAAAAGAAACAAAGACAAATGCAAAGACAATCGCAAGTGAATAGACCAGAGAAAGAGTCGCTTACATTAGGCGATCAATTAAATGATTCACTCATGCAGCAATTAAAGAATAAGAAGAAAGAATTGCAAGTGAGAGAAGAGAAAAAAGAGGCAGCTGAACTGGAAAGAAAGCGCCAAGAACAAAAAGAACGTGAAAAGAATAAATCATTTGAAGAACTGTTAAGTGAAAGTAGCCTTACTTGGAAAGACTTTAAATAATATAAAAAAATGATCAGTGCATACCGCTGATCATTTTTTTGACGAGCTTGTAAGAAAAGGGGAGTGTAAAATGAGAAAAATTGTAGTCGTTCCGCATGAAAATCATTGGAACGAAAAATTTCAAATAGAGGCTGAACGATTAAAATCGGCGATGCCAGAAATGGTGAAAGTCCATCATATTGGAAGTACATCAGTGCCAGGACTGGCAGCTAAACCAATTATAGATATGATTATGGAAGTAGAGAGTATCGACAGAGTAGATCATTGGAATGAACGTTTTGAAGAGCTTGGTTACATCGTAAAAGGGGAAAATGGTATTTCAAGACGTCGTTATTTTATTCATGGAACGGAGGAAAAACGCTCGTATCACTTACACGTTTTTGAAAAAGGAAATCCTGAGATAGTAAGGCATTTAGCGTTTCGTGATTATATGATGGCTCATTGTGAAGAAGCAGAGGCATATGCAACCTTAAAGAAAGAATTAGCCGAAAAATATACATATGATGGCACGTTATATACGGAAGGAAAAAATGAGTTTGTACGTAGTGTTGATGAAAAAGCGAAAGAATGGAGAGAAGGAAATATGAATAATTGAGTTTGCGTTTTAGTGTATAAAATTATTATGTAAACTGTACATATGTTTTGACTTTTTGGTTGAATCTTGTTGAAATAAAGTGGTGGCTTATAAAAAATGTAAGAATGAAAGGGAGACGACTGTGCACATTCCAACAACTACACTTCATAATGGCGTAAAAATGCCGATGATTGGTCTAGGCGTTTATAAAGCGAAAGAAGGCGACGAAGTAAAACAAGCAGTAAAAACAGCGTTAGAGGTTGGATACCGTTCGATTGATACAGCAACTGTATATGAAAATGAAAGCGGTGTCGGAGAAGCGGTTCGTGAATCAGGAATTCCAAGAGAAGACATATTTATTACAACAAAAGTTTGGAACGACGATCAAGGATACGAGGAAACACTTGAGGCGTTTGAAAAAAGCTTAAAGAAATTACAAATGGACTATGTAGATTTATATTTAATACATTGGCCAATTAGAGGGAAGTATGTCGATACGTACCGAGCGCTAGAAAAACTGTATGAAGAAGGTAAAGTGCGCTCGATTGGTGTTTCAAATTTTCATAAACATCATTTAGAACTGTTATTACCAAATTGTAAAGTGAAGCCGATGGTTAACCAAGTGGAACTTCATCCGATGTTAGCGCAATTTGAATTGCGTAATTTCTGTCAAGGTGAGCAAATTCAAATGGAAGCATGGAGCCCATTAATGAGAGGCGGGGAAGTATTCGAGAACCCGATTATTCAGGCCATTGCTACGAAATATGAAAAAACACCTGCGCAAGTTATATTAAGATGGGATATTCAGAGCGGGGTAGTGACGATTCCTAAATCTGTTACACCATCTCGCATTAAGGAGAATTTTTCTATCTTTGATTTTTCACTAACAGAAGAAGAGATGACTCAAATTAATACGTTAAATCGTAATTTACATGTAGGAACGAATCCGGATAAATATGATACGCTATAAAAAGACGCTACCAGTATGGTAGCGTCTTTTTAACGATGTAAAGCGTAAGTATCACATTTAGCAATTTGCTGAAGTTGTATATATTGAGCTGTTGTTAACTGTGTTTGTTTACTAGCCTGGGCATTTTCTTTCAATTGTTGGATAGAGCTTGCACCAGGTATAACAGCTGCAACAGTTTCGTTATGTAAGCAATATTGAATAGCTGTTCCTGTTAAAGAGCTTTCTCCGATTATTTCTTTTACATTCGCGAGTGTCGCATATAATTCATCGTAAGAATAAGAAAGGTAATTCTTTTCTTTTACTCTTTCTATCTTTCTTGCATTATTGTCAGTTAAAATTCCTTTTGCAAGTGGCCCACGAGCAATAATGCTAATTTGATGTTCACTTAGAAGTGGGAACCATTCTTCAGGGCGACGATTTAAAAGGCTATATTCCATTAGCACACTAACGATATTTGAACGTTTAGCATATTCACGGATAACGTTTGGACGTATAGAAGAAATACCGTAATGGCGAATAATACCTTCTTTTTTTAATTCTTCAAAGGCTTCAATTGTTTCATCTATTGGATCTTCAATCGTCCCGCCGTGAAGTTGATAAAGATCAATATAATCAGTTTGAAGTCTACGTAAACTTTCTTTCACTTCAGCCTTTATGTAATTTTTAGAAGGATCCCAAGACCACCCGTTTTTTTCTTCTGTCCATCGATTTCCAACTTTTGTTGTAAGAACAATTTGGTCTCGTTTCCCTTTTAAGGCTTTTCCAACAAATTCTTCGTTTAATCCATAATCATATAAATCCGCTGTATCAAAAAAATTGATTCCTAAATCGATTGCTTCATCGATAATACGCATAGCTTCTGTTTCAGATGTACCAAGAGACATGCAGCCAAGGCCCATTTCTGTAACAAACAAATCTGAGTTTCCTAATTGACGTTTTTTCATAGGTCAACCTCCTTACCTTTATTGTACGAAAGGAAAAAGAGGTTGACAAACGTTTACTTTTTATTTGCTGTAATCCACTCTTGTACAGTTGTATACTCTTTGCCATATTGTTTTAGTTTATGGCGGATTTGCCATGCTTTTCCGACTAAAGTGACGCGATTTGGTAAAATATAAACTTTCATTTCTATCACGCTCCTTTCAATGTGGTAAAATGTATGAGGAAAGAATAGGAAATAGAACAGGGAGATGAAGTAGTATGAGTAATCTTGCAGAGAGAACAGTAAAAACTGAGCCGATTTTTGATGGTAGAGTTATAAAAGTTCGTGTTGATGATGTAGTATTACCAAATGGAGCAATGAGTAAACGTGAAATTGTAAATCACCCTGGTGCAGTTGCTATTATTGCTATTACTGATGAGGGGAAAATTGTGCTTGTTGAGCAGTATCGTAAAGCGCTTGAAAAGGCGATTATAGAAATTCCGGCCGGCAAGTTAGAACCTGGTGAAAAACCTGAGGTGACAGCAGTTCGTGAATTAGAAGAGGAAACAGGATATGTATGTGAAAATATGGAGCTTATTACTTCTTTCTATACATCTCCAGGATTTGCAGATGAAATTTTATATGTATATAAAGCGACAGGTTTGACGAAAAAAGAAAATAAAGCCGAGTTAGATGAAGATGAATTCGTGGAATTGATGGAAGTATCGTTAGAAGAAGCGATTATTCTTATGAAAGATCTTCGTATTCATGATGCGAAGACGATGTTTGCAGTACAATACTTACAACTACAAAAATAAACACTCGCCAAAGGCGAGTGTTTTTTAATTGATTTTTGCGTATACGCGTGCATCACGTAAGCTACCATCTGGTGCTATGAAATCATTTTCCATTGTACCTTCTAGAATAAATTCTAAACGTTCTGCTAGGTTACATGCATTTGCATTTGTTGCATCAGTACGAATTTCAATTCTTCTAGCACTTAGCTTATCAAAGGCAAATTGAATGGCACCTTTAATGGCTTCAGTCATATAGCCTTGTTTTGTATAAGCGCTATGCAGCCAGAAGTGAAGTGAAAACTTTGGAATATCCCAGTTTTCAGGCTTGAGCGTTATAGCTCCGATGAATGTACCAGATACTTTATCGTATAAGTGAAAATCAAGTGTTTCACGAAGTAAAAACTGCCCGTGAGCGTTACGAACGATTTCTTCAGCACTTTCTTCTGTTTCAGCGTTAATTGGCATCCACGGTACTAAGTCTTCTAGAGAAGCTTGGATTGCTTCATACACTTCTGCACCATCACCTGGAAATGGCTTACGAACTTGTAAGCGTTCAGTTTGAAATAATGTTGGAAAATCTAATAATAATGGTTTCAAGAGAAATCCCTCCTATTCTCTACTTTTTAGTTTAGCAAAGTAGAGCGGAATTTCAATGTTAATTCGTCATACTTTTTTCTTTCTTTCATACATTTTTAGTAAGAGTGTGAACGGAGGGAAGAAAAATGTGGAGAAAAACTTGGCAAGACCGTGTAATGTCTCACATACAGGAAAACTCTTCATTATATATATTTAACGCTGTTTTATTATTGATGGGAGTAATATTTGGGGCCATTCTTGTAAATAGTTTACAATTAAATCAAAAACAAGATTTATCATTTTATTTACAACGTTTTTTTGGACAAGTTTCTAAAGGAGAATTTGCTATTGCGAGCGAAATGTTTCGAGAAAGTTACTTTTCGCAATTAAAATACATTGGATTTATTTGGATTTTGGGGATTTCAATTATTGGATTGCCACTTATTTTTATTTTATTATTTGTAAAAGGAGTAGTTGTCGGATTTACAGTAGGTTTTTTAGTCAGTCAGCATGGATGGAATGGATTATTATTATCATTCGTTTCTGTATTGCCACAAAACCTCATTATTATTCCAGTATTTCTCGTTATGACAACAATTGCCGCAAGCTTTTCCTTACGCATGATTAGGCATCAATTTATCAGGAAAATAACCGAGCCATTATTACCATTATTAATTCGTTATACATGCTTCTTTCTTGTAATTGGAGCGGTGTTAGCTCTTGCTTCTAGTGTAGAAGCTTATGCATCACCAGTTTTAATGAAAGAAGTCGTTGAGGCTATTAATAAACAATAAATACTTTTTGAGAATAATTATCAATTTGTTTTTATTGTTTTTCTTTTGACAGAAGCCCTTCTTCTGATATAATGGTGTAAGAGTGGCGAGGAGGGAGTAGTACCGAATGGAAGAAAGAATTGAACGAATTAAGAAGCAATTACATGCAGCGAGCTACAAATTAACACCGCAACGTGAAGCAACAGTTCGTGTGCTGCTAGAAAATGAAGAAGATCATTTAAGCGCAGAAGATGTTTACCTCCTTGTAAAAGAAAAGTCGCCAGAGATCGGATTAGCAACCGTCTATCGAACTTTAGAACTATTATCTGAGTTAAAAGTTGTCGATAAGATTAACTTCGGAGACGGTGTTTCACGCTATGACTTACGCCAAGAAGGTGCGCAGCGTTTTCACCATCATTTGATTTGTACACAATGTGGTGCTGTACAAGAAATACAAGAAGATTTACTTGGTGAAGTGGAAAGGAAAGTAGAACGTGACTGGAGCTTTAAGGTGAAAGATCATCGTTTAACATTCCATGGGATTTGTAAAAATTGTCAAGAAAATGAAACGGATGAAAAATAACCTTTTCCTATTTATCTAGGAAGAGGTTTTTTATTTGAATAAGGTATAAATTGGTGAAAGCTTGGCATATGTTGTAATAACTTATATTTTGGAGGAATTTACAATGCGCCGAGCTTTAAAATTAACTTTTGATGGGATAAAAGTATTTTTATTATTTACAAGTTGTACGATTTTGTTTTATTTCGCTATACTATGGATAAATGAAGAATATGAAAGTTATCATCGTTATGAAAAACCAAAAGAAGAGACTGTAGAAAAAGTATCAGGGAATGAAGAGCCGGCAAAGGATGCTTTCGTAAATAGAATGATGTTTTTCTATGAAAATGGGGAGTAGTGTAGATTGGAAGATCAATTAAAAGATTTTATTCATTATATGGTTGTCGAAAAAGGGCTAGCGAAAAATACAGTAGTATCTTATGAACGTGATTTAAAAAGTTATGTAAAGTATTTGCAAAATGTAGAACAGGCGAAAAGCTTTCATGAAGTGACACGCTTGCACATTGTTAATTTTCTGCAGCACTTAAAAGAAAACGGAAAATCTTCGAAAACATTAGCACGTCATATTGCATCGATTCGTTCGTTTCACCAATTCTTACTTCGTGAACGAGCGGTAGAGCACGACCCATCCGTACATATTGAAACGCCGCAAGGAGAACGGAAATTACCGAAAGTACTATCAATCGATGAAGTAGAGGCGTTACTTCAGACGCCAAAAATGACGAGTGCTTTTGGGGTTCGTGACAAAGCGATGCTAGAGTTACTTTATGCAACAGGACTTCGTGTTTCGGAATTAATTGCCTTAAATTTAGAAGATGTACATTTAACGATGGGATTTGTTCGTTGCATAGGGAAAGGGAATAAAGAAAGAATTATTCCACTAGGAAGTTTAGCGACGGAAGCGATTCAAAAGTATATTGAAAAGGGAAGAAGAGAATTGATGGGTAAAAAAGTAGTAGATGCACTCTTTTTAAACCATCATGGGAATCGATTATCAAGACAAGGATTTTGGAAAATTTTAAAACGATTGGCGAAAGAAGCAAATATTGAAAAAGAGCTTACACCGCATACGTTGCGCCATTCTTTTGCTACGCATTTATTAGAAAATGGAGCAGACTTGCGTGCTGTGCAAGAAATGCTAGGACATGCAGATATTTCAACGACGCAAATTTATACGCATGTTTCAAAAGCTAGATTAAAAGATGTATATAAACAGTTTCATCCGAGAGCATAGTTACTATGCTCTTTTTTCATAGATTCAAAAGGCTATAGTACTTCACAAAAACTTCACAAACATTTCGTACATTGTTTTCAGCAGAAGACTAGAATATTACAATGTATTTCCTCTATACTAAATAAGATATGAAGGAGGAAATGATGATGAAAAAACTTATTATGACTTTATTTATCGCGATGCTAGCATTGGCTGGCTGTAATACAAACAAAGAAGAACCGAAAAAAGAACAGAAACTAGAAGCTGTAAAAGTAGCAGTTCAAACAAATCCGAAAGAAATTAAACCTGGTGAAAAAACAGAAGTACAAGCACTTGTTACACAAGGAAAAGAAAAAGTAACAGATGCTGATGATGTAAAGTTTGAAATTTGGAAAGATGGCGACGAAAATCACGAGATGTTAGATGGGAAGCATAAAGGAAAAGGTGTTTATGCAGTAGAGAAAACGTTCGAGACGGATGGAGTATACCATATTATCGCTCACACAAATGCACGTGAAATGCATGTTATGCCAGAAGTAAAAGTGGCTGTAGGAAATGCGAAAGTAGAAGATGCGAAAAAAGAAAATAGTGATCACGGTGCAGGGCATGGCGATCATAAAAGCGATACAATGATCCATCTTATGGCTGGTGATATAAAAGCAAATGCTGAATCAACTATGAAAGTTCATTTAAAACAAAAAGAAGAAGCGTTAACTGGTGCTGAAGTACAACTTGAGATTTGGAAAGATGGTGTTGAAAAACACGAATTTATTCCAGCGAAAGAAGGAAATAAAGGAGAGTATGAAACGAAACATACTTTCAAAGAAAACGGTTCTTACAAAGTGAAAGTTCATGTTAAAAAAGGCGAACTACATGAACATAAAGAAGAAACAGTAGAAGTAAAATAAAAAGTAGCTCTTTAGAGCTGCTTTTTATTTTTATTCTGTAAACATCCAATTGATGAGGGCTAATAATCAGTGGAGAAGAACTAAACTCCTGCTAATCAAAGTTTCACTTTATATGAAGAAATAAATCATAAAATAATTAGCACTTATTTGCATAATGGATTACAATAGAAGTGTGAAGAAAATGAGAAATTCTACGAAAATGTATTAAAAAGAAAGCGTAAACATGTTATGATATCAGTATCAGATGTCTGACATCTGACTTAGAAAAAACTAGAAATGTTTTTGAGTCGTTTCAAAGTAAACGAAATAGGTTAGAGAATCAATTAAAGAAGTACTGTTTGACAATGAGAACGAAAGAGAATTCTTATGGAGAACAGTTTCACTTTATAGCGTTTTGAACATACTACAAGAAGTAGAACTGAACTTATAGGAGGTCGCAGTTATGAATAAATATAAACGTATATTCCTAGTCGTAATGGACTCTGTAGGAATCGGCGAAGCACCGGATGCTGAGCAATTTGGTGATTTAGGTTCTGACACAATTGGTCACATTGCTGAACATATGAATGGATTACAAATGCCAAATATGGTGAAGTTAGGTCTTGGTAACATTCGTGAAATGAAAGGTATCTCTAAAGTAGAAAAACCGCTTGGATATTATACAAAAATGCAAGAGAAATCTACTGGTAAAGATACAATGACAGGACACTGGGAAATCATGGGTCTTTACATTGATACACCATTCCAAGTGTTCCCTGAAGGATTCCCAAAAGAATTACTTGATGAATTAGAAGAAAAAACAGGTCGTAAAATTATCGGTAATAAACCAGCTTCTGGAACTGAGATTCTTGATGAACTTGGTCAAGAACAAATGGAAACAGGATCTTTAATCGTTTACACTTCTGCTGATAGCGTATTACAAATCGCAGCACACGAAGAAGTAGTGCCACTTGAAGAGTTATATAAAATTTGTAAAATTGCACGTGAATTAACGTTAGATGAGAAGTACATGGTAGGTCGTGTTATCGCTCGTCCATTCGTTGGAGAACTAGGGAAATTCACACGTACACCAAACCGTCATGATTATGCGTTAAAACCATTCGGCCGTACGGTAATGAATGAATTAAAAGATAGTGACTACGATGTTATTGCTATCGGTAAAATCTCTGACATATATGATGGTGAAGGTGTAACTGAATCACTTCGTACGAAGTCTAACATGGATGGAATGGATAAGCTTGTAGATACATTAAACATGGACTTTACAGGTCTTAGCTTCTTAAACTTAGTTGACTTTGATGCATTATTCGGTCACCGCCGTGATCCACAAGGATATGGAGAAGCACTGCAAGACTATGATGCACGTCTTCCAGAAGTATTCGAAAAACTAAAAGAAGATGATTTATTATTAATTACAGCAGACCACGGTAATGATCCAGTTCACCACGGTACTGATCATACACGTGAATATGTACCGTTATTAGCATATAGCCCAAGCATGAAAGATGGCGGACAAGAATTATCAATTCGTCAAACATTTGCTGATATTGGTGCAACGGTAGCAGAAAACTTCGGCGTGAAAATGCCAGAACACGGAACAAGCTTCTTAAACGAGCTAAAGAAATAGGGGGATAAACAAATGAATCGTGAACTTATTACAAAATCAGCTTCATACTTAAAAGAGAAATTTCAAGAAACGCCACAAGTAGGACTAATCCTTGGATCTGGACTAGGTGTATTAGCAGATGAAATCGAGAACGCAGTAACAGTACCTTACAGTGAAATCCCTGAATTCCCAGTATCAACTGTAGAAGGTCATGCAGGTCAACTAGTATTCGGTACACTTCAAGGTGTAACAGTAGTAGCAATGCAAGGACGTTTCCACTTCTATGAAGGATACGACATGCAAAAAGTAACATTCCCAGTTCGTGTTATGAAAGAACTAGGTGTAGAAACAGTTGTTGTAACAAATGCAGCTGGTGGTGTAAATACATCATTTGAGCCAGGCGATCTTATGTTAATTTCAGATCACATTAACTTCATGGGTACAAATCCATTAATCGGACCGAATGATTCTGAAATGGGTGTGCGTTTCCCTGATATGTCTACATCATATACACCAGAACTTCGTGAAATGGCGAAACAAGTTGCAGCGGACTTAAATATTAAAGTACAAGAAGGTGTATACGTTGGAATGACAGGTCCTGTATATGAAACACCTGCTGAAATTCGTATGCTTCGTACACTTGGCGGAGATGCAGTTGGTATGTCTACAGTACCAGAAGTAATTGTAGCGCGTCATGCTGGTATGAAAGTACTTGGTATTTCTTGTATTTCAAATATGGCAGCTGGTATTTTAGATCAGCCACTTCACCACGATGAAGTAATTGAAACGACAGAACGTGTTAAAGCTAACTTCTTAGCATTAGTAAAAGCAATCGTAAAACAAATGAAGGGGTGACCTCACAATGAGAATGGTGGACCTAATTGCAAAAAAACGTGACGGACATGCATTAACGACAGAAGAAATTAACTTTATTGTTGAAGGATATACGAATGGTGATATTCCTGATTATCAAGTAAGTTCACTTGCAATGGCAATTTTCTTCCAAGATATGAACGATCAAGAACGTGCTGATTTAACGATGGCAATGGTAAATAGCGGTGATACAATCGACTTATCAGCTATTGAAGGGGTAAAAGTAGATAAGCACTCAACAGGTGGTGTTGGTGATACAACAACACTTGTGTTAGGTCCATTAGTAGCCGCTTTAGGTGTACCGGTTGCAAAAATGTCTGGACGTGGGTTAGGACATACTGGTGGTACAATTGATAAATTAGAAGCAGTTCCAGGATTCCATGTTGAAATCGAAAATGATGAATTCATGCGACTTGTAAATGAAAACAAAATCGCAGTTATTGGTCAAAGTGGAAACTTAACACCTGCCGATAAAAAGTTATATGCACTTCGTGATGTAACGGCAACAGTAAACTCAATTCCGCTTATTGCAAGCTCGATTATGAGTAAAAAAATTGCTGCTGGTGCAGATGCAATTGTTCTTGATGTAAAAACTGGAGCAGGTGCATTTATGAAAACAGATGAAGATGCAAAACGTTTAGCAGAAGCAATGGTGCGCATTGGTAATAACGTTGGTCGTAATACGATGGCTGTTATTTCTGATATGAGTCAACCACTTGGTGAGGCGATTGGTAACGCACTTGAAGTACAAGAAGCAATTGATACATTACAAGGTAAGGGGCCGAAAGATTTAGAAGAGTTATGTTTAACACTTGGAAGTCAAATGGTATACCTTGCTGGACAAGCTTCATCTTTAGAAGATGCACGTGAGAAATTAATTGAAGTAATGAACAACGGTAAAGCGCTAGAATCATTTAAAACGTTCTTATCAGCGCAAGGCGGCGATGCTTCTGTTGTTGATGATCCTTCTAAATTACCACAAGCACAGTTTAAAATTGAAGTAGAAGCGAAGGAAGACGGTTATGTATCAGAAATCGTTGCAGATGAAATCGGAACAGCAGCAATGCTTTTAGGAGCAGGACGTGCGACGAAGGAATCTGAAATTGATTTAGCAGTTGGCTTAATGCTTCGCAAAAAAGTAGGGGACAGCGTGAAAAAAGGTGAATCCCTTGTTACAATTTACGCAAACCGTGAAAATGTGGAAGATGTAAAAGCAAAAATTTATGAGAACATGAAGATTGCTAACGAACATGTAGATGCACCAACATTAGTGCACGGCATCGTTACTGAATAATAAAAAAGGGCCAAGGAGTATTTCTCCTTGGCTTTTTTTGCTATTTTTTGTTTATAATAATAATGGGTGAAATTATGATTAGAATTTGTGCAATAACAAAAACAGATGAAGTATTATATGATGTTTCGCTAGAAGAAACAACGAAAGACCATATTGTATGGTATTGGCTAGATTTATATAAGCCAACGAAAGAAGAGTATACATACATTTTGCAAGATCATTTTAAGTTCCATCCCCTTGCAATTGAAGACTGTATAGAATATGTACAGAGGCCAAAAGTTGATTTTTATGATGGATATAACTTTTTAGTTCTTCATGCATTTGGTGAGGATGGATTAGAACCGCACGAGATCGATTTATTTATTAGTGATCGTTTTATTGTTTCTTTCCACTTTTCTCATAACAATGCAATCGAAAGAGTATGGAAAACACTTGGAGAAAAGAAGCGTATTAAAAATAGTCCTTTACACGTAGCTCATACAATTATCGACCAAATTGTAGATGACTATTTTGCGCCTGTATATTACATTGAGGATCATTTAAATGCAATTGATGATAATTTAACGGGTGAGACAGCAGGAAGTGTATTAGAAGAAGTATTTGATATACGTGCAGATTTATCGAAGCTAAGGCGCACAATCATTCCGATGCGTGATTTATTGTATCGTATTTTAAATTCGACTCGTTTTTACGGTATAAGTGATCATGAGATTTACTTTAAAGATATACATGACCATTTGCTTAAACTAACAGAAATGATTGAGGCAAGCCGCGAGTTAACGGCAGATATTCGGGATAGCTATTTTTCATTAAACTCACATCATATGAATAACATTATGAAAACATTAACTGTATTCTCGACTATTTTCATGCCATTAACATTTATTGCGGGAGTATACGGAATGAACTTTACGCATATGCCAGAGCTTGGTGGACAATATAGTTATTTTATTTGTCTACTTCTAATGGCGCTAATTGGCGGTGGGATGATGGCTTGGTTTTATAAAAAAGGGTGGTTTAAGTAAAAACACCGAGGAAAATTCCTCGGTGTTTTTACTTAACCAATAGCATGTAATACAAACATGGCTAAGAATAAGCATGTAACGATATACATAGACGGTGCGACTTCTTTACGCTTTCCAAGAGCAATTTTTAAGATAGGATAAGCAATAAATCCGAACGCAATGCCATCAGCGATACTATATGTGAGCGGGATCATGACGATAATTAAGAACGCTGGAAATCCTTCTGAAAAATCGTTCAGAGGAATTTGTTGAATGCTTGTAATCATCAGGCCGCCAATAATAATTAATATTGGTGCAATGGCACTATCAGGAATTAGTTTCACAAACGGAAGTACAAACAGTGATGCAAAGAATAACAACCCTGTAACGATAGACGTCAGACCTGTCTTTCCACCTGCAGTAATACCTGCGGCACTTTCTACTGTTGATACAGTAGGGCTTGTGCCAAATAGACCACATGTCATTGCTGAAATTGCATTGGCTTGGTAAGCACGTGGGAATTTACGGTCATCTTCTAATAAACCGTGCAGAAGTCCCATGTTCTCAAAAATAAGCACCATGCTTAAGGAGAATGTTGCAATCCAAAACGGTAAGGAAGAAAGTTTGCCAAATGACATAGCTCCAAACACATCGCCGTAATTAGCGAATGAGAATGAACTATTTCCGATTTGACTTGTATCAACAAGACCAAATAGCCATGCAATACCAGTTCCTATTGCAATCGTCCATAAAAAGTTTCCACGTACGTTACGAATAAATAGTACAAGTGCAACGATAAGAGTAAGTAGTGTCGCAAGAACGACAGGGTTACTTAATTTACCCATTGCAACAGCAGTATTTGGATTCGAAACGACTAAACCACCTTTTTGCAATCCGATAAATGCTAAAAATAATCCGATGCCGACAGTAATAGCTTCCTTTAATGACTTTGGAATCGATACTGAAAGCACGCGAGCGATTGGTGTAAACGCAGCAATTGCAAAAATAATACCAGAGATGAAGACAGCTGCTAATGCTTCCTGCCAAGCTAATCCGAGCGTATGCACAGCAGTGTACGTGAAGAATGCATTTACGCCCATACCAGGGACAAGAATAGCAGGTGCATTTGCCCAAAATGCCATGAGCAGACATCCGACAAATGAACTGAAAACAGTTGCTAAAATTCCAGCTTCAAGAGGAATGCCAGCATCCGATAAAATTGATGCATTTACAATCATAATATATACGATCGTGAAAAATGACGTAACTCCAGCTAAAACTTCTTGTTTTGGTGATGTTTCGTGTAAACCTAATTTAAATGTTCTTTCAAGTATTCCTTTCATGTTAAACCTTCTTTTTCATATCCCTCTCCCACCCGTGATATCTCTTTCGTAAGAGCTCACCGTCCTTTATTATATCAGAACATCATGTTTTTACAACAAGGAAAATGATAACGTTTACTTATAAAAGAAATTATTTATAAATACGTAAAAATCGCTCGTATTGTTGAAATGATTTCTAATTCTCCTGATTGAATGGGCGGAGCTGCTTGCGCATGTAAAGTAGCATAGGACGTCACTTCCCGTGGTAATTGGGCAGATTCTTCAACGAATGAGAGTGGAACAGGATTAATGTTTAAATTGTATGTACTCGCAATAGCACGAGCTTTTTCTACCGCTTGTTGCAGAGCTTGAATGAGAGCTTGCTCATAATATTTATTTGGATGAGATATTCGAAAACGTAACCCTTTTGCTAAGTTTGCTCCATTTGAAACGGCTATATCATATACTTCCCCTGCTTTTTGTACATTTAAAACGGTAATTTCATACAAATGTTCCACACGATATCCTTGTAATAATGCTTTATCATTTACATATTCGTACTGGGGCGTAATTGTATATGAAATGGTTTCTATATTTTTGTCGGCAATACCTAGTTGTTTTAGTGCATCCAATAATTGTTTTGATTGCACTGCATTCTCTTCTTGTGCCTGTTTTACATTTTTATGATCTGTACGAATACCAATCGTTAATATAACAACATTGGGTTTTGCTTTGACAACACCTTCACCTTGTACAGTAATAGTCGCTTCTTTACCAGTATTAGCTGTGCGTACGTTGTGTAAATAAGGATTCATTCCACCTTGCATCTTCCATCACCATCCTTATTTATATGTATATGTGTGAACAAAAAAGAAATTTATATGAAAAAAGTTACATAAATGAGAATGTTGAGGGAAGAAAGCATATACAACATAGGTATTTATAGATTATAATATGTGTAAATATGATAAAAAAGGGACGAGGCTAGTGAACGAAAAAAGAGAAACACTGATTTTAGAGTTATCCGGATCATTCCGAAAGATGATACGTTTATTACAAAATGATATTAATACACGTTTTGCAGAACATATGCCATACAATGAATTTTCTGTATTACGCGCGTTATTTTTAAACAGTCCACAGATGGCTTCGCAAATTGCGAGTGAAGTAAACGTAACCTCCAGTCATATTACAGCTGTTACTGATCGTCTCGTACGAAAAGGGTTTGTAGAAAGAAAGCGTTCAAATTCAGACCGTCGTATCGTGTACCTAGAAATTACAGAACACGGAAGAGAAGTAACTGAAAAACTTGAAGCTGTGCGTAAAGAATATTATAAAGAGAGATTTAAAGGTTGGAGCGACCAAGAAATCGAAATGGTTTTAGATTTATTTGGCCGCGTATTATAATAAATGAGGATAGGAAGCGAAAGCTTTCCTATCCTTTTTCTTTTGAATAAAAATATTTTGAAACTCCAATACTTTAATTAAAAAGAATCGGAGTGAAAAATTATGAAACGTATTTGTACGCTTTTCATTATGATTGGAAGTTTTTTCTGCTTTAATCAGTTCGCGGATGCGGCTACGCCTCTTCAAGTCGTTCAAAAAGAATTACAACATATTTCAAATAAGCAACCTGTTTTATATTCAAAGCTATGGATCCGTTCAATGCAGAATGCTATTTTATTTCATCATAGTGATAACATTCGGCATGAAGATACGATAAGCAATGTGACAAAGTCTTCTCTTATAAAAGTAAAACAGCTTCCACTTCAGAAAGCATCACAGTACATCCCTAGATTATCACAATATATTTCTAAGTTTGAGGCTGAGAATGTGCAAGTGTATTATGTTGCAGCACGTTATGAAGTGAAAAAGGAAAATCCATATCAGTTAAATGGCATGAATTATTTTATGCAAGTGTTTATTCAACAAGGGGGAGAATGGAGAATTGCTGAAAGCATAGTTGCTCCAACAGATCAAATCGTGGCAAATGGTGATGGATTTGGAACGAAGCAAGAAAAAGAGTATGGGAAAAGAAGAGAGAATGTGAAATAACCTCCTTTTGAAGGAGGTTATTTCGTGCGAAGTAAAAATTTTTTATTTATGGAATAGTTAAGTACTACATAGCTAAATACTCCTATTATTAGGAATCCAGCGTAATAACTTAATATTGGATCATTTTTTTCACCTGTTAACCAGCCTCCTAATAGTGCGAAACATATCGTGACACACGGTATAAATAGACGTTGTAGTTTAGTGAATAATAATAGTTTACCGTTATTTTCATTTTTTGTCCGATTATAGAAAAATACTCCTAATGGTAAAAGAAAAAGAATATATAGAATCGGAGTGATAAGTTTCCAGATGGGCTGGAATTGGTGTTGCACCGTAACGGATTCTTTTAGATTATTAATGTTTACTTCTTTTACTTTTGGATTAAATGTATAAGATATATAAGTATTATTAGTAGGTGCAAAAACTTCAATGTTCTCTACATATGATGTGTAATTCGCCTTCTTAAGGAAAAATTCAGTTGTAGATATATTTGTGTGAATCCAAGTGAAATGAAACAGCAACATACTTAGTCCAGATGGTAATATAATAAAAACTAAGCTTAATATACTATGTGAAATGACATTACCAGCAATTGTTCCTATAAAAATTGCTATTGTAAAAATCGCAATCCATGTAATGGTAACATAACATAATAATGTAAGTATTGGCCCGAAGGATTGATATTGGTTAAACAGATTAACCGTTAGGATAAAATACATTAAGATGATATTAAGGCTCATTATGAATATAATTACAATTGTCCCGAACAGCCATTTAGAAAGAAAAAGTTCTTTTCTCGTGAATGGCATTGCGAATAACAGATGATCTGTTTGATTTCGTTTTTCCCAACTTATTAATGAACAAGCGAGTAATATGAAAGTTGGAATGAAGGGGATGATAAGAGTATCCCCATTTAAACTATAGCTGAAATAGTTATCTTGGTTTGCTGAAAGACTTGTTAGTTGAATCTGTAAATCATTAAAATAGCTAATAGGTAAAAACCAAAAACTACTACAAGCAAAGAGTAAAAGAATGTACTTACTTTGCTTGTAATGATGTAACCATAAAGCCTTATAAAACATGTTATTCCTCCAATGCCCAACATGTGATTATGTTGAATTTAGTTAATATTCCAAGTAAACTTCCATTTTAATATTTTTGGCAGGAAGAAATACATAATTAAACTAGTAACTAAAAATCCGATGTAAAAGCTAGGCAATGACTGCGCGCCACTTAACATTAAACCTCCAATGGTCCCACCAAAGAAAATTGCACAAGTCAATACTACTTTTTGCAGTTTTGGATATAATAAGTAGTTACCATTTCGCTCATTGACTGAACGGGCATATAAATATATACCGAGTGGTAATAAAATAATGATATGTGCGATAGGTGCAATCAATGTTTTTGCCGGCGGAATCTTTGTAAAGTTTGGTTCGTTATGACGTACTCCATTTTGATCGGTATAAGCGCTTTGTGGATCATAATTAAAGTTAATATTAAAATCTTCTGCTGGACCAGAAATACGTATGTTTTCCATAACATCATGTATACGGCCATTCTTCTCATGAAAGTCGACATTCGAGTGAACAGCGATGACTCCTGATATAAGTGGTGGAAGTAATAATGGGAAGATGAATATAACGGCAGTGAGAAATCCTTGCGAGATAATATTCCCAGTTATTGTTCCTACGCATAATGCGAGTGTATAAATAGCGATTAATACAATTAACATATATATAAAGTAACTATGAAACGGGGAAAATACTTGATATTTATTATGAAAAGTCAACCTTTTCATAATAGCAAATAGCCCCCAGTTTAAAATGACAACAGCGGCAATATTACAGATTCCAAACAACCACTTTGTTATATAAAGGTGTGAACGCTTAAAGGGCATAGACCATAACAAGTCGCTAGCGTTATTTTGTCTTTCCCATCCAATTAACGTACAAGCTAGAATGATCAGTACGCTACCTAACAGCATGACAGGATCTAGAAGTGTTAAATCAAAGTGATAATGATATACATAGTTCCATTTTTTATTGTCATTTAGAAAGTGTTGCTGTTGAATAGAAGTCATATAGTAGTAATATGACAAAGTATAGAAGCTGACGAGCCAAAATAACCATACAACATATTTACTTTGTTGATATGTTCTTAGCCATAGTGCTTTTTGAAACATAGGATCTCTCCTTTAAAAAACTTTATAATTTGTTAGGCGTGATAATACAACATAAGTAATGATTCCAGCGAGAAACAAACTGATATAGTAGTTAGGTAAGAAATAAAATTGATTGATTTTATAGCCACCTAGTAGTGAAAAGTAAATGGTTGTCCCCCATATCCATATTTTTAAATGTGTTTGGAAAATAAATATCTTTTGACTGTTTTCATTTGGTGATCGCATATATAAATATGTTCCAAGTAGTAAGTAAAAAATCGTATAGAGAATAGGGACAAACATCGATTTGGCTGAATAATATTTATGAGATACTGGATTTCTTAAAGTAGCTGGATCGTTTTCCTTCTCAAGGTGTTCTGGATGATAGTTATAATCAATAGAAAAGCGATAAATTGGTGCAACTATATTTGTTTTTTGATTGAATTCATAAAGTTGTTGATCTAATTTATTACTTTTAGTATTGGTAGCCTCTAAATGGTTTAGCGTAAAAGTGTACACTAGTGGAATAAATGTAAGCCCCATTAGTAGCCATGGAATGCAAAAAATGACCTGCGAAACAATGCTTCCAGTAAAAGTACCGATACATAGAGCAGCTGTATAGACTGCAACATAAGAAACAATTGCATAAAGAAAGTATCGATGAAACGGACTGAATGATTGGTAATCAAAATGAATGGTTGTTCTATAAATAACATACATAAGAATCCAATTTATAAGTAACGAGCTTACAATACAAAAGGAACCGAAAGCCCATTTAGATAAGAAAACATGTTTTCTTTTAATCGGCATCGTCATAAGTAGTGTATTAGATTGGTTGCTACGTTCCCATCCTATCAATAAGCAGGCTAAAGCAATGATAAGAACAGTTAACAAAAAACTATTACCTTCTCCTGAAGAAAAGGTATAAAAATAATAATACTGTTTCCCTTTTTCTTGTAATTCGTAATATTTATCGAGTTCCATCTGAGCGCTTCTATAGTATCCTAAAGATAAAAGGTAAAGCGAACTAAAGAAGAATAGCAACACAGCATATTTCCCGCGCTTCCAATTCCACGTCCACAACGCCTTATGAAACATACCCATCCTCCTCCAGTGTCGTAACGAAGACATCTTCAAGTGACATTGTTAATTCTTCAATGAGTATAGGTTGTTCTTTATAAAACTTCTCCAGTGTTGTAGCCACATTTCCCTCAATTAAGATTGTAAATACTTTACCTGTTTGATTTAATATTTTAATATTGCTTAAGTTTTCTAGTTTTTGAGGTAATGAACGTTCGTAAGCTACTTGTATTTTTGCAAATCGTGATTTGGCATCGTCTAGTGATGTAATAGAAGATATAGTATGGCCTTTTAATATAATAATTGTATCCGCAATTTGTTCCACTTCATCTAAATGGTGAGTTGAGATAAAAATGGTAATCTCTTTTTCTGCAACTTCTCCAACGAGAAATTGGAGAATCTGCCGTTTAACGATAGGATCAAGTCCATTTGTCGGTTCATCTAAAATGATATATTCTGCTTTTGTAGAAACGGCTAAAATGATGGCAAGCAATGCTTTCATTCCTTTTGAATAGCTACGAATTCGTTTGTTTGGTAAGTTAAAACGTTCTAACAGTTCATAGAAATACGCTTCATCAAATGCGGTATAAACTTGCTTGTAAAACTTTACAATTTCTTTTACCGTATATCCGTTTAGTATGTTAGTAGAATCAGGGACATATACAATTTTTTGCTTTATTTCAGGACACTGATGAATGTTTGTATCTTCATATGTAACAGTCCCGGCATCAGGGTCTAAAATACCGACCATCGTTCGTAATAAAGTTGTTTTCCCTGCACCGTTTCTTCCGAGTAATCCGATGATACTTCCTCTTTGTAATGTGAAAGAAACATCATCTAAAATCGTTTGATTATCAATTGTTTTCTTCAAGCTTGTCACTTTCAGCATCCGTATTTCCTCCAATCTCTTTATAGTATGAATCTATCCAATCATGAATTTTATCTTTCGTAACACCAAGATAAGAGGCTTCTAATAGTAATTGATGAAATTGCTTTTCAACCATAGCGATTTTCCTTTCGTCTAATGTTGGGGTAATCGATTGGGATACAAATGTTCCTTTTCCTCTTAATGTTTCAATAATCCCTTGTCGCTCTAACTCTTGGTACGCTTTACTCACTGTGTTTGGGTTTATAACGAGTAAAGAAGCGAGTTCGCGTACAGAAGGTAGTTTGTCACTTGGAGCTAACATGTTCTTCAATACGAGTTCTTTTATATTTTGAACAATTTGTTCCCATATCGGAGTGTTGCTTCTTGGATCAAGTTGAATATGCAAGAGCAATGTCTCCTTTCTGACTTGTATTAAGTGTACTACTGTATGTAATACAATTAATACAATATAGGTGGTGAATGTATTTGTCAACTGAAAATATTAGAAAAATATGGTATTAAAAAATAAAAAATTGGAAAAAATAGGTCTGATATAGAATGGAGGGTTAGTCATGAAGCGAGTTTTTGGAATACTTGTTTGTTTCATGTTATTGCTTTCTGGTACTTCAGTTAGTTTCGCACAATCTGAGAAGACGAAGCAGGAGAAAACAGAAGAAACAGCGCCGAAGTTAGCGGAACAAGCGTCGTCAGCAATTGTAATTGAACAAGATACAGGTAAAGTTTTGTTTGATAAAAATCCAAATGAGAAATTACCACCTGCTAGTATGACGAAGATTATGACAATGCTATTAATTATGGAACAAGTTGAAAAAGGAAAACTAAAACTGACCGATAAAGTTAGAGCAAGTGAGCATGCGGCTTCAATGGGTGGATCACAAATCTTTTTAGAGCCTGGGGAAGAGATGACTGTAAATGAAATGCTAAAGGGTATTGCCATTGCATCTGGAAATGATGCGTCTGTTGCAGTAGCAGAGCATATCGCTGGTTCAGAAGAAGGTTTTGTAAATATGATGAACAAAAAAGCGAAAGACTTAGGACTGAAAAACACTCATTTTCAAAATCCAACAGGTCTTCCGGCTAAAGAGCATTATTCCACAGCAAATGATATGGCTATAATGGCAAAAGAATTGATGAAGTACCCACTTATTCGCAAATATACAGGTAAATACGAAGACTATTTACGTGAAGATACGGATAAGAAGTTTTGGCTCGTGAATACGAATAAGTTAGTACGTTTTTATCCTGGAGTAGATGGTGTGAAAACGGGCTTTACGACAGAAGCAAAATATTGTTTAACAGCATCGGCTGAAAAGAATGGGATGCGTGTTATTTCAGTTGTTATGGGAGCACCTACATCGAAAGAACGGAACAACCAAGTAACAAAGCTTCTTGACTACGCATTTGGACAATATATGACAAAAAAAATGTATACACGAGGCGAAAAAATTAAGACTGTACAAGTAGGAAAAGGGAAAAAAGAAAAAGTAGATTTAGTTGCGTCAGACAATGTGTCTCTTCTTATGAAGAAGGGCGAAAATATGGACAAAGTAAAGCAAGAAGTAATTGCTGAAAAGAAAGTGAAAGCGCCGATTAAAAAAGGTGACGCGCTCGGTACACTAGTTATTAAAAAAGATAAAGATGTTTTATTAAAACAAACAATTGTAGCAAAAGAAGATGTTGCTGCAGCGAGCTGGTGGGAGTTATTTAAAAGAAGTTTTGGGATGTTTTCAACATCAAAATAGCGGCAAATATTTTGCCGCTTTTCTATTCGTATGAAAGTAAATAATTGCTGAATCGTTTCACTTTATGGCGAAATAGTTCTTCTTTTGTCAGCAGGAAGGATTCTTATGTTGTATCACGAAAATCTTTATGTATGTAAATGAGTAAAGTTTGAGCATAAGGAGGAAATCGTGTGAGTCTTTCCATGCAATTAGAAGTAAAACGTGACGTCCTATGTGTGAGACTAGCGGGTGAATTAGATCATCATACTGCTGAAGAGTTGCGAACGAAAGTAACAGATATGATTGAGACACATGGTGTTCATCATATTGTTTTGAGCCTAGAGAACTTATCGTTTATGGATAGTTCTGGTTTAGGTGTTATATTAGGCCGATATAAGCATGTAAAGGGATTAGGTGGAGAAATGGTTGTTTGTGCAATTTCACCGCCTGTTAAACGTTTATTTGAAATGTCGGGCTTATTTAAAATTGTTCGTTTAGAAGAAAGTGAAGCGCATGCGCTCGCGACGTTGGGGGTGGCATAAATGAGAAATGAAATGAACCTTCAATTTTCAGCATTAAGTCAAAATGAATCGTTCGCTCGCGTTACAGTAGCTGCTTTCATTGCGCAACTAGACCCAACGATGGAAGAACTTACGGAGATTAAAACAGTTGTGTCAGAAGCAGTTACGAATGCAATTATTCATGGGTACGAAGGAAATGCAGAAGGTGTTGTTTATATTTCTGTAATTTTGGAAGAAGCAATGGTGAAACTCACGATTCGAGATGAAGGGATTGGCATCTTTGATTTAGATGAAGCAAGGCAACCCCTTTTTACAACTAAACCTGAATTAGAGCGTTCCGGAATGGGATTTACTATCATGGAAAATTTTATGGATGAAGTAGAAGTTATTTCAAACGAATCTTTCGGGACAACAATCCATTTGACAAAATACTTATCAAATAGTAACGCTCTATGCAATTAAGGAGAATAGCCTATGGACATAGAGGTCAAAAATGAGAAGAAGAAACCTCAGTTAAAGGACCACGAGCTAAAAGCGTTAATTCAACAAAGTCAAGATGGAGATCAACAAGCGAGAGATACAATCGTTCAAAGTAATATGCGTCTCGTATGGTCGGTTGTGCAGCGTTTTCTTAATCGAGGGTACGAACCAGACGATTTATTTCAAATTGGATGTATTGGGCTATTAAAATCGGTAGATAAATTTGATTTATCTTTCGACGTGAAATTTTCAACATATGCAGTTCCAATGATTATTGGAGAAATACAACGATTTTTACGTGATGATGGATCAGTGAAGGTAAGTAGATCTTTAAAAGAAACAGGAAATAAAATTCGAAAGATGAGAGACGAGCTTTCGAAAGAATTTGGAAGGGCCCCAACGATTAATGAAGTAGCCGAAGCGTTAGAACTAACGCCAGAGGAAGTTGTTCTGGCGCAAGAAGCGAGTCGAGCTCCTTCATCCATACATGAAACGGTGTATGAAAACGACGGGGATCCAATCACTATTTTAGATCAAATTGCAGATCAATCTGAAACGAAATGGTTTGATAAAATTGCTTTAAAAGAAGCAATTAGAGAATTAGATGATAGAGAACGTTTAATCGTGTATTTACGCTACTATAAAGATCAAACCCAATCAGAAGTAGCGGAACGAATAGGCATTTCGCAAGTACAAGTTTCAAGACTTGAAAAGAAAATATTAAAACAGATGAAAGATCGAATAGATGAATAGCTATCTATTCGATTTTTTTTATGACTTTAATTTAGTAGGGATTGTAAACTTTTGTAAAAATTAACAGAATTTATTGGTGGTATAGTAAATTTAAAATATAATCCAAGTATGAACTTGTCACAAAGGGGGAAGAAAATATGGAAACGAGGCAACAATGGGGAACGAGGGCTGGATTTATTTTCGCAGCGGTCGGCTCTGCCGTTGGATTAGGAAACATATGGCGTTTTCCTTATACAGCGTATGAAAATGGGGGAGGCGCATTCTTTTTACCGTACTTATTCGCATTATTAACGACTGGTATTTCATTATTGGCGTTTGAATTTGCTCTTGGGCATCGTCACCGTGGTTCAGCGCCACTTACGTTCTTCCGTATTAGTCCGCGTGCTGAATTCATCGGATGGTGGCAAATGTGTGTAACATTTATCGTTTCAACATATTATGCAGTAATTATTGCTTGGTCTATTTCATATACGTACTTTGCAATTACTGGAGCATGGGGGAAAGACACGCAATCATTTTTATTTAAAGAGTACTTACATGTTGCAGATAAGCCAGGGCAGTTTGGGGGGCTTGTGCCGGAAGTATTGATTCCATTAGCTCTCGTTTGGATTATTGTGCTTGGTGTTGCATTCAAAGGAGTTAAAAAAGGAATCGAAGTGGTTAACCGCATTTTCATTCCTTTACTAGTTGTTATGTTCCTTATTATCGTAGTTCGTGCAGTGACGATGGAAGGTGCGATGCAAGGATTAGATGCATTCTTCAAACCAGATTGGAGTCGTATTTTTGATGGGAAGGTATGGCTTGCTGCTTATGGTCAAATTTTCTTTAGCTTATCTTTAGCATTTGGAATTATGATTACGTATTCTAGTTATTTACCGAAAAACTCAGATACAACAAATAATGCCTTTATTACTGGCTTTGCAAACTCAGGATTTGAATTATTAGCAGGGATTGGGGTCTTTGCAGCTCTTGGATTTATGGCAAACAATATGGGAGTACCAGTTGATAAAGTAGCAAGTGCTGGTGTAGGACTTGCATTCGTAGTATTCCCGCAAATTATTAATGAATTACCGATGTCACCGTTATTTGGCGTATTGTTTTTCTTATCATTAACGGTTGCCGGAATTACATCCCTCATTTCGCTTGCGGAAGTATGTTTTGCGGCCGTATCTGAAAAGTTCAGCTTAAGCCGCCAAAAAACAATTGGAATTATGGGAACGCTTCTCGTACTAGTGTCTCTTGTTTTTGCAACACGTGGTGGGCTTATGTTCCTAGATGTTGTTGATTATTTCGCTAATAACTTCGGGTTAATTTCAATTGCATTAGTGGAAGTAGTTACGATAGGGCTCATTCTACGCCGTTTACCAGTTTATCAAAATCACGCAAACTTCGTATCTGATATTAAGTTAGGGACGTTTTGGAGAGTGAGTTTACTCGTTATTACCCCGCTTATGTTAGGATACATGTTAATTGATGGGACAATCCAAAATATTAAAAAGAACTACGGAGATTATCCAACGGAGTTTATCGTAACATATGGTTGGTCAATTGCAGCAGCGTTCCTTATCGTTGCACTAATCATTAGTATAAAGAAATGGAATGCACAAATACATTCAGATTCTGCTAAGCTTGAAAAAGAATGGAAAGATCGGGGTGTTTCATAATGAGCGGATCAGCGATTATGATGATGGTTATTGGTATGGTAGTCATTTGGGGAGGACTCGCATTAAGTATTGCAAATTTATTTAAGAAAAAGGCATAAACTAAAAAACATCTGTACCGAAACGGTACAGATGTTTTTTTATGAAAAAATTGTATTAGAAAAAAATTCAATAACCATACTACAACTACGAGGAAGAGTGAAGAGGTGAATGGAAATTGGAACAAACAATTTATATTAAAATGCGTAATCGATTAAAAGTTTCTCCTACGTATGAAGTGAAACTGGGTGATGTCGCTCAACTTGCCGGAGATGCTATGGTAGTTGAGTCATTACAGAATGAGGTAGTTTACAAAATAACAGCGCATGATAAGACGCATGTTGTAATTGATGTTATGAAAATTATTGAGATTATTCAACAAAAAGCGGCTCATATACAAATTAATTTACTCGGTTCTGGACAAACTCTTGTTGAAATTATATATGAAAAAAAGAAAGTACATCCGATTTTCTTCGGACTTGTATGGTTGTTACTTTTTATTGGAGCGGCTCTTGCGATCATTTATTTCCATGAAGATGTAAGTATGCAACAAGTACACCAGCGGTTATATTACATGATTACGGGAGAATTTAAGGCACAACCACTTCTATTTCAAATTCCTTATTCAGTAGGTCTTGGGTTAGGTATGGTTTTATTTTTTAATCATGTATTTCAAAAGCGAATTAATGAAGAGCCGAGTCCGTTAGAAGTGGAGATGTTCCAATACCAGCAGTCACTTGACCAATATGTAATTGTTCATGAAAACAAGGACAATATGAAACAACTTGCCGATGATTGAGTCTGGGCTTGTTATTTTAATTGGTTTAGCGGGAGGAATTGCAGTAGGTAGCGGATATGTCGCATTTTTAGCTGTACTTGGTATAATCCCCCGACTAGCTCAATTAACGAGAAGTGGAAAGCACATTCAATATTTTGAGTGGGCAGTTATTGCAGGTACGTTAACAGGAGCTTGGTGTAGTTTGAAAAACATTACATTTCAAACATCGCAATATTGGCTTGTTATATTAGGACTATTTTGTGGCACATTCATTGGAATGCTTGCAGCTGCATTAACAGAAGTGTTAAATGTTTTACCTATTTTAGCGAAACGAGTAGGGGTAGAAGGGAAAATCGTTGTTTTACTCGTTGCTCTTGTACTTGGCAAAGTAATAGGCTCATTGTTTCACTGGATTTATTTCGTAAAGTAGGAGGCAATATATAAATGACAGGGCGAAAACTAAAGGATGATTACATAAATAAAGTGAAGGAGTACCATCCAAAACCAAACTATTTCCTAAATTGTGTCAAGGCATTTCTTGTAGGTGGACTCATTTGTACTGTCGGAGAAGTATTAATGAAATTTTATATACATTATTTTCATTTCAGTGAACAAGAGGCAGGAAATCCGACAGTTGCAACGCTTGTATTATTATCGGCGATTTTAACAGGTTGTGGTGTATATGATAAAATCGGTCAATTTGCTGGAGCGGGATCGGCCGTACCTGTTACGGGATTTGCGAATTCTATGGCGAGCGCTGCGCTAGAACATAAGAGTGAAGGAATTGTGCTTGGAGTTGCTACAAATATGTTTAAGCTAGCGGGAAGTGTTATCGTTTTTGGGGTCGTTGGTGCATACGTTATTGGATTAATAAGATATACTTTTAACATTTTTATGTCTTAAAGGAGGGGCTAGTATGAGGTTGACTGGAAAACAAACGTGGGTATTTCAAAATGATATTTATGTGAATGCAACCGGTACTGCTGTTGGTCCAAAAGAAGCTGAAGGCCCTCTTGGGAAGGATTTTGATATTTCATATGATGATTTACATTGCGGAGAGGAAAACTGGGAACTTGCTGAACGAAGATTAATGTCAGATTCAATTCAACAAGTCTTGCAAAAAGGAAATGTAAAGACATCACAAATTGATTTCTTTTTAGCAGGTGATTTATTAAATCAAACAGTGACAGCAAATTATGTTGCGCGTAAGTGGGGGATTCCCTTTTTAGGGATGTTTAGCGCTTGTGCAACCTCGATGGAGACTTTAGCGGTTGGATCAGCCTTTATAGATGGTGGATTCGCAAATCGTGTTTTAGCGACGGTAAGTAGTCATAATGCAACGGCTGAAAGACAGTTCCGTTATCCAACAGAGTATGGGGGACAAAAACCAGGAACAGCAAATTCCACTGTTACAGGTGCGGGATCCATATTAATTAGTAAAGAAAAAAGTGCCATTAAAATTACGGCAGCTACGATTGGAAAAGTGCAAGATTTAGGGATTGCGAATCCTTTAGATATGGGGTCGGCGATGGCACCTGCTGCTGCTCATACAATTCAACAACATTTTGAAGATTTGAAGAGGAGTGCAGCAGATTATGATTTGATTGTTACCGGTGATTTATCAGCTATTGGGACACCAATCGCAAAACAACTGTTACTGGAAGAAGGTTATGATCTTGGGCATATATATAATGATTGCGGATTAATGATTTATGATTCCGGTCAAGAAGAAGTATTTGCCGGTGGTAGTGGTTGTGCTTGTTCAGCTGTTGTCACATATGGTCATTTATTAAGCGAGATGCAAAAAGGGAATTTACAACGAATTTTTGTCGTTGCTACTGGCGCGTTATTAAGTCCGATGATGATGCAGCAGAAAGAAACCATTCCAACAATTGCACATGGTGTCGTATTTGAGAGAGTGAAGGGAGAGTGAATTGTGGATTTTATATATGCATTTCTTGTAGGAGGTGCCATTTGTGTAATTGGACAGGTATTGTTAGATTTCGCAAAGTTAACACCAGCCCATTTAATGGCTACCTTTGTAGTTATAGGAGCAGTTTTAGATGGATTCGGATTGTACGATAAGCTTATAAAGTTTGCTGGTGCTGGTGCGACAGTTCCTATTACAAGTTTTGGACATTCACTATTACATGGGGCAATGCATGCGGCAGAAAAACACGGATATATTGGGATTGGTATGGGTATGTTTAGTTTAACGTCTGCAGGCATTTCTGCAGCGATTTTATTTTCATTTTTTGTAGCACTTATATGTAAACCGAAAGGATAAATCAAATGAGACGAAGGGTTGTTTTGGTCACAGATGGAGATGAATATGCAAAGCGGACAATTGAGCTTTTAACGAAGGAATTTGGGGGAAGGTGTATTTCAGCATCACAAAGTAATCCAACCAAATTGACAGGGAAGAAAGTTGTTGAGCTTATTATGCAAACGCCATATGACCCTGTATTTGTCATGTTTGATGACAGTGGATTTATTGGAGAAGGATCTGGTGAAAAGGCTTTAAAATATGTAGCCACACATAAACAAATTGATGTACTGGGGATTTTGGCAGTAGCGTCTAATACACATCATTGGGAATGGGCACGTGTAGATGTCAGTGTAGATCGGAACGGGAATTTAACCGAATACGGTGTTGATAAATTTGGACTTCCAGATGGTGAAATTGGCAGAATTAGCGGAGATACAATTTATTGTTTAGATGATCTGAATGTTCCTGTCATTGTGGGAGTTGGTGATATTGGTAAGATGTGTGGAAACGATGAATGGGAGAGAGGATCACCTATTACTAGAAAAGCGATTCAATTAATTTTGGAAAGGAGTGGTTTTTATGACGAAACCTAAAAAAGTGGAAATCCCTATTTCATCTTTCATAAGTGATAATGAAAATTACTTAAAGCAAACAGCTGGACTGGGTGTTACATACGACGTTGGCATTCGTAAATTTCAAATTTTGAATAAAGAAATTGGTGTGTTATTTGTAAATGGACTTTGTGATACAAATTATATTATCCCTATTTTAGAAGAAGCGGTGGATACAAATGAGATAAGGGATGTAGAAGAAGATACAGTGAAGCTTTTAGAGAATCGTTTAATCCATCAACAAGTAAGCAAAGTGAAAACGATGGATGAGGTAATGCTTCAAGTATTATCAGGACTCATCGTTATATTTGTGGAAGGTGAAACAGAAGCGTTTGCAATAGATGTTCGTAGTTATCCGGGCCGGACGCCGACAGAACCAGATACAGAAAAGGTAGTACGTGGTGCAAGGGATGGATTTGTTGAAAATATCGTTGTAAATACAGCGTTAATTCGTAGAAGGATACGTGACCCACGTCTTCGAAATGAAATGATTCGAGTAGGAGATAGATCACAAACGGATATTTGTATTACATATGTACAAGATGTTGCAAATCCGGATTTAGTTAAAATTATAAAACAAGAATTAAATAACATTGAAGTAGACGGGATTACGATGGCGGATAAAACGATAGAGGAATTTGTAGTTAAACAAGGCTATAATCCCTTCCCGCTTATTCGATATACAGAAAGACCAGATGTAGCAGCAAATCATCTATTAGAAGGACATGTGTTAGTACTCGTTGACACATCGCCAAGTGCTATGATTACACCGACAACATATTTTCATCATTTACAGCATGCAGAAGAGTTTAGGCAAAATCCAGCTGTAGGTACATTTTTACGTTGGGTACGTTTTTTAGGTGTTATATTTTCACTGTTCTTATTGCCATTTTGGTTAGTGTTTGTTTTTGATCCAACTCTTTTACCGGAAAGTCTTGCTTTCATTGGACCGAACAAGATGACGCATTTACCAATTTTATTACAAATTTTGATGGCCGAAATCGGACTCGAATTTTTAAGGATGGCTGCCATTCATACACCGACATCATTGTCGTCTGCAGCAGGATTAATTTCTGCCATATTAATTGGTCAAATTGCCATTGATGTAGGTTTGTTTGTACCAGAAGTAATTTTATACGTAGCAGTTTCTATGATCGGAGCATATGCAACACCGAGTTATGAATTAGGGCTTGGGAATAAAGTCGGAAAGCTATTTGTCATTATTTTGACAGGTATATTTCATGAAATGGGATTTGTGGTTGGAATGACGATATTGATTTTATTTTTAACGTCTATAAAAAGTTTACAAACACCGTATTTATGGCCGTTTTTACCATTTGATTGGGGAGCGTTAACAAAAATTCTACTCCGTCCAACGATGTCTAGTTTAAAAGTGCGCCCAAGTATTGTAAAACCTCAAAATGTAAGAAGGCAAAAATAAGCAGGATTAATCTCCTGCTTATTTTTTATCGAAAATTTATTGTTTTTTAACAAAAATCAAACATTTTTTGTGTACACTTAGAGTAGATATTGTGTATGGAAGGGGAAGAGGACATGATTAAATTATTTGTAAGTGATTTAGATGATACGCTCGTTTACAATGTGAATCATATGCAAAAAGAAGATGAACGTGCACTTTGTTGGTTAGCTGAAAAAGGGACAAATATTTGTTTTGCCTCTGGCCGCTTTACTCATCGAATTGATGAAGTCGTAAATAGGTTTGCATTCCCGTATTACACAACTAGTTTAAATGGAGCAACGATGTTACTGCCGGATGGAAAAATATTTCATGAATCAAGTTTTGAAGATGGGATTGCCCAGGAAATATATCGATATATCCATAAAAAGGGACTAGCAGATATTGTTTGTGCAAATGAGCAACGGTATACAAAAAGAAAGAATGAACATCATCATACTTTTGAAACGTATATGGGCGTGCATATTGCTGAAATAGAAGCATTAGAAGAGGAATTTGGTAAGACTGTACATCCTGCGAAATTGTTTGTTTTTGGGGAAGAAGAGACAATTGCAGCATTAGATCAAGAGTTACGAGATACATTTCAGAGCGAAGCGGAAGTTTTTATGTCGGGTAAACGCTATGTTGACATTATGCCAAGGGGAGTAAGTAAAGGGAGTGCTTTAAGGCGACTAATGGAACATTTACAAATTGAAGCAAATGAAGTTGCATGCATTGGAGATTCTTTCAATGATATTTCTATGTTTGAAGTAACTCCGCATTCATTTACTCTACATCATGCTCATCCATATGTGAAGGAGAAGGCAAATCATATTGTTCGTTCGGTCGAAGAAGCTGTTATGAAATTGCCATTACTTGTATAAAAAAAGAAGCTCGTCACTGACGAGCTTCTTTTTACTTGAATAACGATTTAACAAAATCAATGATACTTGAGAAGAAATCTTTAACTTTATCTAGGAAACCTTGCCCTTCTTCAGATCCTAAAAAGGCAGAAACGTGTTCTTTTGCTTTATTTAACTGACTGCCAACTTGATTCCAATCGATATTAAGATTTTTCATTTTATCAAATAGCGCAACTAAGTTATCTAACTGTTCATCCGTTAATGTAATGCCAAGTTGATCCGCAATTTTTTGAATTAATGAACGTAAATCTTCAGTCGTTTTTGGCTGTTCTTTGGCAATTTCTTCTTTAATTTTTGCAACAAGTTGAACTGCTTTTTCTTCACCAATTTTATCGCCGAGCTGGGCTGTTTGCACCATTTCTTCATTGGCTACTTTTTTTACTTCCTCAGGAATTGCTTTGTTCGATGTTGTTTCATAGGCTTTCATTAAACCGGTTAAAGCAGCAGTTCCTGAAACTTTAAATGGTGCAGTAATTTGAATTTCTGCATCTTTCACACCTGCTGTAATAAGTGCGTTTGTGTACATTGCATCTGTTATCGAATTAATGTTTTTTGAACGTACAATGAGACCAGACCCTGGTTTTGTGTATGTAATCATAGAAGAGGAAATTGCTCTCGTACCAATTTGCGCTTTTGGAACAATCCCTTCTAGAAATTTATGTTCTTCCGCATTAGACACAGTAATGATTGTAGCATCCTTTGGTGCTTTCATTTCTTTTAACAGATCTTGTTTTTGTTGTTCAGACAAGTTTTCTCCTAGTGTAACAATTGATTCTCCTTCGATGATGTCTGCAAACGAAGCTGTTGGCATCATAAATACCGTTACAGCCAATAGCAGAGCTAGTAATTTCGTTTTCACGAAAAATCGCTCCCTTTCTCTTTCTAAAATTTTCGGGCAACACAGTTATTATAGTATATATTTCTTATTTGTCACCTAGCTTTTTCCACATTTCGAAAAAGAAGTATCTAGATTGTCGGATTCTTTTTGTTTCTAGTCATGAATGTGGTAATATAGTGCTGAGATAGTTGAAAGGAGACATATACGTATGAAAACTTTAGGATACATATTAATGGAAAATGGTGAAAAAATCGATTTAGAATTTTTCCCAGAAGAGGCACCAAAAACAGTAGAAAACTTTAAAAAACTAGCAGAGCAAGGATTTTATGATGGTGTGACATTCCACCGCGTTATTCCTGGCTTCGTAAGCCAAGGTGGAGATCCAACAGGAACAGGTGCAGGTGGCCCAGGTTACTCTATCCCATGTGAAACTGATGGAAATCCTCATAGACATCTTGTAGGTTCACTTTCTATGGCTCATGCTGGCCGTAATACAGGCGGTAGCCAATTCTTTGTTGTTCATGAGCCACAACCGCATTTAGATGGTGTACATACTGTATTCGGTAAAGCAACAAGCGGTATTGAAACAGTATTAAACATGCGTCAAGGCGATGTAATGAAAGAAGTTAAAGTTTGGGAAGAATAAGTTAATGGGAAAAGAGAGCTATGGCTCTCTTTTTTGTTTTTTTAATAGGAATGGGTATTTCGTTTGCAGTACATGATACAAGTAGTACTGACTGTATTGAAGAGAAAATATGGCGCCTATAAGAACAAAATTTTAACAAATTACATAGAATACATTAAATTACATGTTTCAAGAAATATTTTTATTACATTAATTTTGCTAGAATTCATTTGCTCTCAGGTGATGAATATTGAAGTGGTAATGAGCGGTGGATGTTTCTTTTTGCTTTCATATAACAGCGTTTCTTCTTTAATCTACTTAGAAAAAATAGTACTGAAACATATATTTGACTTTCTTCTTTTGGCTTTGTATGATTATCAAGTTGTTTTAGGCCCTTCTCACTCTGTTGAAAATATTGTAAAATGAATGTGATATGAAAAGAGTGGTTGAGGGGATTAATAGTTTGTAACTTTTGTAAGAAGGGATAAGGGTTATGTTAATTCGTTTTAAAAAAAGTTATGAAAAGATTGCAATGGGGCTTCTTTCATTTATGCCAACTGAAAAAGATGTAAAAACATTACAATTGACTATGAAAGATTATGAAGCAAAGGATGATTGGCAATTGTATTTGTGGAAACAAAACGAAGATTTTGTTGGGATAATGGGGATTGTAAAAAAAGAGAATCAAGTGTTGGAAATTCAGCATTTGAGTGTGAACCCGTCTCACCGTCATATGGGTATTGGGACGAAGATGGTTCAAGAGTTAAAGAGTAAATTTCTTGAGTTTACAATTTGCGGAAATGAGCAAACAGCAAGTTTTTGCAAAAAGTGTAAAGGGCTAGAACAAAATATACATTCGTGAAAGCAGAGATAAGTAGTTTATTATCTCTGCTTTCTTTTTTGTAATTGTTCGTTTCGTTCAGCGATGACCTCTGTTCGATCACGTAATGTGTGCTTATGTATTATATATTCATTAGAAGTAGCATTCACGTCTTTCCAAGGAAGGTTTTGTTTCTGACATAATTCCATGCAGTGCTTTTCTAATGCTGTATCCGATAATGGTAAAAATAACGGTGTAAAACTCTCTTCTTTCTGTATAGATTGCAATCTATCCTGGAGTAAGCATAGAAGTTGTGTCTGATTTATTCCCAAACGTAGTAAAGGTGCACTGTTTATTTCTAAAATCTTTATGGCGCTTTTCATCATTTTCTCTGCGCCATTCCAGTTAGAGCGTCTTTGATGGTATAAAGAAACTGCAATTTGAATAAGACCGACTAAATAATTATCACGATTTTCTCTCGGTTTTGTTTTCCAATATTCTTCCAGTATTTCGTGGCACTCAAAATAATCATAATCTCCGTGAAAATGAATTAAAAATTGGATGTATTCGGTAGGATACATTTTCTTCACCCCTGTTTAACGGTTATAAATACAAGTGTATCATAGAAATATAAACAATAAACGACTAGGGAATTGTCCCTAGTCGTTATTGTTCATATTAGCAGAAGCAAGCTGCCCCTACAATAATTAGTAAAATAAACAATACAACAAGTAATGCGAACCCACCGCTAAAACCGCAATCAACGTGACCCATAGTTTTTTGACCTCCTACATTGTTCTTACTACACTGTTATCATATGAAGCGGTGGGCATGATGATATAGGCATAGGTCTATTTTTAATTAAATTTCTTAAAAAGGTTGGATAGAACATGAGTATGCTCTATACTTATGTTGTTATAGAAAAAATGTGGTGGGATGCTTTGTGCAGTATAATTTTAAAGTAGAGGCTTTTGAAGGGCCTTTAGATTTATTGTTACATTTAATACATCGTTATGAAATTGACATATATAATATTCCTGTAGCGGAAATTACAGAGCAATATTTATCTTATGTTCATACGATGAAAGAACTACAATTAGATGTTGCAAGTGAGTATTTAGTAATGGCTGCGACTTTATTACAAATTAAAAGTAAAATGTTGTTGCCGAAACATGAAGAAGATGTACTTGATAACGGTGATGACTTTATAGATGATCCTCGTCAAGAATTGATGGAGAGGTTAATTGAATATAAGAAATATAAGCAAGTTGCTACTGAGCTAAAAGAAAGAGAACAAGAAAGAGCACAGCTATATACACGTCCGCCAATTGATTTTACATCGTTACAACAAGAAGAGGAGACAAACTTGCCTCTTGATGTTACGTTATATGATATGCTAGCGGCATTTCAAAAATTAATGCGCCGTAAAAAAGCAAAGAAACCTGTAACAACACGTATTACTCGTCAAGAAATACCAATTGAAAAGCGCATGATTGATATTTTAAAACAGTTAGAAATACAAGGTGGTCGTCAAAGTTTTTATGATTTGTTTGTTGATGATGAAAGGGAAATAATGGTTGTAACATTTTTAGCGGTTCTTGAGCTTATGAAAAATCAACAAATCATAATTGAACAAGAACATAATTTTGATGAAATTTTCGTATCAAGCTCTACTAAATCTGCATAGATTTAGTATGGAAAATGGGATGGAAATAATATATCTCATGCTAGGTTTGAATGTATCGTTTGGAACAAGAGAAAAAATATTGAACCGAACGCATTAATTGTGATTCGGTTTTTTGATGTGTATTTTTATGGAGAAAATTGGAGGAAGGAGCTCGTAAAATGGATAGAAAAGAACAGAAATCAATCATTGAAGGGCTTTTATTTGTTTCTGGTGATGAAGGGATTTATCCAGAACAAATAGCGAAAGTGCTTGAAATTGAAGGAAATGAAGTAATCGATATTTTAGAAGAAATGCAAAAAGAATGTGAAGGTGCACACCGCGGTTTGCAAATTGTACAGTATGCAAAAGTATATCGTTTTGCTACAAAGAAAGAACATGCTTCGTACTATCAAAAATTAATAGATATCCCAACAGCTGCTTCACTTTCTCAGGCTGCTTTAGAAACGTTAGCGATTGTGGCATATCGTCAACCTATTACAAGGACTGAAATGGAAGAGATTAGAGGGGTGAAAACCGATAAGGCGTTACAAACGTTAGTTTCACACTTACTTATAAAAGAAATGGGAAGAGCAGAAGGTCCAGGGCGTCCTATTTTATATGGAACAACGAAAGAATTTTTGGATACATTTGGATTGAAAACATTAGATGATTTACCGGCACTTTCTGAAGAGAATGAACAAATGAATGAAGCAGATTTATTCTTTGGTTCTTTACAGGAGATATCGAAATAAAAGCTTAGCATTTTGCTAAGCTTTTTTTGTATATCAATTATATACCGTGCCATACTAATTGAAAAAAGGAGACGAGTTATGAGAAGTATGCGAAGTATTTTATTGTTAGTTTCTGTTTTGTTATGCTTTTCTTTAAATAGTGCATCGGCCAAAAGATATATGATGTCTATTCATACCGCGTCTCCTTTACATATGCAGCGGCAACATTTTGGTAAAATGAAAGTGAGTTTTTTTAAAGTTGGGCAAGGTGATGCGACACTTATTACATTGCCAAATGGACAAACGATGTTAATTGATGGGGGACCTTATGAAGCAGGTGAGGTTATCATTCAAAAACTAATCGAAAAAGGGATTAACCATTTAGATGCTATCGTCAGTACGCATCCTGATATGGATCACATTGGAGGACTCATTCCGATTGTAGAGCAAATGCCGGTAGCACTTATATTAGATAGTGGAAAAACATATAGTTCTTTTACGTATCACACATACCGGAATCATATTAAAAAAAGAGGAATTCCTTTCGTTTCAGTAAAAGAGGGACAATACATACCGCTAGATCCGCATGTTTCCATACAAGTATTAAACAATGGGAAATCAAAAGACGAAAATAATGAATCTTCAATTGTGTTAAAGGTACGATACGGAAAAGCGGATTTTTTACTAATGGGTGATGCTGATGTGCGGACGGAAACTGAAATATTAAAGCAATTTGATGTACATGCAGATGTGTTAAAGGTGGGACATCATGGCTCCTATACTTCAACAAGTGAAATGTTTATAAAGAAAGTAGAACCACAGTTTGCAATTCTTTCATATGGAAGCAGAAATCCGTATGGACATCCGCATCAAAGTGTAGTAAGACGCTTAAAACAGCATGGTATAATGATATATGGAACAAACAAACGTACAGTAGAAATGGAAACAGACGGCGAGCATATTACAATAGGCTCTAGTGGATTAATGCCATTACTTAAGTGAGAAATATGATAGGGGATATTCTCCCTTTTTGGAAAACTGAATAACATATATTATAATTGCAAGAGACGTACTAAGTTTCCTTTTTGTTAAACAAAGAGGAAATTTTATTCGAATGTCTAGACAACTACTCGTGCATATATTAAGATGGAATTAGGCGAATAAGGTAATAATAACAAGTAGGTATTTCATGGGAAAGGATCGATGAAAATGAAAACGCAAGTTGTCATCAATGCCAAAATTTATACAGGTCAAGAAGTAGTGGAAAACGGATTTATTCGTTACGCAGAAACAATTAAAGAAATTGGTTTGATGGCTCAATATGTATCACAAGAAAATGAAGCGGTTTTAGATGCGGCAGGGAAGATTGTGATTCCAGGTATGATTGATGTTCATATTCATGGTGGGTACGATATTGATGCGATGGATGCAAATAGCGATGGATTAGTAACTCTAGGTAAAGAAATGTTAAAAGAAGGAGTTACAACTTACTTTCCAACAACAATGACACAAGCTCCAGAAGCAATCGAAGCGGCACTACATGCGGCGAAGGAAGCGAAAGAAAAAGGAGCACATTTCGAATATATTCACTTAGAAGGACCGTATGTTTCTAAAAAACGTGCAGGTGCACAACCACTTGAACATATTGTTCCTGCGAATATTGAACAATTTAAACAATGGCAGGAAGCAAGCGGGAATCTAATTAAATTAGTAACATATGCACCTGAAGAAGAAGGTGCGTTAGAGTTTGAGCAGTATCTTGCTGAAACTGGTGTTGTTGGCACAATGGGGCATACAGATGCAATTGATGCGCAACTAAAAAATAGAAACATTACACATGCAACGCATTTATACAATCAAATGCGTGGATTACATCACCGAGAACCAGGAGTTGTTGGTCATGTGTTATTAAATCCAGATGTAATGGTTGAAGTAATTACAGATGGTATTCATATTCACCCTGATATGGTGAAATTAGCATATAAATTAAAAGGACCGAAAAAAGTAAGTGTTATTACTGACGCAATGCGTGCAAAAGGTCTTGAAGATGGATTATATGAGCTTGGCGGACAGCCAGTACATGTAAAAGATGGTAGTGCTCGATTAGAAGATGGAACGTTAGCTGGTAGTATTCTAAAAATGGATCAAGCTTTCCGAAATGTAATTGAATTTACAGGTTGTTCAATCGAAGATGCAGTACTGATGACATCAATTAACCAAGCAGAAGAGTTTGGATTAAATCATAAAGGTGCATTAGCGGTAGGAAAAGATGCAGACTTTGTTGTGATGAATGAAGATTTACATGTATATGATACGGTTCGTTTAGGAATTCATATGAAGGAAGGGAAGTAATTAAATGAATATTCTTGTTGTAAAAACTCCAAAAGAACTAGCAGAAGCAGGTTATAAATTAATTGAAGAAGTTGTAAAAACAAAAGAAAATCCAACATTAGGAATGGCTACAGGAAGCTCTCCATTAGGTATTTATGCAGAAATGCGAAAAAATAAACTTGATACAAGCCGTGTAACCACTGTAAACTTAGATGAGTACGTAAATTTACCACATGAAGATAAAAACAGCTATCACTATTTCATGCAAGAACAGTTGTTTGATCATCTTCCATTTAAACAAACTTATGTACCAAACGGGATGGCAAGTGATTTAGAGGTAGAGTGCAAACGTTACGAGGGCATTCTAGCTGCTAACCCAGTTGACCTACAGATTCTTGGAATCGGTGAAAACGGTCACATCGGATTTAACGAACCAGGAACACTGTTTAATTCTCCAACAAACATTGTTGAATTAACAGAATCTACACGCCAAGCAAACCTTCGCTTCTTCGAAAAAGAAGAAGATGTGCCAACGCATGCGATTACAATGGGAATTGGAAGCATTATGAAAGCGAAACAAATTCTACTTGTTGCTATCGGTTCTAAAAAGGCAGAAGCTGTGAAAGAATTATTGCAAGGTGAATATAGCGAAGCGTGTCCTGCTACAGTTTTACAACGTCATCCGAATGTAACCGTAATCGCTGATCAAGAAGCTCTATCTTTATGCAGTGAGGCGATTGCTGATGAACATCGACAAGTATTCACCATTTCCGATCTATTATCAGATTCAAGAGTGGGTGAAACAGCTAATTGAGGACGGCGAATGGAAGCCGGGAGATAAAATCCCATCTGAGAATGAACTTTGCGATAAGTTCGAAGTGAGTCGTATGACAATCAGACAGGCGATTAATAATTTAGTGGAACAAGGTTATTTATATCGGAAACGTGGAATTGGTACGTTTGTCCAACTTCCGAAAGTGGAACAAAAATTGCAAGGAATGACGGGATTCACAGAAGATATGATTTCTCGTGGGATGAACCCAAGTAGTCAATTACTTAGTTTCCGCCTAGTTCCAGCTACTGCGAAAATAGCAGACCGGTTGAGAATACAGGAGGGAGAGTCGGTTTATGAAGTGAGGCGTATACGCTTAGCTGATGATGAACCGATTGCTTTTGAGACGACATATTTGTCGCCAGCTCTTGTAAAAGATATTAACGAAGAAATATTGCAACAATCTTTATATGAACATTTAGAGAAAAAACTGGGCTTTAAACTTGTTAGCGCTACTCAATCAATTGAAGCTTCAATTGCAACGGATAATGAAGCTGAACATCTGCATATTCCTAAAAAGGCGCCAGTGCTTGTAATGCGTCAATGGTCATATTCAGAAGGTGAAGTACCGTTAGAGTATGTGAAATGTATTTATCGTGGGGATCGTTATAAGTTTATTACAAACATCGCACGTAACAAATAATATATTTCAGTTTGTGAAGTACAGTTAATGTCAAATTGTTTAACATGTAAAGAAAAAATACGACTCATCCTTACAAGGAGTGAGTCGTATTTTTATTATGAGTAATTACGTGGTTAACAGCATCTTTAACTGTATTTACTACATAGTGAGCGTGTTCTTTTACTGCTTCATCTGCTTGAGACATAGCAAAACTGTGAGGAGTTAAAGAAAACATCGGGATATCATTATAAGAATCCCCTATGCAAGCAATTTCCTCTGGTTGTAGTTGAAACTCTTTTAATAAAACAGAAATAGCAGCCCCTTTACTAATATTAGGTGGCATTACATCTAAACATTGTTCTGCTGAAATGAATGTACTAACTTTTCCGTGGAATTTTTCATCAATTTTTTTCTGAAGGAGTTGTAAGCTTTCCTTTGTTCCACCGACAGAGATTTTATTTGGGAAAATTGTATCATCAATTTTCTGTAATAGATGCGGTTCTTCAACAGAAGTCATCGTTACTTGTTGTTCAAGCTCATGAATGAACGGTGTTTTCTCTTCAATGTAATAATTATGCTCATCACTTACATAACGAAAATAAGGATCTTCATTTGTCATTGCTAACAGATCAGGTAGAATACTCGAATCGAATGTTGCGGATAATAGTTGCTTGTTTTCATGTGTGTACACGAAAACACCATTTACACTAATACGATGGAAATTTGTATTTACAGCTTTCATTAAGTCTGCAATTTCATTATCCAATCGGCCAGAAGCGAAACAAAGAATAACATTTTGCTCAGCAAGACTACGAAGTGCTACAATATCCTGTTCGTCAATTAACCCTCCGTGTTGCATCATTGTACCATCGATATCACTTACAAACATTTTAATCATGTTGTTATCTCCTTTCTATGTACAGTTGCTCTTACATTATACGCATCATATATAAACATGTCTAAAAAACGAATTTTTATGAAATGGTAGATGTTTTACATTGACGACAAAGAAGAATGTTCTGTAACATAAAAGCAGGCTATTTAAGTACGAGGGTGGTGTTATATGAATAATTATCTAGAAATTAAAAAAGTTTTAAATAATAATGTCATCATTGCTAGCCATCCTGAACATGAGGAAGTAGTAGTGATCGGTAAAGGAATTGGATTTGGGAAAAAAGCGAAAGATGTATTGGAGCAAGAACAAATTGAAAAAATGTTTGTTTTAAAAAATGAACGTGATCGTGAACAATACAAACTGTTAGTGCCGCATGTGAGTGAAAAACTAATTGAATTAATGAATGATATTATGTTCTACATTCAAGAAAAAGCAAAATCACCATTGAATGAACATATTCATATCGCTTTAACAGATCATATTTCTTTTGCGATTAAGCGGTTAAAACAAGGACTTACAATTGATAATCCTTTTTTAGTTGAAACGAAAATGCTCTATCCAGAGGAATATGAAATTGCTGAAGGTGTTGTAGACCTTTTAAATTCTCGTTTACAAATTACATTGCCAGAAGGAGAAATTGGTTTTATTGCACTCCATATTTACAGTTCGCTTACAAATTCAGATTTATCTTCAGTTAATCAAAATTCCCGTCTCATTGCACAACTTGTATCTTTAATTGAGACAAACTTACTAATTACATTAGACCAAGAAAGTATTCACTATTTACGCCTTATCCGTCATTTACAATATGCAATTGAACGGGTAAAAAAAGGGGAAAAAGTAGAGGAATCACAAAGTTTTGCTGATTTATTAAAGGCAGAATATCCTGTCTGTTATAATTTAGCTTGGAAGCTAGTTAAGGTCATGCAAAAAGAATTGCAACTTCCTGTGTATGAAGCAGAGAGCATATATTTAACGATGCACCTGCAGCGCTTAGTAAAAGCAGAGCATGTGTAAAAAGACATATATTTTTGTCTAAAATGAAAACGTTAAAAAAAATCATTGAATCGCTTACAATAGTTATGTATAATAACTATTGCAAAGTTATACAAATTTCGACAAACACATTAAGGTAAGTAACGAAAACGTTTGCCTTAATTATAGTGAACTTATACGTAAACCTATTTTTGACACGTGTTACTGATCCGATCAGGCATGAGTGGAGAAAAGTAAGGAATGTAAGCTAGAGAAAGGGTTATACTACCCTTTGTATAGCTATCGTTCTATCTTTTTTTCCTCATGTCTTTTTGGCGTTTGTCGGAAGGTATCAATATAGATAAGAGAGGAAGGGTTTCCATGTTTAAGAAGATCTTTGGTGTTCTTCAAAAAGTCGGAAAAGCGTTAATGCTTCCAGTAGCGATTTTACCGGCAGCAGGTATTTTACTTGGATTTGGTAATGCATTTCAAAATCCACAGTTAACAGATGTTATTCCTGCTTTAAAAGCAGATTGGTTCGTAATGGTAGCAAAAATTATGGAACAATCTGGTGATATTATTTTCGCTAACCTTGCATTATTATTCGCAGTTGGGGTAGCAATTGGTTTAGCTGGTGGAGACGGAGTAGCTGGATTAGCAGCATTCGTCGGCTACTTAATTATGAACAAAACGATGAGTGTGTTCTTAGAAGTAGATAAGCTAGTGAAAGTAACAAGTTCTGGAGCAGATCCAGTAAAAATTGGATTTGCAGATCCAGCATATGCAAACGTATTAGGAATTCCAACGCTACAAACGGGAGTGTTTGGTGGTATTATCGTCGGTATAGTAGCGGCATATTGCTACAATAAATACTTCAACATTGAATTACCATCATATTTAGGTTTCTTCGCAGGTAAGCGTTTCGTACCGATTGCGACTGCAACATTCTCTTTAGTAGTAGGTATAATCATGTGTTTCATTTGGCCATACATTCAAGGTGGCTTAAATACGTTCTCACATCAAATGATTGATGCAAATAGAACATTAGCAGCATTCATATTCGGTTTAATTGAACGTTCATTAATTCCATTTGGATTACATCACATTTTCTATTCACCGTTCTGGTTCGAATTCGGTCAGTATACAAATGCAGCTGGCGAATTAATCCGTGGTGACCAAAAAATCTTTATGGCACAGTTAAAAGACGGTGTAGAATTAACAGCAGGTACATTTACAACTGGTAAGTATCCGTTCATGATGTTCGGTCTTCCAGCAGCAGCATTAGCAATGTACCATGAAGCACGTCCTGAAAATAAAAAATTAGCAGCTGGTATTTTAGGCTCTGCTGCATTAACATCTTTCTTAACAGGTATTACAGAACCACTTGAATTTTCATTCTTATTCGTAGCACCAGTACTGTTCGGAATTCACGCAGTATTCGCTGGTCTATCATTTATGACAATGCAAATTTTAGGTGTTAAAATTGGTATGACATTCTCTGGTGGTTTAATCGACTTTATGTTATTCGGTGTACTACCAGGCCGTACAGCATGGTGGTGGGTAATTATTGTTGGTCTTGTACTAGCAGTTATTTACTACTTCGGATTCCGCTTTGCAATCCGTAAATGGGATTTAAAAACACCTGGTCGTGAAGTAGCAAATGCGAATGACGGCGCAGGTAAAACAGAAGCAGGAGAACTTCCACGTGAAGTATTAGTAGCACTTGGTGGTAAAGAAAACATTGCTTCTTTAGACGCTTGTATTACTCGTTTACGTGTTCAAGTTAACGAACAAAAGAATGTAAACAAAGATCGCTTAAAAGAGCTTGGAGCAGCTGGTGTACTTGAAGTTGGAAATAACATTCAAGCTATTTTTGGACCGAAATCTGACACATTAAAATCACAAATTCATGATATTATGTCAGGTCGTACACCTCATGTTGAAAAAGAAGAGCCTGTAAAGGTAGAAGAAACTCCTAAACAAGTTGATGAAAACGAAACAATCGTATCACCAATTGAAGGGAAAATCTTATCGATTACAGAAGTACCTGATCAAGTATTCTCAGGAAAAATGATGGGAGACGGATTTGCAATCGAGCCAACAGAAGGAACAGTAGTTTCTCCAGTTAACGGTGAGATCGTCAACGTATTCCCTACAAAGCATGCAATTGGTATTCAATCTGAAGGTGGAAAAGAAATTTTAATCCACTTCGGTATTGATACTGTAAAATTAAATGGTGAAGGTTTTGAAGCACTTGTAGCACAAGGCGACAAAGTGAAACAAGGACAACCATTATTAAAAGTAGATCTTGCATTTGTAAAAGAAAATGCACCATCTATCATTACACCAATTGTCTTTACGAATTTACAACAAGGACAACAAGTCGAATTGAAAAAAGATGGAAATGTTAAGAAGGGCGAAAACGCTATTATTGACATTCAGTAGGAATTTGACGCAAAATGTTTATAATTATAATAGGCGATGTGGTTGACCGAACATCGCCTATTATATACAATAGATGATGTAGTACTCACGTCTATACAACTAAAAAAATACTGTAATTTAAAGGAGATAAATTATCATGGAAAAAATCTTTAAAGTAACTAGCGACTCAGGAATTCATGCTCGTCCAGCAACTCTACTTGTAAACACTGCAAGCAAATTTGGTTCTGACATTAACTTAGAGTATAACGGAAAAAACGTTAACTTAAAATCAATCATGGGCGTTATGTCTTTAGGCATTCAACAAAACGCAGAAATTAAAATCACTGCAAATGGTGATGATGCAGCTCAAGCACTAGCAGCTATCGAAGAAACTATGAAAAACGAAGGATTAGGAGAATAATGACTCTTAACATTCAAGGGATCGCTGCATCAAGTGGGATTGCTATTGCAAAGGCTTTCAGACTTGAGAATCCTGAATTTAACATCGAAAAGAAATCAATTACAAACGAAGCTGCTGAAATTGCACGCTTAGACGCTGCGCTTGAGAAAGCAAAAACTGAATTAGAAGCAATTAAGGACCATGCTTTTGCTGAGCTGGGGGCTGATAAAGCTGCGATCTTTGAAGCACATTTATTAGTGTTAAATGATCCAGAACTAGTAAACCCAGTAAAAGATAAAGTAAATAGTGAAAAAGTAAATGCTGAATTTGCAATGGATGAAGTTGCATCCATGTTTATTTCTATGTTTGAAAACATGGATAACGAATATATGAAAGAACGTGCTGCGGACATTCGTGACGTAACAAAACGCGTTCTTGCACATTTACTAGGAATTAACTTCTCAAACCCTGGTACAATTTCTGAAGAAGTAATCATCATTGCTGAAGATTTAACACCATCTGATACAGCTCAGTTAAACCGTAAGTATGCAAAAGGTTTTACAACTGATATCGGTGGACGTACATCTCACTCTGCAATTATGGCTCGTTCTATGGAAATTCCTGCAGTTGTTGGTACGAAAGTTGTTATGGAGAAAATCCAAAACGGCGATATCGTAATCATCGACGGTTTAGATGGAGAAGTAATTGTAAATCCATCAGAAGAAACTCTTCGTTCTTTTGAAGAAAAGAAAGCGAAATTTGAAGAGCAAAAAACTGAATGGGCAAAATTAAAAGACCAAGCTACTGTAACAAGTGATGGACATCACGTTGAGCTTGTTGCAAATATCGGAACACCAAATGATGTACAAGGTATTATCGATAATGGCGGAGAAGGCGTTGGTTTATACCGTACAGAATTCTTATACATGGGCCGTGACAATCTTCCAACAGAAGAAGAGCAGTTCGAAGCGTATAAAGCAGTTCTTGAAGGTGTAAAAGAAGGTCAACCTGTTGTTGTTCGTACACTTGACATCGGTGGAGATAAAGAGCTTCCATACTTACATTTACCAAAAGAAATGAACCCATTCTTAGGATACCGTGCAATTCGCTTATGCCTTGATGAGCAAGATGTGTTCCGTACACAACTTCGTGCATTACTTCGTGCTAGCGTATACGGTAACTTAAAAATTATGTTCCCAATGATTGCAACTCTTGATGAGTTCCGTCAAGCGAAAGCAATCTTATTAGAAGAGAAAGCGAAACTTGTAGAAGCGGGTACAACTGTTTCTGATTCTATTGAAGTGGGTATGATGGTTGAAATCCCAGCTTCAGCAGTATTAGCAGATCAATTCGCAAAAGAAGTTGATTTCTTCTCTATCGGAACAAATGACTTAATCCAATACACAATGGCTGCAGACCGTATGAACGAACAAGTAGCTTACTTATACCAACCATATAACCCATCTATTTTACGTCTTGTAAAAATGGTTATTGATGCGGCTCATAAAGAAGGCAAATGGGCTGGTATGTGTGGTGAGATGGCGGGAGATTCACTTGCTATCCCATTATTATTAGGATTAGGTTTAGATGAGTTCAGTATGAGTGCAACATCTATTCTTCCTGCAAGAACACAACTAAGCAAGTTGTCAAAAGCAGAAATGGAAACATTAGCAGAAAAAGCATTAATGATGTCAACTGCTGAAGAAGTTGTTGAATTAGTTAAAAGTATATAATAGTAAAAAACCTGAGCCGATTTGAAATCGGTCTCAGGTTTTTTTATTACACATACCTTAGGTGATTTTATTGATTAAACTTCTCTTAAAGAGCAATCGCGATAACATCTTCTGGGCAAACACGTAGAATCCCTTCAAATCTATCGTCATTACGATTGTTTCCATTCTTATCATCTTTGTTGTTGTCTTTGTCGTTATCTCTTCTTAATGCAGAGAATAGAGCAATACCGTTACAGAACCCCTCAAAAACTAAATTGCGGAATGTTCCATTTCCTTTTAGTTTAAGAAGTGAAATTTCAGTGCCTATAGAAAGATTTGCAAGTACGTTACATACAGCAGGTCGTTGTGGTCTAATTTCTTCTCTCTCTTTCTCACGATGGTTGTGCTCTCTTTCATGATGATGACAGTCTCTAAAGTTATCACAGCATCCAAATGATCCAAACATAATCCTCATCACCCCCTTCACACTTATAATCTATGTAAGTTCGGTAGTGAGTGACTGGACAGAGAGTGGAATTTTTTCTGGGGGATTTTCTCATTTTAAAAGAATAGCTGGGTGTTTAGTACGGAATGATGTTTAAAATAGGGGGAATATCACAAAAAAGTGTAAAGACCACCGAAATGAATGAAATAGGTAGGCTTTACACTTTTTTACTTTTATATAAAACGATGATATATACAGGGAGAGCTAAGAGTAGTGGTGCAATGGATCTTGCAGTATGTTTTTCTGCGTCTAATTGGAACGTTTCTTCTTTTGGGAATTGTAACACTGATATGTTTGTAGCATCGCCAATAAAATATAACAGTAGTACAGTTACTATGTAACTTAAAAGTGCGATAAAGCTTCCGTATGAACTCAATGAAAATCCCTCTCTTGTTATCTATTTGTTATCATTGTATCATAATTGTAACAAAAACACACGGTTATATTTCGATGCTTTAACAAAATTCGACACGAAACGCCATTTATGTGTATGGGAATAGCATGAAATTTACTATTTTTTTATGTATAGATGTCGAATAATACATTGTAATATTACGGGTGTGTGACAGAAGAAAAAGAAACGAAGGTAATGAAATTACCTTCGTTTCTTTTTTATCCCGTATTAACAGGCAGTAAGCCCCTCACATTGATTAAAGGTTCACTTTATTATTTTGCCCATTCACTCACTTGTTCTACGCTCATTCGTGGTGCAGGATGACCTTTTAAAGTTGATTCACCAATTGTAATAAGCATAATTGGTACGTAACGAGATGAAACATTGAATTCTTCTGTAAGTGCTTGTGGGTTGAAACCACCAATAGCACAAGTATCCCAGCCAGTTGCTTTAGCCGCAAGCATAAGTTGCATTGCTGCTAAAGATGCATTTGAAAAGGCTGCATCTCTTGGGAATTGCTCACGAGCATATGCAGACTCAATATTTTTAGCTAAGCGCTCTTTTGCTTCTTCTTTCATAAATCCTTGTTCTACAATTGGACCATAAACGGGTTCAACGTTTTTATAAGCTTCTAAATCACCTAAAATAGCGACTACAGCAGAAGCATCAAGTATTTGTTGCTGGTTATAAGCAATTGGATGCAATCGTTTCTGTACATCTTCACCTTGGAATACAAGGAATTTCCAGTGCTGCAAGTTCCAAGCAGAAGGTGCTTGAGCAGCTCCCTTTAAAATCTCGTGTAACTCTGTAGATGAAATTTCTTTCTCTGGGTTGAATGCACGTGTAGATGTGCGTTCGTATAGAACATTAAAAAAGTTGTCGTTTGTCATTATATATCCTCCAAGTAACATATCAAATTATAAAAAAATACATGTAATATATTCTACTTACATTTTGTAAGTTGTCGAATTTAAGAATATAATATCTTTATTTTAATTGTCAAGTTTTAAAGAGGAAGCTAGGGCATTCATACAAACGATACAATTCCTATCATCATACACTAAAAAAGGAATTTATAGAGAAAAAGCGAAGAGAGCATTCTCAATTAGCTTGTTAATATGTATCCCTCACTCATTAAAGTATTTAGAGAACAGTCTTTTTATAAAATGTTTGTGAGGAATGCAGTAGAACAAGATATATGAAGTGAGTGAAGACTAGTGATGAACATACTACATTTTTTATTAGAGAATACGGTTTTCCAAAATGTATTACAAGATCTTCAGTTAAATGTCCTTTATATAGAAAATGGATGCACACATCAACAAACGATAGAAAATATTCATCCAAAATGTATGTTTATAGCAAATAGTTTTGAAGAAGGAGAATTATTGTTTCAGAGAACAAAACCACATATTGTAATTATGTATGTAACAGATTTTTCTCAAATAAAATATATAAAGAATATGTATAATCCACAGAGTACTTTTATTGTCATTTGGGATCAACAGATAACCAGTGAGTTTACAGAGGTGCTTACGTTAGGAATACGTAATATTGTGATAGCTCCTGTGACTCCACAAATGGTGTTAGAGGAAGTGAATAAGAGTTTGTATCAGCTTTCTTTAGTGCGGCAAGTAAGTTTGCAACAAGAACTACTTCAAACGATGTTTGATTTTCAAAATGATCTATTATTTATAGTAGAAGACGATGAGATTGTTGATTGTAATACAAATTTTTTAGAGTTTTTCGGATATGAAAATTTATTTGCCTATCGTGAGCAACATTTAGTATTTGCTGAACATTTTATTAGAGAAAACGGATACTATTCAACAACTCATGATATAACATGGTTAGATGATACATTATCATATGATAGAAGAATTAAGATGTCTAATTATGAAGGGGAAGTGTCAACTTTTTTATTGCGTGCGACACCACTGCCAGAAGATTTATCAAGATTTATTGTGAAGTGTACAGAGATTACAGAATTAGATGAAATCTATCAAGAACAAGAAAGGCTTGCTATGATAGATTCGTTAACAGAGATTTATAATCGTTTGAAGTTCCAACAAATACTAGAGGCAGAATGGGATAATGCAATGCGTAACGATGAAAAAATAGCACTTATTTTATTTGACATAGATAATTTTAAAACAGTAAATGACACATATGGCCATGATTTTGGTGACTTAGCACTAATTCAGCTTGCAGAGCTTATGAAATCTAAAGTGGAGCAGCAACATGTATTTGCAAGGTGGGGAGGAGAAGAATTTATTATATTAGTAACGAATACAGTAGAAAAAGAAGCATTTCAGGTTGCGGAATCATTACGATTTTTCATTGAAACAAAGCATTTCTCCGGAATTTCGAAATTAACAGCGAGTTTTGGAGTCGCGTTATATGAACAAGGGATTACAAGAGAAGAATTAATGCAACGAGCGGATATCGCATTATATGAAGCGAAAAAAAATGGAAAAAATCAAGTGTGTGTATATAGAAAAGAAAAAAAGTGATTTTTCGCAACAAATTGTTGCGATTTTTTTTTATTGTTTGATAATAGAATGTGGGGGGGATTTTGGACGAAGGAATTATGGAGGAACAACATGATAAAAAAAATAATGACGATGGCTTCGCTGTCTGCTGTAGTTTGTGGTGGAGTATACTATTTTCTCTATAATCCCAATATAAAGGAAAGCACTGTATTAACAACTAAGGTGAATCCTACTATTGAATCAGAAGTACAAGAGAATATAGAAGAAAAAGAAGAACAACAAATTGATTATGCTAGTATATCTCAAAAGTTAGATCAATATTTAATAGGAAAGCAATTTAATGGAACAGTTTTAGTAACAGATAAAGAGCATGTTATATTGAATAAAGGATATGGATATGCTGATGTTCAAAATAAGATAGAAAATACGCCTCAAACAAAATATCGTGTCGGTTCTATTACGAAAACAGTCGTGGCCACATCTATTTTACAGCTGCAGGAACAAGGGAAGTTAAATATTCAAGATAATGTAAATAAATATATTCCCTCTTTTCCGGTAGATAAAAATATCACCTTATATCATTTGTTAACACACACATCAGGTTTACCAGAAAGCGGAAAAGGGAAAGTGAATGCAGCTTCTCGTATAAATTTAGTAAATTGGATTGGAAGTCAAAAGTTAGAATTTCCACCAGGCGCAGGTTGGAGATATACAGATTATAATTATATGGTGCTTGCCTATATTATAGAAAGCATATCAAAAAAACCTTTAGGAGATTACATAAAAGAAAATATATTTACTAAAGCAGAAATGCATGAATCTGGTATGGGAAATATGGCTCAGGGAGATCAGCATTTTACTAAAGGATATGTAAAGAAAGAGAATGTACTTGAACCTGCACAAAAATTGTTAATGGAGTGGTTATACGGATGCGGTGAGATGTATACGACAGTTGGCGATATGAAGAAGTTAGACGAAGCGATTATAAATGGGAAACTTCTTTCTGAACAAAGTAGACAAGCGATGTTTTCACCTTCAACAGAACGAAAATATGCATATAGTTTTTACATATATCCGGATTATTTTCATAATCATGGTGTACTATCTGGTTGGAACACTTTCAATAATTTTAATAAAGAAAAAGGCACTTTTGTTATATTATTTTCAAATGTGAAAAATAGTATAGATGATGATTTTAATAATGAGTTTCGAAAGATGGTAAGTGATTTATTAGAACAAAGGGGATGAGAAAATGGAACGTAAAAATGTATCAATAGGTTTCATCGGTATTGGTGTAATGGGAAAAAGTATGGTGCGTCATTTAATGCAAGACGGCTATCAAGTATATGTATATAATAGAACGAAAATGAAGACAGACTCTTTAGTGCAAGATGGTGCGAATTGGTGTGATACACCGAAAGAGTTAGTGAAGCAAGTTGATGTTGTAATGACTATGGTTGGATATCCACATGATGTAGAAGAAGTGTACTTTGGGATAGATGGGATTTTGGAGAATGCAAATGAAGGTACGATAGCAATTGATTTCACGACATCTACACCAACATTGGCAAAACGTATTAATGAAACCGGTAAAAGTAAGAATGTATATACGTTAGATGCGCCTGTATCTGGAGGAGACGTTGGTGCGAAAGAAGCAAGGCTCGCAATTATGGTCGGTGGTGAAAAAGAAATATATGAAAAATGTTTACCGTTATTTGAAAAACTAGGAACAAACATTCAGTTGCAAGGACCAGCTGGAAGTGGACAACATACGAAAATGTGCAATCAAATTGCGATTGCTTCTAACATGATTGGAGTATGTGAAGCTGTTGCTTATGCAAAAAAAGCTGGACTAGATCCGGATAAAGTATTAGAAAGTATTTCAACGGGAGCAGCAGGTAGTTGGTCATTGAGTAACTTAGCTCCTCGAATGTTAAAGGGAGATTTTGAACCAGGGTTTTATGTAAAGCACTTTATGAAAGATATGAAGATAGCTTTAGATGAGGCTGAAAAATTGCAATTACCAGTACCAGGTTTAAGTTTGGCGAAGCAATTGTATGAGGAGTTAATAAAAGATGGGGAAGAGAATAGCGGAACACAAGTGTTATACAAAAAATACATAAAGGGGTAAATGAGATGGATCTACAAAGATTTGATGAGATGATTGATAATGTACAACGAGCAACTTGTATACAAATTAGTGAAAAACAAAAAGAAGCTTTTAAACAAAAATATGATTTTGGGCCGGAATTCGAATATGGAAGAGATGAGAAGGGGCATTATGTTATTCGAACTTCAAAAAAGATGTTAGAAGAAATGGAGTTTTATTTGGCATTGAAATATGATCGAGATGGGGTTGATCTTTATATGCAAGCAGAGATTGACGGTATATGTCACGTATCTGTTAGCTATAGTGAAGACGCCTTGCACTTACAAGAATTGTTTCAATTTCTAGAAGAAAATAAATAAAAGTCCTCATTTGAGGACTTTTATTTATTTAGGTATATTTAATTTTTATAATTATAAGCTAGAAGCTCTGCGGCATCGTTCGATTGGAAATGGAATAACTTGCGCGATGTGATTAGGACCGAATTGTTTTGCACGAGCATGGCGTACTATATAAAATGCACACAGAATTGAAACAGGAATAGCACCGAATAAGCCAAAAAATAAAGCGCTTACACAAGATGCGACAAAACCTAAAACACCAACTTCCAACTCTTCCATAATAGCTCCTAGAATAACAGGAAGTGCTCCACACGTAACCCCTAGTATAAGTGCGATAAGTAAACTCATGATTATCCCCCTCTGTTTGCGATATTCTTTTCCTTTTTATTTAATTGTAGTATATCATACACAAAACAGAATTTTCAGAAAAAATCAAAAAAAGTTCAATAAATGTTCAAAAAGTGTTGAAAAATTTGCTTAAAAAATAGAAGGGGAGATTGTTTTGGCATAGAAGGACTCATATGTTTGAGAAAATAAAAAATCAGGCTTATTTCACTTTTTGAAATAAGCCTGTTCCATAGGAGGATGTATATATGTAGAGTGAATAAAAGGTTGGAAAAGGGGATCCAAGTCCTTTTATTCAACTAACTACCTTAATAAATTGGAACCCAGCCTTCAGTTGTAACAAAAATACGAATAGCTACAACTTGACGATCATCTTGCAAGGTAAAATAATGTCTTGCATTTTCAGGAACAGATATGAGATCGCCTGGCTCAAGTTCAACGTCAAAGAATTTCCCATCTTTTCCTTCAATAGCAAAGATGCCATGACCACTAACAATAAAGCGAACTTCATCATCGGTATGATGGTGTTCTTTTTGGAAGTTAATTAATAATTCGTCAAGGTTAGGTGTGCTATTTGAAAGTGAAATTACATCATGTGCTTTATAGCCTCGGCGCGCTGAAACATCAGCGATTTCTTTTGAAAACACAGCTAATATTTCAGCCTTGTTTTCATCTGTTAACGAATAATTTTCATTTAAATGAGTAGGAAGCTTAGAAATATTCCATTTCTCATATAAAACGCCTTCCTCTTGTAGAAATTTAGATACTTCTACTTCATTTTCGATGCGAGTATTTACTTCATGAATACGAATTTGCGCCATTAGAAACGCCTCCTTGAATTGATAATAGTTTTATATGAAATTGGAATAAAAACTCATAAGCTTCTAATCTTTTCTTTGCATCAAAGCTATCTCGGCCCCATACGGTAATACCGTGGTTACGGATTAATACTGCTCCCGAATCTCCTTGTATATGTTTTCGGAAGTTTTCTCCAAGCGTTGGGATATGGGCATGGTTTTCGATAATAGGAATGTGAATTGTTGCACCTTCTTCCCAAATATCGAGAGCTTTAATAATTTCTTGATTTTGAAGGGTGACTGCATCACTATATAAATTTGTGATGACATTATTATCAGTTGTATGAACATGAAGTACGCACCCAGCATTCGTATTGTTATAAATATGTGTATGCAATATTGTTTCTGCTGAAGGGCGTAATTCAGTCTCTAATACGGGAAGCCCTAGATGATCTACTAATAGAAAATCATCTGGAGTAGTTTTTGTTTTATCTTTACCACTTGCTGTAATAAGAAAAGTAAGTGGCTCATGACTAACCTTTATAGAAATATTACCACTCGTTGCTGGAAACCAATTTCGTGTTGTTAATTCTTTTTTTATCTCGCTTAAGTCATACCATTGACGAAAAAGTTGTTTCATGATTTCACCTCCAACAAATGTTTTAATTGGGTTTGAACATCGTGAAATGTTTCAAACGGTGTATAAGCAATATAATTCTCTTCACACTTTGTAATAAGGAAGTCGCGAGCAAATACTTTATCTGCTTGTTTCGCAGCTTGTAAATCAGTAATTGAATCTCCAATCACAATATGGAAGTCATTCGTATCACTTAATTTACGGATTAAAGATGATTTGCATAATCCGCAATGATTTTGACAATGATGATCACAAGGATGAGGCCACTTAACTGTAATGAATTCATTTGAAAAGTCTGTTTCATTACAGTAAATTTGCTCTTTTGGAATGATTCCTTGTAAGAGTGGATAGACGAAGAAATCCATTCCACCTGATATAACGTAAAAAGAAATGTTATTTTCATTTACAAATTGTATAAATTCATGAAAACCACTACGGATTTCAGCAGTTTCTATTAAAAATTGAATCATATCATCGTGTAGACTAGTAGGTATTAATTGAAATAATTGAGAAACACCTTCTTGAATAGACAGCTCTTGTGATAAAATTCTATTCTTTACTTCTTCGGCTTCTGGTGGTGCAAATTTTTCCATAATGGACATAATGTTATCATTATTTGTAATCGTGCCATCGAAATCACAAAATACTTGAATACTCATAATTTCACCCCATGAGAGGGATTTCCCCATATTTGAAGTGCACTATGCAAATTTATGTCATCTACTTCATGGAGTGGTGTATTTTGCAAAGTAGCATTAATTGCAGTATGGAAAGCTTTACCGCCCCCTTGCGCTCCACTCGGATGTCCATGTATCCCGCCGCCAGCATTAATAACAACATCTTTACCGAAATCTCGTAGAATAAAGGGAACGAAACCAGGGTGAATACCAGCAGACGGAACAGAAAAACTCTTCTTGAAAAATGCATCGTCTTCAGTTAAATATTTTGAGATAGCAAGAGCCTCCTCTTTTTCTAGAGCAACACTTCCGTATGGAGATGGGAATAATGAAAAGTCAGCCCCAGCATAACGTAGTAGCTTTCCTAGTAATAATGGAGAGGAAACTCCATATAACTTGGATGCTGAATAAGCACCACTTACAGCAGGGTGTGCCATAATAGGAACTGGGATTTCATCATCTTCTGCAAGTGATTGTAGTACATCTAGTCCGTAAGCAAATACGTTAAATAATAGAATATCTGCCCCAGCTTGCACTGCGCGTTTCGCATTTTCTTTTAAATCAAAAGTTCGTCCTGTTAAATTTACGGCATATAACGTTTTATGTCCGTATGTTTCATATACGGATTGTAAAACTTCTTTTCCAGATACAATGCGTTTCGTAAGTGGTGTTAATGTATTCTCAAATAATATTTCATCATCTTTTACTATATCTACACCACCAATTGCTTGATCGCGTAATTGCGTTTTTAAATAACCAATATTTCGTCCAATCATTCCTTTAAAAATACTCATTAAAAGGGGACGCTCATGCACTTGTAAAAGATTTCGAATACCATCTATCCCGAATTTTGGACCAGGGAAATATTGTTTTAACTCGTCTGAAAATGTTAAGTCGATTAATTTCACTTCACCATCAAGTGATAGCTTTCCGAATGTAGTTGTTAAAATTGCTGGTAAGTCCGGACTGAAGTTTAATAACGGATATTCGATTTTAATAATCCCGCGTTTAACTTTTTTACGTAAATACGAATTGGTATGTTCTTGTTCAGCTAGTTCCTCAACATGAATGACGTTGCCTTTATGGTGTTTTAATTGTTCTTGCAATAAGTGTGGCAAATGAGTCCAAGAGCCAATTGTTAAACCGAGTGCAATTTGCTCGGCCTTTTTTTCTAAGTTATGTGAATCATCATGGATTAAATACGTTGCTATAATTCCGCTCATTGTTAAAACCTCCTAGTTAAATAAAAAAACCTCTCAGCTAAGGAGAGGTTTTTTTACAACCAGCTCCTTATCTGTCAGCATAATGCTGCGAGAATTAGCACCGTGTCTACAATTGTAGATCGGTTGCCGGGTTTCGTCGGGCTCGTCCCTCCACCTGCTCTTGATAAGAAGTATTTAGAAATGTTTAAATTTTTAAGATAACTGAATTTTGTCAGATATTTTTCATGTTGTCAATTATTTTTTGAAAAAATTTAATTTATCAATTCGATTAATGGCTTCTCGTAATCTATCTTCTGTATGCAAGAGACCAACACGGACATATCCTTCGCCATGTTCACCAAATCCAACACCAGGAGCAACTGCAACGTGTGCTTTTTCTAGTAAAATATCAGAAAATTGCTCAGATGTATATCCTTTCGGAACAGGAAGCCATGCAAAGAATGAGCCTGTTGGAATATCTACATTCCAACCAATTGAGTGACAAGCTGAAACAAGAGCGTTTCTTCGAGATTCGTAACTATTTACAAGGTCTATTACGCAAGACTGTGAACTTAATAGTGCTTCGCGGGCAGCATCTTGAACTGCACCAAAAATACTAACATACATATGATCTTGTAATAAGTTAATTGTCTCAATCACACTTTCATTCCCTACAGCAAAAGCGATGCGCCATCCAGCCATATTGAAAGTTTTCGATAGAGTGTAAATTTCAATACCTGTATCTTTACCACCGTCTGCTTGCAAGAAACTAACAGGTTTTTGACCATCGAATCCAATAGCACCGTAAGCAAAATCATGAATGACTAATATATTATGTTTATTAGCAAAATGAATGGTTTCATCAAAGAAATCTTTTGATGCAGTAGCACCGGTAGGATTATTTGGATAGTTTAAAAACATTAACTTTGCACGCTCAGCGGTAGTGGCATCAATTTTTGTATAATCTGGTAAAAAATTATTTTCTGCAATAAGCGGCATTGTTTCAAATTGTGCTTTTGCTAAAGCAACTCCTGATAAATAATCTGGATAGCCTGGATCTGGAACGAGAATAGTATCACCAGGGTTTGTAAAACAAAGTGGTAATTCTACTAATCCAGCTTTTCCACCAAACAAAATAGCAACTTCTGTTTTTGGATTTACTACTACATCATATTCGCGTTGATAGAATGTTGCCACGGCTTCTTTTAAACTTTCGTGTCCGCGAAATGGCGGATATTTATGATGAATGGTCTTTTCAGCAGCATCTTGTAAAGCTTTTACGATATGCTGCGGTGTTGGTTGATCTGGATTACCTTGACCAAGATTAATAACATCGTGACCAGCTGCTACGACTTTGTTAACTTTTGCAACAAGTGAAGCGAAAAATTGTGTTGGCAATGATGTTACTATCTCAGAAGGTTGAAATAATTTCATACTTTCCACCTCTTTTGAAAGTTGTTACAATTCTAGTGACAAATGATATAATCTTTCCAGTATTTTGTAAAGAAAAAATTATGAATGGGGCTGACAAAATGAAAGTCGCATGTATTCAAATGGACATTGTCTTTGGAGATGTAGAAAAAAATATTGAGAATGCTAAAAATAAAATAAGCGAAGCGATGAAGGAAAGACCAGACGTTATTGTCTTACCAGAACTATGGACAACGGGATATGATTTAACGAGGCTTACTGAAATTGCAGATAGGGATGGATTGCAAACGAAAGAAAAGCTGAAAGAATGGTCGAAGCAATATGGTGTACATATTGTCGGTGGGTCTATAGCGAAGCAAACAGAGCAAGGTGTTACAAATACAATGTATGTGGTAAACAAGGAAGGAGAACTAGTCAATGAATATAGTAAAGTACATTTATTTCAGCTTATGGATGAACATAAATATTTAATCGCTGGAAATAGTACAGGTGAATTTAAGCTAGATGATGTAGAGTGCGCCGGTACAATTTGTTATGACATTCGTTTTCCGGAGTGGATGCGTGTTCATACTGCTAAAGGTGCAAAAGTTTTATTTGTTGTAGCAGAATGGCCATTGGTTCGTTTAGCTCATTGGCGTTTGCTATTGCAAGCAAGAGCAGTTGAAAATCAGTGTTATGTTGTTGCATGTAATAGGGCAGGAAAGGATCCGAATAATGAGTTTGCCGGTCATTCTTTAATTGTCGATCCTTGGGGCGAAGTTGTTGTAGAAGCGAATGAAGAAGAATCAATTTTATTTGGAGAGCTTCATTTTGAGAAAATTAAAGAAGTACGCAAAGGAATTCCAGTTTTTGCAGATCGTCGTCCAGAATTATACAAATAAAATATTGACAAGTGATTTTTATTCTTGGTATAGTCTTCAACATAAAGTTAAAAATTCAAAAAATTATACAACTCTTATCAAGAGCAGGTGGAGGGATTTGGCCCGATGAAGCCCAGCAACCGACCGTAATACCATTGTGAAATGGGGCGTTTATTTACGCCAAAAGGCACGGTGCTAATTCCAGCAGAAAGTAAACCTTTCTGGCAGATAAGAGGGGAGAAGATAAACTTCAAACCTCTTTCTTTGTGGAAAGAGGTTTTTCTACGTCAGAAAAACCTCTGAATTTAAAAAAGGGGGAGAAGACGATGGGATATTATTCATTAACTGAAACAACAGCTATACAATATGCGAAAGAACACGGTTATTTTGAAAAGAAAGCAAATGTAGTTTGTCATGAAATTGGAGATGGAAATTTAAATTACGTGTTCAAATTAGATGATGGAGAGAAGTCTATTATAATAAAACAAGCACTGCCATATGCGAAAGTAGTTGGTGAGAGCTGGCCACTGTCTATAAAAAGAGCGACGATTGAAAGTAAAGCATTACAAATTTTTGCGAAGTATGTGCCGGAATATGTGCCGGTAGTGTACAGTCATGATGAAGAGTTAGCAGTAACGGTCATAGAAGACTTATCAAGGCTAACAATTACAAGAAAAGGATTAATAGATGGAGAGGAGTACCCACTTTTATCCCAACATATTGGTCGCTTTCTAGCACATGTTTTGTTTTATACTTCAGATTTCGGTTTACAATCAGAAGAGAAAAGAGTGTTAGATAGTGAATTTGTTAATCCAGATCTTAGTAAAATTACGGAAGATTTAGTGTTTACAGATCCGTTTAGTCATTATGATACGAATGATTATGAACCAGAGTTACAACTAGCGGTGGATGAACTGTGGAGTGACAAAAATTTAAAATTAAAAGTCGCGCAATATAAATATAAGTTCTTAACAAGAAAAGAAGCGCTTATTCATGGTGATTTACATACTGGTAGTATTTTTTCATCACCTGCTGAAACGAAAGTAATTGATCCAGAATTTGCAACATACGGTCCATTTGGATTTGACCTTGGTCAATTTATTGCAAATTTATTATTAAATGCACTATCCCGTGAAGAGGAAAAAAGAAGTGTGCTATTTTTCCATATTGAGAAAACATGGAGTTATTTTGTAGAAGCTTTTACGAAATTATGGATTGGAGAAGGCGTAGAAGCATATACGAAAGAGAAACAATGGTTGCCAATTATTTTGCAAAATATTTTTACGGATGCCGTTGGATTTGCTGGATGTGAGCTTATACGTAGAACAATTGGTTTAGCACATGTAGCTGATTTAGATGAAATAGCAAATAAAGAAACGAGAATCCAAGCTAAAAAACAAGCGCTATCCTTAGGTAAAGAACTAATAAAATATGAATCTAAGAGCGCTGACATTCAACTGTTCCGAACGTTATTTCAACAGACAGTTTCTGGAGGGGTAAAAGCATGAGTACAATTGTTACTGTTCCGAGGTCTGTCAGTTGGAAAGGTGATGCCATTGCAGTATTAAATCAAACAAAGTTGCCGCATAGTACAGAATACAAAACATTAACGACGATTGAAGAGGTATGGAAAAGTATTGTCATGCTAGAAGTACGAGGAGCACCTACAATTGGAATTGTAGCTGCATTTGGTTTGGCGCTTGCATCAAAAAAATATAATACTGTACATATGGAAGAATTTCAAAAGAAGTTTAATAGAGATTGTAATTATTTAGGAACGTCACGCCCGACAGCAGTCAATTTATTTTGGGCAATCGATCGTATGAGAGAATCCATTCGAGAAATTACTAAAATAAAAGAAGCACAAAAAATATTAGAAGAAGAAGCACTTCTCATTCAGCAAGAAGATGAAGCGGTATGCCGGAGTATTGGAGAACATGCATTAACATGCTTTAAAGACGGTGATAACATTTTAACAATTTGTAACGCTGGAAGTATTGCAACTGCTAGATATGGTACTGCATTAGCACCGTTTTATATTGGGAAAGAAAAAGGTGTACGTTTACATGCGTATGCGTGTGAAACGAGACCGGTTTTACAAGGCGGGCGTTTAACGACATGGGAATTAAAACAGGCAAATATTGATGTAACACTTATTACAGATAATACGGCAGCGCATGCTATTCAAACGAAAGAAATAAACGCAATTATTGTAGGAGCGGACCGAATTGTCGCAAATGGAGATACAGCAAATAAAATCGGAACAATGAATTTAGCTATATTAGCAAAGTATTTCGATATTCCATTTTACGTTGCAGCTCCGTTATCTACGTTTGATATTACGAAACAAATAGGTACAGAAATTGTTATTGAAGAAAGAGATGAAACCGAAGTTACGAAAATTTTTGAAAAACAAGTGGCGCCAATTGGAACTGATGTTTATAATCCTGCATTTGACGTAACACCGAATGAATTAATTACAGGTATTATTACTGAAAAAGGCATCATACATGGAGATTATAAACGGGAAATTGCATCATTATTTGAAAGACAAGCTAATACATAATAGCTTGTTTTTTTATGCCTAAATGTATTTCGTACTCTTATTTATATAATGAAAGGGGGAGAGAAAGATGGAAGAGTGGATCAGGATGATAGGTAATGTAGGGTTTCCGATTGTTGTAACATTATATTTACTCCATCGTATTGAAAGTAAATTAGATGGGGTAATTGTTGCAATCGAGAAACTCCCTAAACAATTACTAAAGTAGGAAGGTCCTCGCGATAGAAAGTAAAATAAAGTTTGCTCTTCGTGAGCAAACTTTATTTTTTACCTCGCATTAATGGGAAGTAAAAGCCTTCACTTTATTGAGCAGTATAACCACCATCGATAACAACGGCTTGTCCAGTTATACCTCTTGCTTTTTCACTCGCTAAAAACATAGCATAATCAGAGATTTCTTGTACTTGCAATAAGCGTTTTTGTGGTACAAGTGGATAAATAACATCTTCTAAAACATTTTCAAGTGGTACATTTCGTGTAGTAGCTAAATCTTGTAGTTGATTACGTACAAGTGGGGTATCGACATAACCAGGACAAAGCGCATTAACGGTAATTCCGTGAGTAGCGCCTTCTAAAGCTGCAACTTTTGTTAATCCGATTACGCCATGCTTCGCGCTATTGTAGGCGGATTTTCCTGCAAATCCAACGAGGCCATTAATGGAGGCTACATTAATAATTCGGCCATACTTTTGTTTTTTCATGATTGGGAAGGCATGCTTAATTGCGATAAAAGGAGCGATTTGCATAATTTTAATAAGTAGTTCGAACTTTTCAGTTGGAAAATCTTCAATTGGTGAAACGTGCTGCATTCCTGCGTTGTTAATTAATATATGTAATGAACCGAAATGCGTAACGGTTTGAGAAATTGCAGCGGTAATTTCTTCTTCAGATGTAACATCACATTTTAAACCGATAGCTTGATAGCCTTCTTTTTGTAATTGTTCAGCAGCTTCTTTTGCACGTTCTTCAAGACGATCGGTAATCACAACTTTTGCACCTTCTTTTGCAAAAGCGTTTCCCATTTCATAACCAATGCCACTTGCAGCGCCTGTTAAAAAAACAACTCGATTTGTGACCATGATGAAAAACATCCCTTCATAATAAAATTCTCATATTGCTCTATTTAGAGAGTGGTTTATAAAAATCCTGCAAAGATTTGGAAAAATATCGTTAGCTATCTTGTTTTGCAAAATAGTCTCTGCTATACTATTTTGTAAAGCAAGATACTTACACTTATCTATCTTGTAAAACAAGATAGTGGAAGGATTTGAATTATGTCGACAAGTCAAATGCTGAAAGGGATTTTAGAAGGATGCTTACTTGCTATTATTTCTGAAGGTGAAATATACGGTTATGAAATGAGTGAAAAGCTAGCGAAGTATGGCTTTACTATGGCGAGTGAGGGAAGTATTTATCCGTTATTAATACGAATGCAAAAGGAAGGATTAATAACAAGTGTAATGAAGGAATCTCCATCTGGTCCAAAGCGGAAATATTATACATTAACAGAAAAAGGTGAGGAAGCACTTAATGAATTTATGGATCGCTGGGAAGCGATGCAAAGTAGTGTAGAGCGTCTACTTGAAGGGAAGGGGAGAAAAAAATAATGTTATCAAGTGAAGCACGAAATTTTTTATTAGAAATGAGATTATTTTTAGCGGCAAAGAGTGTGAAAGAAAGCGATATTGAAAATTTTATAGAAGATGCGGAACTCTATTTAATTGAGGGTGAGAGTGATGGGAAAAGTGTAGAAGATATTTTCGGAAGCTCACCGAAAGAATATGCAAATGAACTTGTAAAAGTAATGGAAAGGGATAGACAGGAAACGTGGAAGCAAATTGGTTTTACAGTAATGAATATCGTATCGTTTTGGATTATTGCTTCTATTTTAATAGTGAATAACGGAATGTTACAGATTTCACTTATTCAGTGCGTTGGGTATAGTTTTACATTGATCGTAGCTGTAATGGGTCCCAATTTTTTACTTCGTAAAATGACATTCGTAACAAGTTTTACAAAAACGTGGTTTTCTATGTGGTTTTTAGTTATGATTGCGCCGATGTTTTTAATAGGGGTTGTTACGATATTAGATGTAATATATCCTACAAAAATGTTTACATTCACCCAAACGCAAAGTTATATATTAGCTGGAGCTATTTTTCTTATCACAGTAGCGATAAATATGTATTTTGAAGGATGGTTTAAAAACTTATATTTAATTATTCCGCTTTCGATTATGTTACTGTTTAAAACATTTACATCAGAGGATCTCGTGCCAATTTTATTTCAAATTATATGTTTATACGGAAGTTTGTTTATTTTAATTTTCCTTGAAATTATGATGAAGACGAATAGAAGAGTAACGGTTAAATGAGGGAGGGGTTATCATGCAGATTTCTAAAGAAGGAGAAAAGTTTTTAATCGATACGAAAGTGTATTTAATAACAAAAGGAATGAAAGAAGAAGATGTGGACGCCTTTCTAGAAGATGCAGAACTTCATTTAATAGAAGGCGAGAAAGAGGGAAAGACGGTAAGTGATATATTCGGTGATTCACCAAAAGAATATGCGGAAGAATTAGCGAAAGAAATGGATAAGGATAAAGGCGGGAGTATAAAGAGTATTCTTGCCATGATAATTGGTATTGGCGGGTATTGGATATTAACTCATATTTTATTTAATAATCCGAATCAGCAATTTACACTAACGAATATACAGTTAATTGGCTATCCTATCGTCTTAATCATTACGATTATTGGAACCATTGTTGCATTTAGAATGTCTTCTTTTAAAAATAAGTTTGTAGAGTTCGGAATTATTTACGTAATAGTAATGGTTCCCATCTTATTATTAGTATTATTGATGTTTATTGATAAATGGTACGGGACACCTATTTTGCAATTGTCGACAATACAAACATATATATTAGCAGCAAGTATCTTTTTATTACTTTTCGTTGGTGAAGTGTATGTCCTTGGTTGGATGGGTGTTTTGGTGCTAATTGTTCCTTTAACGATTATGTTTATATTTAAAGAATTAGAAGAAAAAAATGTATTTTGGGGAATTGCAAAGATATTACTTATGTATGGAAGTATATATGGATTAATGAGATGGTCTTTAAAAATTGAAGAGAGAAAAAGTGTAAACGAGTAGTTCAAAAAAAGTGGCTGCTCTGGATATACAAAAAATTATTTCCAAAGAAATACTATATTTTGATTTTTAGAGGGATGCCGTTTTGGTGTATAGTGTATCCTTTGCAGCCGGGCTTTCGTTTGTTGATTGGAATAGGTTGTTTTAAACAGTAACGTGACGGTTACTGTTTTTTTCTTTGCAATAAAGCACTTTGTAAAGAGAGTGCTTTTTGTTCGTTCGTTAATAGTGACTGAATATGGACATTTTCAGGGCGTGGGACTATCGGATACATAAGATTTGTTGGAGAGGGATGGTGCTCCGAGCCAGTTGGAGAATGAGGATCTGCGTGAGTAAGTTTTCCGTGAACACGTCTTGTAAATAAAATATGACCGATTTCGTGAGCGAGCGTATATATATTTTTCATGGGGGCAGCCGAATTTGTTAAAACGATATAACCAGTAAGTTGCTGTTGTTTTGCTAAAGAGTAAGCGCAGGCAATTACGGCTGTTTCTTTGAAATAATCACTGCCAATATAACAAATGTAAAGGTCGCATTCAGGTGCTTCATTTACACAAGTCTGGAAAAAGGATGCTAATTTTTCCTGACTTTGAATAGAATTTTTATAACTAATTTCACGGTCAGAAAAACGGAAAAGTTCATTTAAAATAATTACGTCTGTAATTTGAAATGTAATCGGGTGCCAAATTGACTCTGCAACTGCTAAATCTTTTGCGATACGGTCATCAGAAATATCGGCGCCTGGAGTAATGCAAATACATATATTGACGTATGGATCCATAAGGAACACCTCAACTGAAAAAATTCTTCTTATAATATATGTGGAAAAAAGCTCCTATGTATGGATAAACGCCTTGTTTATTACAAGTCGAAAAAATTTCATAGTTCTATAACATGGTGTGATCATCTTTTTGATATAGTAAAGAAAAGGGGGAGAATATATGTATACATTAAAAATCGTTTCAGACAGAGAAGCTCTTTATCAATTTGCAAGTTATGTAAGAGTTGTGCAAGGTGTGGAAGATGTATATGTAGAGGTGGGAGAACCTTTATATGAACATCCATTAATGAAGTTTTATGTACATATTAAGCTGGGGGAAACATATGAGCAACATAAAGCGTTACAAGAAATAGCAAGATTAGTAGAATTAGGGCGTTTTACATACGTGCATTATCGTAATGATGAAATTGAAGAAGCTTTTGAAGCTGTAAAATATGAAAGTTTTAAGAAATAAGAATGAAAAAAAGGAAGCGAAAGCTTCCTTTTTTTTCTTGGAAATTACATCAACAAAAGGAGAAAAATTTTGTTATGATAAGGGAGGGTGAGGAAAGGAGATTTTACATAATGGGGTATATTGAAGAGTTACGCAAAGTCGTTGGTACAAGACCACTTATTCTTGTTGGGTCAGCAATAATTATATTAAATGATAATCAAGAAGTATTGCTTCAATATCGTTCAGATACATATGATTGGGGTGTACCTGGCGGCGCGATGGAACTAGGAGAAACGACGGAAGAAACTGCTCGTCGAGAATTATTCGAGGAGACGGGGTTAACTGCAAAAATAATGCAATTTCTTGGTGTCCTTTCAGGAAAGGAAGTATATTTCCGTTATCCAAATGGAGATGAAATTTTTAATGTCATTCATCTGTATCAGGGGCATCATGTGAGTGGAGAATTAAGGCTCGATCATGAAGGGTTGAAGCTTCAATATTTTCCAGTAGATAAGTTACCGAAATTGAATGAAACGACAGAGAAAATTTTACAAAAATTTTTATACGCATTAACAGAATAGAAGGTTAATTCCTTCTATTTTTATTATATTAAATATTTTGATTTTTTAGTATGTTTATAGTATGATAGATGTAGACATACATCTTATGGAATTTCACCTAAAAACTGACTAGGGTACATAAGAGAGGGGCAAGTGCAAAATGCATAATGTTGTTATTACAGCTGCAGTTCGTTCGCCAATTGGAACTTTTGGAGGAGCGCTAAAAAATGTAACGCCAGTAGAATTAGCGGTTCCTGTACTTCAGGAAGCTGTAAAACGAGGCGGGGTAGAACCACACGAAGTTGATGAAGTAATTTTAGGTCATTGTATTCAAAGAACTGATGAAGCAAATACTGCAAGAACAGCTGCATTAGCGGCAGGATTTCCTGACACAGTTACGGGTTATACAATCCAACGCCAATGTTCTTCAGGTATGCAAGCAATTATGTCAGCTGCAATGCAAATTCAATTAGGTGTAAGTGATGTTGTTATTGCAGGTGGAGTAGAAGCAATGAGTTCAAGCCCTTATGCATTAAAACAGCACCGCTGGGGACAACGTCTACAGCACGGAGAAATTCGTGATACGGTGTGGGAAGTACTAGAAGATCCGATTCACCATATTATGATGGGTGAAACGGCTGAAAATTTAGTTGACCAATATGAAATTACAAGAGAGGAACAAGATGAAGTTGCGCTTCGTAGTCATACATTGGCACTGCAAGCAATCGAGTCTGGATATTTTGACGAGCAAATTGTTCCTATTACGATAAAAGAACGTAGAAAAGAAATAGTATTTTCGAAGGATGAACATCCACGTGCAGATATTACAGCGGAAAAATTAGCAGGATTAAAACCAGCTTTCCGTAAAGATGGATCTGTAACGGCAGGGAATGCATCTGGCCTTAATGATGGAAGTGCGGTTCTAGTATTAATGAGCGAAGAAAAAGCGAAAGAAAAAGGCTTACAACCGTTAGCTAGAATTGTTGGATATTCAGTAGCTGGAGTAGATCCGAAAATTATGGGTATTGGGCCAGCACCAGCAATTCGTAAAGGGTTAGAAAAAGTAGATTGGTCATTAGAAGATGCTGATTTACTGGAAATTAATGAAGCTTTCGCGGCTCAATACCTAGCTGTAGAGAAAGAATTAGGTTTAGACCGTGAAAAAGTGAATGTAAACGGAAGCGGTGTAGGACTTGGACATCCAATCGGTTGTACAGGAGCTCGTATTACTGTAAGTTTAATTCATGAATTGAAGAGACGCGGTTTAGAAAAAGGAATTGCCTCTCTATGCGTCGGTGGCGGTATTGGGGTAGCATTATTTATAGAAGCACTATAAAAAAGAAGCAGCAATCGCTGCTTCTTTTTTATTAAGAATCAAATAAATGATGAAATAATCGATCACGATTTTCAAAGAAAAGTTTTGTCGTTTGGTAATGCTCGGTTTCTTCTAATGTGGATTCATGAATCCCTTCTTGTGTTAAAGAATATATAGTGGATTCAGGATAAGCCATTAAAATAGGAGAGTGCGTCGCGATAACAAATTGTGAACCTTGTTCCGCTAGTTCATGCATTCGAATAAGCATGGAAAGTTGCCTCATTGGTGATAGAGCGGCCTCAGGCTCATCTAAAATGTATAAACCTTGTCCTGAAAAACGATTCATAAATAAGGAGAAAAATGATTCACCATGGGATTGCTCATGAAGTGAAACACCTCCATAAGATTTTATAGCATCTATTTCATCAATATAAGAAGCAACGTTATAAAATGATTCAGCACGAAGAAAGAAACCGTCGTTTGGTGTATTGAAACTTTTGGAAATTCGAAGGTATTCATGTAAAGATGAATGTGAATCGTTTGTACTAAAGCGGAAGTTTTTCGTTCCACCTTCTGCGTTAAAACCTAAAGCAATTGCAATTGCTTCGAGTAATGTTGATTTACCCGCTCCGTTTTCTCCAATAATGAATGTTACATTTGGGTGGAAAGCTAGTGATTGTAATGTTCGGATAGCGGGTAGACAGTAAGGATATGCGGAAAAACTAGGGATATTTTCTTTTTTTAATGTGACATTTTTTAAAAAGGGTACATCAATCAATATATAAACCTCAATTCATAACGGATTTTGATTGTAACAAAACAGTAAATACAAGTGTTAATGACACGTGAACCTCTCCTTATTTTCTGAATATTTTATGTGGATTATAACATGTAAACTATCATATTCCAATGTGAAAATAAATATTGCATCAAGATCAATTCTCTCGTTATGATAGATGGTATTCTATTGAAGATATGAAAAGGAGTTAAAACATGCCGTTTACATTTGCGCATCCAGCAGCAGTCCTTCCTTTTGTGAAAAAGCAGTCCAAATATATTTCAGTAACGGCTCTTATATTAGGGAGTATGGCGCCTGATTTTGAATATTTTTTACACTTTAGACCGTATGGTGTTATTGGGCATACATGGCTTGGATTCTTATATTTAAATTTACCGCTTGTATTTCTGTTAGCATATATGTATCATTACATTTTAAAAAAGCCGTTTATAACACATTTACCTAAACCGTTTGCTGGCTATTTTGCATATGCAGTAGATGAGAGGTGGGGGCTTCATACATGGAAGGATTTCTTTGTATTTTGCTATTCTGCTTTATTTGGTATGCTCACGCATGTTGTTTGGGATGCATTTACTCATAAGACAGGCTATTTTGTTACGAAGATACCATTGTTACAAAGAGGATTACATAGTATTCCAGTATATAAATATATGCAACATGGGAGTACATGTGTTGGTTTCTTATTACTATTATACGTACTATGGAAGTATAAAGATGAAACAGGGAAAGATATTATGATAGCTTCAGAAAAAAGGAAGTATTGGGTTTCGGTAATAATTGTGGCAGCTCTGATATTTATCGTTCATGCGTTCGTAGATCCCTATTTTCATATTTTCCAAATAGGAGGTATAATAGTATCTGGACTGACAAGTTCGTTTTGTGGGCTTCTCATTGTTTCTATAGTTTACAAAGCAAGGGACTAATTTACATTAATGAATGATAGTGTTAGGAGAAATTATATGATGAAAGCATGGAAAAGTATTTTTATTTTATGTAGTTTTCTTCTTATGTTAAGTGGTTGCTTCCATCAAGAAGAAAAGAAAGTTGAACCGAAGAAGAAAGAATCTATTCCTGAAACAAAAGAATATGGCGGGCGTGAGCTGAAAAAAGTAGGACAAAAAGTGAAAGAAACAGGTTGGGGTACTTTTAAGTTAGACCAGATTCATTCTGTGAATCAAACATTTGAAGTAGCACCAATGAAAATTCACGTACAAGATGTGAAAGTAATCTCTTTATCGCAGATGAGTAAAGATGCAAAAAATATATTAAAAGTATATACGGCATTAACTCCTGAAGAAGTAAAGCGTAGATTAGGAGATAAAGTAAGTCAAGAAGATGCGGAGTTATATGCATCGATCAGTGGCACAGAGATTAGTGATACGATTCGTTACGTTGAAATTACATATAAGGTGGAAAATAGCGGGAATAAAAATATGCAATTTTTCTCTATGAATGATGTTGTGATTAATGATAAGCAACACTTTAAAGTAGCAACTCAAAACTTTTTATATGATGAAGATACGCTCGTTGGTACAAAAAATGTATCAAGAGAAGACTATAAGCCTGGTGAAACAAGAAATGGTATTATCGGCTTAATACTTGATGATGGAAAAGAAAAGGTAAAGGATATTAAGTTTACAACAGATAATGTAGTTGCAGCAGATGCAGAAACGCAAGATGTTGTAAAAGAGGCACAAACTTTTAATATCTCACTTTCTGAGTAGGGAATTTTTAAAAACATATAAGAAAAAACAGTCAGCGTTAAAAATATTATGCTGACTGTTTTTTCTGTTCTTTTATGTATGAATCTACATTTTGAAAAGGTACCTTAATTTTAAACGCATCTTTTTGTTCATTAAATTGCTTTTCATTATAAGGACCAAAACGTTTATTATGCTTTACGTCAATAATCCAATAATGCTCACTTTTTTTATTTGCAATTGCTCCGTCAGGGTTATTCGGATCTGACTTTTCCTCAATTTGTTTTGCGATAATGTATTTATCATCCCAAGCTATGTCTGTAATTTTTGCAGGAATGTATTGTGTGGCATATACAGCATCTTGCGATGGGAAAAGTTCAAATGCATTTCCAGAAGTACGTATGAGTTCGTATTCATCGTTAATCGTATAAGTTATATGATTTGTATTTCCAGCACAACCGGCTAATAGGAATGCGACGAATAGGATTATCCATTTTTTCAATATGGGAACCTCCTTTACAATGCTGTTGTAACACATTGTACAAGAAAAGTAAGAGAAACGCTAGTTTACAATGTTTTTTAGAAGTGGTACGATGAGACGGGTAAAGAAGGATATGAAGGAGTCGACATAAAATGAAATTAAAGATGCATCGTCCAGCGCTTGTAATGAATCGCATAGGTGCTTCCCTAATTGACATGTTTTTAATCTCGGTTATGTATGGTGCAGTAGTAGCTATTATGACCGGAAATTATAGTGCTATTTTTAATCGCTTTAATATTAGTTTTGGTGATTATAGATATGATCTCGCAGTAGTTTTTATATTAATGGCGATCTATTTTATTTTGGTACCCTTTATTTGGAACGGTGTTACACTTGGTAAAAAGGTAACGAGAATAAAATTAATTTCATTGAAGAGTGAAAAGTTAACATTACAAACATTAATTATACGATTTTTTGTATTGTTATTACCGAACATATTGCTACTTGGAATTCCGATATTATGTAACGTATATATGATGTTATTCCGCAAAGATAATTGTGGTTTTCAAGATTTAATTACAAAAACAAAAGTGATAAGTCTTGTATAATAAAACAGAGACCTTTTTATACATAAAATAAGAAGGTCTTTTTTTTATTATATAAATATATTTTAAAGGATATATAATAAGAAAAAGTTAATCCATATCATTTTTGGTTTTAATAGATTGAAAATTAAGAAAATGTTATAATGATTAAAATAATATCTTATATATATTAAGGGGGAAATTGAAATGACTGGGGGTAGCGTAATATTTTGGGGGATTTTAATTTTCATCGGTTTAGTTTTCGATCAGCGTAATAGTAAGAAAAAAGAAGAAGCGAAAAAGTAATCGCTTACAAATTAATAAGCAACTTTTCTTGCTTGCAGACTAATCTCATAAAGGAGTATACTGAATGACGGTAAGACTTATAGAAGGGGTAATGAAAATGAAGCTTGCAGGAAAAGTTGCTATCGTAACTGGCGGTGGCATCGGTATTGGACGTAATACAGCTCTTTTGTTGGCTAAACAAGGCGCAAAAGTAATTGTGACGGACATTGATCAAGAAAGTGGACAAGCAACAGTCGAGGAAATTACGAATCTAGGCGGAGAAGCACTTTTTGTATCCTATGATATGGGAAAGCAAGGAGATTGGCAACGCGTTATCAGTATTACTTTGAATGCATTTAGTCGCATTGATATGCTTTTTCAAAATGCTGGTTTATATAAAATAGATTCTATTTTTTCTCGCCAACAAGAGAACGATTCCAATGTACTTTGTATTAATGACGTTTGGATAGAGATAAAACAATTAACGTCATCTTTTATGAAACAGCAAGAAGAAGTGGTGCTGAGTGACTTACCGATTTCCGGTATCATTGGCACGAAAGGACAATCATTTCATACAGTAGAAGCCCTCGTATAATAATGAAAACCGCCCTCAAAATATGTGGACGGTTTTTTTGTATGTTATATAGTAGAAAATTACTTTTTAACGAATACGTTGTTCAGTTTGGCTATCAAAGAAATGCGCTTTATTCATATCCAATGCTAATTTAATTTCGTCACCAGGTGAAAATGTATGTCTTGCATCAACACGTGCTGCAAAATCTTGATCTCCAAGTTTCATATATAAAATAGATTCAGCACCTAGTAACTCAGCAACTTCGATTTTTGTTGTGAAGGCAGTAGATTGTGAAGCTTCTAAAAATAAGAGTTCATCATGAATGTCTTCAGGGCGAATGCCTAAAACAATTTCCTTATTTACATAGCCTTGTTCACGTAACATCTTCATTTTTCCTTCAGTTACTTTAATTTTTATTGCATTGTCTATAACGAAATCGGTTTCAGTTAATTTACCACGGAAGAAATTCATCGCTGGAGAGCCAATAAATCCACCAACGAAAATGTTTTCAGGTGTTTCATATACTTCTTTTGGAGTTCCGATTTGTTGAATCTTTCCGTCTTTCATAACAACGAGACGTGAAGCCATTGTCATTGCTTCTGTTTGATCATGTGTTACGTAAATTGTTGTCGTTCCAAGACGGTGGTGTAATTTAGAAATTTCTGAGCGCATTGCAACACGTAATTTAGCGTCTAAGTTGGATAAAGGCTCATCCATTAAGAAAACTTTCGCGTCTCGAACAATTGCTCTACCTAACGCAACACGTTGACGTTGTCCACCAGATAACGCTTTCGGTTTTCTATCTAAATATTGTTCCAGTCCTAAAATTTTTGCTGCATTTTTCACACGACGATCGATTTCATCTTTTGGTATTTTTCTAAGTTTTAATCCAAATGCCATATTATCATACACACTCATATGTGGATATAAAGCATAGTTTTGGAAGACCATTGCGATATCGCGATCTTTTGGAGGGACATCATTCATTAGCTTACCATCAATTGAAAACTCTCCTTTTGAAATATCTTCAAGTCCAGCCACCATTCGTAATGTTGTAGATTTTCCGCATCCAGAAGGACCGACAAATACGATAAACTCTTTATCTTGAATGTGTAAATTAAAATCTGTTACAGCTGTTACGTTATTATCATATATTTTATAAATGTTTTCTAATTTCAATTCTGCCATGGTATTGCCCCCTAGAAAAATTATGCAAACGTTTTCTTTGAGTTCATTATAAACTAATAGATTCAAAAAATAAACAAAAAAATAAAACGTTTTCATTTATTAGAAGAATATTAGTAATTTTCGTATGTTTTCTTAGAAAAATAAGAATAAAAAGTTGTAAGCGCTATTTTAAATTAAGATAGAATCTGTTATCATTCATTAATGAAAACGTTTGCGCCTTAAAAAAGAGAAAATTGAATTATTAATGAAATGGGGTAGCATAATGGAAAAACAGTGGTGGAAAGAAAGTGTAGTATATCAAATTTATCCTCGTAGCTTTATGGATAGTAACGGTGATGGTATTGGGGATCTTCGTGGGATTATTTCAAAGCTAGATTACTTAAAAGAATTAGGGATTGATGTCATTTGGTTATCGCCGGTCTATGAATCTCCAAATGATGATAATGGTTATGATATAAGTGATTATTGTAAAATTATGAATGAGTTCGGAACAATGGAAGATTGGGATGAGCTATTACATGAAATGCATGAACGTAATATGAAACTTATGATGGACTTAGTTGTTAACCATACTTCTGATGAACATAATTGGTTTATTGAATCACGTAAATCAAAAGATAATAAATATAGAGATTACTATATATGGCGTCCTGGAAAAGAAGGGAAAGAGCCGAACAACTGGGGAGCAGCTTTTAGTGGATCCGCATGGAAGTATGATGAAATGACAGATGAATATTATTTACATCTGTTTTCTAAAAAACAGCCGGATTTAAATTGGGATAATGAAAAGGTAAGACAAGATGTTTATGAAATGATGAAGTTTTGGTTAGAAAAAGGAATTGATGGCTTCCGTATGGATGTTATTAATTTTATTTCTAAAGAAGAGGGATTACCAGCTGTTGAAACCGAAGAAGAGGGGTATGTTTCAGGTCATAAGCATTTTATGAACGGTCCAAACATTCATAAATATTTACATGAAATGAATGAAGAAGTATTGTCTCATTATGATATTATGACGGTTGGTGAAATGCCTGGTGTAACGACAGAAGAGGCGAAAATGTATACTGGGGAAGAACGAAAAGAACTGCAGATGGTATTCCAATTTGAACATATGGATTTAGATTCAGGAGAAGGCGGAAAATGGGATGTAAAACCATGCTCACTCCTTACTTTAAAAGAGAATTTAACGAAGTGGCAAAAAGCATTGGAGCATACAGGATGGAATAGCCTATATTGGAATAACCATGATCAGCCTCGCGTTGTATCTCGTTTTGGTAATGATGAAATGTATCGCATTGAATCTGCGAAAATGTTAGCGACGGTACTTCATATGATGAAAGGAACACCGTATATTTATCAAGGAGAAGAAATCGGAATGACGAACGTTCGATTTGAGTCGATTGATGAATATCGAGATATTGAAACATTAAATATGTATAAGGAAAAAGTGATAGAGCGCGGTGAAGATATAGATAAAGTGATGCAATCTATTTATATAAAAGGCCGAGATAATGCTAGAACACCGATGCAGTGGGATGATAAAGATCATGCTGGATTCACAACAGGTGAGCCTTGGATTACGGTAAACCCTAACTACAAAGAAATCAATGTGAAACAAGCGATCCAAAATAAAGATTCAATTTTTTATTACTATAAAAAATTAATTGATCTACGAAAAAACAATGAAATAGTTGTGTACGGATCATATGATTTAATATTAGATAATAATCCTTCTATTTTTGCATACGTAAGAACATATGGAGAAGAAAAACTTCTTGTTATTGCAAACTTTACGGTGGAAGAAAGTGTATTTGAATTGCCTGAGGACGTTATTTATAGTGAATCAGAGTTATTAATACACAATTACGACGTAGAGAGTGGATCGATAGATAACATGACATTACGTCCATATGAAGCGATGGTATTTAAATTAAAATAAAAAAATCCTTATGCCACACCTTGGCATAAGGATTTTTTATTACCATTTTAAGATTGAGAATCCATATGGAGGAAGTGTAACCTGTAATACACTTGCTTCCGCTGAAAATTCTTCGTTTGTATAAATGTTAATGATTTTCTTTCCAGTAACATGGAGAGGGAGTGAAGCTGTAACATCAATATTAGTCGGATTTAAAACGAAAAAGATAGTTTCATCTTCATATGTTTTCGTATAAGAAATATAATTATGTTCATCATTTGCTTCGATGAAATGGAAAGTACCATGTCCTCCAAATGCTTTATATTGCTTTCGTAATGAAATTAATGTTTGTATATGTGTAAATAATAGATGATCTTGTTCTTTCGTATCCCAAACCATACATTTGCGACAATCTGGGTCCATACCGCCGTCCATACCAATTTCGTCTCCATAATAAATACAAGGAGAGCCGATGAAGGAAAGATGGAATACATAAAGTAACTGTAACTTATTTTTATCTCCGTTACATGTTGTCAATATTCTTGGTGTATCATGACTGTCTAATAAATGAAACGCTGCTTCATTTACATTCATAGAGTAGGAATGTAGAGATTCTGTAATTTGTTTCATAAATTCATTTGCTTTAATGGAATCATTAGCAAAGTAAGACAGCAGAGCGTTTGTAACAGGATAGCTCATTACAGCATCAAATTGATCTCCTTGTAGCCATGGAAGTGCATCGTGCCAAATTTCCCCTAAAATATATACTTCAGGATTTAATGCTTTTATCTCGCTTCGGAATTCTCTCCAAAAGCTGTGGTCGACTTCATTTGCTACATCAAGGCGCCAACCGTCTATATTAAATTCTCTTACCCAATAACGCCCAACTTCAAGTAAGTATTCTTTTACATCTGGGTGTGCTGTATTTAATTTAGGCATATACGGTGTAAACGCGAAAGTATCATAATTCGGAAGTGGCTCAGTTATAATTGGAAATTCATGAATATGGAACCACTCTTTATAAGCAGACTTCTCGCCGTTTTCTAGTACGTCTTGGAATTTATCGAAAAAGTATCCACTATGATTAAACACGGCATCGAGCATTATTTTTATACCGTGTGTATGACATGCTTGAACGAGTTCTTTGAACGTTTCTTTCGTCCCGAATTGTGGGTCGATTTCCATGTAGTCAATTGTGTCATATTTATGGTTGGAATGTGCTTTGAAAATAGGTGTGAAGTATATTCCCGAAATTCCAAGCTTAACAAGGTAATCGAGGTTTTGAATAATACCAGCAAAATCTCCGCCGAAAAAATTAGTTGGAGTTGGCTCAGTGCTTCCCCAAGGAAGAGTGTTTTCTGGATTTAGTGCACGATCTCCATTAGCGAACCGTTCTGGGAAAATTTGATACCAAACGGTGTCTTTAATCCAAGAAGGTGCTTGAAATACATCATTTGCATGAATAAATGGCAAACAGAAAAAGTTACCAACGTCATCATTTGGAATATTGGAAAAAAATCCCCGCTCTGCATAAATAAGCGTTTCCGTATCATTTTTTAATTCGAATCCATAACGTAAGCGCTTAAATTTTGGCTCGATGGAAATGGACCAATAATCAAACAATGCAGTAGAACCAGTTTTTTTCATCGGTGTACTTGATGTAATCCATTTCCCGTCTTTCCATTCATAAGGATCACCGTAAATAAGAGTGGCGCTTTGAACATCTTCTCTTTTAGTACGTATTCGGATGTGAACCGTTTTTTCATCGTAAGCGTATGCGTAATTATCTTTTGGCCTATGATAAATGGCTTCTTTAAGCATATAGAAAATCCCCCTTTAATATCTCCATACATATTGTTCCCTTAAGTATAATAATAAAGTATATGTTGCAAACGATTGCTTTTTGCATAGCTTTAATATTGCTTATAAGAGTAGTATTCATTTTATATAAAGTCAATGTATAAGGAGTATAGTAATAATATTTTAAAATTAATATTTGCAAAATGAATAAAAGAATGTATAATGATAGACAAATAGCGCAAACGTTTTCATAGATTGAGATATTGTTTGCGCTTCTATTAAACCATTTAATGCAAACGTTTTCAACTATTAGGGTACATATACAATTTAGGGAGGTTTTTGGGATGAAGAAAGCATTATCATTATTAACGGTTTCGGCATTATCAATTGGTATGTTATCTGCATGTGGACCGAAAGATTCAGGGAAAAAAGAAGAAAGTAAAGCGAAGAAAGATTACGATCTTCTCGTTTGGGAAGATGATAAAAAAGGTATTGGTTTAGAACCAGCAGTGAAAAGTTTTGAGGAAAAATATAAAGTAAAAGTAAAAGTCGTTGAAATGCAAATGACAGATCAAGTGAAGAAGTTACGCCTTGATGGACCAGCGGGGACTGGACCAGATGTTGTAACATTGCCACATGATCAAATTGGAAACGCAGTAACAGAAGGTTTACTTTCTGAAGTGAAAGCTGATGATGCTGTGAAGAGTAGATTTACTGAATCATCAATAGAAGCACAGACATATAACGGAAAATTATATGGTTTACCAAAAGCAATTGAGACACCAGTCTTTATTTACAATAAAAAATTAATGCCAAAAGCACCAGAAACGATGGACGAGCTGTTTAACTTCTCAAAAGAATTTACGAAGGATGGCAAGTATGGATTTTTAACACTAGGAGATAATTTCTACTTTGCTAATGCATTCATGGCAGGTATGGGTGGTTATGTGTTTGGTGAAAAAGATGGAAAGCCAAATGCAAGTGATGTTGGATTAAATAATAGTGGGGCAGTACAAGGTGCTGAATATCTTCAAAAATGGTACAAAGAAAAGTTATTCCCGAAAGGTATTATCGGTGAATCTGGTGGACCTGCTGCTGATGGACTATTTAACGAAGGCAAAGCAGCATCTATCATGAATGGTCCATGGGCGTTCCAAGCAATGGAAAAGAACGGAATTGATTATGGCGTTGCTCCAATGCCGAAATTACCAAACGGTCAACCAATGAAAACATTTGTTGGGGTTAAAGGGTGGCATGTAACAAGCTTCTCTAAACAAAATGATTTAGCTACAAAGTTCACTGAATGGGTAACGAATGAAGAAAACGCAAAAATTCGATTTGAGAAAACAAAAGAAATTCCTCCAGTAAAAGCAGTAATGGAAGATCCAATTATTAAAGATAATGAAGCTGCAAAAGCAGTTGCAACACAATCTGAAAATGGAATTCCAATGCCGAACATTCCAGAAATGCAAGAAGTATGGAAACCAGCTGGAGATGCGCTTCAATTAGTTGTTACGGAAAAAGAGGCACCAAAAGCAGCACTTGACAATGCAGTGAAGCAAATTAAAGGTAATATTGAGGCAAATCATAGTAAGAAAAAATAAGGTGAAATTCGTGCCTCTCATATGAGGGGCACGAATTCTCTCCCAGAAAAAAGGGGGAAGGAACATGCAAACATCTATGGAACCAGCAAATGGTTTAAACGGTTCAAAGCATAGGAAAATGGCAACCATGTTATCTATCATTCCAGGCGTGGGCCAAATGTATAATAAGCAATTTGTAAAAGGTCTTATTTTTCTAGTATTAACAGGTTCATTTATTGTAGCCTTTGCTGATTTATTAAATATGGGATTATGGGGAATTGTAACGCTTGGTACAGAAGTTCCACGTGATCATTCTGTCTTTCTATTAGTAGAAGGAATCTTGGCACTCATCGTCATCGTTTTTGGACTCGGAATATATGCATTTAATTTATATGATGCATACCAAAACGGGAAGAAACGTGATATAGGAACACCATTAAACTCTGTAAAAGAGCAATACCGTAATTTACTAGATCAAGGTTTTCCATATTTAATGGTTTCACCAGGTTTTCTATTACTTATCTTTGTCGTTGTATTTCCAATCATCTTCGTAATTTTAATTGGATTTACGAATTATGATTTATACCACTCTCCTCCAGCTAAATTAGTAGATTGGGTGGGCTTCAAAAACTTTATTGATATCTTTACATTACCGATGTGGAGAGAGACGTTTTTAAGCGTATTTTCTTGGACTGTCATTTGGACATTCGTTGCAACGACATTACAAGTTGCGCTTGGTATTTTCTTAGCGATTATCGTAAATCAGCCTGGTATTAAAGGGAAGGCAATTATTCGAACAATCTTCATTTTACCGTGGGCGGTCCCAGCATTCGTATCTATTCTTGTTTTCTCTGGTATGTTTAATGAAACATTTGGAGCAATTAACAATCAAGTATTGGCGTTATTCGGAATCGAAAAGATTGCTTGGATGACAGATCCATTTTGGGCAAAAATCGCTTTAATTATGATTCAAACGTGGCTTGGATTCCCGTTCGTCTTTGCAATGACAACAGGTATACTGCAATCGATTCCAGGGGAGTTATATGAAGCTGCTACAGTAGATGGAGCTACAGCTTGGCAACAGTTTCGTAAAATTACATTGCCACTTGTTCTATATGCAACAGCACCAATATTAATTACGCAATATACGTTTAACTTTAATAACTTTAGTATCATCTATTTATTTAACGGCGGAGGTCCTGCTGTAGCTGGACAAGACGCAGGTGGAACGGATATTTTAATTTCATGGATTTATAAGTTAACGATGACTTCGGCGCAGTACGGGAAAGCAGCAGCTCTTACAATGATATTATCGTTAATCGTTATTACAGTTGCGTTATGGCAATTTAAGAGAACAAAATCATTCCAAGAAGAGGATATGATGTAAATGAATATTAAAAGACAAAAGATGTTACGTCTCTCATTAAGTTATTTTGTTATTTTCGTAATGTGTGCCATCATTTTCTATCCATTATTATGGATTATTGGCTCATCGTTTAATCCAGGTGATAGTTTATCTGGATCAAGTATTATTCCGCAAAATGCAACGTTAGATCATTATCGTAAGTTATTAGATTTAGAGAATAGTAATTATTTACTATGGTATAAAAACACGTTAAAAGTAAGTGTTATAACGATGATTTTCTCAGTGTTAGCAATTAGTTTTACTGCTTATGCATTTTCGAGATACCGTTTTGTTGGAAGGAAAAATGGTTTATTAACGTTTTTAATTCTGCAAATGATTCCGAACTTTGCGGCGCTAATCGCTCTATACGTATTAGCACAGTTAACAGGGTTAATCGATACGCACCTTGCATTAATTTTAATTTATGTAGGCGGGGCAATTCCAATGAATACATGGCTTATGAAAGGATATTTTGATACGATTCCGAAAGAATTGGATGAGTCAGCTCGTATGGATGGGGCAGGACATTTCCGTATTTTTTGGCAAATCATTATGCCACTTGCAAAGCCAATCGTAGCGGTTGTGGCATTATTCACTTTCATTGGCCCATTTACAGATTTCATTTTAGCGAGTGTTATTTTGCGCACACCAGAAAATTATACGTTAGCAGTTGGGTTATATGAAATGGTAGCGAAGAAATTTGGTAATGAATTTACAACGTTCGCAGCGGGTTCTGTATTGATTGCAATCCCAATTTCAATTTTATTCCTATCACTACAAAAATACTTTATCTCTGGTTTAACTGCTGGAGGTACGAAAGGATGAAAAATGGGACGTTACGTCCCATTTTTCTTTTCATCTCCCTATAAAAAATTTTATAGGGAGATGAAAAGAGATTTGACATCACATATGCAAAGAAGTGAAATAAATAGTATATTATAGTATAGGAAAAAAGAGCTATATCCCTTACAATACATGGAGAGGGAGAATATGATAGGTATTACAAGATAGAATCAATGAAAGTTTATGACTTCTCCTATTACTTGCAACGGGTGCAAGATTAAAATATATAACAAAATGGCAGAGAAGTGAGAGGAGGGGATTTTTATGACAGTTACAATTAAAGATGTGGCGAAGAAGGCAAATGTAGCACCATCTACCGTTTCTCGTGTAATTGCTGATAATCCAAGTATAAGTGAAAAAACAAAGCGTCGTGTTCGGAAAGTAATGAGTGAACTAGGGTATCATCCCAATTTAAACGCAAGAAATCTGGCTAACCAAACAACAAAAACACTTGGTCTTGTTATGCCAAGTTCTGCAAGTAAAGCTTTTCAAAATCCGTTTTTCCCAGAAGTTATAAGAGGGATTAGTTCATTTGCACATGTGGAAGGGTATGCGCTTTATATGTCGACAGGTGAAACGGAAGATGAAATTTTTAATGGTGTTGTAAAGATGGTACAGGGGCGCCAAATTGGTGGCATTATTCTTTTATATTCAAGAGAGAATGATCGGATTATTCAATATTTGCATAAACAAAATTTCCCGTTTGTTTTAATTGGGAAACCGTATGATCGAAAAGATGAAATTACATATGTAGATAATGATAATTATACAGCTGCAAGAGAAGTAGCAGAATATTTGATTTCATTAGGTCATAAACAAATCGCGTTCATCGGCGGCGGATCAGATTTACTTGTAACGAGAGATCGTTTGGCTGGTATGAGTGATGCTTTAAAATTAGCGGACATTGTATTACCAAAAGAGTATATTTTACATTTTGATTTTTCGAGGGAAAGTGGTCAACAAGCCGTTGAGGAGTTAATGGGACTACAGCAACCACCGACAGCAATTGTGGCAACGGATGATTTAATTGGACTTGGTGTGTTAAGTGCTCTTTCTAAAAAAGGATTCGTTGTACCAAAGGATGTTTCCATTATAAGCTTTAACAATGCTTTATTATCAGAAATTGCGAGTCCGCCACTTTCGACAGTTGATGTGAATATTTATCAACTAGGATATGAGGCAGCAAAAGCTTTAGTGGATAAAGTAGAGAATGCGGAGTCTACTGCAAAGTGTATTATTATTCCTCATAAATTACTAAAGCGCCAAACTTGCGATCATTATGCATAAAAAAGCTAAGAGTTTAACTCTTAGCTTTTTGTTGTAGAAAGGCCTCTAATCGATCACAGCCTTCTTTTAAAGTTTCAATACTATACGCATAGGACAAGCGAAGATAGCCTTCACCATATTCAGAAAATGCAGTTCCAGGAACGACAGCTAGTCCAGCTTCTTTGACAAGGTCAAGTGCAAAATCAAATGATGAAGATGTTAAATGACCAACATATGGGAATAAGTAAAATGCACCTGTGGGCTTTTCAACTGTTAAGCCCATTTGAATGAGTCTATTATATACGTAATCACGACGTTTTTTGTATTGATGACGCATCATTTTTGGTGCATCTTTAGCAGCTGTTAATGCTTCAATTGCAGCATATTGAGCGATTGAAGTAGCACACGTTACGTTGTATTGATGAACTTTTAGTATATGTCCTGCTAAATAGCTTGGTGCGAATAATAGACCGATACGCCAGCCAGTCATAGAATGAGATTTTGATAAACCGTTAATGACGATAGTCTTTTCACGCATTTCTGGGAAATGAGCGATAGATGTATGCTTTTGTTCATATACAAGTTCGCTATATATTTCATCAGAAAGGACGAAAATATTTTTATCTTTTAAAACAGTTACAATATCCTGTAATTCTTCTTTTGATAAAGTTACACCAGTTGGATTAGAAGGATACGGCAGTACGACGCATCTTGTTTTTTCTGTAATGGCATTTTCTAGCGCTTTGGCTGTTAAACGGAAGCCAGTTTCACGAACATCGATAAAAATAGGTGTAGCACCGCATAATCGAATAATTGGTTCGTATCCTGGGTAAATAGGGGCAGGTAAAATAACTTCTGTTCCTGGCTCTAAAATCGTTCGGAATGCAATATCAATTGCTTCACTGGCACCGATTGTAACGATGGTTTCTTTTTCAGGTGAATACTGTAAATCGTAGTTATCTTTTACAAAGTTACAAGCTGCCTTGCGTAATTCTAGTAAACCGGCGTTATGTGTATAGCTTGTATAATTTTCTGTAATAGCCCGTTTTGCCGCTTCTTTTACGAGAGAAGGCGTAGGGAAATCGGGTTGTCCAATTGTTAAAGAGATAAGATTATCATAGTTTTGAATCATGTTAGAGAATTGACGGATTCCAGAAATTTGGATGTCCTTCACTCTAGGGTTAATGAATTGTTCCATTGTATCTCCCTTTCTTCCGTTTGAAAATTAAGTTCATTTTAACATATTTTCTATGATTTCGCTTGCGTATATGTTATGTAGAAAGAGAGGGATAATAGAAAAAAAGCCGCTGTAAGCGACTTTTTAATATCCGTACTCCCAATCTATTTCATCTTCATTCCAAAGTACAGAGGATACTTTGCCAAGGTGAACAACTGATTCATTCACAGCACATGTGCAATTTTCTTCTCCGGTTTTATGCTGTAACTCTTCATATACTGATTTTTCAACATTTTCTAGAACGACCAAATTTTCTTCTTTTAAAACAAGCGTAGTACCTGCCATATTTATCTTCCTCCTACTAAAATAATGATCACTTATTTGTAAACATAGATAGTATGGATTATATGCTGTATTTTGCTATAGTTGTCCGTCTCATGAAGTATTTTTTATTTTCTTTGTAATCCGTATTCATTGTATACTGTCCGACGGAAATTTGGTACAGGGTTTACATTCATTTCGAAAATCTGTAACAATTATTATGTGTTGTTAACAAAGAATTAACAAATATGTTAAGAAAAATCAAAATTTTAAAACAAATAAACCCGTAAAATGATATAATCATATCAAAATACATATAGGGGATGAGAGGCTATGGAGCTGATCCGTGATTTAATGATCCAAATTGCCATCATTATTTTGCCACTATTTTTATATGAAGCGATTCGTTTAAATCGTTATCAAGAAATGCCTCCGAAGCCGAACCGCTACTTTATTATGTTTTTATCCAGCATTACACTCGTTCTCTCCATGACATACTCTATTTGTTTTGGTGACATTTGTGGGTATAACTTTCACCCAATCCCGATTGTTAGTGGTTTTTTATATGGTGGGATTGTTGGTTTAATCCCGGCCGTTATTTTTGTTGCATATGAATGGGCGCTAAAGGGAATGAGCCTTCTTCCAGTCATAGAAGTAATATTTCTATTGATAGTTCCATTATTTTTATCAAAGAAATGGTCTCTATTTTCAAGGGATAAGAAGCTAATTTTAGCATTTATGATTTCATCACTATACGTACTTGTTTCTTTAGTGATTGGCATGATTAACGTTCTGTTAGAAACGGGGTTTACACCACATATTTCACACTTATATAGCGGATATATATTTGCTTCGCTTATTATGGTTATGACTATGGTATTTCAAGTGTACTTAACAGAATATTTAAATGAAAATGCAATATTACGTACAGAGATGCAAAAGTCAGAAAAGCTTAATATTGTAAGTGAGTTGGCAGCAAGTGTTGCACATGAGGTTCGAAATCCACTCACTGTTGTTCGTGGTTTTATTCAATTGTTAGAAAGTACGGAAGATGTGAAAAATAAGGATTATATGCGTCTCGTATTAGCCGAATTGGATCGGGCAGAACAAATTATTTCAGATTATTTGAATTTAGCAAGGCCACAAATTGAGAAAAAAGAACACATTTGCTTATCCGCTCAATTAATAGAAATGACAACTCTTATGTCATCATTTGCAGCGATGCAAGGTGTATATTTGCAAGTTGAGATTTCTGAAAGTCTTTATACGATCGGTGATAAGACGAAATTGAAGCAAGCTATTATGAATGTTGTTAAAAATGGTATTGAAGCAATCCAAGGAAATAAAGGATATTTAAAAGTAACGGCTATGCAAAAAGATGAAACGATAGTAATAAGAGTTAAAGATAGTGGTGTTGGAATGACGAAAGAACAGTTAGTAAGACTGGGACAACCGTATTATTCTTTAAAAGAAAAAGGGACAGGATTAGGGCTTATGGTAACATTTAGTATTTTACAAGCGCATAATGGTACGCTGGAATATAAAAGCGAAAGTGGGAAAGGAACTGAAGCGATTATTATATTGCCAGCTGTAAGAAATAAGGAATAAAAGTTACCGATGGAAGGTAACTTTTTATTTTATATTGTTTATTCATTTGTTTTTTCTTGTTTTGCTCGGCTAAATAAACTTTTAAATGATTGCAAGAATCCTTGCTCTTTTGAAGCAGCAACCATTCTTTTTGTTTCTTGAATTTCGCGAATCACTTGCATAAGTTGTGCATCACGGTTGCTATCTTTATTATAAATTTGATTTACGAGTTTATTCATTTTTTCTTCTTGCTTAGATTCTCGTTTATACATATGATTCATTAATAAGTCCATCTTTTCTTTTTGCAGGGCATCTGTTTGAGCGGCATGATCCACTAACTCTTGTAGCATTTTTTCTTGAGAGCCTTCTTTTACATAAACTTGTTGCATTAATTCATCTAGCTTTTCATCTTTTAAACGATTTTGGGTAATAAGGGTAGAATTTTGATGAATAATTGCTTCATTTAATTGGGCGAGCATTTCAAGTTTTAACATGAACTCCTCAAAGTTACGCCCATCTTCTTTTTCTTTCGGTTGTATTTCTTGCGTATCTTGTATAACTGGTACAGGCGGGGCCTCTTTTTCTTTTAAGATAATAGGTATCGTTTCTGAAATATCTTCTTGCAGTGTAGCAGCTCTTTCATGTATAGATTTCAATAGTTTTAAATCATCCAGTTTATAAATACGAGCATCAGCTGTTTTGGAAATGATATAACCATGATCCTCTAACAGTTGACTATATTTGCGAACTATATGTTTTGGGATGCCTGTTTTATTCGTGACATCTTTCGTTTTATAGGTAGCTTCCATAATATTTCCTCCCCAAAAAGTATCGTATATATCATTTCAATCTTTTATGAGGACTTCCTTTGAAAAAGAATGTCGGAAGGTTATTAGTTTTCTACAGCATTAGTGAAAAGATGAAGGAAAATGAGAGTTTTTTGGCGGAATGGCGAAGAAGAGCTAAAATAATGTCTGAAAACATATACAGGAGAAGTTTGTTATAATAACGGAGGAAAAGAAACTGGTAGAATTATGGAGGTATACATGAAGCAATTAAAAGGTATTATCATTTCAATTATTGCAATTCTTTCTATTGTAGTAGCGGTGTATGAAGTACTTGTTCCAGAAGAAACAAGTATCAAAAAAACAAATGCGTATGATCAAGTTCTAGAATTTCCGAAAGAGCGATATCCAGAGACAGGGAAACATATTACCGATGCTATAAAAGAAGGGCATTCAGAAGTTTGTACAATCGACCGTGGTGGCGCTGCGGATAGAAGAAAATTATCGTTAGCTCCATACCCATCAAAAAAAGGGTATGATCGTGATGAATGGCCAATGGCGATGTGTAAAGAAGGCGGAAAAGGAGCGCATATTGAATATATAAGTCCAGCCGATAATCGTGGGGCAGGGTCTTGGGTAGGAAATAAGTTAGATAAATACCCAGATGGTACACGTGTGAAATTTGACGTAAAGTAGTAGTTGCATATTTCATAATGAAGGAGAAGTGACCTATGGAGTTAACAATTTCGTATTCGCAATTAATGTTGATGAACTATGACGGTGATCAGCCTTACGTTGACTGGACGGATGAAGATTTTGAAAGAGGTTATGCGAAGGCGGATGGAACTGTTATTTTTGAAGCACTCTCTGATTATACTTGTGAAGTAAAAGTGACTTGCGGGAAGCATATTGAGAAAGAAGAAGTGATTAGAACGGTTACAGTTCCTTTTACAATTGAAAATGAATGTATCGTTGTAACAAGTATTCTTTCAAATAAATTTCAAATCCCTATTCCAAATGGTGAGTATACAGTTGTATTACAGGCAACTCCTCTTGAAGAACCAACGGATGATGAATTATATAAAATACAATACGAATTCTTTTTTGAAAGTAAAGAATAAAAAATGGGTTATCCTCAAAAAGGATAACCCATTTTCGTTATGCGTTTGTTTTTAGTAGGGAACGTGCATCTTTTGCTGCTTGCACCATGTGTTCTAAAGCCGGGATAACCTCTTCCGTTCTTCTCGTTTTTAAACCACAATCAGGATTAATCCAGAAATATTTAGGATCGCATACTTCTAAAGATTGTTCCACGATTTTATACATTTCATCTTTACTCGGTACACGTGGACTATGAATATCATATACACCTAGACCGATGCCTTTTTCATATGTTGTATGTTTTAATGTATCAATAAATTCTCCGTGACTTCTTGATGTTTCGATAGAAATCACATCTGCATCCAATGCGCGAATCGCGTCAACAATATCTTCGAAATTACTGTAACACATATGCGTATGAATTTGTGTTTCATTTGCTACAGAAGAAGTTGCTAAAAGGAAGGATTGTACTGCCCATGTAATATAAGCGTCCCAATCTTTTTCTTTTAGTGGCATTCCTTCACGAAGTGCTGGCTCATCGACTTGGATTACTCGAATTCCGGAAGATTCAAGTAGTTCAATTTCGTGACGAAGAGCTAATGCAATTTGATACGAAACTTCTTTTCTTGGAATGTCATTTCGAACGAAAGACCAATTTAAAATCGTAACAGGTCCAGTTAACATTCCTTTTACAACTTTCTCTGTTAAGCTTTGTGCATAAACCGTTTCCTTAATAGTCATTCCGTTAATAAAGGCAACATCACCATAAATAACAGGTGGTTTTACGCAGCGAGAACCGTATGATTGTACCCAACCGTTTTTAGTGAATGAGAAACCAGCAAGGCGCTCACCAAAATATTCGACCATGTCAGTTCTTTCGAATTCACCATGTACAAGGACATCAAGACCAATTTCTTCTTGGTAACGAATCCATTTTTCTGTCTCTTTTTCAATAAATTGTTCATATTGTTCATTTGAAATAACACCGTTACGCCATTCCTTTCGCGTTTGACGAACTTCAGTTGTTTGCGGGAAGCTACCAATAGTAGTTGTTGGTAATAACGGTAACTCTAGGGCAACTTGTTGTAATTCGTATCGTTTTTCAAATGGAAGAGGACGTGAAAAATCTTCTTCTTTTAGTGCTGTTCGTGCTGCTTTGACATCTTCACGGTTACGTACAGCAGATGAACGAATTGTATGATGTACATTTCGATATGTTTCCAGCTCATTACTAATACTTTCTGTACCTTTAGTGAGAGCAGAGTGAATGAGAACTAACTCTTCTAATTTTTGATTTGCAAATGCTAACGCATCGAATAGTTCAGTCGATAAGTGAGTTTCTTCTGTTTTATCGATTGGTGTATGCAATAAGCTACAAGAAGGCTGAACGATGAAATCTTTCGTTTGGACTTGTTTTTGTAACGTTGTAAATAACGTAATAACTTCATCAAGGTCAGCTCTCCAAATGTTACGGCCATCTATACAACCGACAGCTAAAGTTTTATCAGCTGGGAATCCATATTTTGAAATAGCATGTAGATTACCTTCTTTACCATGAACGAAATCTAATCCAATACCGGATACAGGGAATGTAATAATTTCTTCATAGTTTTCTTCTACACTATCAAAATATGTTTGTAAAAGAAGATTCGCATTTGGAACTTCTGTACGAATAGCTTCATAAATTTCTTTTGCTTGTTGAACTTCTTCTTTCGTTAAAGAAGCGAAAATCGGTTCATCAACTTGAATGACTTGTGCACCAGCTGCATGTAGTTCTGAAAGCAGTTGTACGTATGGTGCAACTAATTGTTTTAAAATCGTAGTAAATTGTTCTTGTGTATAACCTTTAGCTAATTTTAAGAAAGTATATGGTCCTAAAATAACAGGTTTTCCATCTACTCCTAATTCTTGTTTTGCCTCTTCGTATAAGCGAAGTGGACGATTATCTTTTAAAGAGATTTGTAATCCCTCTTCATATTCAGGAACGATATAATGATAGTTTGTGTTAAACCATTTTGTCATTTCAGAAGCTACGTGATCTTTAGAGCCACGCGCCATTGCGAAATATACATCAAGGTAAGATGTAAACTCAGAAAAACGTGATGGGATAAATCCTAGCATATAAGCAGTATCCAAAACGTGATCATAATATGTAAAGTCGCCAATTGGAATGAGCTCAATCCCTTTTTCTTGCTGTACTTTTACGTGTTGAAGGCGAATTTCTTTCATCTTTGTTAAAAATTGTTCTTCATCGATTTTATTGGACCAAAAAGCTTCCAATGTCTTTTTCCACTCTCGTTGTAGTCCGATACGTGGATAACCTAAGTTACTTGTTTGAATTGCCATTTTAAATTCCTCCCTAATTGAAAGTAAGCATTTCCGTTTACTAGGAAATACCTATAACAAAAAGCATAAAGGCATAGAAAATAAGCCTTCCTTTTTGTTTTAACACCTCATCATCATCCGTGAATCTATCAGTGTTGTTAAAACAGGCAGGTCTCCTGACTTATGCTTCATATAATCTCTTTTACCTTCCCGTTTTCACAGTGGCATAGAAAAGAAATCTCAGCATTTACAGTGGCGGGACCGTGTTGGAGTTTCACCAAGCTTCCCTTTTAAACACGAAACGAAATTTTCGTGTACCTATTTTCCTTTTGAAAGGAAGTTAACAAGCGATATGATATTGAAACAAATTCTAACACAATTTTTGGAATTTTGTCTACTGTTTTAAAATAAGAAAATTCTAAAGTTTTTAATTTTAATTATTATGATTTTTCTGAGTTTTTTAAGACGAAGGGAATTGAAATGAAGAGCGATTAAACATACAAAGAAGTATACACTTGTATAGAGATAAGATACGAGTTATGTTATTTGAAAACTCTTCCGTATTCTGGGAGATGGAAGGAGATTGAATGGTTCATTTTGAAATAGTAACTTATCACAAGAAAGAGTAAGGCTCCTGTATAAAGATAAATATACTAAGTTTATAGAAATGGGGAATTTCAATTGGAACAAAGTACACAAAATATTTATTCACCGCCAAAACATATAGTTTCAGCAGCGACAATTGTAATTAATGAACAAAAAGAAATCCTATTAATTAAGGGACCTAGAAGAGGATGGGAAATGCCAGGTGGACAAGTTGAAGAAGGAGAGTCTTTGAAAGATGCTGCAATAAGGGAGACTAAAGAGGAAACAGGTATCGATATTGAAGTATTAAAATTTTGTGGAGTATTCCAAAATGTGAACCATTCAATCTGTAATACGTTGTTTTTAGCTAGACCAGTTGGAGGTAAATTAACGACTACACCAGAAAGTTTGGAAGTAGGATTCTATCCTATTGAGCAGGCGTTAGAGATGGTGAATTTTATGAATTTCAGACAAAGAATTGAATACAGTTTGGATGAAATTCATCAACCTTTTTATATAGAATTTTAAGAAATAATCTTCTATTATAGGATGCCGGTGATAAATAAATCTTTGTTATATTTTTGAGTGTAGTGAAATAAGTATTTTATAGCGAAAATAAAACAAGCAGCCCCGTCCTAAATTAGAACGGGGCTATGCTTATTTTAGGTTTTAAAATGAAATAACTTTATTGTCTTTTTTACAGTTTCTTCTTTATAAGTCTAACCTTCATCTATATCAATTTCTGAAAGCCTTCCTGCAACTGCATCTGTAAGGAGGGTGTTTAACCATTGCAATTCAACTGTAATATGTTCAATAACGCTTTGTAAAATATATAGTTGTGCACGTGGAATGTGTCCTTTGCTACAATCATAAATAGTTTGCATTTTATGTAAATATTGAACGGTATCATTTTTCTTTTTTTCTAAAATAGGAATTAACTCTTGATCATCACCAAAATGAGCGAAAGAGAGTGCTGAATAAATTGGTTTATATATTTGATTTTTTGCCTCGAATTGTTTTAATAGTAACGTGTGAAATAACCGTTTACCTTCTTCTGTTATATGAAAGATTGTTTTATCGGGTCTATTCGTATCTCGAACAATCGTGGTAATACGAATTGCACCCTGCTTTTCTAATTGCTCGAAGGCGTAGTAAAGTGATCCTTTTGCATATTTAATATAACAATCCATTTGTCGTTCTTTCATGATGTGCTGCACTTCATATGGATGTTTATCTCCTTCGAGTAGCAAGCCGAGAATGACTAATTTCATGCTCATGCTGTCTCAACTCCTATAAATAAAAACTTTATACATATTATAAACGGCATATCCGTTTTCATAAAGGGATATGCCGTTTCTTTTCTCTATATTAACTTACTTGCTTTTGTTTTTGTTTCGTTTTTGGACCTGTAAAGAGGCGTTCATTTCCCATAAGTAAAATACAAATAATACTTAGTACAGCCGGGATAAGTGCCCAGAAGAATGTACTGGCAATAGAGGTAGCGAGAGCATCTTTAATCCCAGTTAATATTTCAGCTGGAATCTTCTCGGTAGCACCTTGTGATAATAAGAAACTTGTGTCTCCGCCTTTTGGAGCTAATTTAGCTAGTTCAGGAGGGAACACAGTGTTTAATTTAGTAGTAAAAATATGGTTTTGAATTGTACCGAAAATCGTTACACCAAGAGTCATACCGAGTGAACGGAAGAATGAGTTTGTTGATGTAGCAGAACCACGGTCTCGCATTTCTAACTTGTGGATAGAAGACATACTTAAAACTGAGAATGAGAAACCAACTCCAAGTCCAGTGAGAACCATAAATAGCGTTACAAGTAGACGAGGTGTATCCATTGTTAAAGTGCTTAGTGAATAAATACCAATTACGAAGAAAACACCAGATACCATCATGATGTTACGATAACTTGTTCGAGAAGCTAACTGTCCACCTGTTTGACTTCCAATTACAGAGCCAACCATCATAGGTGTTAAAATTAATCCAGCATTGGAGGCTGAACCACCGAGAACACCTTGAACGAAGATTGGGATATAAACTGTACAGATAATAAAAGCGGCACCATAGAAAAAGGCAACTCCTTGGCTAGCTGCGAATAAAGGTTTTTTAAATAGATGGAAAGAAATGATAGGTTCAGTTGCTTTTCGTTCTACGAAGAAGAAAATAATAAGCATAATAACAACTGTTGTAAATAAACCGATAATTACAGTGGAATTCCATGCGTATTCTTTACCACCAAGTTCTAAGGCGAACATTAAGCAAACGATACTAATGACAAGTGTAATAGCGCCGGCCCAATCAATTTTTTGTTTTCTAAATTCTAGAGATTCACTGTAGTATTTAGTAATGAAGAAGAAGGAGATAAGTCCTAATGGAATATTAATATAGAAGACCCAATGCCAACTTATATAGTCTGTAATATAAGCACCTAATAAAGGGCCGAATACACTAGATGTCCCGAAAACCGCACCGAATAGCCCGGTCATTTTTCCACGCTTTTCTGGTGGGAATATATCGTACATAATCGTGAAGGCGATAGGCATAAGAGCACCGCCACCGATCCCTTGAATTGCTCTATAAATACTTAGTTGCTCAATACTAGATGCTGTCCCGCAAAGTGCAGAACCAAATAAGAAAAGAATGAGACCACCAATATAAAAGCGTTTCCGTCCGTACATATCAGAAAGTTTTCCGAAGATAGGCATCCCTGCCATTGTTGCTACCATATATGCAGACGTGACCCAAACGAACTTGTCAAATCCTCCTAGGTCTCCAACAATCGTTGCCATTGCTGTTGCAACGATTGTATTATCCATTGCCGCCATTAAAATACCAAGTAATAAACCTGCAACGACAAATTTTGTATTGTTGGAGTCTTTTTTTGATAATTGAGATTCCAAATATAACCCTCCTTTAATAATAAGTAAACTATATGAAGTTTTGAGTGCAGCGCATAAAAATTTGAAATATAGTTTTTTACATCAATTTACATAAGTGCACTGACAAAGCCATAAAGAATATTATAGTCAAATTTGACTAAAAGGCAAACTTTTTCTTCCGCCAAAATATTCTGTTGTATGGACAGAGAAAGAGTGAGCAATACTTAGTATTGTTGTAAAGTCAATGAAGGAAATTGTAAAAAAATATTTCAGTAAGAATACCTTCTGTTAACAGAGGAAAAATGGTTTTTTCTTTATATTGTCGAATAGGATAAAAGGAAGAGTAATAACTATATATAGTTTGTAACAAGCTTTATTAATATTGTGTGGAGAGGCAGAATAAGGTCGTATGGATATGATGCATCTGAAATGGGGTGAATATTATTATGAAAGTATGGAAACGAATTTCAGATCAAGGTAGGCGTTCAATACCGCTACAACCGGTGTTATGGATTGATGGCTCAAAAAAGGAAAACGAATGTCCTAATGTAGCAGTTACATTGCAAATCCGTAGTATGTATAAAGAAAAATTTTCATATGAACTGACCTATGATGTAAATGACATACTTATTATTCGAATTGAAGTAGAAAATAAAGGAATGGAAATGATTTCACGAGTTGTAGTAAGTCATATGATTCGAGATTATTTTGCATATATCCCAAATTCATTAAAGGCTGATAAGGGGATGAGCGAGTTTTTGTTCCAGCTTGTAAGGTGGCGAATTGATAATTTATTACCGAATGAGAAAGTAGAACTAATTTGTAAAATAAAAGCAAATAAAGATAAAGCAATCAAAAACGCATTATTTCAGGCTACATATACATTTCAATATAAAGGAGTATCATATGGCCCGCTGCAAACAAATGAAGTTGTTGTGCGGCAATGATAAAAAGGAACCTGTAAGAAAGGTTCCTTTTTTAATGAAGGTTGTGTTTTTTGAGTACTTTTTTTTGCTCGATTCCTTTTTTTCCTACATAATTATTTTTATAACCAAAATATAAAATGAAAAGAAAGGAAGCAACATTTACAATAGCATCAATTTGATCGTTTGTAATAAAGTTCACTCCGAAAGAATTAAACAGTAATTTTAATGATAATAGAAAACCTGCTAGTAAACGTATAATATCTGATAGATTCTCTTTTTGTAGCATATAAGTCACCTCTTTCTAAAACGATATATAGTATATATATGAAATAGAATAGAAATGGTAGACAAGCTTAAGCGGAAATGTACACTCAATATGTACATTTTTTATTTTGTAGAAAAACATAATTGTTATAGAAACATATATTGGTATAGAAAGGAGGAGAAGTATGAAACATAAAGGGAAAATTAGTGGGTTATTACTTGGGAATACAGTGGCAGTTACAGAATGGATTGCGCTTCAGGATGTAATTACAAAACTGGATTCGCGATCATTTTATACCGTCTTTATTATTTATATATTGCAAATGATACTCAGCTATTATTTTGGACATTGGTATGATAAAAGAGCGAGTGGGCGTATGGATACGGAAGTAGGGGGCATGGCAAGTAATGATTTTGTAGTTGATTTCTTTGAGAAAGTAGCTGCCTTATCAGAACGGGATTCTCATAATATTACAGTGTACATTCTTTCTGTGAAAGAATGGAAAGAACTAAAAGAAACAGTGCAAGAAAAAAAATTGGAGGTGTTAGTACAAAAATTGGAGAGTACGATTGTAAAGACAATTCGTAAAGGAGATGTCGTTACTAGGTGGGATGAAAATAAGTATGTTATTGTGGCGATTGATAACGGACATGAAAAGTCGACAATCACAAACCGATTAATGAAAAATATTGAAAGTGAAATAGAAAATGGTTTGTTAAGTATGACGCTATTATTTGGAGCTGCTAGTTATCCAATAGAAGGAAAAACTTTTGAAGAATTGTTAAGAAAGGCACAAAATCAATTGTACCAGCATAGGGATTTTTAAGAAAATGAGTGAAACTTTGATTTGAAGAAATATGATATGAAGAAGTTTTGAATGTAACATTTTTTTGACTTTTATTACAAAAAGAACTTTTATTGTAATAAAAGTCTTTAAAAATATATGGAATAAGCATATAATTATGATGGATGTGTCAATGCATTTTGCACAATGTGTTTCATTTTAAAAGTGTAGAGGAAAGCATGCTCTACACTTTTCCTTTTTAGGGAATGACAAGAATAATTGTAAGTTGTTGCAAGATAGCATTTATACTGTGTAAAATGAACAAATAGATTATTTGATAGAAAGCCGGAAAGGGAATGATAGAATGATAGACGTGAGAGAACAACGATCATCTTTTATCAGGTGAATTATTATTACTGTTGTTCTTCAAATTATTATGGCTGTGATGAATTCCGTTGTACTTTTATGTAATACATAGTATGAACAGGCTTTAAAAAGTGCTAAGTAAAAGATGGATATGAAACTGCTAATTGGTTCAAAAAAGTAAAATGTAATTTTAAGTAATACAATTTGTACAAGCATTATAAACAATATCAATGATTTTCGTAGAAAAGGTGCGAGTATGGAGTTTATAGAAGGATATATAATTTTCATAGCTTTTTACACGATGATCGTATATAAGTAGGAGGAAGAAGATGTTGAAATATAGTAAATTAGCAATTGTAACTGCATTATCAATGACTTTATTAGCCGGTTGTTTCGGACCGAAACCAGAAGAGGAATTATATGTTGCATTTGAAAATGCTGCAAAGAAAGAAAAAACAATGTTTGAAGATGCAAAGAAACTTGAAACTTTAGAAAAAGAGGGACAAGAATTATATAACCAGATTGTTCAAGAAGGAAAAGATAATAATCAAACTGTTAAGGAAAAATTGAACCAAGCAGTGAAAAATACAGATGAACGAGACAAAGTGCTTAAAAAAGAAAAAGAATCTTTAAGTAAGGCACAAGAAGAAGTAAAATCAGCAGATAAATATGTGAAGAAAATTGAAGATAAGAAATTGAAAGATCAAGCGGATAAAGTGAAAAGCACATATGAGAAACGACAAGATTCATTTAACAAGATGTATGATAGCTATAATAAATCGTTAAAACAAGAAAAAGAATTATATACAATGTTACAAGATAAAGGTACAAAATTAAAAGATATTAGTGAAAAAGTAAAAGTAGTAAATCAATCTTATAAGGATATTGAATCAGAAAAAGACAAGTTTAATGAATTTACAAAATCTTATAATACAGAAAAAATAGCTTTTTATAAACAAGCAAATATTAAAATTAAAGAAGAGAAAAAATAAAACAGTTTGGCCTACAATTGGCCAAACTGTTTTATTTTTTTGTATAAGTACGACTATACCATGGGACAGGTTCACTTAATTTTTTTTCTTGTTTCAGTGCTTCAGGACCAATATAATCTTGAAGTGTTTTTTTTGCTACTGTTAAAGATAAGGTTGTTTTCGGATTTCGATAGGAGGATTCAAGATGACCAAGATGTGGTAGGATTCGAAAATCTTCTTTGGTAGGAGGAATATGGAAAAAATAATCACCTAAACGTATAAGAACATCAGATTGTTGTTGGCTAAAACGTGGATTTCTAGAAAAATGTAATCCTTCTTTAATAGCTTTTTTTTCAGCAATTAAGCGTTCTAAAGCCGTCTTTTTTAACCAGTATAAATACTTCGGATTAGTTGCAGCCTTAGCATGACGATTCACAACGAAAATAGATTGAGCTAGTCGATTAATAGAATGTTGGTTTTGTAATTGAGATTGTGGTTGTGAAGGTTTCATATTGAATCTCCTTTCAATTTTTCATTATTATAACATAAATAAAAGAGGTTTTTATTATATGCAAAAAGTGATTGTATATATTTTCAATATTAAAGCAATATTGTTACAAAAAACAACTATTTTGTATAATAGTAATAGAATGTGTTTTAGAAATTTGATAATGAAAGAGTGAGAAGTTTGAAAGAAATATTAAAACAACAATATGCCATTATAGATATTGGATCTAATACAATGCGTTTAGTTATTTATGAAAAGCAAAACGGAGGTTTTTATAAAGAGATTGAAAATACGAAAGTGGTCGCTCGGTTAAGAAATTACTTAGTCGATGGTATGTTAATTGAAGAAGGAATAAAAGTATTGTTACAAACATTATTTCAATTTCAAGAAAGTACACGATTCCATCAGTTGCATCATGTACTTTGTGTTGCAACAGCGACAATTAGACAGGCTGAGAACCAAGATGCAATTAAAAAACTTGTTGAAGGACAAACAGACTTTACTCTTAGAGTATTATCAGAATATGAAGAAGCACGTTACGGCTATTTAGCAGTTATGAATTCAACTTCGTTCTCTGAAGGAATTACAGTAGATATTGGTGGAGGGAGTACGGAAGTTACATACTTTCGTAATAGAGAGATTTTAGAGTATCATAGCTTTCCTTTTGGGGCACTTTCTTTAAAGCAACAATTTATTAAAGAGGATATACCTACTGAAGAAGAGTTGGAAAAGATTCAAACGTACTTAGAACATCAATTTCGAACATTACCATGGTTAATTGATAAGAAATTGCCTCTTATTGCAATTGGTGGTAGTGCGAGGAACTTAGTAAAAATTCATCAAAATTTAATTTGTTATCCTATAGCAGGGGTACATTTATACAAGATGAAAGAAGAAGATATTAAAAATGTGAAAGAAGAATTGGAAGCATTGTCGTTCATAGAACTTCAAAAAATGGAAGGATTGGCAAAAGATCGAGCAGATACAATTATTCCAGCAGTCGAAGTATTTCATACGCTTGTTAATGTTATAGAGGCACCAGCATTTGTATTAAGTAGAAAAGGGTTACGAGAAGGTGTTTTCTATGAAGAGTTGACAAAAGATTTGGGGATTTCATATTATCCGAACGTAGTTGAAGAAAGTTTGTATTTATTATCACATGAATATGAAATGGATATGGAATTTGTAATGCAGCTTATAAAGCAGGGAAGATTGATTTGTCAACAGCTGGAAGAAACAGGACTGATTTCTATGTCAGTACAAGACTGGGAAGTATTCCATCAAGCAGCGAAAGTATTTAATATAGGTAAATATATAGACGAAGAAGCGAGCCGTTTACATACGTTTTATTTATTAGCGAATAAAACAATTGATGGTATGATGCATAAAGAGCGAGTTAGATTAGCGCTTATTGCGTCTTATAAATCAAAAATGTTATTCAAACAACACTTGTCCCCATTTGAAGGATGGTTTGATAAAAATGAACAAAAAAAAATACGTCTATTAGGGGCTGTTTTACAATTTTCAGCAGCTCTAAATATAAGACAAAGATCACTTGTGGAATCAATATCTATAACAGAAAGTAAAGAAGGATTAACATTTAAAATTGTATGTGAGCAATCAGCATTAGCGGAAAAAGTGCAAGCTGAAAAGCAAAAAAAGCAGCTAGAAAGAGTATTGAAAACGACTATTAACTTATCCTTCGAATCAAAACGTTAAGTTGTACGGATGTCTTTACAAAAAATTAACACTTTGGAATATTGTAATTTGCTAAAATGAAAGTAACTAAATTATAGTAAAAAAGTTTCAAGGGGAAGTGTGAAGGGGATGGAATTATTGAAGGGGAATACAGTAAATTTAAATGATACAGCTTATTACAATAATAGAGAATTAAGTTGGTTAGCATTTAATGAACGTGTACTACAAGAAGCACAAGATGAAACGAATCCGCTCTTAGAAAGGTTAAAGTTTATTAGCATTTTCAGCTCAAATTTAGATGAATTTTTTATGGTACGCGTGGCAGGATTGAAGGATCAAGTGAGTGCTGGTTTTAACCAACCAGAAAATAAGGCCGGCTTAACACCAAAAAAGCAATTAAATAAAATTGCGATAAAGACCCATGAATTAATGACTGTACAATATAATACGTTTAAAAATTATGTGTTGCCAGCGCTGGATCAAGAGGGGATTGAGCGTTTAACATTTCATGATTTAACGAAAGAACAGAGAGAATTTATAGAAGAGTATTTTGATGAACAAATTTTTCCAGTCTTAACACCTGTGGCTATCGATGCATATCGTCCATTTCCGATGTTATTAAATAAAAGTTTAAATTTAGCTACTCTTTTATATGATGAGAAACAAGTGGAAGAAGAAAACCGCACGAAGTTAGGAATTGTACAAGTTCCTTCACTACTTGAACGTTTCATATTTTTACCGAGTGAAGGGCAAAAGCATAAATTTATTTTATTAGAAGACGTAATTAGTAGTTTTACTCATAAATTATTTACAGGATATAAAGTATCATCTGTTACTCGTTTCCGTATTACACGCAATGCGGATTTAACAATTCACGAAGAAGGTGCGAGAGATTTATTAAAGGTAATTGAAAAAGAATTAAAAAAGCGTAAGTGGGGAGCTGCTGTACGTTTAGAAGTTGGCAAAGAGCATATTGATGAAAGAGTATTAGCATTATTATATGAGGTGTTGGAAGTAAAGGATGAAGATGTGTATATAATGGATGGACCTTTAGATTTAACATGTCTATTTTCTTTATATAAAAAACTAGCTCCTTTATATGAACATCTAGTATATCCGGCTCTTATTCCGCAACGGCCTCAAGACTTAGGGGATGCAGAAGATGTATTTGAAAAAGCGATTGAACATGATATTTTATTACATCATCCTTTTGAATCGTTTCAGCCAGTAGTTGATTTTGTCCGTGATGCGGCAGACGATCCGAATGTACTTGCAATTAAACAAACATTATATCGAGTAAGTGGGGATTCGCCGATTATTCAGGCGCTAAAGGTAGCGGCTGAAAAAGGGAAGCAAGTGACAGTATTAGTTGAATTAAAGGCAAGATTTGATGAAGAAAATAATGTGCATTGGGCTAAAGAATTAGAACAGGCTGGATGTCATGTTATTTACGGTGTAAGTCATTTGAAAACACATAGTAAAATTACGCTAGTTGTAAGAAGAAAAAACGGAAAAATCGAAAGGTTTGTACATCTTGGGACCGGAAATTATAATGATGCAACCGCAAAGCTATATACTGATTTTGGCTATATTACATCACGAAAAGACTTTGGGGTTGATGCAACAAATTTCTTTAATTATTTGAGTGGTTATACAACAAAACCGCATTTTCATCATTTATCGGTTGCGCCATTTGATATAAGAGAGCAATTTATGGATTTAATAGATGAGGAAATCCGTTACCATAGACAATATGGAAATGGATATATTATCGCTAAGATGAACTCGTTAACTGATAAACCACTCATTAAAAAAATGTATGAGGCATCACAAGCTGGAGTAAAGGTGGAACTCATCGTTCGAGGAACATGTTGTTTAAGACCTGGTATTCCAAATGTAAGTGAAAACATTCGGGTAGTTAGTGTTGTCGGGAGATATTTAGAACATAGCCGAATTTATTATTTCCATCATAATGGGGAAGAGAAAATATACTTATCTTCAGCTGACTGGATGACGCGGAATATGGAGAAGCGCGTAGAAATATCTTTCCCGATATTAGATATTGAAATGAAGGCGCGAATTAAGGCGATTTTACAGCTTACTTTAGCTGATAATGTGAAAACGCGCGAACAAAATAAAGACGGTGATTATTATTATGTTATTAATAGTGGTGCAGAAGAGATTGATAGCCAAGTGAAGTTGTTTAAGATGGCGTATCAAAACACAGATGCTGAATAATGAGAACAAAGTAAAAACCTCTTTTTAAAAAGAGGTTTTTACTTTGTTCTCTACTTATTGTATGTTCTCAAAATAGAAGCATGAATAGAGAGAATAGTTTTTATTGTAAGCATGTTAATGGATTATGAATCGGTTAAGAGAGGGAATAACATTGTTAGAATTGTTGCGGTACATTAATAATAGTATGGTTGTTGACAAGGTCCACCATAACAAGGATAAGGTGCTGGCGGTGGGAAAGGTGGTGGATATGGTGGGTAATACGGTCTAGGACCGAAAGCTAATGCTCCGCCGAGCAGTCCACCAGCAATGCCAGCTAGAAATGGAACGCCAAAAAACGGAAAGAAGCGTGAGTCGCCTACTGGACCAATAGGTGCTGAACGGACTGGGATTGGTTGATAATATGGGTACATGAACAAACCTCCTTTATTGGACTCACTTTTATCATATGGTAAATGAAACGTGGATGAGCGCGTACAAGAAAGGATATGTAAGAAAATAGGCGAATTATTACGAATGTTGGAGCGTGAAAATCGTAATTTCAGGTTTTGACATAAATCGGAATGGGACACGTGTTCTTCCAAGGCCTCGATTGACATAGAGAGCTAAATCTTGAATCGTATAGAAACCTTCAACATAGTTTTTAGCAAGTGCTGGGGTAATAATAGCGCCTAAAAAAGGAATTTGTACTTGACCGCCATGGCTATGACCAGAAAGTTGTAAGTTAACTGGGTAGTTAGCAATTTGCGGTGCAATATCTGGCTCGTGAACAAGAACAATGTTATAAGTATTTTGCCTCGCGTGTTGTAGTGTCTCCTCTATTTTTGGTTTGCCTAGTAGTATATCATCAAGACCGAAAATTGAAATTTCACTATTATCCAGTAGACGAATTCTCTTTTCGCTATTTAGTAATAGTTCAAATCCAGATTCACGCATGATGTGTTCGTAGTATTCTGTTCCATATCCGCCGTGATCATGGTTACCATAAATATAAAATTTACCGAAGGGTGCTTGTATATTTTTTAAAATGGATGCAACAAAAGGAGTATCAGTATATGTTTGATAATTATCAATGAGATCACCAGTGAAAAGAACAATGTCGGGCTTTACAGCATTAATTTTAGAAACGATTTGAGATAAATGTTGGAGAGAGAAATAGTATCCGAGATGTAAATCGCTAAATTGAAGAATCTTCATACCATGAAAACTTTTGGGTATGAGTTGTGATTTAAGTGTATGCTCTGTAAAAGAGAGTAAGTGAGGCTCAATATATTTAGCGTAATAGTATCCGATGCTAGTGGTTATAAATGAATATAGACAAGTGCGCATACCAACTTTTAAAAAATCTCTTCTAGTAATTTTCTTCATAAAAATATGAGTATACCTATTTGACTTATATCACATGTGTTCGTTACATTTACAGGTTACTCAAATCTCCTTTCAGTTTATTTAAAATATATTTTAAATAATATAAAAGTAGTATAGATTACGAAAAAACGCATAAAAAGAAATCTCTTTAAGCTAAAATATCAGAAAAGTTTAAAAATATAAAGATTTCTATTAAATAAAATGATAAAATGAATGTGTATTCATTTTTGGGAGGGGATGTATGTGAAAGAAAAGGTAGTTATTATAACAGGTGGATCAAGCGGAATGGGAAAAGGAATGGCGATTCGTTTTGCAAAAGAAGGGGCACGAGTTGTTATTACAGGACGTACAAAGGAAAAACTAGAGGAAACAAAGTTGGAAATTGAACAATTTCCAGGGCAAATATTACCCGTACAAATGGATGTAAGAAATACTGATGATATTCAGAAAATGATTGAACAGATTGATGAGAAGTTTGGACGAATTGATATTTTAATAAATAATGCAGCTGGAAACTTTATTTGTCCAGCAGAAGATTTATCCGTGAATGGCTGGAATTCGGTCATAAATATTGTCTTAAATGGTACATTTTACTGTAGTCAGGCTGTCGGAAAATATTGGATTGAAAAAGGTATAAAAGGGAATATCATTAACATGGTAGCAACATATGCATGGGATGCAGGTCCGGGAGTTATTCATTCGGCTGCAGCGAAGGCTGGAGTGTTAGCGATGACGAAGACGCTTGCTGTTGAGTGGGGACGTAAATATGGAATACGAGTTAACGCTATCGCGCCAGGACCAATTGAACGTACGGGCGGTGCTGATAAGTTATGGATTTCAGAAGAAATGGCTAAGCGTACGATACAAAGTGTTCCGCTTGGAAGGCTGGGTACGCCAGAAGAAATCGCAGGTCTAGCTTATTATTTATGTTCAGATGAAGCTGCGTACATAAATGGAACTTGCATGACAATGGATGGAGGACAACATTTACATCAATATCCATTTTAAAAGGGACGAGAAAATGAATGTTTGATTCATATTCTTACGGTTAAATGTGACGGAATTGTGACGTGTGAAAGAAAAGTGTTTACAAGAGGTCATATATACGTTATATTTAAGACCTCTTTTTTCTTCATAGTAGAATTGCTAATTCCCCTTAGCATTTTACCCCTCTAATCCCTTCAGGAAAACTGAAGGGATTTTTTATTATTTTTCCGTAAATATCATGTTATAATTTTTGAAAAGTAAAGGGAGGGAAGCACGTTGATAGATGCATTAGATGTAATGAGTAACTTGGATAAAGTCCTTCCTTATTATCAAGCTATTTTTAGTGCTGATGAGCATACTGTAATTGGATATGAAGTAGTAGGACGTATTCAAACAGAAGAGGGCATACAAAGTTTAGCGTCTTTCTTTCATGATGATTCTATTCCGAGTGAGTTTCAACTGGAAGCGGATAACATTATAGTAGAAAAAGCTTTAAATCGTTATTTAGAAAGTGATCAAAAACTATTATTATTTATACATCGGAATGCTAACGTATTAATGAACGATGATGATGAAAGTTTACTTCAACTTTTATTGATGTATGAAGAGCAAGGTTTAAATTTGAAACACATTGTTTTAGAAATTACAGAACATGAATGTAAAGAAGACATAGAGCAATTTAATCATTTGCTTATGTATTATCGTACATATGGTATTCAAATTTCGATTAATAAAGTCGGAACGGGTACAAGTAATTTAGAACGTATTAGCGTGTTAGCACCGGATATTTTAAAAGTAGATTTAACAAACTTAAGGCAAACTGCACTTTTACAATCTTATCAAGATATTTTATATTCTTTATCATTACTTGCTAGAAGAATTGGTGCAACATTGTTATATGAAGAAATAGATGCTTTTTATCAACTACAATATGCTTGGAAAAACGGTGGTCGATATTATCAAGGGAATTATTTGAAAGAGTGCTTACCTGATTTTATTGAAACGAACGTTTTGAAAGAACGACTTGGTAATGAGTGTCATCAATTTATTCAACATGAGAAGAAGAAATTACAAAAAATTTATAATTTAACAGAACTGTTACGTGATCGAATTGGTGATGTTCTAGCCAAACAGAAAAAGAATGAAGATATAAATGATTGGTTATTACAATTTAGCCAAAGTGTATCACAGTGTAGTTTCCGCATATTTATTTGTAACGAAGATGGTTTTCAACAATCAGGAAACGTTATGAAAAAAGATGGGGAATGGATTGTAATGCCTGAGTATTATATGAAGAACTGGAGTTGGCGTCCGTATTTTCTAGAAAATATTATGAAAATGCGTTTTGAGAATAAGGCAAGACTTTCAGATTTATATGCTGATATTGAAACTGGTGAGATGGTACGAACATTTTCCTTCCCAATTGATGATGAAAACTTTTTATTTATAGATTTATCGTATGAATATTTATATGAAGAAGATGTTTTATTTTAATGCACGAAGAGATTCGTGCATTTTTTGTTTGTTTTTATCATAAATTGGTAATAGTGAAAATGGTGATGAAAATGCTGTCTATCGTTGTAAAGATTTTACGAACGAAACCACCCCTGTCTTTGCATAATCATTGTTACAATGAATACTACAAAGACAAGTTTTCTTAAAAGGAAGGTGAAAAAATGAGGAAATATGGAATATGGTTAGTTCTATTTGTATGCGTTGCCTTTCTAGTTGGTTATAGTGTCACAACTGTTTTAGGAAAAGAGGAAGTGAAAGTCGATCGGGAAGAAGTGTTTACAACGATACAAAAGGGCTATGAAACCCAATTTTCAATTCGTGGGAAGCATTTGCCGATGAATAAGATGATAGAAACGTTATCACCATATTTTACAGAGAATTTCCTTCAAGTATTTACAGATGAAAATAGTAGAAGTGATAAACAAAGTAGTGAATATTTACTTCCAGCAAAAGAAGCGCCGTTTTCTTTTCATTCAGAAACGAAAATGTCATATGATGAAGAGCATAAAATTTTATATGTATATGAGCGGACGAAAAGTGGACAATATCAAATTGTAACATTGCAAAGAGATCAAGGGAAATGGAAATTGGCCGGATATCATGAAAGCCAAGAACTTTTAACTGAAATAAAACGATTACAACAATTATAAAGTGAAACTTTAATTGGTGGGGGATGTTCATCTCTCATTGATTAATAGCTCGCACCAATCGGGCTATTACTGCCCACAAATAGTGGGATAAAAATAAGAATAGGTCTTTACCTATTCTTATTCAATATTGAGTAGCTGTTGTAATTTTTCAATTTGAAAACCAGCAACAACTTCTCCATCAATTACAACTGTTGGAGTTGAATACGAATCATAGTCGTATAAAAGACGATTGCGTGCAGCAGCGTCTTTTTTTACGTCAAATTCTTCATATACAACGTTATTATGCTTTAAAAATTCTTTCACAATGACACATGGCGGACAATCAGGTTGTGTGTAAACCTCAATTTTTCTCATTGTAATTCCTCCTTTTTTCTGTTTTTTATTATATTCTTCCAGTATAAAAATCGCAATAAAGAAGGGAAAAGATGTTCTTTCTATTTTTTCCTTCGCATTTCGACAAATTTTTAGTTGAGTTTCTGGCCAATAACCTTTATCCTAGACTGTGGAACATTTTTTCTGTTATGACGGATAGAATGAGTATAGCTGTAAAACCTATTGGTAGGAAGATCAGAGAAAGGAGAGATTTCATGTCTCTACTCCAAGGAATTTTAACTCGACTTGTTAGTCTACAAGAACAAGCTGAAAGCGGTGAAGTAGCACAACGCTATTTTGAAGTGAACGGTGAGCGCAAATGTAGCGTGAAATTTTTCGATAAAAGTGAAATGTATGAGTTAGAAGTGTATCAACAAGGTGAAAAACCTCAAGTGTATCAATTCGATAATATCGACATGGTTGCAATTGAGATTTACGATATCATTTCTTGATACATATAAAAAAGGTGTTGCCATATGGCAACACCTTTTTTAGTTCTATTACTTTTTAGCATATAGGTATAGGGAGTTTTCATTTTTCCTACAATGGTAATAAAGTGAAATTGTAATCAGTGGGGCTTCTTCGTCCTATACTGAATATTAGTCATCACCAATTGGTTGTTTACAGATAGCAAAAGCAAGATAAAAATAACGAGGAGGTGTGCTGTATGGAACGTTTACCAGTTGTGATTTGTCCTAAATGTCACAATTCTGCTGAGATTATTCATGTATTAACGGCTCAATCGAATCAAAATGTAATTTATACGTGCCAAGTTTGCCATTATGTAATTCGAAATATTGAAACGAATAAAGGATAGGAAGTTATAATTTTTATTTTTGTCCCATACAATGAGAATACGAAAAGTCTGTCTAATTGAAAGGACGTGACTATGTGGTCGGTGAACATACATTTTATAATGTTTCAGAGAGACATTTAAATTTTGATATGGTCTTTAGCCGTATTTGTAGTTTCATTGAAAAGGATCCACGAAATTTATATCGCTTATCCATTGGGACAGACTCACAAGCACATCAAAAGGATACGAGGTTTATTACGGCAATTCATATTCATCGCGTTGGAAAAGGTGCCTGGGGGTGTTTACACCATAAATCAGTGAAAGATAAGCCAGCAACTTTACGTGAGAAAATATATTTAGAAACGCAGTTTAGCCAAGAAATCGCATGCCTATTTACTCCAAATCATATACAAACAATATGGGATTTATTGCATCCATATGCTCAAGATGGGGCTGGATTTATAATGGAAATTCACTTGGATATTGGAAATGATGGTTTAACAAAAGAATTTATTCTAGATATGACAGCGAAAATTCAAGCGATGGGATTAACTGCAAAAATTAAGCCAGATGCTTATGCGGCGTTTAGTTATGCAAATCGATATACGAAATAAAAAACAATTTTTATATATCTTTCACTAAAAACTGAATATTACATCTATTAAATAGGTTGGAAATTATATATAATAAGAGTAACGATGCGAGTATAAGGAGAGGGGTATATGAAAAGGGAATTTGTTTTAACAAAAGAAGAAGAGAGTTTATTACTAGATATTCTATTTCAGCAAAATTATGCGAGTGAAGTTTTAGCTGTGGAAATTACAGATATTGAGAATGGTTTAAAACAGACAGATGTGACACAATATAAAAAAATCACAAGGTTATTTTACAGATTAAAAAATAAGGGGTATTAAGCGCTACCGGAATGGTAGTCTTTTTTTTGTGTTGTATGCTAAAATAGCTGTGTAATTTTGTTTTTATTGAAATAAAGTAAGGACAAAATAATAATATGAAAACGCTGTCATAAAATATGAATAGATTCGGTGATTAAAAGTAGGAAAAAGGAAAATGGGGGATGTAATATGATTAGTATTCCGAAAGACGAGTTTCAACAAATTTTTGTGAAAGATTTAATGATTTCATCAGAAAAAGTAGCACATGTCCAAATGGGGAATGGTTTAGAGCATGCTTTACTCGTTCTTGTGAAATCTGGATATTCGGCGATACCTGTTTTGGACCCGATGTATAAATTGCATGGGTTAATTAGTACTGCTATGATTTTAGATGGTATGTTAGGGTTAGAACGTATTGAGTTTGAAAGACTTGACGAAATGAAAGTAGAACAGGTGATGAAGGAAGACATTCCGGTTCTTAAGTTAGAAGATTCGTTTGCAAAAGCTTTAGAAATGACAATTGATCATCCTTTTATTTGCGCTGTCAATGAAGATGGGTATTTTGAGGGGATTTTAACACGTCGGGCTATTTTAAAATTGTTGAATAAAAAAGTAAGGCAACATAATCGATAATGTGAGAAAAGTGACTTCATAGAAGCGGAGAAGTCACTTTTTTTTCGTGCATATCAGTTGTGTATGTATTATATTTAAAAAGATAAAAAATATAAGAGTATATAGTTAAATTAAGGATGAAAAGCTTATTGAGATAAGGTGTATGGAAGCTAAGGAAAGAGGGAGAAAGTTGCAAATTGATGATTTTCAAATGATGGTTGTGTTAGCTCAGGAATCAAATATGAGAAAAGCGGCGGAACGTTTATTTGTTTCACAACCTGCGCTTAGTCAACGATTACAATCTATGGAGAAACAATGGGGAATGAAGTTTTTTATTCGCTCACAAAAAGGATTGACAATTACACCTGAAGGGGAAAAAGTCGCAAATTATGCAAAAGAAATGCTGCAAAAGGAAGAGGATATTAAAAGTGAGCTAGCTGTTTTTAGAACAGAAACTCACGGAACGTTAAAAATAGCTGTTGCATCAGTTATTGGTCAATATTGGCTTCCTCCTGTTTTGAAGAAGTTTGTACATAAATACCCTTCTGTGAAAATATCGCTGTTTACTGGCTGGAGTAGTGAAGTACAAAAGCAATTTTATGAAGGGGACGTTCATGTTGCTATATTGAGAGGAACACAAGAATATAAAGGTCAGAAGCAACAATTATTTGAAGATGAACTTTATTTAGTGGATAAAGAAATAAAAGATATTACGATGTTAAAAGAAACAAATAGACCATTTATTCAATTTAAAAGTGATTCGACTTATTATGGACAAATACAAAATTGGTGGTATGGTTTATTTTCTAATCCACCTAAGAGAACAATTGTGGTTGATCAAATTGAGACTTGCAAACAACTCGTTTTAAATGGTATAGGTTATGCTCTTTTACCTTCTACTGTTTTAAAAGAAGTACGGGAAAATATGTATAAAACACCTGTTCAATTAACGAGAGAAACATGGTTATTGACGAGTGAATCGGCCAGACAATTGAAGCAAGTAAGGGCATTTTTAGAAATTATAGAAGAAATTCAAATGGAAAAATAGGATTATTATCTTGCTACTCGCTCTATCGTTTGGTAGAGTAACATTATAAATGGATTTAGGAGGCAACAAGAATGAAAATGATGGACGCTAACGAAATTATTTCGTTTATTCAAAAAAGTGAAAAGAAAACTCCTGTAAAGGTATACATAAAAGGGGATTTAAAAGAAGTAACATTCCCTGAAACGGTACAAGCATTTGTAAATAAAAAGTCTGGTGTATTATTTGGAGAATGGTCTGAAATTAAGACAATTCTTGATGAAAATAGCAAGCACATTGTTGATTACGTTGTTGAAAATGACCGTCGTAATTCTGCAATTCCAATGCTTGATTTAAAAGGTATTAAAGCTCGTATTGAGCCAGGCGCGATTATTCGTGATCACGTTGAAATCGGCGACAACGCTGTTATTATGATGAATGCAACAATTAATATCGGTGCTGTAATTGGTGAAGGTACTATGATTGACATGAACGCGGTACTTGGTGGACGTGCAACTGTTGGTAAGAACTGTCACGTAGGTGCAGGTGCAGTACTTGCAGGTGTTATTGAGCCGCCTTCAGCAAAACCAGTTATCGTTGAAGATGATGTTGTAATTGGTGCAAACGTAGTTGTGTTAGAGGGAGTTACAGTAGGTAAGGGTGCAGTTGTAGCAGCAGGAGCTGTTGTAACAGAAGATGTACCTCCATATACAGTTGTTGCCGGTACTCCAGCACGTGTAATTAAAGAGATTGATGAGAAGACAAAAGCAAAAACTGAAATTAAACAAGAGCTTCGTCAATTAAACCCAGAAAAATAAACACAAAAAAAGCGTAAGAGCATAACAGGCTCTTGCGCTTTTTATAGATAGAGGTGCAAAAATGGCAGTAAGCAAATTCGTTCAAATTCGTAGAGACTTACACAAAATACCGGAAATTGGATTTAAAGAGTGGAAAACACAACAGTATATTTTAGATTACATAGGAACGCTTTCGAATGAATATGTGGAAGTGAAAGTATGGAAAACGGGTGTCATTGTTAAAGTGAATGGAAAAAATCCAAAAAAAATTATTGGGTATCGCGCAGATATAGACGGTTTACCAATTACCGAAGAAACTGGATATGAGTTTGCTTCTATTCATGAAGGAATGATGCATGCATGTGGACACGATTTGCATACAACAATCGGTTTAGGCCTTCTAACAGCAGCTGTAACAGAAAGAATAGATGATGACCTTGTGTTTCTATTCCAACCAGCTGAAGAAGGGCCAGGAGGGGCTCTTCCTATGTTAGAGAGTGAAGAGTTAAATGAATGGAAGCCGAATATAATTCTTGGTCTTCATATTGCACCTGAATACGCTGTAGGAACAATTGCCACAAAAGAGGGGCTATTATTTGCAAATACATCAGAGTTATATGTTGATTTGAAAGGGAAAGGTGGACATGCAGCCTACCCGCATACTGCAAATGATATGATTGTAGCAGCAAGTCACCTTGTTACACAACTTCAATCCGTTATTAGTCGTAATGTGAATCCTCTTGATAGTGCAGTGATTACAATCGGAAAAATAACAGGTGGTACAGTTCAAAATATCATAGCAGAAAAGTCTCGGTTAGAAGGAACGATCCGAACGTTATCAGTGGAATCAATGAGGCGTGTTAAAAGTAGGATTGAGGCAATTGTTGCAGGTATAGAAGCTTCCTTCCAATGTGAAGCTGTTATTGACTATGGAGCGATGTATCATCAAGTATATAACCATGAAGTATTAACGAGAGAGTTTATGCAGTTTGTAAGTGAACAAACCGATATGAAGGTAATTACATGTACTGAGGCAATGACAGGGGAAGATTTTGGTTATATGCTTCAAGAGATTCCTGGATTTATGTTTTGGCTTGGGGTAAATTCAGAATATGGTTTACACCATGCGAAATTAAAACCAGATGAAGAGGTTATTGAGAAAGCTATCGCATTTTTAGATCAATATGTAAAGTGGAAAGGAACTAGAAAGTAAACTCGCTCGCCAACTTTGCAAAAACTTACAGTGGGTACTTGTTAGTTCTAAGACGAAAACATCTTTTATATTTGTTTTGGATACACATTGGCATACAAATGGATAAAGTAATGAGCAGCGGTTTTGAGCCGCTGCTCATTATTCATTATCGCTTATTGAGAAGATGATTAGTTAACTAGCTTATATATGTTTACATTTCGTGTAGAAAGTGTGTAAAATCAAGGTGAAACATAGAAAAAAGGGTGGGGAATTACGTGCAAATTAGCAGTGCAATGTTGTGTTTCGTCTTATATGCGTATGTTATTATTGCGGCGGTGTATTTTGGGATAAGTTTTTATGCCTACCGTTTAGTAGATAATCACGAATATGAAGAAACATATAAATGGGTGAAAAGATATTTATCACCTGTATTAGAAATTATGAATGGGTTTGTTCTCTTTTTATTTATTGGATTAATTGCTTTCTCGACGAGTTTGGTAGGGAATAAAACGACATTATTTGTACTAGGTATCATTATTTTTATGTTGTTAGGGATACGGATTGGTAACACAGTGTTTTGGAATGAAAGAAAAGTAGATGGTTGGACTGGAATGTTAATCCCGTGTATGTTAGCGGCTATCGTGACAAACATAGAGCATGAGTATTATCAATTACATTTTTGGCTTATTATCGTTTTAACAATTCTTTCAGTTTTGTACATAAGTACGGTAGTACTCACATACATTGCACATGAAAAAGGTGATGTTAAAGGAACGCGCTTCTTTAGAGGGCGAGCATTATTTTGGAGTGTGCCAACGATGGCTGTTATAGGAATTATTGCGATATTAGTAAATGGATATCAATTTACTAATTGGCAACTGTTTTTAGAAAATTGGTGGATTTTCATTATTTCGTTTATCGCTTTTTTAGGTGCAACACATTATTTATTCCATCAACATCATTATATATTGGCATTGCTATTCGCATTTACACAACTATTATTTGCTTTCTTCGGACAAGAAACGTTATTATTCGTTTTTGAAACATTTAGTTCATTTGGAAATATATTTGTATTTGGTATGTTAATTTTCAGTATCGCATTTTATTTACAACAGTATTTTTATATGCAAAAACAAAAATAAGAATGATATACAGGTTTTTGTAGCAAATCTAAAGTATGTTACAATAAAAATACATAGTATTCGATGTTATTGGAGGAATTCCTGTGGGTGAAAAAGAGAAAGAATTTGCTGTCATTGGGCTTGGACGTTTTGGTGGAAGCATTTGCCGAGAACTCGCTCAATTAGGTATGGAAGTAATGGCAATTGATTCAGATGAGGATAAAATTAATGAGTTTGCAAATATAGCTTCACATGCTGTAATTGCAGATTCAACAGATGAGATGGTATTAAAAAGTCTTGGTATTCGTAATTTTGATCATGTAGTCGTTGCTATTGGAGACAATTTAAATTCAAGTATTTTAACAACATTAATTTTAAAAGAGTTAGGTGTAAAAAATATTACTGTAAAAGCTCAAAATGATTACCATGAAAAAGTGTTAAGTAAAATAGGGGCAGATCACATTGTGCACCCCGAGCGTGATATGGGAAAAAGGATTGCTAATAATATTGCATCAAGTAATGTATTAGACTATCTTGAGCTTTCAGATGAGCATAGTATTGTAGAGATTATTGCAAATAAAAAAATTGATGGTCATTCTTTAATCGAATTAGATATTCGTGCTAAGTTTGGATTGAATATTGTAGCGATTAAACGTGGTAAAGAAGTTATTGTATCTCCTCGAGCTACGGAAAATATTCAAGCGGGAGATATATTAATTGTAATTGGTCATGACGATGAAGTAGATCGTTTTAAACACTTTTTAAGATAAGAGAAAAGGACAATACCATGAAGGTATTGTCCTTTTTCTTATATTTCCATAATGATTGGTAAAATCATTGGGCGACGTTTCGTTTTCTCATATAGGAATGGTGCTAATGTGTCTGTAATTTCATTTTTAATTTCAGACCATTGTGTTGTTTTACGCTCCATTACTTTTTCTAAATGAGTTGTAATTAATGTTTGAGCATCATTAATTAAATCACTACTTTCGCGCATATACACGAAACCACGTGAGATAATATCAGGTCCTGCTGCAACTTTAAACTCTTTCATATCAATGCTTACAACTACAATAACAAGTCCTTCTTCAGAAAGAATACGACGATCGCGTAATACAATATTACCGATATCTCCAATACCATTTCCGTCAATATAGACAGATCCAGATGGTATTTTACCAGCTACGCTTGCTTCATCAGAACGAAGAGCAAGAACATCTCCATTATCCATGATGAAACAGTTTTCTTCTGGAATACCACAATCGTTTGCTAACTTCATATGCATACGTTGCATGCGGTATTCACCATGAATTGGCATGAAATACTTCGGTTTAATTAGACGAAGCATTAGTTTTTGTTCTTCTTGTCCACCGTGTCCACTCGTATGAATGTTTGACAGTTTTCCGTGGATTACATCAGCACCAGCACGATACAACATGTTAATTGTACGGCTTACACTAATTGTATTACCAGGGATTGGTGAAGAAGAGAAAACAACTGTGTCGCCAGGAATGATTTGAATTTGACGATGAGTACCATTAGCAATACGTGAAAGTGCTGCCATTGGCTCACCTTGACTACCTGTACATAAAATAACAACTTTATTAGCAGGTAGGCGGTTTAGTTGAGCTGTATCTATGAATGTATCCTTCGGACAGCGAATATAACCAAGGTTTTGTCCGATTTCAATCGCCGCTTCCATACTGCGACCGAACACAGCCACTTTACGATTGTTTTCAACAGCCGCTTCAACAACTTGTTGTAGACGATGGATATTTGATGCAAAGGTTGCAAAGATAATACGACCTTCTACTTTGCGGAAAATATCTTGAATACTATCACCAACACGGCGCTCAGACATTGTAAAGTTTGGAACTTCACTGTTTGTACTGTCAGATAAGAGACAAAGTACGCCGTCTTTTCCGATTTCAGCCATTTTTGTTAAGTCCGCTGGTTCACCGACTGGTGTGAAATCAAATTTGAAATCGCCAGTATGAACAACTTGTCCTTGAGGTGTTTTCACAACAACTCCGTATGAATCTGGGATACTGTGAGTTGTACGGAAGAAGGAAACAGATGTCTTTTTAAATTTAATAACATCATCTTCTTGAATTTCATAAAGTTTTGCTTTACGAAGTAATCCGTGCTCTTCTAATTTGTTTTTGATTAGTGCAATTGCTAATTTTCCGCCATAAATCGGGATGTTTACTTGACGTAATAAGTAAGGAATTCCACCGATATGATCTTCGTGACCATGTGTAATGAATAATCCTTTAATTTTATCTTCGTTTCGCACAAAATAAGTGTAATCTGGTATTACATAATCGATTCCGAGGAGTTCGTCTTCTGGAAATTTAATTCCAGCATCAATAATAATAATTTCATCTTGAAATTGAACAGCATATGTATTTTTACCGATTTCACCAAGTCCACCTAAAGCAAAAACGGCAGCTTGATCATTCTTTAGAAATTTCATATGACTATACGATTTCCGCTAATGTTAAATCAGCGTTTTCTTTTTCATATTCAAGATGAGCACCAGTAACAGACTGAACGAACTCGATATTATATGCGAACTTATTTAATTTCTTACGAACATCCTTTTCAGACGTAGCCTCTAAATATAAAACTTTTGTATTTTCACGTACTGGAACCTCAGTCAATTTTACTTGATAAAATACTTTAAAAATCATTTGGAAAACCTCTCCTTGTCTATGTTTTGCATTATCTGTTACTTATTATAAAGCAAACAGTCACGATTTTCATGTTTTTTCGAATGAGAATGAAGAAAAAGCCCGAAATGGGCACAATTTAAGCGATTGTCTTTTTACGGACTAGATCTTTTAAATAACGCTTGAGCTTTTTCTTCAGCTTCTTCAGCATGATTACTCCTTCCTTTCCTTATTTAAAACATGCATATTACTAGTGAAAACTCCGTCTCTGATATAAGAAAGAAGACAAAAGTGAATGTTGAATCTTGTCCATTCTCATACAGGGAAAGTTATTCTATAGTAACGATTAGTAGCCGTTAGTTATAGGTATAGTATGAGAAAGAATAGAAAAGAAAATTCATACGAACAAGTATCCACATTTTTTACTAATATATATATGCAGGTTTCATAAATAAGGTCAGAAAGTGAACGCTTTCTTCACAGATGTTTAATATGTTATACTTTTTTTTAGAATTTGAAAAGCGATAATCAAAATAGGAATATAGAGTAACAGAAAGGATTTTGACAAATGAATGATAAAATTGTCTTTTTTGATATTGACGGAACATTATTAGATCATGATAAGAAGATTCCACAATCTACACGAGATGCAGTAAGACATTTACAAGAGAAAGGTGTGCATGTAGCAATTGCGACAGGACGTGCGCCATTTATGTTTGAAGATATTCGTGAGGAACTCAATATACATAATTATGTTAGCTTTAATGGACAGTACGTTGTATTTGAGGATGAGGTAATATTTAATAACCCGTTACATCCAGCTACCTTACATAAGTTTACTCAGTTTGCAAAACAAGAAGGATATCCACTTGTATATCTTGATCATCAAGAAATGAGAGCATCAGTGGAATATCATGATTATGTGAAAGAAGGGTTTGGAAGCTTAAATTTTGAGCATCCGGCATATGAACCTGATTTTTATGAGAAACGTAATATTTATCAAACACTTCTTTTCTGTGAAGTGAATGAAGAAGAAAAGTTTATTAATCATTACCCAGACTTTCATTTTATTCGCTGGCATGCATATTCAATGGATATTATTCCGAATGGTGGTTCGAAGGCAAAAGGAATTGAGAAATTCATTGAAAAATTAGGGTTTAACCGTGAACAAGTGTATGCATTTGGAGATGGCTTAAATGATTTAGAAATGATCGAAGCAGTTGGGACAGGTATTGTGATGGGGAATGGTCATGAAGACTTGAAAAAACTTGCAAATCACGTGACAAAGGATGTTAGTGAAGACGGCATATATCATGGATTAAAATGGGCTGGATTGCTATAAGTGAATATGGAACCCATTTCATATAAAAAAGGCGGAAGATTAACTTCCGCCTTTTTTTATTATCGCTCTAAAGGTTTTGAATCGTCAGGAGCAGCAAATGGATTTTCTTTATTAATGTGGTCATAGAACATAACACCATTTAAATGGTCAATCTCATGTTGAAATACGATTGCTGGTAAACCTTTTAAACGTAATTTTACTTCTTCGCCGTTGATAGATGTTGCTTTCACTGTAATTCTTGTGTAACGAGGGACATAACCAGGTACTTCGCGGTCTACTGATAGACAGCCTTCCCCGCTTTGTAAATATGTACGTTCAACAGAATGACTAATGATTTTTGGGTTGAATAATGCATGACTATATAACGTACCGTCCGTATCAGTTACATGAACCGCAATCATTTTCTTCGAAATACCGATTTGTGGAGCCGCTAATCCGATTCCAGGGCGCAAACTATATTTTTCAGCCATTTCAGGATCTTGGCTATTTATTACAAATTCAATCATTTCTTTAAGGGCAGTTGTATCTTCTTCGCTCGCTGGCATGGATACCTCTTCTGCAACGTTTCGCAAAATAGAATCTCCTTCGCGAATTACATCTTTCATTGTAAGCATATGTAATCTCTCCTTTCTTCTTTAGTCTACCAAAGGAGGTGGAAAAAGTCATCGACAAGTAGGGAAGCACTTTGGAAAGTGTTTTACTATAGAATATTTATGTATGTAATAAAAAGAAAAGACGGCAAAGCCGTCTGTTTCTTTCCATAGTTGTTTCATTTTACATTAGCGAATGCAAGCAGCACCAACGATAATTAAAAGAATAAACAACACAACGATTAAGGCGAAGCCGCGTCCAGACCCGCCACAAGAACCGCCATAACCGTAGGAAGGATTTGAACAAGTTGGATAGCAATATGAGTATCCGTACATGAGATGACCTCCTTTATCATTTCCCGCTAACACTGCGGTTACTATAATGTATGGAGGGAAGAGTAGAAATGTATGGGTAATTACCTATAAAAGGAAGAAGAGTTTGTATATTTTTGCTAAGAAGAGAGAAAAACTAAAGAGAATTAAATCGTTTACATATTATTCTAAGAGAAAAAATAAGTTGAAAAGGGAATAATATAACAGTAGGTTAATGCTTACTAATACAGATGTGAAAAATAAAAACACGTTTGTGTAGAAGAAACCTGCAGATTATTTATAAAAAAACGTAACCAAAGTAATTGACATCGTAATTAGAATAGTTGTAAACTAAAAAACGTGATCAAGATTGTATTAATATGTTTCTGAAAAAACATTAGTACAGATTGTTAGGTACACAAAATTATTCTCAACCGACAGATAAATTTGTTGGTTTACATTGTTGCGTTTTCAGTCTAGCTAATAGATAGTGAAAGCGTTTCAGAATATGGTTCAAGAGAGGAAGAGGTGAACGGAATGGGTACTAAAACAAAAAAGACCCTATTTAATGTTGATGAGCAAATGAAAGCTATCGCAGCTCAATTTGAGACATTACAAATTTTAAATGAAAAAGGCGAAGTTGTGAATGAAGCAGCTATGCCTGAATTATCTGATGATCAATTAAAAGAATTAATGCGCCGTATGGTGTATACTCGCGTACTAGATCAACGTTCTATTTCTTTAAACCGTCAAGGACGTTTAGGTTTCTACGCACCAACAGCTGGACAAGAGGCTTCTCAATTAGCAAGTCATTTCGCACTTGAAGCAGAAGATTTCATCTTACCAGGATATCGTGATGTGCCACAATTAGTATGGCACGGTTTACCATTATACCAAGCATTCTTATTCTCTCGTGGACATTTCATGGGTAACCAAATGCCTGAGAATGTAAATGCACTTGCTCCACAAATCATTATCGGTGCGCAAATCATCCAAACTGCTGGTGTTGCGTTAGGTATGAAACTACGTGGTAAAAAATCTGTTGCAATTACTTACACTGGTGACGGTGGTGCTTCACAAGGTGACTTCTACGAAGGTATGAACTTTGCGGGTGCATTCAAAGCTCCAGCAATCTTCGTTGTACAAAACAACCGTTATGCAATCTCTACTCCAGTAGAAAAGCAATCTGCAGCTAAAACTGTGGCACAAAAAGCAGTAGCAGCAGGTATTTACGGAATTCAAGTAGACGGTATGGATCCATTAGCTGTATACGCAGCAACTGCTTTCGCTCGTGAGCGTGCAGTAAACGGCGAAGGCCCTACTTTAATCGAGACTTTAACATTCCGTTACGGTCCACATACAATGGCTGGTGATGACCCAACTCGTTACCGTACAAAAGATATCGAGAACGAATGGGAACAAAAAGATCCAATCGTACGCTTCCGTGCATTCTTAGAAAACAAAGGCCTATGGTCTCAAGAAGTTGAAGAGAAAGTAATCGAAGAAGCAAAAGAAGATATCAAACAAGCAATTGCTAAGGCTGACCAAGCTCCAAAACAAAAAGTTACTGATTTAATGGAAATCATGTACGAAAAAATGCCTTACAACTTAGCTGAACAATATGAAATTTACAAAGAAAAGGAGTCGAAGTAAGCCATGGCTCAAATGACAATGATTCAAGCAATCACTGATGCTTTACGCGTTGAAATGAAAAATGACCCTAACGTACTTGTGTTTGGTGAAGACGTTGGTGTAAACGGCGGTGTATTCCGTGCTACTGAAGGTTTACAAGCTGAATTCGGTGAAGATCGTGTAATGGATACTCCACTTGCAGAGTCTGGTATTGGTGGACTTGCAGTTGGACTTGCATTAGAAGGCTTCCGTCCAGTTCCAGAAATCCAATTCTTCGGTTTCATTTATGAAGTAATGGATTCAGTTTCTGGTCAATTAGCTCGTATGCGTTACCGTTCTGGTGGACGTTGGACTGCTCCAGTAACAATTCGTTCTCCATTCGGTGGCGGTGTTCATACTCCTGAACTACATGCTGATAGCTTAGAAGGATTAGTGGCTCAACAACCTGGTCTAAAAGTTGTTATTCCATCTACTCCATACGATGCAAAAGGTCTTTTAATCTCTGCGATTCGTGACAACGATCCAGTTATCTACTTAGAGCATATGAAATTGTACCGTTCATTCCGTCAAGATGTACCAGAAGGCGATTACACAATTGATTTAGGTAAAGCTGATATCAAACGTGAAGGTACAGATGTATCTGTTATCGCTTACGGTGCTATGGTTCATGCTGCATTAAAAGCTGCTGAAGAACTTGAAAAAGAAGGTATCTCTTTAGAGGTAGTTGACTTACGTACAGTTCAACCATTAGATATCGAAACAATCATCGCTTCTGTTGAAAAAACAGGCCGCGTAGTTGTAGTTCAAGAAGCACAAAAACAAGCTGGTATTGCAGCTAACGTTGTAGCGGAAATTAACGACCGTGCAATCTTAAACTTAGAAGCTCCAGTTGTACGTGTTGCAGCTGCTGATACAGTATTCCCATTCTCTCAAGCTGAGAGCGTATGGTTACCAAACCATAAAGATATTGTTGAAGCTGTTAACAAAGTAATGAACTTCTAATTTTTAGCTTTTCATGTGCAAAAGAAATCAGCACATGCTGGTTTCTTTTGTACATATTCCATAATAATGAAATGAATCAGGGGGCTGAATTCCGTGGCATTTGAATTTAAACTACCAGATATCGGTGAAGGTATCCACGAAGGTGAAATCGTAAAATGGTTTATTAAACCAGGCGATGAAGTAAACGAAGACGATGTACTTCTTGAAGTACAAAATGATAAAGCAGTAGTAGAAATCCCTTCTCCTGTTAAAGGTAAAGTACTTGAAGTACTTGTAGAAGAAGGAACAGTTGCAATTGTAGGAGATACATTAATTAAATTTGATGCTCCTGGATACGAAAACCTTAAATTTAAAGGTGACGATCATGATGCAGCTCCAAAAGCTGAAGAAGCAGCAGTAGAAGCTCCAGCAGCGGAAGCTACTCCAGCAGCAACTGCAGAAGTAGTAAATGAGCGCGTAATCGCTATGCCATCTGTTCGTAAATATGCTCGTGAAAACGGCGTAGACATTCATAAAGTAGCTGGTTCTGGTAAGAACGGCCGTATCGTAAAAGCTGACATCGATGCATTTGCAAATGGTGGACAAGCAGTAGCAGCAACTGAGGCTCCAGCAGCAGTAGAAGCTACTCCAGCAGCAGCGAAAGAAGAAGCACCAAAAGCACAACCAATCCCAGCTGGTGAATATCCAGAAACTCGTGAGAAAATGAGTGGTATCCGTAAAGCGATTGCTAAAGCAATGGTTAACTCTAAGCATACAGCTCCTCACGTAACATTAATGGATGAAGTAGATGTAACAGAACTTGTTGCTCACCGTAAGAAGTTCAAAGCTGTTGCAGCTGACAAAGGTATTAAATTAACTTACCTTCCATACGTTGTTAAAGCTTTAACATCTGCATTACGTGAATACCCAATGTTAAACACTTCTTTAGATGATGCTTCTCAAGAAGTAGTTCATAAACATTACTTCAACATCGGTATCGCAGCTGATACAGACAAAGGTCTATTAGTACCAGTTGTTAAAGATACAGATCGCAAGTCTATCTTCACTATTTCTAACGAGATCAATGATCTTGCTGGTAAAGCACGTGATGGTCGTTTAGCTCCGGCTGAAATGAAAGGTGCTTCTTGCACAATTACAAACATTGGTTCTGCAGGTGGACAATGGTTCACTCCAGTTATCAATCACCCAGAAGTAGCAATTCTTGGTATCGGCCGTATCGCTGAGAAGCCAGTTGTGAAAAACGGTGAAATCGTTGCAGCTCCAGTATTAGCATTATCTCTAAGCTTTGACCATCGTTTAATTGACGGCGCAACTGCTCAAAAAGCATTAAACCAAATTAAACGTCTATTGAATGACCCACAATTATTAGTAATGGAGGCGTAATAACAATGGTAGTAGGAGATTTCCCAATTGAATTAGATACAGTCGTTGTTGGTGCAGGTCCTGGTGGATACGTTGCGGCAATTCGTGCAGCACAATTAGGTCAAAAGGTAGCAATTATCGAAAAAGCTAACCTTGGTGGCGTATGCTTAAACGTTGGATGTATTCCTTCAAAAGCGTTAATCAATGCAGGTCATCGTTATGAGAATGCAATGCATTCTGATGACATGGGTATCACTGCAGAGAACGTGAAAGTTGACTTTACAAAAGTTCAAGAATGGAAAAACGGCGTAGTTAAGAAATTAACTGGCGGTGTTGAAGGCCTTCTTAAAGGTAACAAAGTTGAAATCATTCGCGGTGAAGCTTACTTCGTAGATGCTAACACATTACGCGTAATGACTGAAGATGCAGCACAAACGTATACGTTTAAAAATGCTGTTCTTGCAACTGGTTCTACACCAATCGAAATTCCAGGATTCAAATACTCTAAACGTGTTATCAACTCTACAGGTGCTTTAAGCTTACCTGAAATTCCTAAAAAACTTGTTGTAATCGGCGGCGGTTACATCGGTATGGAATTAGGAACTGCATATGCTAACTTCGGTACAGAAGTTACTGTAGTAGAAGCTGGCGACGAAATCTTAGCTGGTTTCGAAAAAGCTATGAGCTCTGTTGTTAAACGTGCTCTTCAAAAGAAAGGTAACGTAAATATCCATACAAAAGCTATGGCTAAAGGCGTTGAAGAAACAGAAACTGGCGTAAAAGTTAGCTTTGAAGTTAAAGGTGAAATCCAAACTGTAGAAGCAGATTACGTATTAGTAACTGTAGGTCGTCGTCCAAACACTCAAGAAATCGGTCTTGAGCAAGTTGGAGTTAAAATGACTGACCGCGGCATCATCGAAATCGATGAGCAATGTCGTACAAACGTACCAAACATCTATGCAATCGGTGATATCGTTCCTGGACCACCATTAGCTCACAAAGCTTCTTACGAAGGTAAAGTAGCTGTTGAAGTAATTAGTGGCCATGCATCAGCAATCGATTACATCGGAATTCCTGCAGTATGCTTCACTGATCCAGAATTAGCATCTGTTGGTTACACTAAGAAACAAGCTGAAGAAGCAGGAATGACAGTAGCTGTATCTAAGTTCCCATTCGCTGCTAACGGTCGTGCATTATCATTAAACAGCACTGACGGTTTCCTACAACTTGTAACACGTAAAGAAGATGGTCTTCTTGTAGGTGCTCAAGTTGCAGGTGCAGGCGCTTCTGATATTATCTCTGAGATTGGTTTAGCTATCGAAGCTGGAATGACAGCAGAAGATATCGCTCAAACAATCCACGCTCACCCAACATTAGGTGAGATCACAATGGAAGCAGCTGAAGTTGCTCTTGGAATGCCAATTCACATTGTAAAATAATTATAAAAAAACGTCTTCTAAATTTAGAAGACGTTTTTTTCATGCGTTATATGCATAGAAAAAAAGAGGTGAATTTTTTTGATTCACCTCTTTTTTTATTCTTTATTTTCAAATTGATACATTTCTTTATTTGTACTAGTGTCATTATAAAGGAATAACACGATATCAGCATTTAGTTTTTCGAGTTCTTGTTTTACATTTTTGCTTGCCGCAAATCGTGGATCAATAAATGTTGTTTGTTCGAACTCTTGTGCAAATAAAGGATAAGTTGCATCTGCATAAGAATCTTTAATAATGACAGCATGTAGTTTGGTTTTTGCATCTGGATTTAAAATATTTATCTGTGCATAGTCTGTTTGGTAAACGGAACTATAGTCTGGTGAAAGCTTATTTTTGTCCACTGCAAAGAATTCCTTCATCGGCATTTTCATCGATTCTTCTGATTTTGGACCGAGATATACAGTATAATTATCCCACATATTTGGGTTTTGCTTTAATTGTACATATGGGATTGTTTCAGGTGTTTCTATTAAATTATACAGTTGTTTATTCCAACTACCGATAAATTGTCCATTCGGTTTTTCTGTAGTTATTTTATAATCATCTCGATTAACAGCATTACCTTTAAATATTTTAGATTCATTAGCAATGTGCTTCATTGTTTGTTCGTATGCATAAAATGCACCTTTCATATTCCAATGGTGATCGGTTTTAAAGTATAGATCTTCTAATTGTTCATGAGTAAATTCCTTTTGAAGAGCAGGAAGAACATCAATAACAGGGAAATTTATTTTCTGTAACTCTTGTACAAAATAATCACGATGCTTTTGATCGTACCCACGATCTACATATGGCGGGTATTTATACGAAAATGCCGTTAGTTTACTTGGAGCTAACAAGAAATAAAATTCTGTTTTTTGAAATTGAGTTTGTAAGTTTTCTAATTCGTTAACAGACTGTTTAATTTGATTACGCATATCTATTTTGGTAGGTGCAGATAAAATAAAACCGTCATCTGCAACATAATTGTTATTTACGAAAGTTCGATTGAACTTCATTTGTAACTTTGTGTATGTTTCAATAAATCTGTCTCGTGCTGCAATGTGATCTGTAAAGTGTAATTCAGTATCTTTGAAATATTTTCCGGATTTTATAGTATCAATAGTTAGGACTGGATTCAAAGCTAATTCTCTATTTTCAAAATCAGAAAAACTTTTTTTGTCCCAATATATTATTTTTCCGGTCCATATACACATTCCAAAAATAATAGCGAGAAATCCTGTAATTAATATACGATTAGTGAAATTTTTCATAGTTAGCCCTCCTTTAGAAGCGGAAGTAAATAAATGGATTGTAAGTTGCATTCGTTAAATACATCATAGTTATGATTAAGACACTCAAGTAATAAAGTGGAGATAAAATGATTACCTTTTTATTTGCTAATTGATTCTTGATCCACGAGAAAATTGGAGCTGATGTAATAATAGCAAGTATAAAGATTCCCCAATAATTCATCACATAGAAATAACTCGTAATGTCAGTCAACGATCCATTTAATCCGAACATTGCTTGTAAAAATTTAGAACAGTAGCTAAAATTATCAGCGCGGAAGAACACCCAACCAATAATCACTAAGAACATAACGTATACGTGTTGAATCGGCCACCATAATTTTTGTAATAATTTTTCGAAACCAGCCTTTTCTAAAGCAATTAAACATCCGTAATAAATACCCCAAATCATAAATGTCCAACTAGCTCCATGCCAAAATCCGGTTAACGCCCATACAATGAAGAGATTACGATAGATTTTCCAAGTAGATACGCGATTCCCACCTAATGGAATATAAACATAATCACGGAACCAAGAACCAAGTGAAATGTGCCAACGACGCCAAAATTCAGAGATGGATTTTGAAATATATGGATAATTGAAGTTTTCTAAGAAATCAAATCCGAACATTTTTCCTAATCCAATTGCCATATCACTGTAACCTGAAAAATCGAAATAAATTTGTAATGTGTAAGCGATCGCGCCAATCCAAGCGGTAGATACGCTCATTGTTGCTGGATCCATCGCAAATATTTCATCGGCAATAGCTCCTAATTGATTCGCAATTAAAACCTTCTTTCCTAATCCAATGATAAAACGACGAATTCCTTCTGAAAACTTATCAGCAGTAACTGTTCTAACATGTAATTGATAAGCGATTGTATTATATCGCACAATTGGCCCTGCTACTAATTGTGGGAAAATAGTAAAGTATAGTGCGAGATCAAATAGATTTCGCTGAGCTTCTACTTTTTTCTTATAAATGTCAATAATATAACTCATTGCATGGAAAGTGAAAAATGAAATCCCAATTGGTAAGGGGATTTTTTCTAGTACAATGTTTGTATGAAAAATGCCATTTATATTATCTACTAAGAAATTAGCGTATTTAAAATATCCGAGTATAGCAGTATTGACAACGATTGCTATAGTCAGAATAACTTTTCTATTTGCACTAGACAGTCGGTCTTTATTAAGCCATATTCCGAACCAATAGTTGATGAAAATAGAAAAAAGCATTAGGAAGACATATATTGGTTCTCCCCAAGCATAAAATAATAAACTAAATAATAGAAGAACTATGTTTTGTAATTCTTTCCGTACTGAGTAGTACACGAAAAGAATTGCAGGTAAAAAAAGGCATAAGAAAAACAAATTGCTAAATACCATGTATCATTAATTCCTTTCTATCTTTTCTCTTTAAGGAGTATACCATGCGATAAATGAATAATCTATCTTATAGGAGATATGAGAGAATTTATTGTTAAAAACGAGGAATATTCGCATTTGAATAGTTGGAGAATTTGAAAAAGAAAAATACAACGATGAATTAGGTGGGATTTAGAAAAGTCTACCTTCAAAATGTTAAGAGGGAAGAGCTGAAGCATATAAATAGGAAGAAAAAGGAGGTAACGCTATGAAAATTACACTAGCTTCATTTTTTCATCTAGTTTTATGGAGTGGATTTTCAGCAGTGTTATTATTGTCAAGTCGTGATAAACTTCATTATAAAATTTTTCTTTTTCTTATATTTTTGTACTTAGCGTATGTAATAGCGTATGTCATACTAAGTGCAAGGAGAAAAGCGATGCTTCTTACTTGCACAAATAGTATGATCTTTCTAATCATTTATTTTTGTTTTTAAATTAACGTTTATAGAAATACATTGTTCTTCCATTAAATAATTGTAATTCTCCTTCTAATTTCTTCGCTAGAAAACGGCAAAATTCATTTGCTTTTCCTTTATCACCGAATGTTGCAGTAGGTGGTAAAGAAATCTGAATAAAAGATTGTTCCTTTTCTATACCAACACCAACATATATGGAGTCATATCGATCGTGAGTAGCTTGTAGTTTTAATGTTGTTGCTGATGTATCTAAAATTTCATAAGGAAAAGCGGTATTTGTATAAGCGTAATTAATTTGAACACCAGTTTTGGAAGTAACTGTTTTATAGTACTGAAAAAGTTGTTTTATATCATCTGTTGAAACAGTTTGTTGATTGGATTTAGGTACAAGCGTAATAAAGGCATGTTGCATATAAGCTCCTCCTAACTTAGTAGAATACTATCATTCTACATCCTACTGAATTTTTTGACAATTAAAAGGAGTATTCCTTTTTTTGTTTAATATACTAATGAAAGGTGATGTAGAAAGGTGGAAACCGATGTTTGAAAAATTGTATGATGAGCATGAAAGTGTGAAGGTACGATTTTTGGGGTTTATGACACATGATACTCGTTATGATTTTGGTGTTATTTATACAAATATGTTTTTTGGAAAGCCGCTCATTGTTTGCATGCAAACAGGAAGGTCTACTTTACTTGGAAGAGATGATGTAGAGAATGTGCAACATATACAGGAAGTTTTTAAATTGGGGTCAGAAGAGGAAGCAGCAGAGTTAGCTCAGTTTTTTAAATTTTTAGTCCCATCTACTTCTTTGCATGCGGAATATGAAGAATAATTAATGTAAAACAGTCGTACGTATAAATATGGCTGTTTTTTTGTTTGAATATCGCATACTAATTTAAATTAAAAATATTTAATGTGTTATACTAAAAACCTATTGACGTAAAAAGTATAACATATTAAAATAAAGACAGAAAGTTAAGCGGTTACAAAAGTTTTTGGGATTATAAACTTAGGGGGAAATGAAAAATGGGAACGATCGTATGTCAAGATTGTGAAGGTACAATTGCACACTTCGAGGATGAGAAAGTAACGGTACTTTACGGGAAATGTGGATCTTGCGGATGTGATCACACAGAGCATACAAAAGCCCAATAATTGATAGGAAATGGACAGCTAAAAGTTTTTAGGACCATAAACTTAGGGGGAAATGAAAAATGGGAACAATCGTATGCCAAGTATGTGAAGGAACAATCGGTCATTTTGAAGATGAAAAAACGACAGTGCTTTACGGAAAATGTGGTACAAATTGTGACTGTGCTAATAGAGACCAGGCGAAAGCTTAATTATAAATAAGTAGATTATTATTAAAACTCAGGGGGAAATGAAAAATGGGAACAATCGTATGCCAAGTATGTGAAGGAACAATCGGACATTTTGAAGATGAAAAATCAACAGTACTATACGGAAAATGTGGATCTCATTGCGAATGTGACCATAAAGAACATACAAAAGCTTAAATAAGAAGAAGCGCCTACATATACATATGTAGGCGCTTTTTTAATAAATTGTAGTTGTATGGCCAACTGTTGCAACGATTGCATCATCTCTAATCGGAATAAAGCCTATCGATGTCTGTGGAGTGCTAGGAGAGGCGTAGTGGCTCATGAGACGGCTATCGATACGGGTAATAGTATCGGTCAAGAAAGCTGAAATAAAAGCGTAAGGGACTCGTCGTTCATTTAATGAGTATATAATTTCCTCTTTTGTTTTTACACCTACGCCATGTCCGTAAAAAAAGAAATTTCCTAGATAGATTGTATTTTCTCCTTGCCACTCGATCGTAGCTGGATTCACTTGTGGATTTTTAAAATAAACGAGATCACCTGGAACAAGATCGCCACCCGTTTTTGTTATGAGCTTTAAATCTTGATCGTAGTCCCACGTATAAAGTAAAAGGTTTGCAAAGAGACGGTTGAAAGTTTCTTCCTCATATAATGATAGTAAAGCTTTGTAAAAAATAATGATCATAGCGGTGGCGCATTCAGTTCCATATAGTTTTCCGTTTTTGAAAATATCTTGTATGGCAATGGAAGGGGGTATGTTTGGTAGTAGCTCGAATCCTCCAAGTGACGTTCTTTTCCAATACTGGGGGTTGCAAAAGGATTGTTGAAATGTGCGAAACTGAAATCCACTTTGAAAAAGTTCTAATGCAGAAGTAATAATATTCACTCGCAAATTTAGATCAAAGCTGAGTTCATCAGATGTTCGGAAGGAATAAATTTCTTGATTTCCTGCCATTATCGATAAAATTTGTTGTTTCTCAGTTGCAAATGGCTCATATTCATTTATGATATAAGGATGTACAATAGAACGGCCTATTACAATCATAATCGTATCCCCACCTATACGTTACATTACTTAATATCGTATGGGAAAAGAGAAAAAGGGTGAAAGAAAAGCCTATCAACTGATAGGCTTGTACTCTTTAATCACACGTAATGTTTGTAATGTCATATCTTCAGGACCTTGTACAGGTAAACCCGCTTCTAAGTTTTTACGAATATACTCTAAGTTATCTTGTGTAATAATTTCCCCCGGAGTAAAGATTGGAATCCCTGGCGGATAAACCATAACGAAATCAGCTATAATACGACCTGCTGCATTTTCAAACGGAATGACTTCTGTTTCCGAATAAAAAGCATCTCGAGGAGAAAGTGCTAGCACTGGTATTTCTGGAATTTCTACTTGTATTTGAACACCTTTATCGGCTTTATTTCTAAATGTTGCTGCTAAATCTTGTAATGCTGCAATAAGTGTATTTGTCTCACTTTCTGTATCCCCAAAAGTGACAAGACATAGTATGTTGTATAAATCCGAGAGTTCTACTTCAATGTTATATTGCTCTCTAAGCCATACTTCAGCCTGATGGCCTGTAATACCTAAATCTTTTACAGATACAATTATCTTTGTAGGATCGTAGTTAAAAGTAGCATCTGTACCTAGCATTTCTTTCCCAGGACAGTAAAGATCCTCAACAGCATTAATAGCATCACGAACTTGTTCCGCTAATTGTATTGTTTGTTCTATGAGTGCTGTTCCTTCTGTAGCAAGACGTTTTCTAGCAACATCTAGGGATGCTAACAAGATGTAAGAAGTTGATGTAGTCGTAAGCATGCTAATAATAGATTGAACATGTTTAACGTTCACAAGGCCTTCCTTCACGTTAAGAATAGAACTTTGCGTTAAAGATCCTCCTAATTTGTGAACACTTGTTGCTGCCATATCTGCACCGGCTTGCATCGCTGACATCGGCAATTCATCGTGAAAATGAATATGAACACCATGAGCCTCATCAACTAGTACAGGGATATCATAAGAATGCGCTAATTGGACAATCTGTTCTAAGTCCGCAGCAAAGCCAAAGTATGTTGGATTAATAACAAGTAAGCCTTTCGCATCTGAATGCTCTTCAAGTGCCTTTTTGACAGATTGAATTGTGATTCCGTGTGAAATACCAAGTTTTGGATCGATTTCAGGATGCATGAAAATCGGTTTTGCACCTGAGAAAATAATAGCTGACATTACTGATTTATGCACGTTTCGTGGCACTAGGATTTTGTCACCAGGACCGCACACGCTCATCACCATTGTCATTATTGCACCACTTGTACCTTGAATAGAAAAGAAAGTATGATCTGCACCAAATGCAGCGGCTGCTAAATCTTGTGCTTCTTTAATCATACCTTTTGGATGATGTAAATCATCGAGCGGCGCAATATTAATTAAATCAATTGCTAATGCATTATGCCCAATAAATTCGCGAAATGTAGGATCCATGCCCTGTCCTTTTTTGTGACCAGGAATATGGAATTGAATTGGATTTCGCTTACTGTGCTCAACTAAAGCGGTAAACAATGGTGTTTCGTATTGGGACAATCTATACACCCCTTCTTTTTCATAATATTTATTAGAGTTTGTTTTATATAATCTTGTTCTAAAAAAGTTAAGTGCTTTTTAGAATGAGACTTGTTTTTCTGCCAATCACAAAAGCATTTTTGAGATGGTAGGTTCACTTTATTTTCTATAAAACAAAAGCATTATATCACCAATAATTATAGATGTATAGAAAAAAATATTTTTACAGTGAGTATGTTAAATAGTTATTTCCAATTAACTTATAGAGGAAGACAATTCCATCACAATGAATAAATAGTGTATAATGCAAAGTGGCTATAGTGAAGAAGAAAAAAATCCCTTTAAGATAGCATATTGAGATAAGAAGAAATGATAAATGAGGTGCGAAATGGAATATCAATATCCGTTAGATTATGATTGGTCAAATGAGGAAATGGTTGTAATTGTGAAGTTTTATGAAGCAATTGAGAAAGCATACGAAAAAGGAATTATAAGAGAAGAATTAATGGGATTATATCGTCGTTTTAAAGAGATTGTTCCATCTAAAGCAGAAGAGAAGAAAATTGATAAAGAGTTTCAAGAAGTAAGTGGATATTCTATATACCGTGCGATTCAAAGGGCGAAAGAAACTGAAGAACAAAAGCTTGTGAAAATGTAAAAATATTTTGAAAAATGAAAACTGAAGTGATATAATGTGATAACAACTAAAAACGGACAATATAAATTGTCCGTTTTCTACTATCGATTACAAAGTGCATATAAAGGAAGGAGTGATTGCATCGTAGATTCAATCTTAGCAAGGAATTGTTCGTTGGTCATTGCTGAAAACTCCTCTGGTGATATATGAATACCAACTAATAATTCTGCTTTTTTCACAGTAGCTAGACGTTCAATCATCTTTTGTAAGTCTTCTGTTTCAAGTGTTTTATGTAATTTTACACTTGGTTTAGTATGGTCAATGGACCAAACGAAGTCATTTGGAATATTTGTTTTTAAATCATTTAAATGTTCTAAGAAGGCGTGAGCCGTCTCCACTTTTTGTGGACACTCATAGATTAAACCAAAGTATATGAAGGCATGAGTACCCCATAATCCAATTTGGAAATGTGGCAGCATTTTATAACCGCGTTTATTTGTTGAAAAAGCAACCCAAGTATCGTTTGGTGGATTGACTTTGCGGCGTGCATGTTTTGCTACATGATAAAAAAAGTTCTCATCAGTTTGTTTGGATAAATACGTTGCAAACTGTTCCCCTAAAGCTTCCAGCTTAGGATGAATGTTCGTTTTAATTGCACTCATTCGTTCTTCGAGACCATCAACTGTAAAGACCTCAAAATCAGTTGACTTGAATGTTTGTAGTGTCATGATTGTTCCTCCAACTCCTATTTTGCTTTTATTTTAGCATAGCTTGTACTATTCATAAAAAAAACAGCACAAAAAAAATTAAATAAAAAAATATAATTTTGTTGCATAGATGATTTATCCAACATAGTATAGTATAAAACAAAAAATCAGAAAATTGAATCAATTTCAGTCCGAGGGCAGACGAATATTGGGAGGAGGCAAATAATATGAGACAGGTGATTAATGCGTTAAAGAGAACAGATGCTGAAAAGAGAATACCGGTGCTACGTTTGGAGCTAGATTATGAATTAGCAACTTTATATGATGCGATGATGGAGAATGATAAACTGAAAAAAGAAGAGTGTGTACAAAAGTTAGAAGTGTTAAGACTTGAAATGATTCGTTTAGAAGCGTAATAATAGTATATGTATAAAAAATTAGTTGGTGCGAACCTTATAAAGGGTTCGTTTTTTCTGTGAACAGTATAGATCGGAGTGTTTAAACATGCAAGAAGTATGGAAAGACATCGATGCACACGCCAAACAGTGGATTCGAGATGCAGGAGAGTTTTTAATGGCATCAATGGAAAAAGCACTTATTATAGAAACGAAATCCAATGCAGCTGATTTAGTAACAAATATGGACCGAGAAATAGAACAGTTTTTAATTGGGAAAATTAAAGAAACATTCCCGAACCATAATATTTTAGGAGAAGAAGGTTATGGAGATGAGGTAACTTCTTCTGAAGGGGTTGTTTGGTTAATTGATCCAATTGATGGCACGATGAACTTTGTTCATCAAAAAAGAAATTTCGCAATTTCAATTGGAATTTATGAGAACGGTATCGGAAAGGTTGGACTCATTTATGATCCAGTTCATGATGAATTATACCATGCGGTAAAGGGAGCTGGAGCATTTTGTAATGAAGTACCAATACCTTTATTGGAAAAAGGAACTGTAGAGCAAGGTATTGTAGCTTTAAATGCGATATGGCTTACCGACAATCCAATGCTTAATAAGGAAAGTATGATGGCACTGGTTAAGAAAGCAAGAGGCACGAGATCATATGGCTGTGCAGCGTTAGAGATGGTATACGTTGCAACAGGAAGAATAGATGCATATGTAACGCCGAGATTATCACCATGGGATTTTGGTGGGGGACAGATAATTGTAGAGGAAGTTGGAGGCAAGGTGACAACTTTTTCTGGATCCCCGCTTTCTATCGTAGAGAAGAGCAGCGTATTAGTTGCAAAACCAGGAGTGTATGAAGAGTTGTTACGATTTATAGCGGAGTAACAAAAAAAGTAAGAGGCTGTATAAGCGCTTCTTACTTTTTGACGTTATTTCGATTTACGCATTTTTCTTTTTGTTACAAAACCGTATCCAACTGTAACAAATGTGCCGATAATGCAAATAATAATACCGATGGGACTATTTTCAGCAACCATAATGCCGATACCGATTAAGAAAATAACACCGATAATTGCAGTTAATAAAAAGCGATATTGAATGTGTTCCATTTCTTCACCCTCCAATCTCATTTTACTTTCACAAAAGTAAGAATACAACTATATTTTCATTCTTGATTTTATTTTGATTGCCATTGTATCCCCTTCGCTCTTATAATAGAGAAGGATTAAAAAGACATTAGGAGTTGGACATGTTGAAAAAACGACAAGATTTACGAAATATAGCAATTATTGCCCACGTTGACCATGGTAAAACAACACTTGTTGACCAGTTATTACGTCAAGCGGGGACGTTCCGTGCGAATGAACATATTGAAGAACGCGCAATGGACTCAAACGATCTAGAAAGAGAACGTGGTATTACAATTTTAGCGAAGAATACTGCGATTCACTATGAAGATAAAAGAATTAACATTTTAGATACACCTGGTCACGCTGACTTCGGTGGAGAAGTAGAACGTATCATGAAAATGGTTGATGGTGTTCTACTTGTTGTTGATGCATATGAAGGTTGTATGCCACAAACACGATTTGTTTTAAAGAAAGCTCTTGAGCAAAACTTAACTCCAATCGTTGTTGTAAACAAAATTGACCGTGACTTCGCTCGCCCTGATGAAGTAGTTGATGAAGTAGTTGACTTATTTATCGAACTTGGTGCAAACGAAGATCAATTAGAGTTCCCAGTTGTATTTGCATCAGCAATGAACGGAACAGCAAGCTTAGATTCAAATCCAGCAAATCAAGAAGAGAATATGAAATCATTGTTTGACACAATTATTGAACATATTCCAGCACCAGTTGATAACAGCGAAGAGCCACTTCAATTCCAAGTAGCACTTCTTGATTACAATGACTATGTTGGTCGTATCGGGGTTGGACGCGTATTCCGTGGTACAATGAAAGTAGGACAACAAGTTGCATTAATGAAAGTTGATGGAACTGTAAAACAATTCCGTGTAACGAAATTATTTGGTTACATTGGATTAAAACGTCAAGAAATTGAAGAAGCAAAAGCTGGAGATTTAGTAGCTGTTTCGGGTATGGAAGACATTAACGTAGGTGAAACGGTATGTCCGGTTGAGCATGAAGAGGCTTTACCATTATTACGTATCGATGAGCCAACACTACAAATGACATTCCTTGTAAATAACAGCCCATTTGCAGGTCGTGAAGGTAAATTCATTACATCTCGTAAAATTGAAGAGCGTCTTCGTTCACAATTAGAAACAGATGTAAGTTTACGTGTAGATAATACAGATTCTCCTGATGCGTGGATCGTATCTGGACGCGGGGAATTACATTTATCTATCCTAATTGAAAACATGCGTCGTGAAGGTTATGAACTACAAGTATCTAAGCCTGAAGTAATTATTAAAGAAGTTGATGGCGTAAGATGTGAGCCTGTAGAGCGCGTGCAAATCGATGTACCTGAAGAATACACTGGTTCTATTATGGAATCTATGGGTGCACGTAAAGGTGAAATGTTAGATATGGTGAATAACGGAAACGGTCAAGTTCGCCTTACTTTCATGGTTCCAGCACGTGGTTTAATTGGTTACACAACAGAATTCTTAACATTAACTCGTGGTTACGGTATTTTAAACCATACATTCGATTGCTACCAACCAGTACACGCTGGACAAGTTGGTGGACGTCGCCAAGGTGTTCTAGTTTCACTTGAAACAGGAAAAGCATCACAATACGGTATTATGCAAGTTGAAGACCGTGGTGTAATCTTCGTTGAACCAGGTACAGAAGTATATGCTGGTATGATTGTTGGAGAACATACTCGTGAGAATGACTTAACAGTTAACGTTGTAAAAATGAAACAACAAACTAATATTCGTTCTGCGACGAAAGATCAAACTTCAACAATGAAAAAACCACGCTTAATGACTTTAGAAGAGTCATTAGAGTACTTAAACGATGACGAGTTCTGTGAAGTAACTCCAGAATCAATTCGTCTACGTAAAAAAATTCTTGATAAGAGCGAGCGCGAAAGAGCTGCTAAGAAAAAGAAATCTGTAGAAGCGTAAAATAATAGAACAGCTACCTTTGAGGGGTAGCTGTTTTTTTATTGTATTTATTTTTGGAATATTTACTCTTTTTTGTGGACAGTATTTTTTTTGCAGGTTACTCTTGTATTAAGTACATAAATAAAATTTGTTTTTTGTGAGAAAGGGGGATGAATGATGTTAGAAAGAATGTCGTTTTTTGCGAAATTATGTAAAGTTGATGAAAATCCAGAACTAGGGATGTGGTTGCTATATGGCATCATTATTATATTAAGTGCACTTGTGTATAATTTAGGTTTTGCAAGAAAACTATCAATAATAAAAAATATAGTGATATATATATCGTTAGCGATTGGGTGTACAGTTTTAACTTTCTTTGCAGTTTTTTTACCTGTTGGAGAGGGCCTTGTTGTAGCGGCAATTGTACTTGGGATTTATAGGTTGCGTTTACGTCAAGCAAGACAACAAAATGCTGGGTGAGGGGGCGAATTTTTATGCGTTCAGTACAAGATGCGTTATATAATTGGTTAACGATTAAAACAGTTGCCGAAGCACGTCCATATGATTGTGCTGCAAAAGAAACGTATTTGTTATTTCAAAATATGATATATGAAGAACATAAATTAAAGAATGTGGAAGTTAAAAAGAACGAAGAAATGTATTTGATTACATATGAAATGAATGGAGAAAAAAAATCTGCCAGGTTTCCATTAGAAGCTATTGATTGCTTTTTGGATCAAATGAATCGTGAACCTGAAAAATATAAATAAGTCCTTATCTATATGATTAAGGACTTATTTACATTTTACCAATCGTCTTCGACTTTTTTATCACGATATAATCGGAAATTACCACTTGCATGACGTTCCATCGTACGTTCTGCAATTCGTTCCGAACATTCCATGCACATATATGTATGAATAGGGCGGTTACGCAGTTTTTTTGCCATAGGATTTTCATCATCTAACATATCTTTTTTATCACAAATCATACATTTGACTCTCATTTCGTCACCTCAATACGAATTCTATCAGTATAAGTATATCATGGAAGTGTAATATTTTTGAATAATAGCGGGAAAAAATAATATTTTCGCAATTCGAAAAATAAGTTATGATAAGGATATACTAATTATATTTGGAGGTGGAAATATGGCGAATGTAGTAGATCCTACATTAACAGATGATTTAGTACAAACGTTACGTAAAGAATGTATTGTTATGGTAGCAACAACAGACTTCGAAAAACAAGTTCCTAACGTAAGTGCTATTTCTTGGGTGTATGCAGTGAGTAAAACTAGTATTCGATTTGCAGTAGATCAACGTTCACGTATTGTGGAAAATATACGTCATAGTACTGGGCTAGTATTGACTATAATGGCGAATGAATCCGTATTTTCCATAAGTGGTGCAGGTGAAATTTTGACTGATAGAATGGAAGGCATTCCTCTAAAATTAACTGTAATAGAAGTAAATGTACAAGAAGTACGTGATGTTATGTTTTATGGAGCGAAGCTTGCAACTGAGCCAACCTATGAAAAAACATATGATATTCGCGCAGCGAAAAAGCTGGATAACCAAGTGTTAGTAGGAATAAAAGAATTATAAATGTGATAAATAAGAAAATAAGTTATTAACTTTTGTAATCAGTTATTGTGATTTTATGTTAATAATTATAATTAAAAGTAATATATTGAATAGAAATGAATAAAAAATAAATAAAAGGTTTAATGGCTATGAATTTCGATTCTACCTCGTTTATACGGTACATATAATTATAACAATGGTTCGTCCATGTTTTATGGATGAAACCCTTGTTCTACAAATTTAAAAGTGGAGTCAGGGGGTAACAGGTTGGATAAAATTTATGTGTTAGATACGAATGTACTTTTGCAGGATCCTTTATCTATTTTTTCATTTGAAACAAATGAGGTAGTGATTCCAGCAGTTGTATTAGAAGAGGTTGATTCGAAAAAACGTTATATGGATGAAGTAGGACGAAACGCTCGTTATGTATCTAAGTTAATAGACAAATTTCGTGAAATAGGAAAGCTGCATGAAAGTATTCCGTTAGAAAACGGCGGTACATTTCGTATTGAATTAAATCATCGTTCATTTGTTCAACTACAAGATATTTTTGTAGAAAAAACGAATGATAATCGAATTTTAGCTGTAGCAAAAAATCTATCTTTAGAAGAACAAGAAAAAGAGGACGGGAAGTCTGTTATTTTAGTAAGTAAAGACGTGCTCGTAAGGGTAAAAGCTGATGCAATTGGTTTGAAGGCGGAAGATTATTTAAGTGATCGTGTAATTGAAGTAGATAATATATATTCAGGATTTTTAGAAGGGTATATATCAAAAGAGCAATTAGATTATTTTTATGAAAAAGGTGAATTGCCTTTATCCGAAATTGCAAATCACCCTTTTTATCCAAATCAGTTTGTAGTAATGAAAGATGCATTAGGGGGATCTAGTTCAGCGCTTGGCATTGTGGATCATTTAGGTAAGAAGGTAAAGAAACTTATTTTTCATAATGAACAAGTATGGGGGATACGACCACGAAATGTGCAGCAAATTATGGGGTTAGAATTGTTGCTTCGTGAAGATATTCCGCTAGTAACGTTAACGGGGAAAGCTGGTACAGGAAAAACATTACTCGCGTTGGCTTCAGGACTCATGCAAACGGAAGATTTAGGACTATATAAAAAACTACTCGTCGCAAGGCCAATTGTTCCAGTCGGAAAAGATATCGGTTATTTACCAGGAGAAAAAGAAGAAAAGTTAAGACCGTGGATGCAACCGATTTTTGATAATCTAGAGTATTTATTTAATACGAAAAAGCCAGGAGAGTTAGATGCTATTTTAGCTGGAATGGGTTCGATTGAAGTAGAGGCCCTTACCTATATACGTGGGAGAAGTATTCCAGATCAGTTCATTATAATTGATGAAGCACAAAATTTAACGAAGCATGAAGTGAAAACGATATTAACAAGGGTAGGAGAAAAAAGTAAAATTGTATTAATGGGAGATCCTCAGCAAATTGATCACCCGTATTTGGATGAATATAATAATGGTTTAACATATGTTGTAGAAAAGTTTAAAGAGCAACGTATTAGTGGTCATGTAAAGTTTGTTAAAGGGGAGCGGTCTAATTTAGCTCAACTTGCAGCGGATTTATTATAAAAGGAGTGAGCTGAGGCTCACTCCTTTTTCTTCCAAGTATACACTTTAAATAATTGTAAATTTACGGATGTTACGGATTGGATTTTGTCTATTAGATCCATCATTGTAATATAGATGAACAGGTCCATCCTCTTTTAATGGCTTTCCTTTTTTTGAAAAACCAAGAATAGCATTTTCCACAGTTTCTAATGGAAGTATTATTGTTTGATCTACTGTTTCAATTTCGACTTGCGTAGCGTCCTCTGAAATTTCGGCGTTAGCAAGAAATGGATGAAATGGTATACCGAACGTTCCAGTAATTAGTTGTTCTTTTTTATATTTCTTTACACTTTGTTGTATCGGTGGAAACGCAGCACCATCACGGATTTCACGATCCCAATGCTCTGAAGTGTTTTTTAAATAAGCTTCTAGTTCTGAAGTGTTTTCTCTTGTTTCGTCAAAGTAAGTTGTCAAATCTACTTTTCGATCATCAAAGATCCAAACAGTTGGATCGATAGTGATTGGAAAACGAACTTTTCCATTAATAAATAAAATTTCGCTCATTGTTGTTCCCCCATTTGTGTTATACTCCCACTTTTCAGTATAATAGCATTAGACACGGTTGTCACAAAAAATGTTTCTATTGCAATTTACTAAAACTATCGCTAATATTAATAGATAGGAGAGAGTAGGACGGAAACGGAGGGAATCAATTTGGCGTCTGAGACAGTATCAAATCATCAGGAAAAGGCACTAGCCCTTCTACAAGCGGATGCGGAGAAGATTTTAAGACTTATTAAGGTGCAAATGGACAATCTTACAATGCCGCAATGTCCATTATATGAAGAAGTGTTAGACACACAAATGTTTGGACTATCCCGCGAGGTCGATTTTGCAGTTCGCCTTGGTCTTATTGCAGAAGAACAAGGGAAAGCAATGTTAGGAGAGCTTGAACGTGAGTTATCTGCACTTCATGAAGCATTTACGAACAAACAACAATAACGGGTTCAAATAGGGGGGCTCAAACTGAAATAGTTTGGGCTTTTTATTTGTATAATAAAGCAGGAAGAATCAATGTACATATGGAATACAACAATAATTAAATTGAAACAGAAAGAGGAAATGAAATGAAAAGAGTATGGAAATCAATGGATTATTCATTATTACTTCCTCTTGTTATCTTATGTGTGTTGGGAGTTATAATGGTATATAGTTCTAGTTCCATTGTCGCGATTTCGTCGAAATATAACTGGCCAGCAGATCACTTTTTTAAAAAACAATTAGTTGCTCTTGCTATTGGAACGGTAATACTAGTGATTGTCGCTGTAATTCCTTACAAATTTTGGAGGGAAAAAATAGTTCTTACAGCGATGGGGTTAGGGAGTCTGGGCTTACTAACAGCAGCTTTCCTTTTCGGTAAGGTAATCAATGGTGCAAAAGGATGGATACTAGGTATACAACCAGCTGAGTTTGTAAAAATAGCAGTTATTATTACGCTAGCAAGTTTTTTTGCTAAGAAACAAGAGAGGCAAACCCCTTTTTTTCAAGGGATAATACCTCCTATATTTGTTGTCGGTGGATCGATGGTATTAATTTTATTACAAAATGACTTAGGGACTGACATATTAATAGGTGGAACAGTGTTAATTATGTTCTTCTGTTCAGGAGTTAATGTTAACTTGTGGATTAAAAGATTTTTATTAACATCTGTCGTGTGGATTCCGGCGTTGTATTTTATCGGAAACTATAAATTAAGTCTATACCAAAAAGCTCGATTTTCAGTTTTTCTTGATCCATTTAGTGATCCGCAAAAAGATGGATTTCAATTAATAAATTCATTTATTGGAATTGCCTCAGGTGGGTTAAATGGTAGAGGACTAGGAAATAGTATACAAAAGTATGGCTACTTACCAGAGCCGCAAACGGATTTTATTATGGCGATTATATCTGAAGAACTAGGTTTTATAGGTGTAGCTATCATTTTAATCTGTTTACTACTTATTATCATTCGTTCGTTTAGAGTAGCACAGAAGTGTAAAGATCCATTTGGAAGTTTAATTGCAATCGGAATTGCAAGTTTAATTGGGATACAAACTTTTGTTAATGTTGGTGGTATGTCTGGATTAATACCACTTACAGGAGTACCTTTACCGTTTATTAGTTATGGTGGTAGTTCTTTATTGGCTAATCTAATTGCGATGGGTATATTATTAAATGTTGCTAGTCATGTAAAACGACAAGAGAAACAACAAAATGAGATAATGAAAGAAAGAGAGCAAGATGGACCGCGTCTTGTTGTAGTAAAATAAAAAACACATTGTGCTTTAGAGCGCGATGTGTTTTTTTATGTGCAAGAAACATTAAAAAGGATACGTTAATTGGTATATACACCGAAAAAATATATCACATTAAATTAAATGTGATATACAATTAAGTTGTTAGAAAAGGAAGAGGTATGCTATACTATTTTTGTGAAACAAATTGATCAGAAAACTTATCATTTGTTAAAAAATAAGGTATGATGGATAAAAATAAAGTGAAGCTTTCTAAGTATAATATAATGTAGAAAGTGAAGAACTTCACGCTCTTTAGGGTGTGTATATATTTTATCTCTAGAGTGGTAGGAAAGTAGAGGGGGAAAATCATGACAAAGCTGCAACGTATTCAAAAAGTATTGGTAGCTAACCGTGGAGAGATTGCAATTCGTGTGTTTCGAGCTTGTTCGGAACTTGGATTAAAAACAGTTGCAATCTATTCTAAAGAGGATAGTGGTTCTTATCATCGTTATAAAGCCGATGAGTCCTATTTAGTTGGGGAAGGGAAAAAGCCAATTGATGCTTATCTAGATATTGAGGGCATTATTGAGATTGCGAAAAGTAATCATGTAGATGCAATCCACCCTGGATATGGTTTCTTGTCAGAAAATATTCAATTCGCAAAACGTTGTGAAGAAGAAGGGATTATCTTTATTGGTCCAAAGAGTAAGCATTTAGATATGTTTGGAGATAAAGTGAAAGCAAGAACACAAGCGCAGCTAGCACAAATTCCAGTTATTCCTGGTAGTGATGGGCCGGTAAATTCAGTAGAAGAAGTTGGAGAATTTGCTGAAAAGTATGATTACCCGATTATTATTAAAGCTTCCCTTGGCGGTGGCGGTCGTGGTATGCGTATTGTACGTACTAGTGAAGAATTAAGAGAATCGTATAATCGAGCGAAGTCAGAAGCGAAAGCAGCCTTTGGTAATGATGAAGTATACGTTGAAAAATTCGTTGAAAAACCTAAACATATAGAAGTTCAAATTTTAGCAGATGAAGAGGGCAATGTTGTTCATTTATACGAGCGTGACTGTTCTGTACAACGTCGTCACCAAAAAGTGGTAGAAATCGCACCTAGTGTGTCGCTTTCAGATGATTTGCGTCAGCGTATTTGTGATGCTGCTGTGAAATTAACAAAAAATGTAAATTATTTAAACGCAGGAACAGTAGAATTTCTTGTAAAAGGTGATGAGTTTTACTTTATTGAAGTAAATCCGCGTGTTCAAGTTGAACATACAATTACAGAAATGATCACAGGGGTAGATATCGTTCAATCGCAAATTTTAATAGCTGATGGACATGCATTACATAGTAAAATGGTAGGTGTTCCGAAGCAAGAGGAAGTAGTTGTTCATGGATTTGCGATCCAATCTCGTGTAACGACTGAGGACCCACTAAATAATTTTATGCCGGATACAGGGAAAATTATGGCATACCGATCAGGCGGTGGTTTCGGTGTTCGTCTTGATACAGGTAATAGTTTCCAAGGTGCTGTTATTACACCGTACTATGATTCTTTACTTGTAAAAGTTACAACATGGGCACTTACTTTTGAACAAGCTGCTGCGAAAATGGAACGTAACTTAAAAGAATTCCGTATTCGTGGTATTAAAACAAATATTCCATTCCTAGAGAATGTAGTAAAACATAAAAACTTCTTATCAGGAGAATATGACACTTCATTTATTGATGCGTCACCTGAACTATTCCTGTTCCCGAAACGTAAAGACCGCGGAACGAAAATGTTAAATTACATTGGGACAGTAACAGTAAATGGCTTCCCAGGAGTAGGGAAAAAAGAGAAACCCATTTTCCCGGATGCTCGTATACCGAATGTATTACACTCAGAGCCGATTCAAAATGGAACGAAACAAATTTTGGATGAGCGTGGAGCGGACGGATTAGTAAAATGGGTACAAGATCAAAAGCGTGTACTTTTGACGGATACAACATTCCGTGATGCACATCAGTCACTACTTGCCACGCGTATTCGTACAAAAGATTTACATCAAATTGCAGAGCCGACAGCGAGAATGTTACCGAACCTATTCTCAGCGGAAATGTGGGGCGGTGCAACGTTTGATGTTGCATATCGTTTCTTAAAAGAAGATCCATGGGAACGATTACTAGATCTTCGTGAAAAAATGCCAAACGTTTTATTCCAAATGTTACTTCGTTCTTCAAACGCAGTTGGTTACAAAAACTATCCAGATAATTTAATTCAAAAGTTTGTGGAATGTTCTGCTCAAGCTGGAATTGATGTGTTCCGTATTTTTGATAGTTTAAACTGGGTAGAAGGTATGAGAGTTGCGATTGATGCTGTACGGGATACTGGTAAAATTGCAGAAGCAACAATGTGCTACACAGGAGATATTCATGATCCGTTACGTAGTAAATATGATTTAAATTACTATAAAAACTTAGCAAAAGAGTTAGAAGCATCAGGAGCACATATATTAGGAATTAAAGATATGGCAGGCTTATTAAAACCTAATGCGGCATATGATTTAGTTTCTGCATTAAAAGAGACGGTATCGATTCCGATTCACTTGCATACACACGATACGAGTGGAAATGGTATATTAACGTATACAAAGGCAATTGAAGCAGGTGTTGATATTGTCGATGTGGCAGTAAGTTCTATGGCTGGTCAAACGTCACAACCAAGCGCAAACACGCTATACTATGCGTTAGGTGGAAACGAAAGACAGCCAGACGTTAACGTAGATTCATTAGAAAAACTATCTCATTACTGGGAAGATGTACGTAAATACTACGCGCCGTTTGAAAGTGGTATGAATGCTCCTCATACAGAGGTATATATGCACGAAATGCCAGGCGGACAGTATAGTAATTTACAACAACAAGCGAAGGCGGTTGGTTTAGGAGATCGCTTCGACGAAGTGAAAGTAATGTATCGTCGTGTAAATGACATGTTTGGCGATATTGTTAAAGTAACACCATCATCTAAAGTTGTCGGTGATATGGCATTATTTATGGTTCAAAATCACTTAACAGAACAAGATGTTTTAGAGCGTGGGCATTCTATGGACTTCCCAGGATCTGTTGTTGAAATGTTCTCAGGAGATTTAGGACAGCCATATGGTGGTTTCCCGAAAAAGTTGCAAGAAATTATTTTAAAAGGGAAAGAGCCATTAACAGTAAGACCGGGTGAATTATTAGAGCCAGTAGATTTCGACGCGTTAAAAGAAGAGCTATTCCATAAGCTTGGACGCGAAGTGACGATTTTTGATGTCGTTGCATATGCATTATATCCAAAAGTATTTATGGATTACGAAAAAGTTGCTGAGCTTTATGGAAGTGTATCTGTGCTTGATACACCGACATTCTTCTATGGTATGAGACTTGGTGAAGAAATCAATGTGGAAATCGAACAAGGTAAAACATTGATGGTTAAACTAGTATCAATCGGAGAGCCTCAGCCGGATGGAAATCGTATTCTTTACTTGGAGTTTAACGGTCAACCACGTGAGATTGTTGTGAAAGACGAAAGTGTGAAAGCAACAGTGGCACAACGTGTGAAAGGAAACCGTGAAAATCCAAACCACATTAGTGCAACAATGCCAGGAACGGTTATTAAAGTAGTTGTAAAAGAAGGCGATGAAGTGAAAAAAGGCGATTCTATGGCAATTACAGAAGCGATGAAAATGGAAACGACAGTTCAAGCGCCGTTCAATGGTAAAGTGAAAAAAGTATATGTTAACGATGGAGATGCAATTCAAACGGGTGACTTACTGATTGAATTAGATCACTAAAATAGAAAAAGAGCTGTGTAAATACAGCTCTTTTTTTATCGCAAAAAATACCTTGCCAATTCGGCAAGGTATTTTAATTTAAATTTATTTTGTTTGTTTAGAAGTTGATTCAGCTTCTTTTGCATTCACTTTACTTCTTGTACCTAACATAACTAAATAGCATAGTACAGCAAACAAGCAAGAAATGAATAGTGAATGTAATAATGCCATTACTAAATTAGCATTTGTAAATACGACTAAAATTCCCACGATCGCTTGAAGTGTAACAAGGATAAATGAAATGATCCATCCCCAGTATACGACAGGCTGTTGCTTGTAATGGCGAATAGCGAGAATCATTGCGTATAGTATCCAAGCGAAAATTAACATCGCTGCAACTCTATGTCCCATTTGAACCCATTCATGTAGTTGAGTTGGCATAGGTCTATTTTTGCTACATAAAGGAAAGTCTGGACAGGCTAAGCTAGCTCGTTCGTGACGTACTAAAGCACCTGTGTAGACGACAATATAACTGTAAATTGTTACACCATAAATATGAAATTTCATTTTTTTGTCCATAATAAGTGAACGTGCATCAAATTTCTGGTCAATTTCAAAGATAAGACACGTTAATAAAATGACAGAAGCAAATGAAATTAAGGAAATACCGAAATGGATAGCAAGTACAGCTGGCATTTGTCCCCAAACAACTGCTGCCGCTCCCATTAATGCTTGTGCAACTAAAAATACAAAGGATAAAATTGCTAACGTTTTTGTTTCGCGCACATGTTTATAATATTTCCAGGACAAAATACAAAGGAGAGTGACAAGAATTCCTGCTGATCCTGATGTAAGGCGGTGACTTAGTTCAATAATAGTTTCCATTGATAAATTAGATGGAACAAATTCACCGTTACAAAGTGGCCATGATTTACCGCACCCTTGGCCAGAACCTGTTTTTGTAACTAAGGCGCCTCCTAGTAAAACTATTAATAAATCAAGACTCGTAATGACTGCTAACCATTTAATAAAGCGTTGCAATCTATTTCACCATCTTTCTGCTATGAAGTTATTGCGAAATATTTTCATTCCATTATGTATAGAATAAAAAGCGCTAGTTCCTATGATATATAAAAAATAATAAAATAGCAAAGAAATGGCGGGGGCAGACAGGGGAGAGAAAATGGGTGTGGAAATAGGATATATAAGGGAATTTTTAGGTGAAAAACAGGCTATTTTGAAAAGATATGAGGAGAATACGTGTTAAATATGACAAAAAAGTTTATTATAGAAGGTAACATCATGTTATGATAAGGACAAGTAAGAATTAAGTTTTTTATATTCGACACAAAAAGTTCATGTTTTCTTCACAAAATGTTCGGGAAATATGATTTAATATATTGGAGTATGGGCGTAGATTAGTAGTAGAATGGGTTAACAATATTTCTACTGTAATAATATTGCTATATAGAAGCGAAATATTTCATTCGAAATAGGCGCAAAAAGAAAGATGAAAGTTTTAAGAGGGGGTTAAAGTGATGAACCATGCAACAAGTGAGCTGCATGATGAGTCAGCTGTTACAAGTGTACCGGAAACAACTCGGCTACAAGATTTATCAGCGCTCGTTAAAATGGGGATTGTAAACTCAAATACACTTACTGTATTTACAGGATTTTGGTTGGCATTACATTTTAATGGATTAAGTGTAATGGACAATCTGGATAAGTTATTCTTTACAATCGTTGGTTCTGGATTAATTATGGCAGGGGTATGTTGTTTAAATAACTACATTGATCGAGACATCGACCCGTTAATGGAAAGAACAAAAACCCGTCCAACGGTTACTGGAAAGTATAAACCGGGATTTGCACTTACATTTGGACTAGTTATATTACTTCTTGGATTTGTATTTTTATTATTAACAACACCAATGGCAGTATTAATGGGATTTATTGGTGCTTTCACATATGTTGTCTTATATACGTTATGGACAAAGAGAAAGTATACACTAAATACTGTTGTAGGTAGTATATCTGGAGCAGTTCCACCTTTAATTGGATGGGCGGCAATCGATCCATCTTTAGGCCATCCAATTGCTTGGATGTTATTTTTAATTATGTTTATTTGGCAAATCCCACATTTTCTCGCATTAGCGATGAAACGTGTTGATGAATATCGAAATGCAGGAATTCCAATGCTTCCTGTAGTTCATGGATTTGAAATTACGAAACGCCAAATTATGATTTGGACAGTATGTTTATTACCACTACCATTTTATATGAGTGGACTAGGGATAACATTTATGGTAATTGCAACATTGTTAAACATCGGATGGATCGTTTTAGGATTTTATGGCTTCCGTAAGCAAGATGACATCAAATGGTCCGTACAAATGTTTGTTTATTCCCTAAATTATTTAACAATCTTATTTGTATCAATGATTGTAGTTACATTCTTCTAAGACAACGACATAATTGGATTTCTTTACGTTGAGATTTACTTTACTTAACTATAAAGTACAATCTAATTCACAAGGAAAGTGGGGGTTGTTTGTATGAAGAAACAGTGGCGACTGCTTTCGTTCGTTTCACTGCTGGCTTTACTGTTAGGGGGATGCGGTAAAGCCTTTCAATCTACTTTAATTCCGCAAGGAGAAGTAGCAAAAATGCAATATGATTTGCTCTTACTAGCAACTGCGATTATGGTAGGAGTAGTACTAGTAGTTACTATTATTTTCTTATATGTAATTGTGCGTTTCCGACAAAAGAAAGGTCAGGAAGATTATATTCCAGAGCAAGTTGAAGGGAATCACAAACTAGAAATTATTTGGACAGTTATTCCGATTATTCTTTTGTTAATCTTAGCTGTTCCGACGGTTACATATACATTCAAACTTGCTGATGTAAGTGCGATGGAGAAAAAGAATATTGATAAAGATACTATCGTTGTTGATGTAACAGCGAATCTTTATTGGTGGGAATTTTCTTATAAATCAGAAAAAATAGTAACTTCTCAAGATTTAGTCATCCCCACAGGTAAGAAAGTGTATTTGAATTTGAAGGGTGCCGATATTAAACATTCGTTTTGGGTTCCATCTTTAGCTGGGAAAATGGATACAAATACAGACAATGTGAACAAAATGTGGTTAAAGGCAGATAAATCGGGCACTTATAATGGTTTTTGTACAGAATTTTGCGGCCCATCACATTCTTTAATGCAATTCAAAGTGAAAGCTTTAGATGAAAGCGAGTACAAAAAGTGGCTTGCTGATATGAAGAAGATTGATGGGAAGAAAGAATTAGCTTCAACAAAGGCGCAAGAGGGCCAAGAAATATTTAATAAAAGCTGTATTGGTTGTCACGCAGTTGGATCTAATGATAGTAGACCACCTTCCGCTCGTATCGCACCAAACTTAGCAAACTTTGCGGATCGCGATATGGTTGCCGGTATTGCCGAAAACAATGAAGAAAACTTAAAAAAATGGCTGAAAGATCCTGAAAATATGAAACCAGGAAATAAAATGACTGGTAAATATGGCAACTTAACGGATGATCAAATTGATGCATTAAATGCATACTTACAAACGTTAAAAGTTGAAAAGTAAAGAGGGATTATTCGCGAAGGGGAGGTTGAAAACGTGAGTTCTGTAGCAAAAAAACAGGGGATGGGTGCTGTCATATGGGATTATTTAACGACAGTAGACCATAAAAAGATTGCCATTCTCTATTTAATTGCAGGTGGATTGTTTTTTATAATAGGCGGAATAGAAGCTCTATTTATTCGCCTTCAATTAGCGATTCCTAACAACGCTTTTCTTGTTGGGGATGCTTATAATCAAGTATTAACGATGCACGGTACAACAATGATTTTCCTCGCAGCTATGCCACTCGTGTTTGCATTTATGAACGCCGCTGTACCACTTCAAATTGGTGCACGTGATGTAGCGTTCCCGTTTTTGAATTCACTCGGATTTTGGTTATTTTTCTTTGGTGGAGTATTTTTAAATTTAAGTTGGTTTTTAGGTGGAGCACCTGATGCAGGCTGGACATCTTATGCATCTTTAGCTTTAGCCTCTAAAGGCCATGGTGTTGATTTTTATGTACTCGGCTTGCAAATCTCCGGTATTGGTACATTAATTGGAGGTATTAACTTCCTTGTAACCATTATTAATATGCGTGCGCCAGGAATGACGTATATGCGTATGCCGATGTTTACATGGACGACATTTGTAACATCTTCTCTAATATTATTCGCTTTTCCGCCATTAACTGTAGGATTAGGACTTTTAATGTTAGATCGTTTATTTGGAACAAGTTTCTTTAATCCAGCATTGGGCGGGAATACGATTATATGGGAGCATTTATTCTGGATTTTCGGTCATCCAGAAGTATACATTCTTATACTCCCAGCTTTCGGAATATTCTCAGAAATCTTCGCGACATTTTCGAAAAAACGATTATTTGGTTATTCGTCGATGGTGTTCGCGACAGTATTAATTGGATTCTTAGGATTTATGGTATGGGCGCATCATATGTTTACTGTTGGACTTGGTCCAGTTGCAAATGCTATTTTCTCAGTTGCAACAATGGCGATTGCAGTACCGACCGGTATTAAAATATTCAACTGGCTCTTTACGATGTGGGGAGGAAGTATTCGTTTTACGACACCGATGATGTGGGCAGTAGCTTTCATTCCATCATTCGTAATGGGTGGAGTTACAGGTGTTATGCTAGCATCTGCACCAGCGGATTATCAATTTCATGATAACTATTTCGTAGTAGCTCACTTTCATTATGTAATTGTCGGCGGTGTTGTATTTGGTTTACTTGCAGGAGCTCATTATTATTGGCCACTGATGTTTAATAAAGTATTGAATGAAACGTTAGGAAAGATAACATTTTGGCTATTCTTTATCGGTTTCCATTTAACGTTCTTCATACAGCATTTCCTTGGTTTAATTGGTATGCCACGTCGTTACTACACATATCTTGAAGGCCAAGGGTTGGAAATGGGGAATATGATTAGTTCTATTGGAGCGGTATTTATGGCTCTTGGAACGATTGTTCTTCTATTCAATGTAATTAAAACGACAGTTTCAAAAGAAAAGGCTGGTCGTGATCCATGGGATGCACGTACATTAGAATGGACAATGCCAGCACCAACACCAGAATATAACTTTAAACAATTACCATTTGTTCGCGGGTTAGATCCGTTTTGGATTGAAAAACGTGAAGGGAATAAAGAGATGACAGCGGCGGAACCAATTGGTGATATTCATATGCCAAATCCATCGTTTTCACCATTTATCATTTCTTTAGGATTGTTTATAGCGGCATTCGGTGCAATGTATATGCAGGGTGGAAAAGATAAGTTTTGGTTATTAGTAGCAATTATCGGTTTAATCATTACATTTGGTACAATGTTCCTACGTTCAGTAATCGATGATCATGGATATCATATTCATAAGGAAGATTTAGAAGATAAGGGGGGCAAGGCATAATGCATGTAGATGAAAAATTAACGAATGAAACATTTCCAGCAGAGCCTGAAAAAGCAACCCTTGAGGGAAAAAATAAGTTTGTCGGTTTTTGGTTATTTCTTGGAGGCGAAACAGTATTGTTCGCATCCTTGTTTGGCACATATTTAGCGTTAAAGAATTCTACAAATGGTGGACCAACATCTCAAGAGATGTTCCAAATGCCACTCGTTTTCATTATGACGATGCTTTTATTAACGAGTAGCTTAACGAGCGTATATGCGATGTATCATATGAAAAACTTTAACTTTAAGAAAATGCAACTTTGGCTATTAGTAACAGTGTTGCTAGGTTTAGGGTTTTTAGCATTTGAGATATATGAGTTTTATCATTATACGCATGAATTTAAGCATACTATGAGAAGTAGTGCATTTGGTTCCGCGTTTTATGCTCTTGTTGGTACACATGGTCTCCACGTATTGTTTGGATTATGTTGGATTTTAACATTAATCTTTAGAAATGCGAAGAGAGGTCTAAATTTATACAATGCACCGAAGTTTTATGTTGCATCGATTTATTGGCACTTTATTGACGTAGTTTGGGTGTTTATTTTCACTGTAGTATATTTGATGGGAATGGTGGGATAAACAATGGCGATAAAGCAAATGAATAATCCTAAAGTTGATCTTGTTTATCGGAAGAGAAAAAGTGCGGAGGAAATGAAGCATCAAGTTATTACATTTGCATTAATGATTTTTTTAACATTAGTTGCATTTGCAGCAGTCGCATATCCGAAAACTTTTAGTCCGACTTTCTCAGTACCATTTATTTTACTATTAGCAGTGGTACAAGTAATTTTTCAATTGTATTATTTTATGCATATGAGTCATAAAGGACATGAAGCGGCAAGTTTCTTTCTTTATTCTGGTCTGTTGATCGGGTTAATTACAATTTTAGCTTTTATGACAATTGTGTGGATTTGAAAAGTGAAAAATAAGGGAGCTTGTGTCGTCACAGCTCCCTCTTCATGTTATGTGAAAGGATAACCTTAAGAAGGTAGGTGTGACAATGAGTAACTTGTGGATATTTGGTTTTCAAGCTCTATGGAGTCCAATCTTTTTACTATTTATGCTTTCGATCCTTATCGGGTACTTTTTAATTATTGGGCCATATAGAATGCGATTTGAACATGCGAAAAAGGTAAGTAAGAAGCAAGTTTTTTATTTTACGACCGGGATTGTTCTTTTGTATTTTGTAAAGGGAGGGCCTATTGATTTAATTGGTCATATTATATTTAGTGCACATATGTTTGAAATGGCAGTTATGTATATTGCAGTTCCACCGTTATTGTTGCTTGGTATACCAGTTTGGTTATATCGTTATATTACTTCTTTTAAGTTCGTTCAAATTATATTGAAGATATTTGCTAAGCCACTTATTGCATTGTTTGTATTTAATGGCCTGTTTTCTTTTTATCATTTACCAGTTGTTTTTGATACAGTAAAACAAAGTCAAATTGCTCATCCTATTTGTCTCGCTATATTGTTCTTTACGGCAATCATGATGTGGTGGCCGATGCTAAATCCATTACCAGAATATCAAACGTTAAGTGATATAAAGAAACTTGGTTATATGTTTGCTAACGGTATATTATTAACGCCAGCTTGCGCGTTAATCATTTTTGCGACGGCGCCATTATTTGCAACGTATACGGATCCGGCTGCTTGGATGAAGGCGATGGAACTTTGTGTACCGGCGGGAACTTTATCAGATTTAAATATAACGGGACCAGAATTTTTACACTGGATGCCAGTCGTACAAGACCAACAAACAGGTGGCATCATTATGAAAATTGTCCAGGAAATAGTGTATGGCACAATTATAGGCTATGTATTCTTTCGATGGGCGCGTCGAGAGCGTGAAAAGGATAAAGAGCAGTTGCAACAATTGCCGCCGTATTTACAAACGAAATAAAAGTGAGTGCATCAATATGATGCACTCACTTTTATTTTATTCAATGATTTGGAATTCTTTTAACTCTTTTTCGATATTTTGTAGGAGTTGTTCGCTTTTTTGAAGTACATTCGTTGGGAAAGTTTCACCATCACCATATTCAACGCCGTGAGGATAATAATGTTTTCCTAATAAGGGAGGAAGTAGCTTTATTTCAGCGTGTCTGCTACCAACATCACCTTCAACAGCCAAACCTTGTACGCGCAAATAATAAATATCATTTAATATTTCAAATTTATAATCGTATGTAACTCGTTCATAATCCCACTGTCCAGCAAGTACAAAATGGTTCTTTTCCATAATCTCTGTTAATAGTGTTAAATCAACGACTGCCCCATTAAATTTCGTATTTGTAAATTGCATATAATACCTCCTCTTTTCATGTTACAACATTATTTTTATAATAGTATGAATAATAAGAAAGTGCAATTCATATTGAGAGAAAAGGTAGAATCCAGACTTTTTTTGCGAAAATATGATATAGTGAAAAGAGTACGGTACACACAAAAAAGGAAAGAAAAGGATTTGTGTATATCTCAATTTTATGTTTTGTGCAGGAGGTATATCGATTGAAGAAATTATTGCGTATCGTAATGATTACATTTTTAATTTTAGCTGTTGATTTATACGGGAAATTACTCGTTTCACAATATATATTAACCCCATCTCAATCAAAGCAAGAAAATAAAATTGTGAAAAAGAAAAAACAAGTAAATGAAGACTCTTCCGATACTGTTTTAAATATGATTGGTGGGGACTCTGAAAATTTATTAGCAAAATGGGGCGAACCATCTCGAATAGAGCCATCTGCTTACGGATATGAATGGTGGGTATATAATCAAGATTTAACTCAGTATGTGCAATTTGGGGTTGCAGAAAGAAAAGTTGTAACGGCGTATGTTGCTGGTGAGCAAGTTAAGGTGCCGCCTTATTATATAAATGAAAAGTATGAAGAAGTGTATAAAAAGAATCCACTCTCGCATGAGATTTCGTTAAAAAGAGGGAAAAATAGTTATCAATTTGAGTTATCTGACACGGAAGTGATGGAACAACCATTAATACCTGTAGAAGATGGCTGGGCACAATTATATTTTGATCATTTTACACATGAGCTTGTTGGTGTTCGTTATATGGATGATGAAACGTTATTACGCCAAAGACCGTATCAGCTTGTTTATTCGGGTGAATTACTAGCTGAACAACCATTGACTCCAGATAAAATGAAACAAATAGAGAATGGGAATATGCAACAAATTTTTGATTTAACAAATATTATTCGAAGTCGCCATAAGTTACCGCTGTTAGCTTGGGATCAACAAACAGCAGATGTGGCTATAGGGCATAGTAAAGATATGAAGGATAATAATTACTTTTCACACGATTCACCTACATTAGGTACGTTAGGAGATCGTTTACAGCGCGGGAAAGTAGGGTTTCAACTTGCTGGTGAGAACATAGCGGCGCAACATAGTGATGGAATTGCGGCGGTGCAAGGTTGGTTAAATAGTGAAGGGCATAGAAAGAATGTATTAAATGAACAATTTACAGGATTAGGTGTTGGGGTATACGATAAGTTTTATACACAAAACTTTATTCGGAAATAAAGTGAAATTTTAAGTTGTGTAGGGGACACCTCACGTTTAAGTACTTCGTATTCACTGAATTGTAGGTCGGAATCTTACCGTATGCAAATAGCAGGATAAAAAGGTGCATGAATCGTCTAAAAATAGGCGAACCATGTGCCTTTTTTTTCTTACTATATAGTAGATATACATGAAGAGGTGAGGATTATGCCAACAACAAAAGGGCCGTTACATCCATCGGTTCAACAGTTTAAAGAGTTTGTAAACCATCACCCTAAAATGGTTCATGAGGTTAGAAGTGGTCACAAAACTTGGCAACAGTTTTATGAAGAATGGTACTTACTTGGTGAAGAAGATCCGATATGGGCAACTTTTAGGCCTGATGGAGCGCCAGCTTTTTCTTCGGTAAAAGAAAATAAACAAGAAAAAGAAAAAGAAAAAGATAATCGAACTGAAGAGGAAAAAACTGCTGATGTGATGGGACAAATGCTTTCTTTCTTTAAAAAGCTAGATGTGGAACAGATGCAACACCATTTAGCTAATGTGACGAGTGCTATTGGTAGTGTGCAACAAGTTTTTCAACAATTTCAAGGGAAGCCCGCGCGGCAAGAAGAAAGTACTTCCGAAAATAATCCATTTTTCTTTCAGAAGGATTAGGGGGAAAGCGGATGAGAGCAGAAATTATGGAGTTTATAAAGGCTGATGAGGATTTATCTCGCTATATTAGGGAGCAACCGTACTGGTATAGAAAACTAACGCGAAACCCTGAAGAAAAAGAGGCATTTGAGTTAGCGGCTATGCAGCATTTCAAAAAAACGATACCAGATAAAGTTGAGAAATTTCAAAACCAATTGGCAGTTGCCTCCATTATGATCGATATGTTTCAGTATATGAAGCAGCAAAATACAACATAATTGGAAGGGAAAACTATGTCCGTCATGCAGAACTTTTGATACAATAGAAGCGGATTATTTAAAAAGGAGTTGCAGCATGAGCATGACGGAAATTTGTTTAGTACGACATGGACAAACTGATTGGAATTTTCAAGAGATTATTCAGGGACGTGAAGATATTCCACTTAATGAAGTGGGAAAGAAGCAAGCAAGTCAAAGTGCAGTTGCTTTGCAAGCGGAAGCATGGGATGTAATTATAAGTAGCCCATTAATTAGAGCGCACGAAACAGCTAAGGAAATTGCAGGGGCTGCAGGATTGCAATCGATTTTATTAGATGAGCGATTTGTTGAACGTAATTTTGGTGAAGCTTCTGGGAAGCCGGTTGCGACTGTTAGGGAGCTAATTGCAGAAGGTAAAGTAGAAGGTATGGAGCAAGATGAAGAGATTGTAACTCGTTGCTTTGCTGCTATAAAAGATGTTGCAGAAACCCATTCTGGCAAACGTATTATCATTGTAGCTCATTCACATGCGATAAAAGCAATTTTACATGCAATTGCACCGGAAGATATTTCGTTTAAGACACCATTAAAAAATGCATGTATTAGTTATGTGAAAGAAAATAGTGGGAAATGGGATGTTCTGAAATATAATATTGCGGAACATATTAATGTATAAGTATGTGCTGGGATTATACGGAAAATAGTTAGAGTGATATCTTTCTGTTTAGTGAGACACTTCAATTAGTAGTTCTATTCTAAATGTGGTATGATGAATACTCGGAGGTGTCTCTCATGATTGTAGCGACGCTGGAAAGCGTATTGATATTAGATAAGGCAGAGCAGCTTGCAAAAGCGATTATCTGTTCAGATATAGCAGAAGACTATCGTAAGTGTTATAAAGAATTGCATGAAGATATGGAAGTTCAGACGTTAATTCAGCAATTTACAGCGATGAAAGAACGATATGAAGAAGTGCAACGTTTCGGTAAATACCATCCTGATTATACTTTCGTTTCGACGAAAATGAGGGAGTTAAAGCGTTCTGTAGACTTACATGATAAGGTTGCAGCTTTTAAACGAGTAGAAACAGCTTTGCAAAAGTTGTTAGATGAAGTTAGTGTAGCAATCGGTTCTGAGGTGTCTTCTTCCATCAAAGTTCCAACAGGAAATCCATTTTTTGATGCTGGTGGCTGTGGTGGCGGTTGTGGTACCGGCGGAGGTTGTGGCTGTAAAACGGGGTAAATTACCCCGTTTTTTAGAAGATAGAAGAAAACGTATACAGAGTTTGTCCTGTAATGTCATAAATTTCTGATTGGTTTTCATAAAATATAAAATATATGTTTTTAAAAGGAGAAGATGGAGAAGATTATGTTCGGGCAACGACAAAGTATGATTGTTTATTTACATTCATTGAAACATGCCAAGATTTTAAGGAAATATGGTAACATACATTACATATCAAAACGCTTAAAATACGCAGTAGTATATTGTGATATGGAACAAATTGAGCATATGATGCAAAAGTTGAACAAACTTCCTTTTGTGAAGAAGATAGAACAGTCGTACCGCCCGTATTTAAAAACGGAATTTGAAAATTCACGTCCTGATCGGGCAAAAGAATACGATTATAGTTAATAGAAAAAATCCCCTGCTAATTTTAGTAGGGGATTTTTTTACTTGAAGTAACACTTTATTTCATTGGAGGAATGAAATTATTCATTCGTAAAATACCAATTAAATGATTGAAAAACAGTTCTTTTTCTGGGAAAGTTGTGGATGGTTTTACCGTAAAGGTAGTCACTTTTCTTCCTAGTTGTTCTGCCGTTTCTTCAAATAAAATGACGCGTTTACTTTTTTTATTTTCAAGTACAGGAATGCCTTCACGACATATGTATAATGGTTGGAAATCACCAGTAGTAGTTGGTTTTAATATTACAACAAGTGAGCACACTTTTTTTTCATTTTTAATCGTTTCAAATTGTAACATATGTGTTATACGTTCTTGATTTGCTTTGGCAATTTCAAGTAATTCATATAAATCAGAGTAGCCTTCTCCGAGTTCTATAAAGCGTTGAATCATATTTTTTCCTCCTCTTTCTTTTACTTACTGTACCATCTCACTTTTTAAATGAAAAGTAGACAAAGAAAAAAAACCCTGCAAAGCAGGGCCCTTCTTATACTAGCATGTACTAGTAAGAAGGCAAAGGGAGAGGAGAAACCGGAGGAAGAACTTATGGGGAAACGTAAGTCTTCTCCGCGGTTGGCAACAACATCGAAGGTGATGTTGTTATAATTATTTATGTCCAATCTAAATGAAGATATACATCATGAAATTAAATTTTATGTTTGGCTTTTTATTTTTCTTTTTTTTATTTTATGATAGGATAAAAAAGATAAAGTGAAACGAATATACATAATGGGTTCGTGTTAGCGCATGGTGAGATGAATACATAAAAATGCAGAGCGGTTATTTTAAGCCAAAGTTCTCCTATTGTTCGTTGAGAGATGAATGTGAAATTTCATGGAATAGTATAGTTTGGTAGCGGTTACCGAATGGAGAAAGGTTTTCTATAATTGCTCGATAGATTGAAATAAAGGTAGTGACAACAGATGAGAGTAGTTTCAGGAAAATGTAAAGGGCATCCACTAAAAGCGGTGCCAGGCAATACAACACGTCCAACGACAGATAAAGTAAAAGAATCAATCTTTAATATGATAGGTCCTTATTTTGATGGTGGTATCGCTCTTGATTTATTTGGCGGTAGTGGTGGTCTTGGAATCGAGGCTATAAGTAGAGGGATTGATAAAGCAATTTTTGTTGATCGAGATAATAAAGCGATAAAAGTAATCCATCAAAATTTAGAAAGTTGTCGAATACAGGAACAAGCTGAAGTATATCGAAATGATGCAGAACGTGCGGTAAAGGCTCTTATAAAACGTGAAATATCATTCGATCTTATATTAATTGATCCTCCATATAAAGATCAAAAAATTGTATCTTTAATTAGTGTGATGGATCAACATGGATTGCTGCATAGAGATGGATTAATTATGTCAGAGCATGGTAATGATGTGGTTTTACCTGATTCTATAGGGAGTCTTGTAAAAGTAAGAGCTGAAAATTATGGGATTACAGCAATATCGATTTATAAGTATGAAGGTGAGGGGACGGAATGACTAGTATAGCTATTTCTTCGGGAAGTTTTGATCCAATTACCCTTGGGCATCTAGATATTATTAAAAGGGGAGCAAAAGTATTTGATGAGGTATACGTAGTAGTTTTAAACAACTCGTCAAAAAAACCGTTCTTTTCAGTTGAAGAGCGCTTAGATTTAATTCGAGAAGCAACTAAGGATATCCCGAATGTAAAAGTAGATTCACATAGTGGACTACTAGTGGAGTATGCGAAAATGCGTAATGCAAACGCGATTTTGCGTGGGTTACGAGCGGTTTCTGATTTTGAATATGAGATGCAAATTACTTCTATGAATCGAAAATTAGATGAAAATATTGAAACCTTTTTTATTATGACAAATAACCAATATTCATTTTTAAGCTCGAGCATTGTGAAAGAAGTTGCGAGATATGGAGGAAGCGTAGTAGATCTTGTACCTCCTGTTGTAGAACGTGCTTTAAAAGAAAAGTTTCAAACCCCGTTAAAGTGAACGGGGTTTTTCTTTGTTGCTACGAAAAAATAATAAGATAACATATACATATAAACAAAATAAAGTAAAGATCGGTCCATAGTGTACAAAAGATGTCCAAATTTCTTGCAGTATAGGAGAATGATTCGATAAAAATACGGGGATATCTTTTTGCATAGGTGAAAAAGAGCTTACTTTTTCATAAAATGGTTTCCAAAATATAAAAGTAAAAATAGGAGCCAGAATACTTTGGATAATTCGTGCGAAAAAATAGGGCTTAAATCGGATGTCTGTTTCAGCTAATATGCTAGCAACTTGTGCCTGAATAGAAAGGCCGCTAAACGCTAAAATAAAGCTTGTTACCATAGCTTGCTGCAGGAGGGGTGTTTCATTTATTTGACTAATCATTTGGCTACCGAGTGTCATTTCAAAAATGCCTGATAAGATTGGAATACTAAATTCTGTAGTTAGTTGGAAGAATGATAAAATATGTTGCATAATAAAAGAAAGTGCTGCTGTAATATGAAATACAGTAATCATTTTATTTAAAACAGAGAATAAAATAATAAATCCACCAATCATAAGTAACGTTTGAATAGAAGAAACGATAGCGTCCCCAAGTAATTTTCCTAATGGTCTTTTTTCTTGCATGCGCGTCTCGTGTAGGACTGAAAAAGGGTTTTGAAAAGGACGTTTTTTAGTAGGATGTTGATCCTTCGTGGAAATATTGTTATTGCCGTAAAAACGCATCAATAACCCGACGGCAAAGTTACTTAAATAATGTGCAGCAGCTAATACGATTCCTAATTTCGGATTATTGAAAAAACCGATAGAAACAGCTCCAAAAATAAAAAGTGGATTAGATGAGTTTGTAAAAGATACGAGGCGTTCTGCTTCGATTTGTGTTAGCTGATTACTTTTACGTAGTCTAGCGCTTAATTTGGCGCCAGCAGGGAATCCTGAAGCCATTCCCATTGCCCAAACAAATCCGCCTATCCCTGGAACGCGAAAAAGTGGTCGCATGAGTGGTTCTAATATAACACCTATAAATTTTACAACACCAATACTAATTAGAAGTTCCGCAATGATGAAAAACGGTAAAAGTGAAGGGAATACAACTTCCCACCATATATTTAACCCTCGAATGGAAGCTTGCAAAGCAGCTTGGGGGTGAAGTACAAGAGAAAAGGTTAAAAACAGTGTTGATATGGTAAGAAAAGCCGTTTTCCATTTTTCATACATGTAAGTAAATCCCCCTTTGTCCCAAAAAACGTTCATTTCAGTATACGTGGATACGTAGTGCATTTAGACCATAAGTATGAAAAAGGAATGAAAAAAATTAAAGGGTGAGAAAAATGAAAGAACCGAAAATTGGTTTAGCTCTTGGATCTGGGGGCGCAAAAGGGTTTGCGCATATTGGTGTTATAAAAGTTTTAAGAGAAAATGGTATACCGATTCATATGATTGCAGGAAGTAGTATGGGGGCTTTAGTAGGTACGTTTTATGCAGCTAGCTCAAACGTTGAAAGGTTGTATAAACTGGCAAATGTTTTTAAGAGGAAATATTATTTAGATTTTACAGTTCCGAAAATGGGATTTATTGCTGGAAAACGTGTCAAAGATATGATTAAAATGTTTACATATAATAAAAATTTAGAAGAGTTAGATATCCCGACGGCTGTTGTGGCTACTGACATCTTGAAGGGGGAAAAAGTAGTTTTTACAAGTGGTCCTGTTGCAGAGGCTGTGAGAGCTAGCATATCTGTACCTGGAGTGTTTGTACCAGAAAAAATAGATGGACGATTATTGGTGGATGGCGGAGTGATTGATCGCATTCCAGTATCGGTTGTGAAAGAGTTAGGTGCCGATATTGTTATTGCTGTTGATGTATCGCCGATTAAAGTGAATGGAGAGGTTACGTCTATTTATGATGTAATTATGCAGAGTATTGAAATTATGCAACATGAGCTGGTGATGAATCGACAAATTGCATCGGATTTAATGATGCGACCAGCTGTAGAACAATTTAGTTCACGTGCTTTTACAAACATTGAAGACATTATTCGAGTTGGAGAAGTAGAGGCGGAAAAACATGTTGCAAATATTTATTTATTAATTGAGCAGTGGAAGGAGAAACATAATGTTTAAGCGTTTTCGGTTTATATATGCAATTTTAATAGGGGTTATATTGGCGATGTTACTTGTTTACGTACGTTTACCGTATTATGTAACAAAACCAGGAATGGCGGCCAAATTAGAGCCTTACGTTCAAGTTGAGGGTGGAACGAAAGAATCCGGTGATTTTATGCTTGTTACGGTTTCAATGGGACCAGCAAATGTGGTGAATTTAATAGCGGCACAGTTTAATAAATATACACATATTTCGAAAGCGGAAGAAATATTGCAAAAAGGTGAGAGTGATGAAGAATATCAATTTCGCCAAAATTATGCGATGAAAGATTCGCAAAATGCAGCAATCTATAATGCGTATAAACGTGCAAACCGTACTGTTTCTTTTGAAAATAAAGGTGTATTGGTTGCAGGAGTAGCGAAAGGGATGCCGTCAGAAGGAAAGCTTAAGCTTGGAGATGTCATCATAGCTGTCGACGGAAAAACATTTGAAAAGACGGAGCAATTTATTGAATATATGACAGGAAAAAAAGAAGGGGAAGCAGTAAATATTGAGTACAAGAGGAATGGGAAACAGCTAAAAGAAAATTTAAATGTAAAGACCATTCCGAATGGTAATGGGCGTGTTGGTATAGGGGTTTCTATCGTTACTGAAAGAGAATTAGTGGTAGATCCGAAAGTGAAAATTGATTCTCATGAAATAGGCGGACCATCGGCAGGCCTAATGTTTACATTAGAAATATATAATCAACTTGTGGAAGATGATTTAACAAGAGGGCATGAAATAGCTGGAACAGGGACGATAAATGAAAAGGGAGAAATTGGCCCGATTGGTGGTATTCAGCAAAAAGTGGTCGCTGCAAGTGATGCTGGTGCTGAAGTGTTCTTTGCGCCAAATGAAAAAGGTGCGGAGAAATCGAATTATAAAGATGCGCTTGAGGCTGCGAAAGATATTAAAACAAAAATGAAAGTTGTACCAGTTGATACGCTGGATGATGCATTGCTGTATTTGGAAAAAATGGGCGAGAAAAAATAAACCTCTCTGAAAAAGAGAGGTTTTTTTATAGAAATTTTGCAGTTGTTTCATCATAACGAATTGGATGGTGTGTTGCATCTTGTTTTAGTAGTTGTGTTCGTAATGGTTCTTGCATGATGGAGAAATATACAGAATTGGCTTTTCGCTCTATATGTAAAGTAGGATGGTCAAATGTTTTTGTATGGGTAAGGATGGGAAGTTCTATTTTTTTCTTGTTTTTTGAAAGGTAAGTTTGTCCTTTTTGTGACATGCCTAGTAGACGAATGTACGGTGCATGCTGCTCTATATTTGCGCTATGTATTTCTTCTTTTGTTGTATTTGTTAAAATGTGTGTACAAGCTCTTTGTAATCTAGTCCATGTATAACGCTTCGTTTTTAATGCTTCCATGAATGAATGGAAGGAGGAACTGTTTTGTATTTTTGATAAAATACGATGCTCTAAACCTTCTTCTATTTCATATATATGTCGTAAGTCTTCTGGAGACATCGTCATGAGTTTGTATTTGAAAAATGAAAAGTATTGTTCCCAATTATGTAATATCCCGTAGTTTTGTTTGTAACTTGCTAAAAGAGAAGCAGTCACTTTTGGGATAAAAGGCTCAATTTCTGTAAAAGAACTATTTTCGCTAAAAAGTTGTTTACGAATACTAGTTGCGCTTGCAATATGTTGGTCGCTAAATGTTTCATCATGATAATGAGATGCGAATCTTTTTATCGTTTGTGCTTGCATAGAACTATTTTGTAAGAAAATTGATTTCATGTATTGGAATCCTAATATGTTATTCGGTTGTGACATGTCTATGTTTTTTTCGGATGGTAAAATGTGTAGGAAGGCTTCAGATGTAGCTTTTGCGTAACTGTTACCTGCATTCATAAATTGCTTTACAAGACGATTAAAAGTATCTTCTTCATTTTTTTGCACAGAGATGGCGTTATGAAAATTTTCAATCTGCCCATCTTCACTACCGAAACAAATTTCAGAAACACGCAGGGCGTTTAAAATAGAAATAGCGCCATTTGCAAAGGTTTCAGCCTTTTGTGTTGAGAAGGCGTATGGAAGCTCTACAACAAGGTCTACACCGCATGATAAGGCCATTTTGGTACGATACCATTTGGATATGAGTGCTGGCTCACCACGCTGTAAAAAAGGGCCACTCATAACAGCGATTGTAATATCGGCGTGTGTTAACTTTTTTGTTTGTTGCACATGATAATCATGACCGTTATGAAAAGGGTTATATTCAACAACAATACCACTGGCTTTTATGGTAATCTCTCCTTTCGATGTAGCATCTTTTTCAAAAACGTGATACTCTATATATTATTTACTATGATGACTTCATTATAGTGTAAAGAAAAAACATTGACAAATATAAAATGGCTAGCTATAATTTTGTTTGTTGCCTTGAGGTGATATGATATGAAATGGTCCATCCATCAATTGAATAAATTGAGAAATAAAGGATTGACATTGGATGAGATGGTAGATGTAAGTGAGCTGCAAGAGGTCGAGAAAGATATTCGTGAAATTAATCCTGCTCATGTAACAGGAAGAGTTGATTTTGGCTCCGGTAAGTTTACGTTCCATCTACATATAACTGGAAGCATGGTTTTACCATGTTCTCGCTCTTTAGTAGATGTGACATTACCATTTGACATTAAAACAACTGAGGTGTTCCAAACTTCACAAGAAGAATTTGAAACTGAAGCTGAAATTCATTGTTTAGAAGGAGAAGTACTTGACTTACTGCCCGTAATCAAGGAAAATATACTTTTGGAGATTCCAATGCAAATTTTCAGTGATGATGTTTCTGGTGGAGCACCGATGCAAGGTCAAGACTGGCAAGTGATTTCGGAAGAAAACAAAGAAAAGACTGTTGATCCACGATTAGCAGGACTTGCAAAGTTTTTTGACAAATAATCGGAAGACTGGTTTAGGCCTTCATATGAAAATAACTATTTCTTTTAAGGAGGTGGGAAGAATGGCTGTACCTTTTAGAAGAACTTCTAAAACAGTAAAAAGAAAGCGTCGTACGCATTTCAAATTATCAGTACCTGGTATGGTAGAGTGCCCAAGCTGTGGTGAAGCGAAATTAGCTCACCGTGTATGTAAAGCATGCGGTACTTACAAAGGTAAAGAAGTAATCAGCAAGTAATTGCGGGAAAATAAACGTAGAAGATATCTTCTACGTTTATTTTTTTTGTCTTATTCTTTATTTGTTGTATTCTATCTTTTCTAGTAACTGCATATGCTTAATAAAAAATGCATAGGGAGGACTAGAGAGATGGCGACAACAAGACAAGATGCTTGGACTGATGATGAAGATTTGCTTCTGGCAGAAGTAGTACTCCGGCATATTCGAGAAGGTGGAACGCAATTATCTGCCTTTAAAGAAGTGGGAAGACATTTATCTCGTACACCAGCAGCATGTGGCTTTAGATGGAATTCTTACGTTAGAAAGCAATACAAAGAACGTATTGAAGAAGCGAAGCAACTACGTAAAGTAGAAAATTATGAAGTAAAAGAGACAAAGGTAGTAGAGCCTACGTCAATTACATTGAATGATGTTATTGATTTCTTGCAAAATTATAAAGATGAAAACTCTTTAATGGTGTTGCAACAGCAAATTGAATCGTTACAAACAGAGAGAGAGAGTCTTTTGGAGCGATTATCAGTATATGAGGAAGAGTATAGAACATTGCTTGATTATATCGATCAAAAAAGAAGTGTAATGGTAGCGGAAAGAAATAGCGCTCGTTCAAATGGGAAATTAGAAAAGTTAAAGAAATAAAAAAACAGCTGCTATGTAGCTGTTTTTTTATTTCTTATGCAGACTCTTCGTTTGTAACCGCATTCAAATTTGTTTCTGGGTTCCAAACATAAAAATCACCATCAGGTACTGATATAGGCTGGAAATTTAATTTATCCCAAAAACCAGCTGAATGGATACGTGCGATCGTTTTAATTGGGAACTGTAGCCCCTTCGCATAATTTACAAGCATTTCTCCGAATCCTTGTTTTTGGAAAGTTGGTAACACTTCAAGTTTATAGAGTTCTAGGTAAGTACCTGTAATTTCGAATGGTTCCCCGCCGTTCCTTTTCATATATAGACTCATACGTGCAATTAGTGATCCGCCATAATAAATACCGTAAAATGGAGATTCACTATCGTTTTCAATAATGTTTGCCTGTAATTCTTCTAACATGGATAGTTCTTGAGCTCCGCAACCTTTAAATTTTTTAAATTCGTCTAATGTTTTATAATTGATGAGCAAGCGCTCAACTTTTGGGAATCCCATAACATCACATCCTTTTCTTGTCTCGTTGAATGCAGAAAAGTAAAAATATTTATAATAATATTATAACTCATTTTTTTATTTTTATGAAGAAGATAGTATATTTCTTTTATTATTTTTTTGAGGATTTGCTAAACTAAGAGTAGAAGCATATTAATAGGTAGTATATACATATTGAAAGAAGAGGTTGCATTTGGTTGTTAAAGAGCAATGAAATTGTAAAATGTGTTCATGGAATTGAGAAAGATAAAGTGAAACTGTAATCGGTGGGATTTGTTCACCTTTAGTTAATTATGATTCCGCACCAATCAGGCGTTTGCGGGATAAAAAGGGGGAGGGAAAAGGGACTTGTGTATCGTATTTATATGAGTTCCTTGTGTGAAAATGAAAATCGGAGTTGTGGGACCAGGAGCTATCGGTCTGTTATATGCATTTTATTTACAAAAAAGTAATCAAGATGTTACGTTGTTTACAAGGACAGCTAAACAGGCTGAGGAATTGAATAGAACGGGTGTAACTTGTATGAGGGAGGAAAAACGTGAAACCGTATTCCCACCTGTTTTGCCAATAGAAAGTATGCTAGACCAGAAGCTAGACTATATATTTATTGCTGTTAAGCAATATCATATAACTGACATACTGCCTTTTGTGCGAGGGGAATCCTCATTAATCTTTTTGCAAAACGGAATGTCGCATCTTCATGCTATGCAGAAAATAGGGAATGAAAATATTGCAGTTGGGATTGTAGAGCATGGTGCAAAAAAAGAAGAAAGACATATCGTTTATCATACGGGGATAGGTGTAACGAAGTTTGGAATCGTGCACGGCCAGTCTATACACTTCGAAAAAATATTTAAGTGCTTTCCATTTCCTCATTTTCCGATTCAAATAGAAGATGATTGGAAGGATGTCATGCACAAAAAATTAGTAGTTAATGTATGTATCAATCCATTGACAGCATTATTACAAGTCCAGAACGGAGAGTTGATTACGAACCCGTTTTTTATTCGATTGATGGAGCAAGTATTTCAGGAAGTCGTTTTTCTTGTTAAAGAAGAAAAAGAAATGGTATGGAAAATGGTACGTCACGTATGTGAAAGAACGTCTCATAATACATCATCTATGCTGGCAGATGTAAGGGCGAATAGACAAACGGAAATTGGTGCGATTGTTGGATATGTATTAGAGGAAGCTAAGAAACAGCAACGATCCGTTCCGACACTTCAATTTTTGTTCGATGCAATAAAAGGATTAGAAGTAAAAGAATAAGTGTAATTCTTTGCTTTTACGTGCAACATTGACTACAATGTGGATTGGTGAGAGAACAGGATACGAAAGGAAGAATTATATGGAGATAAAAGAAATCTCTGTTCCGCAACAAGGTGTTGTAGCGGACTATATGAACGGTAAAAAAGAGATACAGTCGTGTTTTGACTATATGTTAACAGAAGATGCTTTTAAACAGCGTGTACATGATTTGCGTGAGAGGGAGTTTTTCCGCCAAGATTTAGTAGCGCATTTATTAGAATATAATACAAATTTACAAGCGGGAGAAGCTACGATTCAAAATGTAAAAGCGCTTGGAGAAGAAAATACATATGTTGTTATAGCTGGACAACAAGCTGGGTTATTAACTGGACCACTTTATACAATTCATAAAATTATTTCAGTTTTACAGCTTGCGAGGGAGAAGGAAGAAAGTTTAGGTATTAAAGTTGTTCCTGTTTTCTGGATTGCTGGTGAAGACCATGATATGGATGAAATTAATCATACTTTTGTAACGAAGAATAAAAAAATAAAAAAGACTATTTTTCATGATCGTAATCCGAAAGTGGCGAGTGCTTCAGAGTCCGAGCTTTCTTTGGAAGACTGTAGAAAGTGGATTGAAGAAATTTTCAAAACATACCCTGAAACGAATTTTACAAAGGATGTACTGCAATTTATTGATGATTCTTTGGGGGAATCGAATACGTATGTAGATTTCTTTGCCCATCTTATTATGAAAATGTTCGTTAATTCTGGTTTAATTCTTGTTGATTCACATCATCCTGAATTAAGAAAATTAGAAGTGCCGTTTTTTAAGCAAATTATAGGTAAGTATAAAGAAGTGCAAGAGGGGCTTCATAACCAACAGGAAATAATTAAAGAGTTAGGATATAAACCGATTATTGAAACAAAGTATAATGCAGTACATATATTCATGGAAATTGATAATGAGCGAGTATTACTTGAAGACGATCAAGGGAAGTTTGTAGGGAAGGATGGAGCGTATTCCTTTTCATATGAGGAATTGATGGAAGAGATGGAAAGAAGTCCGGAACGCTTTAGTAATAATGTTGTAACGCGCCCTCTTATGCAAGAGTATCTATTTCCTACGCTCGCGTTTATTGGAGGACCAGGGGAATTAGCTTACTGGAGTGAATTGCAACAAGTTTTCCATACGATTGGTTTCCAAATGCCGCCTGTCGTTCCGCGTATTACAATCACTTATGTAGAGAGGGATATAGCGACAGATTTATACGATTTGCAATTGCAAGACAGTGATCCGTTTTTAAATAACGTAGATAAGTTGCGTGAAAACTGGTTATCTAATCAAATAGAGGAACCGATAGATGATCGATTTGTAGAGGCGAAAAAAGAAATAATTGATATCCATACGTCATTACAACAGTTTGTGAAGAAAATAGATCCTGGATTAAGTGCGTTTGCAGGGAAAAATGAATTCAAAATTAATGAACAAATTGAACTGTTGGAAAGAATGTTGAAAAGAAATGTTGAGAAAAAACATGAAGTACAGCTAAATAAATTCCGTCGCATACAATTTGCACTTCGTCCATTAGGGGCGCCGCAAGAGCGTGTGTGGAATGTATGTTACTATTTAAATCAGTTCGGTTTGGATTTCGTGGATCGTGTAATGGAAAAACCGTTTTCTTGGGACGGAAAACATCATGTTATAAAACTATAGAATCTTGCTCTTAGGAGCAGGATTTTATTTTTGTCCCGTTGAATTTACTGTGAAGTGGAATTTTTCTGAATTATTAATTTTAAAAAAGTGGATATCGTAATTATGCAGGATACTTAAATATATGACAAAATAGCACAAAATGTAAACGTATTATCATCTTTTTCGACAGTTTTTTATTTAAATTCCCGCAAAAGATGATAAAATTTAGTATATAATAAAAGAAAATAGCGATTTGTATAGTATGCTGCCTTTGTAGGCAAGTTAAATGAGTCGTTCTTTCATAGTATTTCGTTCTCTAATCGTGAAATATGCGTTTGGAGGAGGAGATGCATTCAACATAATTAATTGGAAAAAGAGTAGGTGCAACAATGTTTAAACACGTAACAGTGCTTTTGAAGGAAACAGTAGACGGCTTAGATATAAAGCCAGGTGGTACATATGTAGATTGTACACTGGGGGGAGGAGGACATAGTTCTTATTTATTATCCCAATTAACTGAAGGTGGAAGATTAATCGCGTTTGATCAAGATGAGATAGCGATTCAAAATGCGAAAGAAAGATTCTCTTCATACGGTGAGCAGTTCATAACAGTAAAGAGTAATTTCCGTTATTTATCTGAAAAACTACAGGAATTAGGTATAACAGAAGTAGATGGTATTTTATTTGATTTAGGTGTTTCATCCCCACAATTAGATACACCAGAGCGTGGCTTTAGTTATCATCATGATGCACCGTTAGATATGCGGATGGATCAAGATGCCCCATTAACAGCATATGATGTTGTAAATAGCTGGTCATATGAGCAACTTGTAAGGATTTTCTTCCAGTATGGTGAAGAGAAATTTTCAAAACAAATAGTAAGGAAAATTGAAGCGTATCGTGAGAATAAAGCTATTGAAACGACAGGAGAATTAGTAGAACTAATTAAAGAGGGTATTCCAGCTCCTGCTCGTAGAACGGGTGGACACCCTGCGAAGCGAGTGTTCCAAGCAATCCGTATTGCGGTAAATGATGAATTGAAAGTATTTGAAGAAGCGTTGGAATCTGCAATTGAGATGGTCAAGCCGGGCGGAAGAGTTAGTGTTATAACATTCCATTCTTTAGAAGACCGTATTTGTAAAACGACGTTTAAGCGAAATAGTACAACGCCACAATTGCCACCAGGATTACCAATTATTCCTGATGAATTTAAGCCGAAATTAAAACTTATTACAAGAAAACCGATTTTACCTTCTGATATAGAGTTAGAAGAAAATAATCGAGCGCGTTCTGCGAAATTGAGAATCGCTGAAAAACGATAAAAAGGGGAGAGAGGTATGAGTAACTTAGCTGTAAAGTACAAACAACAAGCGCAAGAAGAGATACAGATTCAAACGCCCCCACAGCAGATGGTTCAGCCAAAAGCTAAAGCGAAGATTACAAGAATCGAAAAACTGTTGTATGTAGCATTTATTGGCTTTTTATTGTATGCCTGTGTAGCGTTTATTGGAAATAAAGCAGGCCTTTATCAAGTTAATGTAGAAGCAGCGACGATAGAACAAAAAATTGTACAGCAGCAAAAAGAAAATCAAGAGTTACAGGCTGAAGTAGAGAAGTTAAGTCGCTATGAACGAATCGCTGAAGTTGCAAAAAAGCACGGGCTAGAAATTAATGCGAATAATGTGAAGGGCCTCAAATAAGGCAATAGGTGTGAAGGGAAAATGAAGAGAAATATGACTAAATTTCATACCAATAAGGGAGCAGGGTATTTTATGATTTTATTCCTCCTGCTCTTTTTGCTATTGTTAGCCCGATTTTTTTACATACAAGCAACAGGAACTGTTCATAATCAAGATTTGGATGCACTTGCTAAGCAAAAACATAGTAAAACAGGAGTTCTGGAAGCGAATCGCGGGACGATTTATGATCAAAATGGTCATGTATTAGCGCAAGATGCAAACTCTTATAAACTTGTAGCGGAATTAAAAGGTGCGAATCCAGTTAAGGATAAAGAGGATACTGCAAAGAAAATTGCGGGAGTACTCGGAAAAGATGAAGAGAAGATTTTAGATACGTTAAATAAAGAAGGTAGAAGTCAAGTGGAATTTGGGAAATTAGGTAAGGGCTTGACGAAAGAACAGAAGGAACAAATAGAAGCATTAAAATTGCCAGGTATATCTTTTATTACTGAAAATGCAAGAGTGTATCCAAACGGTGATTTCGCATCTTATGTCGTAGGTCATGCGAGACCTGATGATAAGGGGATTGCTATAGGGCAATTTGGTTTAGAAAAGAGTTTGGATAAGTATTTAGGAGCTTCTAACGGAAAAGTAGCTTATACAGGCGATCGTAAAGGCGTGTCTCTTGACGGCGGGAAAGTGAATGTAGAGGCACCTAAAAATGGAGATAATGTATATCTAACACTTGACCAGCGTATTCAAAGTTATTTAGAAGACGCAATGAAAGAAGCGAGTAAACATTATGAACCAGAAAGCTTAATAGCAATTGTTGCGGATCCAAAAACAGGGAAAATATTAGGGATGTCTAGTAAGCCTAGTTATGATCCGAACCAAGAGAATAATAAATATTTTTATAATGACGCAATTGCAAATGCATTTGAACCTGGATCAACAATGAAAATTTTCACGCTAGCGGCAGCTATTAATGAAGGTGTGTATAAAGGACAAGATTATTATCAGTCTGGTACATATCAAGTCGGAAACCGAAAAATAAAAGATCATAACGGCGGAGCAGGATGGGGATCTATCACATTTGATGAAGGGGTAGAGCGCTCTTCCAACGTAGCGTTTGCAATTTTAGGGGATCAAAAACTTGGCCCAGAACGTTTCCGAAAATATATTCATAGTTTTGGATTAGATGAAAAAACGAACATTGATTTACCTGGTGAAGGTTCAAATACAATTATATTCGATCAGCAAATACAGCAAGTAACAACAGCTTTTGGACAAGGTTCTACTGTAACGCCAATACAGCTTGTACAAGCTGCAACTGCTATTGCAAATGATGGAAAAATGATGAAACCTTATACAATTGATAAAATTGTAGATCCAATAACAGGCGAAGTAAAATTAGAACATAAGCCAGAAGAAGTGGGAAAACCTGTTACGAAAGAAACAGCAGCGCAAGTAAGACAGTTATTAGAACGCGTCGTTACATCGCCGAAAGGAACAGGAACTGCTTATAAAATCGATGGATATTCAGTTGGTGGTAAAACAGGGACAGCGCAAATTCCGGATGGAAAAGGTGGCTATATGACGGGAAGAGAGAATTATATATTCTCATTCTTAGGGATGGCACCTATGGACGATCCGCAACTTGTTGTGTATGTAGCTGTAAAACAGCCGAAATTGAAAGATGATGAGAATGGCGCACAGCCTTTAGCTGATATTTTTAAATATGTAACTAAAAATAGTTTAGAGTATTTAAAGATTAAGCCAAATGAAATAAAAGACCCGAAAAAATATGTAAAAGAACAACAAACTGTCGTTCCGGATGTAACAGGGAAAACGATGGAAGAAGCGAAAAAGGCAATTGATAAAGCAAAACTTCGTCCAATCGTATTAGGTGAAGGGAAAGTGCAGCAGCAAGTGCCAAAAGCAACTGAGCAAACATTAAAAGGTGACCGAGTCTTCTTAGTAGGAGATAAACCTACAATGCCAAATATACAAGGCTGGGCACTGCGTGATGTTATGAATTTAGCGAAAACATTAAAGCTTAACCTAAAACCTACTGGTACCGGATATGTAACTGAACAAAGTGTGGCAGAAGGAACATTGTTACAACCTGGTACAGAGTTAGGTGTAACACTTGTACCGCCACTTGAACCACAACAAGAAGCAGAAAAACAGTAATGGTAAAAGAGAAGAAGTTCTAATTAAATAAGTACAAGCATATATTGGAACAAGCTAGGCGTAAGGGAGGCTTGTTCCAATATGCGTGTATCAAATGTAACAGTTAGAAAACGACTTATTTTTATACTCATATCAGGTATACTTATTTTCACTATCATCGATATTCGTCTTGGATATGTGCAATTTTTTCTTGGGAATATGTTAACGGATCGTGCGAAAGATTCATGGAGTCGTAATATTACTTTTGAACCTGAACGTGGGAAGATTTTAGACCGGAATGGTGTGGAACTTGCTACGAATAAAAGTGCCCCAACTGTCTTTGTTGTACCGAGGCAAATTGAAAAACCAGCAGAGACTGCAGAGAAGTTAGCTGCAGTATTAGGTGTGGAAAAAGATGAGGTTTATAAGCGGATTACAAAAAAAGAATCGATTGTAAGGTTAGATAAAGGTGGAAGAAAAATATCACATGATAAAGCGAAAGAGGTACGAGGATTAAGTTTGAAAGGTGTTTATATCGCAGAGGACTCTATCCGGTACTATCCATTTGGCAACTTTTTATCACACGTATTAGGGTTTGCGGGTAGTGATAACCAAGGTCTTATGGGACTGGAAAAATATTATGATAAAGAGCTAAATGGTGATGAAGGTCATGTGCGTTTTTTTGCAGATGCAAAAGGACAAAGGATGCCTAATGTTGGCGATGATTTCAAAAAACCAGAAGCTGGTTTGAATTTAGGTTTAACAATTGATGCACGTATTAATAGAATTATGGAAAGAGAAATGAATATTGCAGAGTCGACATATAATCCAGATGGTATGATTGCGATTGCAATGAATCCGAAAAATGGTGAAATTTTAGGTATGTCGAGTCGGCCGAGTTTTGATCCAGCAGATTTTCAAAGTGTTTCTCCAGAAGTGTATAATAGAAATTTACCAGTATGGAGTACCTATGAGCCTGGTTCAACATTTAAGATCATTACGTTAGCAGCAGCCTTGAATGAAAATTTAGTAGACTTAGAGAAAGATACGTTTTATGATGATGGAGCAGCTGAAGTGGGTGGAGCTAGATTGAAATGCTGGAAAGCGGGAGGCCATGGTAGCCAAACGTTTTTAGAAGTAGTTCAAAACTCATGTAACCCAGGATTTATTGAACTTGGTGATCGTCTTGGTAAAGACCGATTGTTTAAATATATTCGTAATTTCGGCTTTGGACAGAAAACCGGAATTGATTTGCAAGGTGAAGGTAGTGGGATTTTATTTAATTTAGATAAAGTCGGTCCAGTCGAGCAAGCAACAACTTCATTCGGTCAAGGTGTTTCTGTTACGCCAATCCAACAAGTAGCGGCAGTAGCAGCGGCTGTAAATGGTGGAACATTGTATCAACCGTATATAGCTAAGGAATTTATTGATCCGAAGAACAATCAAGTTGTAAGTAAAAAGACACCTGTGGAAAAAAGAAAAGTTATTTCCAAGGAAACTTCAGAAAAAGTTCGGTATGCATTAGAGAATGTTGTAGCAAAGGGATCTGGTAAAGGTGCTTTCATTGATGGGTATCGTGTAGGTGGAAAAACAGGTACGGCTCAAAAGGTGAAAGATGGTAAATATTTAGAGAATAATTATATAGTATCTTTTATCGGTTTTGCTCCAGCGGATGATCCGGAAATTGTTGTCTATGTTGCTGTTGATAATCCGAAAGGTGTAACGCAATTTGGTGGAGTAGTAGCAGCTCCAATTGTTGGGAATATTCTTCGGGATGCACTTCCTGTTATGGGAGTGAAACCGAGAAAAGAACAAGTTGAGAGAGAATATAAATGGGGCGATACACCAACTGTGGAAGTTCCGAATTTAATTGGTATGAAAAAGAAAGACTTACAGACACAACTCGTCGATTTGAAGCTTGATATAAGTGGAGACGGAGAGAAAGTAATTAAACAATCCCCAGAAGCAGGAGCTAAAGTGAAAGAAGGCTCAAAAATTAGAATTTACTTCGGGAATTAAAGGTAACCTAGTACGTTTTATGGTACAATTGGTGGAAGTGAGTTCTTTATAGAAGAGTTACTTAATTTGAGGCTGTAAGAGCCCCAATTATAAATAAGTCTATTTATTAGACACAGTAGCACTTACCTCCTATTTTACATATTTAGGAGGTAACGTGTTGCTTATTAAAAAAGAGATAAATACACAATGTAGAGAGGGTTTAGTGAAATGAAGTTGCATACACTTTTATCATGTTTGCATGATTTTCCAGTTGTTCCAAAAGAAAATCCAGAAATCACATCTATAGAAGCTGATTCACGTAAAGTGAAAGAGGGAAGCTTATTTGTATGTATGAAAGGATATACGGTTGATAGCCATGATTTTGCTAAGCAAGCAGCGGCACAAGGAGCGGCTGCTATTGTTGCGGAAAGACCAATTGATGTTGACGTTCCAGTTGTACTTGTGAAAAACACTTTTCGTTCGTTAGCGGTTTTAGCTGATTATTTTTATGGTCAACCAACACACAAGTTACATTTAATCGGAATTACAGGTACAAATGGAAAGACAACAACATCGCATATTATGGATGAGATTATGCGCGCACATGGTCATAAAACGGGGCTAATTGGAACGATTAATATGAAAATCGGTGATGAAACATTTGAGGTGAAAAATACAACACCAGATGCACTAACACTTCAACAGACATTTTTAAAAATGGTTGAGAACGGTGTAGATAGTACAGTAATGGAAGTTTCGTCACATGCTTTAGATCTTGGTCGTGTACACGGATGTGATTACGATGTAGCAGTGTTTACAAATTTAACACAAGATCATTTAGACTATCATAAAACGATGGAAGAATATAAACATGCAAAAGGATTGCTATTTGCACAACTTGGCAATAGTTATAACCATGAGCGTGAAAAGTACGCGGTACTGAATAACGATGATGCTGTAACTGCGGAATATATGAGAAGTACTGCGGCAACTGTTGTAACGTATGGAATTGATACAACAAGTGATATTATGGCCAAAGATATCGTTATGACGAGTGGTGGAACTACATTTACGCTTGTAACACCGTATGAAAGTGTAAATGTTACGATGAAATTGATTGGGAAATTTAATGTATATAACGTACTAGCGGCAACAGCGGCAGGACTTGTTTCTGGTGTAAGTTTAGAAACGGTTATTGATGTAATAAAGCAACTAGCTGGAGTTCCAGGACGTTTTGAAGTAGTTGATGGTGGACAAAATTATACAGTTATTGTTGATTATGCACATACACCAGATAGCTTAGAGAATGTATTAAAAACAGCAAAACAGTTTGCAAAAGGCGATGTATATTGTATCGTCGGTTGTGGTGGAGATAGAGATCGAACAAAGAGACCAATCATGGCAAGTGTTGCAACAAAATATGCAACTCATGCAATTTACACTTCAGATAATCCAAGAAGTGAAGAGCCAGGAGCTATTTTAGATGATATGGTGCAAGGTGCAAATGGGAATAATTATGAAGTAATTATTGATAGAAAAGAAGCGATATACCATGCAATTGCTAACGCGAAAGCTGAAGATATCATCATTATTGCTGGTAAGGGTCATGAAACGTATCAAATTATTGGTAAAGACGTTCATCATTTTGACGATCGTGAAGTCGCTAAAGAAGCAATTACAGAGCGTTTAAACAACGAAGAGTAACAACGTGAGAGGAGGACTACATGTGCTTGAGCAAGGTTTATTAGTAACGGCTGGGGTAGCATTCTTAATTTCTGTTGCCCTTTCGCCATTGTTTATTCCATTTTTAAGGAAATTAAAGTTCGGACAGAGTATTCGTGATGAGGGACCAAAGTCACATCAAAAAAAATCAGGGACACCGACAATGGGTGGTATTGTCATATATGTATCTATGATGGTAACTTCACTTATTATGGCGATTAAGTTTAATCATTTAGGTGCAGAGGTTTCGTTATTATTATTAGTGACATTTGGCTACGGATTAATTGGATTTTTAGATGACTACATAAAGGTAGTTAAGAAGAGAAATCTTGGTTTAACATCAAAACAAAAATTAGTAGGTCAGCTTGTTATTGCTATTGCGTTCTTTTTAATTGGAAAAGGGCAAGCGTTCCACACATACATCATGATTCCGGGAACAGATGTTAAGTTTGAACTAGGTTGGGCGTATTTTGTACTTGTATTATTTATGCTTATTGGTGGATCAAATGCAGTTAACTTAACTGACGGTTTAGATGGTTTATTATCAGGAACAGCTGCTATTGCATTTGGAGCGTTTAGTATTATTGCAGTAGCGCAAGAGCAATTTGGAGTAGCGATATTCTGTATGGCAGTTGTAGGAGCTGTACTTGGATTTTTAGTATTCAATGCAAATCCAGCGAAAGTGTTTATGGGAGATACAGGTTCCTTAGCTTTAGGTGGAGCCATTGCAGCTGTAGCGATTTTATTAAAACAAGAATTACTACTTGTAATCATTGGTGGAGTATTCGTAATGGAAACTTTATCTGTTATTATTCAGGTCATTTCTTTTAAAACAACAGGAAAACGTGTCTTTAAAATGAGTCCATTACACCATCATTATGAATTATGTGGTTGGTCAGAGTGGCGCGTTGTTGTGACATTTTGGTCTGTAGGATTTTTATTAGCTGTGTTAGGAATTTATATCGGGGTGTGGATGTAATTGAAAACTGTAACTGAATTTCAAAATAAAAATATTCTTGTATTAGGCATTGCAAAAAGTGGTTATGCAGCAGCTACGCTGTTACAAAAATTAGGGGCAAATGTAATTGTAAATGACGGAAAGCCTTTAGCGGATAATGTACTTGCTGCAGAATTACAAGCGAAAGGAATGGACGTTGTATGCGGTGGTCATCCTTTAGAATTGTTAGAGAGAAATATTTCTCTTGTAGTAAAAAATCCAGGAATCCCGTATTCTAATCCAATATTAGTTGCTGCGAAAGAAAAGCAAATTCCAATTGTTACGGAAGTTGAATTAGCATATCGTATTTCAGAAGCGCCATTTGTTGGGATTACGGGGTCTAACGGTAAAACGACGACGACAATGCTTGCATTTGAAATGCTAAAAGAAGGACAAAAGCATCCTGTAATTGCAGGGAACATAGGAACTGTAGCGTGTGAAGTAGCACAGGATGCAAAAGAAAATGAAGTTGTAGTTACAGAACTTTCATCGTTCCAACTGATGGGAGTAGAATTGTTCCAACCTAAAATTGCTGCGTTTTTAAATTTATTTGAGGCCCACTTAGATTATCACGGGACGAAGAAGGAATATGGTTTAGCAAAAGCAAATATTTTTAAAAACCAAACAGAAAATGATTATAGTGTAATAAATGCAGATGATGCAGATGTGATGGCTTTATCTGCTTATAGTAAAGGGCAAAAAGTACTATTCTCGACAACGAAAGAAATTGAAGATGGTGCGTGTATAAAAGAGAATGCTCTTTGTTTTAAAGGTGAAAAAGTTGTTGAAGTAGGCGATATCGTTTTACCTGGTCAACATAATTTAGAAAATATTTTAGCAGCGATGAGTATCGCAAAATTATTAGGTGTTTCTAATGAAGCAATTACGGCGGTGTTAAAACGTTTTACAGGTGTAAAACATCGTTTAGAATATGTAACAACTATTAACAATCGTAAGGTTTATAATGATTCAAAAGCAACGAACATATTAGCGACTGAGAAAGCTTTATCTGCGTTTACACAACCGATTGTGTTATTAGCAGGTGGGCTTGATCGTGGAAATGAATTCGATGATTTAATTCCGTATTTCAAAAATGTAAAAGCAATTGTAACATTTGGACAAACAGCTCCAAAATTAGTAAGAGCTGCAGAAAAAGCGGGATTAGATACAGTTGAAAGTGTCGATACTTTAGATGAAGCGGTAGTGAAAGCTTATGCTCATTCTACAGATGGCGATGTAATTCTTCTTTCTCCAGCATGTGCAAGCTGGGATCAATTTAAAACATTTGAAGAAAGAGGAGACATTTTTATACAAGCTGTGCATAAACTTATATAAAGTAAATCAAAACATCAGTAGGCTAACACCTACTGATGTTTTGTTACATAGGGCAAAAGTTTCTGCCTAAAGAGGTGGTGTTTATGGGTAATGAAGAAAACGCCTGATTTTATTCTCATCATCGTTACACTTGCGTTGTTAACAATCGGAATGGTTATGGTGTATAGTGCGAGTGCGGTTTGGGCCTCTTATAAAATGGGGGACTCGTTCTTTTTTGCAAAAAGGCAATTGCTATTTGCAAGTATTGGTGTAGTGGCTATGTTTTTAATTATGAAAATTGATTATTGGGTGTGGCGTACGTATTCAAAAGTAATTTTGCTAGTTTGCTTCATTCTTCTTATTCTTGTTCTTGTTCCTGGGGTAGGACTTGTTCGAGGAGGAGCGCGAAGTTGGATTGGAATCGGGGCATTTTCCATTCAACCGTCAGAATTTATGAAGTTTGCGATGATTATTTTTTTAGCGAAATTTTTAGCGGAACGACAAAAATTAATTACCTCGTTTAAACGTGGTTTACTACCAGCTCTTAGTTTTGTATTTCTTGCTTTTGGGATGATTATGTTACAGCCAGATCTTGGAACAGGAACGGTAATGGTTGGGACATGTATTATTATGATATTTATCTCGGGAGCAAGGGTCTTTCACTTTGCAATGTTTGGTTTGCTTGGTGTAGCAGGATTTGTAGGGCTAATTGCATCAGCACCGTATCGAATGAAGCGTATTACATCATATTTAGATCCGTGGTCAGATCCGCTTGGAAGTGGATTTCAAATTATTCAATCGTTACTCGCAATTGGACCTGGTGGATTATTCGGGCTTGGACTTGGACAAAGTAGACAAAAGTTTCTTTATTTACCTGAACCGCAAACAGACTTTATATTTGCAATCTTATCCGAGGAATTAGGTTTTATTGGTGGTTCATTTGTGTTATTATTATTTAGTCTATTATTATGGCGTGGGATTCGTATAGCTTTAGGAGCGCCAGATTTATATGGTACGTTTTTAGCAGTAGGTATTGTGGCGATGATTGCGATTCAAGTAATGATTAATGTTGGTGTTGTAACAGGATTGATGCCTGTAACAGGTATTACTTTGCCGTTTTTAAGTTATGGTGGATCAAGTTTGACATTAATGTTAATGGCAGTAGGTGTATTATTAAATATAAGTCGCCATTCTCGCTACTAAACCCTGTTTTATAAGACAGGGTTTTTCGTATGTGCGCGAAGAAACATGATGTATATAGAAATAAATACGACTGAAATAAGAAAAGAGAAGCGGAGGAGTTAGTAGTGCGTGTATTAGTAAGTGGTGGGGGCACTGGAGGTCATATTTATCCGGCTCTTGCTCTAATAAGAGAAATAAAAAAATTAAATCCGGAAGCAAGGTTTTTATATATTGGTACGGAGAGTGGATTAGAGAGCACAATCGTTCCAAAAGCAGGCATACCGTTTCAATCTATTGTTATAAGTGGATTTAAGCGTAAAATATCGTTAGATAACGTGAAAACGGTGATGCGCTTCCTAAAGGGTGTACAAGATAGTAAACGATATATTCGTCGTTTCAATCCGGATATTGTGATTGGAACGGGTGGATATGTATGTGGACCAGTTGTATATGCTGCAGCAAAATTAGGTATTCCAACCATTGTACATGAACAAAATAGTGTACCTGGTGTAACGAATAAATTTTTAAGTCGCTATGTTGATAAAGTTGCGGTTTGTTTTGAAGCGGCTGCAGAACATTTTCCACAGTCAAAAGTGGTGATGACAGGAAATCCAAGAGCATCAGAAGTGATGGATCAGAATGGAATGAAAGGAAAACGTTCAGTAGGTTTATCTCTTCCTAAAAAATCGGTACTTATTTTTGGTGGAAGTCGTGGGGCTAGACCGATTAACGATGCTTTCGTAGAGGCAATTGAACAGTTTGGAAATAAAAGTTACGAAATATTGTATGTAACAGGTGAAGTTCATTATGACAAAGTGATGGAAGCAGTGAAGCAAAAAGGGAATCCGAATAATGTTATTATTAAACCTTTCATTCATAATATGCCAGAGGTACTTACAGGTGTAGATCTTGTTGTTTCAAGAGCGGGGGCAACAACACTTGCAGAATTAACCGCGTTAGGTAAGCCAAGTGTGTTAATACCGAGTCCTTACGTCACAAATAACCATCAGGAAAAGAATGCACGTTCCGTTGTCGATAAAGGAGCAGCAAAAATGTTGCTTGAAAAAGATTTAACAGCAGAAACACTTATTCGTGATATTGATGAGATTTTATTAGATGCACAAACATTACAAAATATGAAGCTGGCTGCGGGGCAATTAGGTATTCCAGATGCAGCAAATAAGCTGTATGAAGTAATGAATAAGCTTGTAAAAAAATAACGTTAGGTGAACGCCCTGCATACTACTGTAATAAGGATACTTAGTATGGGGGAGATTGTTTATGGAGCAATTAGTAAATGAGCTTATAGAAGCAAATGTTGGTCGCGTGTTAGTGAATGAAGCGTTAGCGCGTTATACCACTATGAAAATAGGTGGACCAGCTGATATTTTAATTGTGCCAAAGCATGTTGCCAGTATTGAAAAAACGTTGCAGTTAGTAAAAAAATATAAAACAAAGTGGACTGTAATTGGTCGAGGTTCGAACCTTCTTGTATCTGATCTAGGTATAGAAGGTGTCGTTATTCGTTTAGGAGAAGGATTAGACCACTTAGAAGTCGAAAAACATAGAGTAAGAGTTGGTGGTGGGTATCCCCTTATTAAATTATCAACTTTACTTAGTCGTCAAGGGTTATCCGGCCTGGAATTTGCCAGTGGTATTCCAGGAAGTATTGGTGGTGCAGTGTATATGAATGCAGGAGCACATAAATCGGATATATCAAACATATTATCAAAAGCTCTTATTTTGTTTGAAAACGGAACAATTGATTGGTTAACGCATGAAGAAATGGAGTTTTCCTATCGTACTTCTGTATTGCAAACGAAACGTCCTGGTATTGTTTTGGAAGCTGAGTTTCAATTGCAGGTAGGAGAGCGTGAGGGAATCGTAAGCGTCATGCAAAAGAATAAAGACTACCGCCGTGAAACACAGCCGTGGAATCATCCTTGTGCAGGAAGCATATTTCGGAATCCAATCCCATACTTTGCAGGAGACTTAATAGAAAAGGCGGGGCTTCGTGGTTATCAAATAGGCGGAGCTCAAATTTCTGAAATGCATGGAAATTTTATTATTAATACTGGGGGAGCCAGTGCGCAAGATGTCGTATCTTTAATTGCATTAATAAAACAAACAATCAAGGATAAATTTGGCGTAGAAATGCATACAGAAGTAGAAATCATTGGAAGATAACGGTTATTCGTTCCGCTCATTATCATTTATGTTATAATAAGAAGATAAGAACGGCATGAGGAACATGCCGTTTTTTATGTTACGTAGGGGGATCGTACATGAAAAATAGTAAAGTGATTAAACTACAGGATCGTGTACCAAAGTTAAAAAATCAACAGAAGAAAAACAAGAAAAACGTTAATCATCGGTTGATTTTATACATATCAATTTTATTTTTATTAGTGCTCTTTTTAATTTATTTTCGGTCTCCGCTAAGTAATATCAAAAAGATAAGTGTGTTTGGAAATCATTATATGACAGATGAACAAGTGATGAAGGAATCAGGTGTGACGTATGATACAAGTTATTTCCGAGTGACAGCACATAAAGCAGAAGAAAACCTAACGAAACGAAAAGAAATTAAAGCAGTAAATGTAAAAAAACGTTTTCCAAATAAAATTGATGTTCATATTGAAGAATATTTAACGATTGGTTATATAAACAAAGATGGGAAATTACAACCGTTACTAGAGAACGGGAAAACACTTGATGTACTTCCGAACGGAAAACTTCCTGTTGCAGCACCAATTTTTGAACCTTTTAAAGAGGAAAAAATGAAGGAGTTAATTGCTGAGCTTGAAAAATTAACACCAACTATTTTAAGGTCTATTTCTGAAATTCGTTATTCACCGACGAATGCGAATGAAGATCACCTTACTTTATATATGAACGAAGGGTACGAAGTGAGCACTACGATTCAAAATTTCGCAAAGCGTATGGAAGCTTATCCGCTTATCTTAAAAACAATTGAGCCGGGTAAAAAGGTATTAATTGATTTAGAAGTAGGGGCATATACGAAAGAATTAGGAGCGGAAGAAAAAAAAGAATAGAACGATAGTTTTTACTACGTTCCTGTAGAAAAAACGAAACGAACGTTCTACTTGATGCATCTGAATTTACAAGAATGGTTCATTTGATGAAAAAGATGTAAAAATTCTTAGATTCATACTAGGATTGGTACAAGTTTCACTTTTCTATGAGTACATCTTAGTGTAGACTTATACTTGGCGGTAATCTTTACACTTGAAATAGAATTATTTCAAGATAAGCAGTTATTCACAGTTTACTGCGATATTCTTAAATGAATGTTAAATAAAAATAAGAAAAATATAGGGTTAAAAAAGGGAAACGTATAAAGACGTTGAATATTTTTCTTATAAATAGTAAAGTTGCGATTGTTGTTCCATATATTGAGTTGTATGGTATAAATAAAGAAGGAGGTGCCAAAGAATGAACAGCAATGAAATATATGTTAGTCTTGACATCGGTACATCCAATGTTAAAGTCATCATTGGTGAAATGGTTAATGACAGCTTAAACATTATTGGTGTTGGAAATGTAAAATCAAATGGTTTAAAGAAGGGATCGATAGTTGATATAGACGAGACTGTTCGATCAATTAAAAAAGCAATTGAACAAGCTGAGCGCATGGTGGGAATCCACATTGAGCAAGTTGTAGTAGGTGTCAATGCAAACCAGGTACAGCTACTTCCTTGTCACGGAGTAGTCGCTGTTTCAAATGAAGATCGTGAAATCGGGAATGAAGATGTCTTACGCGTTCTAGATGCAGCACAAGTTGTGTCAATTGCTCCAGAGCGTGAGTTTATTGATGTGGTACCTCGACAGTTCATCGTAGACGGTCTTGACGAGATTAACGATCCACGCGGGATGATCGGTGTAAGATTAGAAATGGAAGGTACACTTATAACAGGCTCGAGAACTTTACTACATAACCTACTTCGTTGTGTAGAAAAAGCAGGTCTTGAAATAGTTGATATTTGTCTTCAACCTTTAGCGGCTGCAACAGTTGCTATATCTTCAGATGAAAAACATAGAGGAGTAGCCCTTGTTGATATGGGGGGAGGATCTACAACTTTATCTATTTTTAAAGATGGAGAGTTACAAGCGACGAGCGTATTACCGTTAGGTGGAGACCATATAACGAAGGATATTGCGATTGGGTTGAAAACTTCAACAGACAATGCAGATCAAATAAAGTTGAAATATGGACATGCTTTTTATGATACAGCATCTGAAGAAGAGATGTTTACGGTTCCTATTATGGGAAGCGATCAAACAGAACAATATTCTCAGTTGGAATTATCGGATATAATAGAGGCTCGTGTAGAGGAAATTTTAATGTTTGTTCAAGATGAAGTGCGTAAGTTAGGAGTAAAGCAAGTAGCTTCTGGCTATGTACTAACTGGTGGAATTGCTTCTATGCCGGGTGTTCTTGATCTTGCATATGATATTTTACATGAAAATGTTCGTATAGCGACTCCTGATTATATTGGTGTGCGTGAGCCCCAATATACAAGTGGAGTAGGATTAATTAAACATTCTTATCAAAAAGCTAAATTACGTGGAAAAAATGTGCAGGAAAAGCAAGAACATTTTGAACCAGTACCAGCACCAGCACCAACGCCGGTACAACAGCAACCTGCGAAACAAAAAACTCGTAATCAAAACAATAATAATCAAAATGATGAACGTATGATGTCAAAAGTAAAACGTGTATTCCGTTATTTATGGGATTAAAATTGGACACGAAAAATGAGGTTCTAGGGGGATTTCGACATGTTAGAGTTTGATACTACTCAAGATCAATTAGCGAATATAAAAGTTATCGGTGTCGGCGGTGGCGGAAATAATGCTGTAAACCGTATGATTGAACACGGTGTACAAGGTGTAGACTTTATCGCTGTGAATACTGATGCACAAGCATTAAATCTATCAAAAGCTGAAACAAAAATGCAAATTGGTGGAAAATTAACACGTGGACTTGGTGCAGGTGCAAACCCTGAAGTAGGGAAAAAAGCTGCAGAAGAAAGTAAAGAACAGATCCAAGAAGCACTTCGTGGTGCAGATATGGTCTTCGTAACTGCTGGTATGGGCGGCGGAACTGGAACTGGTGCAGCTCCAGTTGTTGCTCAAGTTGCAAAAGAATTAGGTGCATTAACAGTTGGTGTTGTGACACGTCCATTTACATTTGAAGGACGTAAACGTGCAACGCAAGCAGCATCTGGTATTGCGGCATTTAAAGAAAATGTAGATACACTTATTGTAATTCCAAACGATCGCTTATTAGAGATTGTTGATAAAAATACGCCGATGTTAGAAGCATTCCGTGAAGCAGATAACGTATTACGTCAAGGTGTTCAAGGTATTTCTGATTTAATTGCAACACCAGGTTTAATTAACTTAGACTTCGCAGACGTAAAGACAATTATGTCTAATAGAGGTTCTGCTTTAATGGGTATTGGTTCTGGTAATGGAGAAAATCGTGCTGCTGAAGCTGCGAAAAAAGCGATTTCTAGTCCATTATTAGAAACATCTATTGATGGAGCTCAAGGTGTTATCATGAACATTACGGGTGGAGCTAACTTAAGCTTATATGAAGTACAAGAAGCGGCAGACATTGTAGCTTCAGCTTCAGATCCAGAAGTAAATATGATCTTCGGTTCTGTTATTAATGAAGGATTAAAAGATGATATCGTTGTAACTGTAATTGCAACTGGTTTTGATGATAGTGCTTCGACGCAGCCATCAAAACCAATTATCCGTCCGACTGCGAATCACACGCAACAACAGCAACAGCAAGTAGCTCAACCTTCAAAACAACGTGAAGTTAAGCGTGAAATGAAACGTGAAGAGCCGGTTGTGCATGAGCGTCATACAGATTCAGATGACATCGATATTCCAGCATTCTTACGTAACCGTCGTAGACGATAAAAGAAAAGGAGCTTTCATGCTCCTTTTTTGTTTTATACAGAGAAAAGATCTGCTAAGCAGGTCTTTTTTTATTTTATATATTTCGATTTATCCCGCTATTTGCTGGGCAGCCTGATTGGTGTGGGGTGATTAAAGTTTCACTTAATATATAAGTAAAAAGATATAGTATTCTATGAAACATATACTTTTATTTTTTACCGACAGATTTTGTCTAGAAAGCACAAAATAACAAAAAAACACCTCCGCAAATTGACACACTTTCCTATTGGATATGCATTATACTAGTCTCAACTTAAAAAAAGAGGTGAATTGTTTGGTTGTTTACGCCGACGTTGTTTGGTTGTTAAACGCCTGCATTGATTTTCTTTTACTTTTATTAACAGCAACCGTGTTAAAAAAGAAGATCAAAAGATGGAGGCTTGTGTTAGGGGCACTTATAGGTTCAACCATTGTTATTTTTGCCTTTACTCCTTTTGCTTCTATGATGACACATCCAATTATGAAACTACTGTACTCGTTACTTATTGTGTATACAGCATTTGGGTTTACAACGTTTAGAAACTATGCACAAACTGTTTTTACTTTTTACTTTGTAACCTTTATGGTTGGCGGAGGGTTAATTGGGACTCATTTCTTTTTGCAAACGAATGAAATGGTAAATGGATTGGTTCAATCTCAATCAATTTCTTACGGTGATCCAATTAGCTGGTTGTTTGTTGTTTTTGGTTTTCCAGTAATTTATTATTTTTCTAAAAAGCGTATTGAAAGCGTAGAGGTTACAAAAATACACTATGACCAAATTGTGAAATTGAAAATTCAATTAGCTGAAGAGGAACTAGAACTCGCAGGTTTAATTGATAGTGGGAACCAACTTTACGACCCGTTAACAAAAACACCCGTTATGATTATGCATATTTCATCATTAGAGCATTGCTTGCCAGCTTGGTTAACAGAACAAATTTATTCCAAAACAGAGATTCCTCAAATACCAGAAAATGATTCTGGCTGGGCGACAAAATTACGCTTAATTCCTTTCAGAGCAGTAGGAGTAGAGAATCAATTTTTATGGGCAATTAAGCCAGACAGTGTGCAAATTCATCATGAAGGTAGTTCTATTGTAGTCAGCAAAGTATTGATTGGATTAAATACACAACAGTTGTCAACCAATGGAGAGTATCAATGTATTGTGCATCCGAAAATGTTAATTTCGCAAAAAATGGTAATTGCTTAATAATGGGAGGCGGGATAATATGATGAAATTAAAATTTTATTTAGTATACCTTTGGTATAAAGTATTGTTGAAATTAGGAATTAAGACCGATGAAATTTATTACATCGGTGGAAGTGAAGCGTTGCCACCACCGTTAACGAAAGAAGAAGAAGAAGTTCTTTTGAATAAATTGCCAAAAGGAGATCAGGCAGCAAGATCGTTACTGATTGAACGCAACTTACGGTTAGTTGTATATATAGCAAGAAAGTTTGAAAATACAGGGATAAATATTGAAGATTTGATTAGTATAGGAACAATCGGCCTTATTAAAGCAGTGAATACATTTAATCCGGAAAAGAAAATAAAATTAGCGACATATGCCTCACGTTGTATAGAAAATGAAATTTTAATGCATTTGCGTCGGAATAATAAAAATCGTTCAGAAGTTTCTTTTGACGAACCGCTTAACATCGATTGGGATGGGAATGAACTTTTGTTATCAGATGTATTAGGTACAGATGATGATATTATTACAAAAGATTTAGAAGCTACTGTAGATCGTCATCTTCTAATGAAAGCATTGCATCAATTAAATGATCGTGAAAAACAAATTATGGAACTTCGGTTTGGGCTTGCTGGAGAAGAGGAAAAGACGCAAAAAGATGTGGCGGATATGCTTGGGATTTCACAGTCATACATTTCGCGTTTAGAAAAAAGAATCATAAAAAGATTACGAAAAGAATTTAATAAAATGGTGTAAAGAATAAGACCAGCCGTTATCTAGGCTGGTCTTATTCTCTTTCGTTGTATGAGAAGAGACAACGAAAATGAAAAATGAAGAGAAAACCGCATGCATAAAATCCCCTTCAAAGGAAATACTTTACACTGTACAGCAACTCCCGATAGGAGGGAACACTTTGACGAGAAACAAAGTAGAAATTTGCGGTGTTGATACAGCTAAACTTCCCGTACTAAAAAATGATGAAATGCGTAAATTATTTCGTGAAATGCAAAGTGGAGAGATAAGCGCAAGAGAGAAATTAGTGAATGGAAACTTACGTCTTGTACTGAGCGTCATCCAAAGATTTAATAACAGAGGAGAATATGTTGACGATTTATTTCAAGTTGGTTGCATCGGACTTATGAAATCCATTGATAACTTTGATTTAGGCCAAAATGTAAAATTTTCAACGTATGCTGTGCCGATGATTATTGGGGAAATACGCAGATATTTGCGTGATAATAATCCGATTCGCGTATCTCGATCATTACGAGATATTGCGTATAAAGCGTTACAAGTAAGAGAGAAATTGATTGCAGAAAATTCAAAAGAGCCAACAGCAATGGATATTGCAAAAGTGCTTGAAGTGACTCATGAAGAAATTGTTTTTGCATTAGATGCGATTCAAGATCCAGTTTCATTATTTGAACCGATTTATAACGATGGGGGAGATCCTATCTTTGTTATGGATCAGTTAAGTGATGAAAAACAAAAGGACGAGCAGTGGGTTGAAGAGTTAGCACTGAAAGAAGGGATGAAGCGTTTAAATGATCGTGAGAAAATGATTATTCGAAAACGTTTCTTTCAAGGAAAGACACAAATGGAAGTTGCAGAAGAAATTGGGATTTCTCAAGCACAAGTGTCACGTTTAGAGAAATCAGCTATTAAACAAATGAATAAGACGATTCAAGGATAAGGTTTCACCATTTATGGTGAAACCTTTTTATATGTAATATAGTTTGTCTTCGCTCATAGTAGGGAAGCTGTGTTCATATAATGAAAATAATATGGGATTAGTAGAGGGTGCTTCCTGTTAATTTGAGAAACAGTGTTTTTTCAATTCGTCATATATAAGGGAGAGGATGAAAATGATAAGAATTTCGGAGTTGCAGATGAAAGAGATAATAAATGTTTCAGATGGAAAAAGGCTTGGGAATATTGGAGATATTGAAATTGATATGAACACAGGGAAGATCGGGTCTATTATTATTTCCAAACAGGCACGTATGTTAGGGATCTTTGGGAAGGATGTAGAAATTGTAATTCCTTGGGAGGAAATTATGAAAATTGGGGAAGATGTCATACTTGTTAGAGTAAATCCTGTTAATTCTGTAACAGAATCAATACAAACACCGACAATTTCATAAAGAATATTACAAATTCCTCTTTTTTTTCTGTTGGTATTATGAAAAAATAAAAGTATGGTAAAATAGACAGGAAGTACCATGCTTTTTTATGTTATTTTAATTAAAAGGAGTCACTTTATGAGACAACCATTTAAATATGTGGACGGTATACTGTATTTACAAGCGTGGAAAGAACTTGGAAACATTACTGCTGGATTTACGACAAAAGATGGTGGGGTAAGTACGGGCTCCTTTCATGCGATGAATTTAGGATTACATGTGAATGATATCGTGGAGAACGTTCATGAAAACAGACGCATTTTAGCAAATAAGTTACAAAAACCATTAGAAAACTGGATTTGCTCTGAACAAGTTCATGATCATCATGTTGAAAAAGTAGGACAACAGGAAAAAGGAAGTGGCGTCTATTCATATGAAGACGGCATTTCAAAAACAGATGGCATTTATACGACTAATAATGATGTTCTTCTAACATCATGTTACGCGGATTGTGTTCCACTCTATTTTTATGCACCATCACATGGTATGATAGGACTTGCGCATGCTGGATGGAAAGGGACTGTAAAAGAGATTGCAAAGGAAATGATTCAAAAATGGAATGCAGAAGGGATTTCAAGTGATGAAATTCATGTTGCAATTGGACCAGCAATTGGATCTTGTTGTTACGTTGTTGATGATCGAGTATTAACAGCAGCAGAGCAAGTAGTAAACGGCTCTGTCCCTTATAAAAAAATTTCTGATGGGCAGTACGCAATTAATTTAAAAGAAATTAATCGTATATTATGTGTACAATCAGGCATAAAAGAAGAGAATATTGTAATGTCATCTCTTTGTACAAGCTGTGAAGAACAACTATTTTTCTCTCATCGTCGTGATCAAGGTAAGACAGGAAGAATGTTGAGTTTCATAGGTTTTAAGGAGGAAAAAAGCAAGTGACAGTACAAAAAAATTTAACAACTGTAAATGAAGCAATTAAACAATCTTGCGTACGAGCGGGACGTTCGTTGCAAGATATTAAACTCGTTGCGGTTACAAAAACGGTAGGAATTGAAAAAACAAACGAAGTAATTGAAGCTGGAATTATCGATTTAGGTGAAAATAGAAATGAAAGTTTCTTACAGAAGTACGAACATTTCGGTTCAAAAGTGAATTGGCATTTTATTGGATCATTACAAACGAGAAAAGTAAAAGAAATCATTAATGAAATTGATTATTTACATTCGTTAGATCGTCTTTCACTTGCAAAAGAAATTCAAAAACGTGCTGATAAGAAAGTGAAATGTTTTATTCAAGTAAAAACATCATCTGAAGAATCAAAGCAAGGATTGGCAATAGAAGAAACCGTTTCTTTTATTCAAAGTTTGCAAGAATTGGATAAGATTGAAGTGGTTGGACTAATGACAATGGCTCCGTTTACAGAAGAAGAGGAAGAAATCAGACGCTGTTTTAAGGAGTTATGTATGCTACAAACAGAGGTGCAGGAGCTAGAATTATTACATGCGCCATGTAAAGAATTATCAATGGGAATGTCTAACGATTACACGATTGCAATTGAAGAAGGTGCTACATATATTCGTTTGGGGACGATTTTAGTAGGAAAAGCGTAAAAGGAAGGAGAATCTTATTATGAGTTGGTCAAAAGTAAAATACTTCTTTTTTGATACACCGGAAGAAAAAGAAGCAGCTCAATATAGTTATGAAAAGGAGCAAACAGACATGAAGAAGCAGCAAGATCCGCCAGAACAACAAGATGTTGCGTTTCCAAAAGCGCAACCGAAACAAAATGTTGTGAGCATTGAAACGGCAAAGCAATCTTCAAAAGTTGTTTTATTAGAACCACGCACATATTCGGAAGCACAAGGGATTTCGGACCATTTAAAAGGTAGACGAGCTGTTGTGATTAATTTACAACGAATGTCTACTGATCAAGCTGTACGTATCGTTGACTTTTTAAGTGGTACTGTATACGCTATAGGCGGGGACATTCAAAAAATAGGACCGAAAACATTTATGTGTACCCCTGAAAATGTAGATATTGTTGGTGCAATTTCAGAGTTATTCGGTGAAGAAGAAGACACAAATATAAAGAGGTGGTAATACGCCATGGTAACAGTTTTAAACGTTTTAATTACTGCTATCGAGATCTACTCGTGGGCACTTATTATTTACATTCTTCTATCATGGTTCCCTGGTGCAAAGGAATCAACTTTTGGAGAAATTCTTGCACGTATTTGTGAACCGTATTTAGAACCATTTCGCAGATTTATTCCGCCGCTTGGTATGATTGATATCTCTCCACTCGTTGCGATTTTTGCGTTAAAGCTTGCTACGAATGGTTTAGTAAGTATATTCCGCTATTTCTTATAGTAAGAGGTTAAATACATGAGCATCTATGAACATTTCAGACCCGATGAAGAGGTCTTTGTGGATAAGGTGTTAGAGTGGAAGCGAGCAGCGGAGTACCATCAAGTGAAGTTAACAGACTTCCTTGATCCAAGACAACAACAAATTGTCACTATGGTAATAGGTCAAGGGGATGTTGCGGTACAGTTTGATGGTGCAACGCCTCATGCAGAGCGTAAAAGAGCACTCATTTATCCAGATTATCTAGAAGTGAATGAAGAGGAATTTCAAGTAGAAGTATTGGAAATTGACTATCCTTCCAAGTTTTATACGCTAGAACATAGGCAAATATTAGGTACATTTATGTCTCTTGGTTTAACGAGAGAAAAATGTGGTGATATTTTGCTTCAAGAAGATCGTGCCCAAATTGTAGTCGCGAAAGAAGTTGTATCTTATATTGAGATGAACTTACAATCTATAGGGAAAGTGAAAGTCTCCTTATCACCAGTGCAAGGAGAAAAAATTCTACAGATGCAAGAAACGTGGGGAGAGAAATCTGGAACGGTTTCTTCACTTCGTTTAGATGTTATGTTAGCTGAAATGTTACATATATCCAGACAAAAAGTACAACCTTTCATAAAAAATGGTTTAGTAAAAGTTAATTGGAAAACAGTGGAGCAAACTTCTTATGAATGTTATTCAGGAGATGTTTTTTCAGTGAGAGGATATGGACGAAGTAAATTGTTTTCTGTAGAAGGTAGAACAAAGCGCGACAAATGGAGAATTTTGTATGGTATACTAAAATGATTGGTTTTTTAGAAGGAAATCCTCCTATTTTGTCGAAGAAAAGATATAATTGAAAGAGGAAATTTAGATAACTACTTGGAGGTGGCGTTGTGCCGTTAACACCATTAGATATTCATAACAAAGAATTTGGTCGCGGATTCCGTGGCTATGATGAAGATCAAGTAAATGAGTTTCTTGATCAAATTATCAAAGATTATGAATTAGTCATTCGTGAGAAAAAAGCTTTAGAAGAAAAAGTTGCGCAATTAGAAGGGAAGTTAGATCATTTCTCTAATATTGAAGATACGTTAAACAAATCTATCATCGTTGCACAAGAAGCAGCGGAAGAAGTAAAACGTAATGCGCAAAAAGAAGCAAAATTAATCGTACGTGAAGCTGAAAAGAATGCAGACCGTATTATTAACGAAGCGTTAGTAAAATCAAGAAAAGTTGCTTTTGATATTGAAGAGCTAAAGAAACAAGCGAAAGTATTCCGCACTCGTTTCCGTATGTTATTAGAAACACAGCTTGAAATGTTAAACAACGATGATTGGGATAAACTAATTGAGTTAGAAGACGAAGTAGATGAACTGTTGAAAAAAGAAGAAACAGTGTAAGCTTGACGTTTTTCTCATTATTACATATAATTTTAAACAACATATTTATTAAGAAAAACGAAGATAGGGATAAGTACCTTTTTCATACCTTATATAGCGAACTGAGGATGGTGTAAGCTCAGGATAAGGAGATAATGGGAATATCACCCTGGAGTTCCGCGCTGAACAAATAGAGTAAGCGTAGGCGTATATTCGCGTTAAGAATATAAAGAGGATTGTATACATACGTATAGGATCTACTAGGGTGGTACCGCGGGAGACTTTCTCGTCCCTTTTTGGGATGAGAAGGTCTCTTTTTTATTCCGTTTTTTAAGTGTTTCTTTTATACATGTAAGGAGGAATTGAGCATGGAGTACAAAAATACATTACTAATGCCAAAAACAGAGTTCCCAATGCGTGGGAATTTACCAAAACGTGAGCCTGCAATGCAAGAACAGTGGGCTGAAATGAATATTTATGAAAAGGTACAAGAACATACGAAAGGTCGTCCTTTATTTGTACTGCATGATGGACCTCCATATGCGAATGGTGACATTCATATGGGACATGCATTAAATAAAGTGTTAAAAGACTTTATTGTTCGTTATAAATCAATGACTGGTTACTGCGCACCATATGTACCGGGTTGGGATACACACGGTTTACCAATTGAGCAAGCTTTAACAAATAAAGGTGTAAAGCGTAAAGAAATGACAGTTGCTGAGTTCCGTAAGTTATGTGCAGAGTATGCATATGAACAAGTAGAACGTCAACGTGAACAATTTAAGCGTTTAGGTGTACGTGCAGATTGGGATAACCCATATATTACTTTAGAGCCGGCTTATGAAGCGCAACAAATTAAAGTGTTCGGTGATATGGCGAAAAAAGGTTATATCTATAAAGGACAGAAACCAGTTTACTGGTCTCCAACGAGTGAATCAGCTTTAGCAGAAGCTGAAATTGAATACCAAGATAAAAAATCAGCATCTATTTACGTAGCATTCCCTGTAAAAGACGGAAAGAACGTATTAGAAGGTGATGAGAAATTCATTATCTGGACAACAACACCTTGGACGTTACCTGCAAACTTAGGTATTTCTGTTCACCCAGAACTTGAATACGCTATTGTAAAAGTAGATGATGAAAAATATATTATTGCTTCTGAACTATTTGAGACAGTTGCAAAAACGTTAGAGTGGGAAAATGCTGAAGTTGTGAAAACGGTAAAAGGTAGCGAACTTGAGTATACAGTTGCAAAACATCCATTCTACGATCGTGATTCATTAGTTATGCTAGGAGATCACGTAACAACAGATGCAGGTACAGGTTGTGTTCATACAGCACCAGGACACGGGGAAGATGACTTTGTTGTTGGTAAAAAGTATGGATTAGAAGTACTTTGCCCAGTTGATGATAAAGGTGTATTAACAAATGAAGCACCTGGATTTGAAGGCTTATTCTATGATAAAGCTAACAAGCCAATTACAGAAAAATTAGAAGAAGTAGGCGCGTTACTGAAACTAACATTCATTACGCATTCATACCCACATGATTGGAGAACGAAAAAACCAATTATTTTCCGTGCGACAGCACAGTGGTTTGCATCTATTGAAGCGTTCCGTAAAGAATTATTAGAAGCTGTTGCGGAAACAAAATGGGTACCAGCATGGGGAGAAACTCGTCTTCATAATATGGTTCGTGACCGTGGTGACTGGTGTATTTCTCGTCAGCGTGCATGGGGTGTGCCAATCCCTGTATTCTATGCAGAGAATGGTGATCCAATTATTACAGATGAAACAATTAACCATGTAGCAGATTTATTCCGTGAGCACGGTTCTAACGTATGGTTTGAGCGTGAAGCGAAAGATCTATTACCAGAAGGATTTACACATACAGGTAGCCCAAATGGTGAATTCCGTAAAGAAACAGACATCATGGATGTATGGTTCGATTCAGGTTCTTCTCACCAAGCAGTATTAGAAGAGCGCGAAGACTTACAACGTCCAGCTAATTTATATTTAGAAGGATCTGACCAGTATCGTGGTTGGTTTAACTCTTCATTATCAACAGCAGTTGCTGTAACAGGTAAAGCTCCATATAAAGGCGTACTAAGCCACGGTTTCGTATTAGATGGTGAAGGACGTAAAATGAGTAAGTCGATTGGAAACATCGTCGTACCGAAGAAAATTATGGATCAATTAGGTGGAGATATTTTACGCTTATGGGTATCTTCTGTTGACTATCAATCTGATGTACGTATTTCAGATGATATTTTAAAACAAGTAGCAGAAGTGTATCGTAAAATCCGTAACACATTCCGTTTCTTATTAGGAAACTTAGATGACTTTAAGCCAAGTGAAAATACAGTAGCTGTAGCTGAACTTCGTGAAGTAGATCGTTACATGTTAGTGAAATTAAATGACTTAATTACAAAAGTAAAAGAAGCATATGAAACATACGACTTCGCTGCTGTGTATCATGCAATTCATAACTTCTGTACAATTGATTTAAGTTCATTCTACTTAGACTTTGCAAAAGACATTTTATACATTGAAGGTGCAAACCATGAAGAGCGTCGTGCAATTCAAACTGTATTATATGATGTTCTTGTTGCATTGACGAAACTTGTAACACCAATCTTACCGCATACAGCTGATGAAGTATGGCCATATATTCCGGGTGTAACAGAAGAAAGTGTACAATTAACTAATATGCCAGAAGCTGTACAATTAGATGGTGCGGAAGCATTAAAAACAAAATGGGATGCATTTATGACGCTGCGTGATGACGTATTAAAAGCGTTAGAAGTAGCTCGTAATGAGAAAGTAATCGGTAAGTCATTAAATGCAAGTATTACGCTATATCCGACTGTAGAAATGAAAACTATGTTAGAGTCTATTAGCGAAGACTTAAAGCAATTATTCATCGTTTCTGAGTATAAACTTGGTGGTATGATGGAAGAAGCGCCAGCAGATGCGCCGAAGTATGAGCATACAGCGGTTGTTGTTGCTCAAGCAACTGGTGAAACATGTGAACGTTGTTGGGTAGTTTCAGAAACAATTGGTAAAGACGCTGAACATGAAACATTATGTGAGCGTTGTGCAACAGTTGTTAAAGAAAACTATGTAAAATAATAAAAAAACTGACTGTGCGTAAGTACAGTCAGTTTTTTTATTGATGATATATTAAAATAACTTCCACTCTCTTTCCTATGAAGGAAAAATGTGTGTGAGGTAAGCATAGAAATTTCGGACACACTAATCGTACATTGCAGCTGGGAGGAATGTACACGTGAATGAAATGTATATGGAAATCAAAGAAGAATTGCAATTGATGCGAAAAGAGTTACAAGAGAGGCTAGCTAAAGAGGTCATGCACAAATATGATACAGAGTTTAGCGAAGAGCTTGGATATGAAATTAAGGAAGAGATAAAGAAAAAACTCCTATTACATGATATAAAAGAGGACTTAAAAGATGTAGAACGTGCATTATTTAAAATGGAAATAGATATGTATGGTATTTGTGAAGAAACGGGGAGAGCAATTTCGGTAAAACAAATGAAGACGATGCCGACTGCCCGTACCATTCATGAATTTTTCTATGAAAAAGTAAATGTATGAATGCGCACAACGATATTATATTACCTTTTTTTAATTTATTTTATTCTTCTATAAAGGTTCATTGTGAAAAGGTTGCAGCTATGCTAAAATTTTGAGGTACACTGTCTTTGTGGGGGAAATGAAAATGATATATTATGTAATAGCGTTATTTGTCATTGCCATCGATCAAATATCGAAATGGCTAATTGTAAAGAACATGGAATTGGGTACGAGCATTCCGATTATCGATAATGTATTATACATAACATCACATCGAAATAGAGGAGCTGCCTGGGGGATTTTAGAAAATAAAATGTGGTTTTTCTACATTATTACAGTCGTTTTTGTAGTATTTATTGTAATTTATATGCAAAAATATGCGAAAACAGACAAACTTCTAGGGATTTCATTAGGTCTAATATTAGGCGGAGCAATTGGTAATTTCATTGATCGTGTATTTAGACAAGAAGTAGTGGATTTCATTCACGTGTATATTTTCTCGTACAACTATCCAGTATTCAATATAGCTGATTCAGCATTATGTATTGGTGTTGTATTAATTATTATTCAAACATTATTAGAAGGCAAGAAAACGAAGGAGTAATTGAATGAGTGAAGTAGTACAAGTAACAGTTGCAGAAGAACAAAAAAGTGAGCGAATTGATAAATTCGTTGCAGAAATAAACAGTGAATGGTCACGTTCACAAGTACAACAATGGATTAAAGATGATGTCGTTACAGTTAATGGAAAATCGGTAAAAGTGAATTATAAAGTTAAAGAAAACGATGAAATTACAGTAACGATTCCTGATCCAGAAGAGTTAGATATCCAAGCAGAAGATATGGGCTTAGAAATTTATTATGAAGATGCAGATGTACTCGTTGTAAATAAGCCACGTGGTATGGTTGTACATCCAGCTCCAGGGCATACAAGCGGTACGCTTGTAAACGGACTTATGCACCATTGTACAGACCTGTCAGGTATTAACGGTGTAATGCGTCCTGGTATTGTGCATCGTATTGATAAAGATACATCTGGACTATTAATGGTTGCTAAAAATGATGTGGCGCATGAGTCACTTGTAAATCAACTTGTAGCAAAAACAGTAACAAGACGTTACAAAGCGATTGTACACGGTGTGATTCCGCATGATAAAGGAACGATCGATGCGCCAATTGGTCGCGATAAGAAAGAACGTCAAAGCATGACAGTTGATGAAAATGGTAAGAATGCTGTTACGCACTTCCAGGTGTTAGAACGCTTTAAAGATTTTACACTTGTAGAATGTCGCTTAGAAACGGGACGTACGCACCAAATTCGTGTTCATATGAAATATATTGGCTATCCACTTGCAGGAGATCCGAAGTATGGTCCGAAGAAAACATTAGACATGAATGGACAAGCACTTCACGCAGGTATTTTAGGGTTTGACCATCCTCGTACTGGTGAATATATTCAGTTTGAGGCACCGATTCCAGAAGTGTTTGAAGACGCATTAAATATTTTACGGAAATAGTATTGACAAATCATAAGAAAACTGAGATACTGACAACAGTTAAATAATGATCCTTTAACACAGCCCCGTGAGGTTGAGAAGGTAACGGTTTGAAATACATAGGGTATGCTGTACCCTTTTTCAAAAGTCCTCTCGCACACGCTGAGAGGACTTTTTTTATACCATTACTCTCACGCAAGAAAAAAAGCTTGGAGGTGTAGAGCATGCAAGAGAAAGCTGTCGTTTTAGATGACCAAATGATTCGCCGCGCTTTAACACGAATTAGTCATGAAATCGTGGAACGAAATAAAGGTGTCGATAATTGTGTTCTTGTCGGAATTAAAACTCGTGGAATTTTTATTGCACAACGTTTGGCAGAACGAATTGGTCAAATTGAAGGAAAAGAAATGGAAGTTGGAGAGCTAGATATTACGTTATATCGTGATGATCTAACACTACAATCGAAAAATGAAGAACCACTTGTAAAAGGTTCTGATATCCCTGTAGATATTACGAAGAAAAAAGTTATCCTGGTGGATGATGTATTATATACAGGAAGAACAGTTCGAGCAGCAATGGATGCTCTTATGGATTTAGGTAGACCATCACAAATCCAATTGGCGGTTCTTGTTGATAGAGGTCATCGTGAACTACCAATTCGCGCTGATTATGTAGGAAAGAACATTCCAACATCAAGTGAAGAGCGTATCGAAGTTGATTTGCAAGAGACAGATCAACAAGATCGAGTAAGCATATACGATAAGTAAAGCCCTTTTAAATGTAGTCCTGTGAGGCTGCCAAAGGGTCTTGGCTTTCATATGTCAAATTTGGCATACGAAAGTGTAGGACTCTTTGTGCACAGGCACAAAGAGTTTTTTTATTGCAAAGATTTAAACTGAAGGAGGATGTAACAATGGAACAAAAGCCAGTGTTAGACGTTAATGAAGTACCGAAACCGGGAAAATGGTTATTTTTAAGTATACAACATTTGTTCGCGATGTTTGGATCAACAGTGCTTGTTCCGTTTTTAACAGGATTGAATCCGTCAGTAGCATTAATATCAAGTGGATTAGGAACGCTAGCGTTTCTTCTTATAACGAAAGGTCAAGTACCTGCCTATCTAGGATCATCATTCGCCTTTATCGCACCAATTATAACAGCGAAAACAGCAGGTGGACCTGGAGCAGCAATGCTCGGTGGTTTGTTTGCAGGACTTGTGTACATCTTAATCTCACTCGGAATTAAGAAGTCAGGATCAGAGTGGATTATGAAATTACTTCCGCCAATCGTAGTTGGTCCAGTCGTAATGGTAATCGGTCTAGCTTTAGCACATACAGCAGTTAACATGGCGATGAACGGTGCGGATGGCAAATATAGCTTTACACACTTTTCAGTAGCATTAGTAACATTAGCAATTACAATTATCTGCTCTATATTCGGAAGAGGGTTTTTCAGTATCATACCAGTGTTACTGGGCATTATCGGCGGATATATCTTCGCTTACTTCCAAGGGCTAGTAAACTTAAAGCCGGTAGCTGAGGCAAAATGGTTTGTTGTACCAGATTTCACAGTACCATTTGTAACATATACTCCGGAGTTTTCGTGGAAGATTGTACTCTTGATGGTACCAGTTGCACTAGTAACAATTTCAGAACATATCGGACATCAAATTGTACTTGGAAATGTTATTAAAAGAGATTTAATTGAAAAACCAGGTTTACATCGCTCAATCTTCGGTGATGGAATAGCGACATTGATTGCATCACTAATAGGTGGACCACCGAATACAACGTATGGTGAAAACATCGGTGTGCTAGCAATTACGAGAGCTTACAGCGTATACTTATTCATCGGATCAGCAGTATTCGCAATCATGTTTGGTTTTATAGGTAAGATTTCCGCGCTGATTCACTCCATACCAACACCGGTTATGGGCGGAGTATCAATCTTACTATTCGGTGTAATCGCATCAAGCGGATTACGCATGATGGTAGATGATAAAACAGACCTAAGTGACAAACGAAACTTAATGATTGCATCAGTAATACTAGTAATCGGTATTGGTGGAGCGGTACTTCATGTAGGAGAATCGTTCCAAGTAGAAGGAATGGCACTAGCAGCAATTGTAGGTGTACTATTAAATCTACTACTACCGGAAACGAAACAAATAAAACAATCTAAGCAGATTGCTTCATAATAACCTTTTAATTCAGTCCTGTGAGACCGGAAAGGGTGGCTTCTTCCTTGCACCCTAGTCTCAAACGACTAGGGTATTTTTATACGAAAGTTGTTATAAAAATACAAAAGTGGTAACATAAAAATCAGAAAGATGAGGGATGACGATGAGCCATTTGTTAACGATGAGTGAATTATCGGAAGTAGAAATTTCAGAAATCCTACAAGACGCAGAAGATTTCGCGAATGGAAAAGAGAGCAAAACGACAGAGCAAACTTTTGTTGCGAACTTGTTCTTTGAGAATAGCACGAGAACGAGATTTAGCTTTGAAGTTGCTGAGAAGAGATTAGGACTTGAAGTTTTAAACTTTTCAGCTGATGCATCTAGCGTACAAAAAGGAGAAACTTTATACGATACGATAAGAACACTAGAATCAATCGGAACAAAAGCGGTGATCGTCCGCCATGAGCAAGATCGCTACTTCGATGAACTAAAAGATCAGGTAAATATCCCAATCTTAAACGCTGGAGATGGATGTGGAAACCACCCAACGCAGTGCCTACTCGATCTTCTTACAATTAAACAAGAGTTTGGAAGATTTGAAGGATTAAAGATTGCGATAGTAGGAGATGTTCGTCATAGCCGAGTAGCACGTTCTAATGCAGAAGCATTAACGAAACTGGGTGCAACAATTTACTTTGCAAGTCCAGAAGAGTGGAAAGATGAAGACAGCACATTTGGAACATACAAACCATTAGATGAACTTGTTCCAGAAGTGGATGTAATGATGTTACTTCGTGTACAACATGAGCGTCATGATCATTATGAAACAGACATTATGAAAGAGTATCATGAGAAACACGGATTAACAGTGGAAAGAGAAAAACGTATGAAAGAAGGAAGCATTATTATGCATCCAGCTCCTGTAAACCGTGATGTTGAAATTGCAAGTGAACTTGTTGAGTGTGAGCGTTCACGCATATTTAAACAAATGGAAAATGGAGTTTACGTAAGAATGGCTGTACTAAAACGCGCCTTACCAAATGTATTAGGAGGAATGAAACATGAATTACTTGTTTAAAAATGGTCGTTATATGAATGAAGAAGGAAAAATCGTAGCAACAGATCTTCTCGTACAAGACGGTAAAATCGCTAAGGTAGCAGAAAATATTACGGCAGATAATGCTGAAGTAATCGATGTGAACGGAAAGTTAATCGCACCTGGATTAGTAGATGTACACGTACATCTTCGTGAACCAGGTGGTGAACATAAAGAAACAATTGAAACAGGTACACTAGCAGCGGCAAAAGGTGGGTTCACTACAATTTGTGCAATGCCAAATACACGCCCAGTACCAGATTGCAGAGAACATATGGAAGACTTGCAAAATCGTATTAAAGAAAAAGCGCATGTCAACGTACTACCATACGGAGCAATTACAGTACGCCAAGCTGGTTCTGAAATGACAGATTTCGAAACATTAAAAGAACTTGGAGCATTTGCTTTCACTGATGACGGTGTAGGCGTACAAGATGCTAGCATGATGTTAGCTGCTATGAAGCGTGCAGCGAAATTAAATATGGCAGTAGTTGCGCACTGTGAAGAGAATACTCTTATTAATAAAGGTTGTGTACATGAAGGAAAGTTTTCTGAGAAACACGGATTAAACGGTATCCCATCAGTATGTGAATCTGTACATATTGCAAGGGATATACTGCTTGCTGAAGCAGCAGATTGTCACTATCACGTATGTCACGTAAGTACGAAAGGTTCTGTACGCGTAATTCGAGATGCGAAACGCGCTGGAATTAAAGTAACAGCAGAAGTAACACCTCATCACTTAGTGTTATGTGAAGATGATATCCCAGCAGCTGATCCTAACTTTAAAATGAACCCACCGCTTCGTGGAAAAGAAGATCACGCAGCACTAATTGAAGGTTTATTAGATGGAACAATTGATATGATCGCAACTGATCATGCACCGCATACAGCGGAAGAGAAAGCGCAAGGAATTGAAAGAGCACCATTCGGAATTACTGGTTTTGAAACAGCATTCCCACTTCTATACACAAACCTTGTGAAAAAAGGAATTATTACATTAGAGCAGTTAATTCAATTCTTAACAGAAAAACCAGCTGATACATTCGGCTTAGAAGCAGGTCGCCTGAAAGAAGGTAAAACAGCTGATATTACAATCATTGATTTAGAACAAGAAGAAGAGATTGACCCAACAACATTCTTATCAAAAGGAAAAAATACACCATTCGCAGGTTGGAAATGCCAAGGATGGCCGGTAATGACAATCGTTGGTGGTAAGATCGCATGGCAAAAGGAGAGTGCATTAGTATGAAAAGACAACTTATCTTAGAAGATGGAACAGTATTAATTGGAAAAGGTTTCGGAGGAGAAATCGAAAAGTCAGGTGAGGTTGTATTTACAACAGGAATGACTGGATATCAAGAAACATTATCTGATCCATCATATTGCGGTCAAATCGTAACATTCACGTACCCATTAATCGGAAACTACGGCATCAACCGTGACGATTTTGAATCGATTCACCCATCTGTAAATGGTTTAATCGTAAACGAAATTTGTGATCATCCATCAAACTTCCGTAATGAAATTTCGTTAAATGATTACTTAAAAGAAAGAAATATCCCAGGGTTAGCAGGAATTGATACGAGAAAATTAACGAGAAAAATTCGTCAATACGGTACATTACGTGGACGTCTATGTAACATGGATGCAGATGTAGAATACATCGTGAGCCAATTAAAAGCGACAGTATTTACAGATCACGTGAAACGCGTATCAACGAAAGATCCATACCCAAGCCCAGGCCGTGGACACCGAGTTGTACTTGTAGACTTCGGAATGAAACATGGTATTTTACGAGAATTAAATAAACGTGACTGTGATGTAATTGTAGTACCTTACAATACAACAGCAGAAGAAATTTTACGTCTTAGCCCAGATGGAATTATGTTAAGTAACGGACCTGGAGATCCAAAAGATGTACCAGAAGCAATTGAAATGTTAAAAGACATTATCGGTAAAGTTCCTTTATTCGGAATTTGCTTAGGACATCAACTATTCGCTCTAGCATCTGGTGCGAATACAAGTAAGTTAAAATTCGGTCACCGCGGTTTAAACCATCCAGTAAAACATCTTGCAACTGGAAAAGTAGCAATTACATCTCAAAATCATGGTTACGCAGTAGAAGAAGAATCAGTTAAAAATACAGAACTTGAAATTACACATGTTGCTTTAAATGATGGAACAGTAGAAGGTCTTCGTCATACGAAGTTCCCAGCATTTACAGTGCAATACCATCCAGAAGCTTCTGCAGGACCAGAAGATGCAAACGATTTGTTCGAAGATTTCTTAGCAATGATTGAAAACTTCAAGAAAGAAGGGGAAGAGTTATGCCAAAACGCCTAGACATTAACACAATTTTAGTAATCGGATCAGGACCAATTGTAATTGGGCAAGCAGCAGAGTTTGACTACTCTGGTACACAAGCTTGTCAATCTCTTAGAGAAGAAGGTTACAAAGTAATCCTTGTTAACTCTAACCCAGCAACAATTATGACAGATACTGCAACGGCAGATAAAGTATATATAGAACCATTAACACTAGAATTCGTAAGCCGTATCATTCGTAAAGAACGTCCAGATGCAATCTTACCAACATTAGGTGGTCAAACAGGCCTGAATATGGCTGTTGAACTTGCGAAATCAGGCATACTTGAAGAGTGCGGAGTTGAAATTTTAGGAACAAAATTATCAGCAATCGAGCAAGCGGAGGATCGTGATTTATTCCGTACCTTAATGCAGGAATTAAATGAACCAATTCCATCTAGTACCATTATTCATACGCTAGAAGAAGCACATGAATTTGTAAAAGAAATTGGATATCCAGTTATTGTTCGCCCAGCATTTACAATGGGGGGAACAGGTGGCGGAATCTGTAGTAATGAAGAAGAACTAATTGAAATCGTATCAGGTGGATTAAAACATAGTCCGGTAACACAATGTTTATTAGAAAAGAGCATTGCTGGTTGTAAGGAAATTGAATATGAAGTAATGCGTGATTCAAATGATAACGCGATTGTAGTATGTAACATGGAAAATATCGATCCAGTTGGGGTTCACACAGGTGATTCTATCGTTGTAGCACCGAGCCAAACATTAAGTGACCGTGAATATCAAATGTTACGAAACACTTCATTACGAATTATTCGTGCATTAGGAATTGAAGGTGGATGTAACGTTCAGCTTGCACTTGATCCATATAGCTTCCAATATTATGTAATCGAAGTAAACCCGCGTGTAAGTCGTTCATCTGCACTAGCATCTAAAGCAACTGGATATCCAATTGCGAAGCTAGCGGCAAAAATTGCAGTCGGTTTAACATTAGATGAAATTATAAATCCAGTAACACAAAAAACATATGCTTGTTTCGAACCAGCATTAGACTATGTTGTTTCAAAAATTCCACGCTGGCCATTTGATAAGTTTGAATCAGCAAACAGAACACTGGGTACACAAATGAAGGCAACTGGTGAAGTTATGTCAATCGGACGTAACTTAGAGCAATCATTATTAAAAGCGATTCGTTCTTTAGAACTTGGTGTTTATCACTTAGAGTTAGAGCATTTAAAAGAGCTTGATAAAGAGACAATGAAAAAACGCATTATAAAAGCTGATGATGAGCGACTGTTTATTGTAGCAGAAGCAATTCGTCAAGGTGTAACGAAAGAAGAAATCAACAATTGGTGTGAAATGGACTTCTTCTTCTTACAAAAAGTTGAAAATATCGTAAATATGGAACGCGAAGTAAAAGCAAATGTAGGAAATATGGAAGTATTACAATCAGCGAAAGAAATGGGCTTCAGTGACCATTACATCGCCAATGCTTGGAACAAAACAGAGCGTGAAATTTACAATATGCGTAAAGAAAGCAATATAACTCCTGTTTATAAAATGGTAGATACTTGTGCGGCAGAGTTTGAATCTGCAACACCATACTACTACAGCACATATGGTGACGAGAATGAATCGGTTAGAACAGATCGTAAGAGTGTAGTAGTTCTAGGATCTGGTCCAATCCGTATCGGTCAAGGTGTTGAGTTTGACTATGCAACAGTTCACTCTGTATGGGCAATTAAAGAAGCGGGATATGAGGCAATCATTGTTAATAACAATCCAGAAACAGTTTCAACAGACTTCAGTATTTCTGACAAATTATACTTTGAACCATTAACAATCGAAGATGTAATGCACATTATCGATTTAGAAAAGCCAGAAGGTGTTATCGTCCAATTCGGTGGACAAACGGCAATTAACTTAGCTGCTAAATTAGAGGCTCACGGTGTGAAAATCTTAGGAACATCACTTGAAGATTTAGACCGTGCAGAAGATCGTGATAAGTTTGAAGCAGCTCTAACACAACTTGGTATCCCGCAACCAGTTGGTAAAACAGCAACGACTGTAGAGCAAGCGGTAGCAATCGCTGACAAAATTGGTTACCCAGTATTAGTAAGACCATCTTACGTACTAGGTGGACGCGCGATGGAAATCGTATATCGTCAAGAAGAACTGCTGCACTACATGAAAAATGCGGTTAAAGTTCACGCAGATCACCCAGTATTAATCGATCGTTACATGGTTGGTAAAGAAATTGAAGTAGATGCAATTTCAGACGGTGAGAATGTATTCATTCCAGGTATTATGGAACATATTGAACGCGCTGGAGTTCACTCTGGTGACTCAATCGGAGTATATCCACCGCAAAGCTTATCTGCAAAACTGAAAGAACAAATTATTGAACATACAATTGCACTTGGAAAAGGTTTAAACATTGTTGGATTACTAAACATTCAGTTTGTAGTATTCAAAGATGAAGTGTATGTAATTGAAGTAAATCCACGTGCGAGCCGTACAGTACCATTCTTAAGTAAAATTACAGGCGTACCGATGGCGAATGTTGCAACGAAAGTTATTTTAGGTCAAGATCTTGTAGAACAAGGATATGGAACTGGTTATCACCCAGAAGAGAAAGAAGTGTATGTAAAAGCACCGGTATTCTCATTTGCGAAGCTACGTTCAGTTGATACAACATTAGGACCTGAAATGAAATCAACAGGGGAAGTAATGGGTAAAGACTTAACACTTGAAAAAGCATTATACAAAGGGTTAGTTGCTTCAGGAATTAACATCCCAACGCACGGATCAGTAATCATCACTGTAGCGGATAAAGATAAAGAAGAAGCAATGGAAATTGCAAAACGTTTCCACGAAATCGGCTATAACTTATTAGCAACAGCTGGAACAGCACAATCGTTAGCAGAGCAAAACATTCCAGTGCAAGTTGTAAATAAAATTGATTCTGAAGAATACAACTTACTTGATATTATCCGTCAAGGAAAAGCACAGTTTGTAATCAATACATTAACAAAAGGCAAACAACCAGCGCGTGATGGTTTCCGCATTCGCCGTGAATCAGTAGAAAATGGTGTGGCTTGCTTAACATCACTTGATACAACGAGAGCAATATTACGAGTACTAGAATCTATGACATTCTCAGCTCATTCAATGAAAGAAATTACGCAAACGAAGCGTCACGAGGTGGTACATGCATGATGCAAAAGCAAAATATGATCGTCGTTAACCAAAAAGAAATCGCAAAAAACATTTACGAATTAGTGCTTCAAGGGGATCTAGTGCAGCAAATGAACGATCCAGGGCAGTTTGTACACATTAAGGTAGCGGAGGGCATTACGCCCCTTCTGCGCCGCCCAATTAGTATTTGTAATGTCGATCAAGACAAGAACGAATTTACAATGCTATATCGTGCGGAAGGACAAGGAACAAAAACATTAGCGAAAAGAAAACAAGGCGAACTTGTAGATGTGTTAGGCCCACTTGGACATGGTTTTCCTGTAGAAGAAGCGGAAGCTGGACAAACGGCTCTATTAGTTGGAGGGGGAATTGGTGTACCACCACTATATGAATTGTCACAGCGTCTTGTAGCAAAGGGAGTACGCGTTATTCACATCTTAGGTTTCCAAACGAAAGATGTTGTCTTCTATGAAGAGAAATTCGCAGAGCTTGGTGATACGTATGTTGCAACAGTTGATGGTACGCATGGTACAGAAGGCTTTGTAACAGATGTAATTGATAGCTATGGAATCGACTTTGACATTCTATACTCATGTGGACCTTTAGCGATGCTTCGTGCATTAGAAGGACGCTATAAAGAGAGAAAAGCCTACATTTCATTAGAAGAGCGTATGGGCTGTGGCATTGGGGCATGTTTCGCATGTGTATGCCATTTACAAGCAGATCCGAGTGGACATTCTTACAAGAAGGTGTGTAGCGACGGACCAGTATTTCCAATCGGGGAGGTTGTACTATGAACAGATTGCAAGTTGAATTACCAGGGTTATCATTAAAAAATCCAATCATCCCAGCATCTGGTTGCTTCGGATTTGGTCGTGAGTATGCACAGTTCTATGATTTAAGTGTACTTGGATCAATTATGATTAAAGCGACAACAGAACAGCCTCGTTACGGAAACCCAACGCCTCGTGTTGCGGAAACACCAGGCGGAATGCTAAATGCAATCGGGCTTCAAAATCCTGGATTAGAAAAGGTAATGAATTCTGAATTACCTTTTCTCGAGCAATTTGATCTTCCGATTATTGCAAATGTTGCTGGCTCACAAGCTGAGGATTATGTAGCAGTTGCGAAGGAAATTTCAAAGGCACCTAATGTTCATGCGCTAGAATTAAATATTTCTTGTCCAAACGTAAAAACGGGTGGTATCGCTTTTGGTACGAATCCTGAAATTGCTGCTGATTTAACGAAGCGAGTAAAAGAGGTTTCTGAAGTACCGGTATATGTGAAATTGTCACCGAACGTGGCAAACATTGTGGAGATTGCAAAAGCAATTGAAAATGCGGGTGCAGACGGTTTAACGATGATTAATACATTGCTTGGTATGCGTCTAGATTTAAAAACTGCAAAACCAATTTTAGCAAACCGTACGGGCGGACTATCAGGGCCTGCGATTAAGCCGGTAGCAATTCGTATGGTACATGAAGTAAGTCAAGCGGTTAACATTCCGATTATTGGAATGGGTGGTATTGAAACTGCGGAAGATGTAATTGAATTCTTCTATGCTGGTGCAAGTGCGGTTGCAGTTGGAACAGCGAACTTTATCGATCCGTTCGTTTGTCCGACAATTATTGAAGAGTTACCAGCAGTACTAGATGAATTAGGATTTGATCACATTTCGGAATGTCAAGGAAGGAGCTGGAAGCAAACATGTCACAGTCGTTAATTGTTGCACTAGATTTTCCAGGGAAACAAGATGTAGAACAATTCTTACACCACTTTGAAGGGGAAGAGTTATTTGTCAAAGTTGGTATGGAGTTATTTTACAAAGAAGGCCCTGCGATTATTACGTACTTAAAAGAAAAAGGGCATAAGATCTTCCTAGATTTAAAACTTCATGATATTCCGAATACAGTAAAAAGCGCTATGCGTAGCCTAGCTAGTCTAGATGTTGATATGGTAAATGTTCATGCTGCTGGGGGAAGCAGTATGATGAAAGCTGCGATTGAGGGGTTAGAGGAAGGTAAGCAAGAAGGAAAAGAGAGACCGATTTGTATTGCAGTTACACAACTAACAAGCACTTCGGAAGCTATGATGAAAAAAGAGATTGGCATTGAGAAAACGTTAGAAGAAGCGGTTGCTCATTATGCAAAACTAACGAAAGAAAGTGGACTTGATGGCGTTGTTTGTTCAACACTTGAAGTTCCGAAATTACGTGAAGTATGCGGAAATGAATTTGTAACAGTAACACCGGGGATTCGTCTTGCAAGCGATGATGTAAATGACCAGGTGCGCGTAGCAACACCGAAACGTGCGAGGGAACTTGGCTCAAGCTACATCGTAGTTGGACGTAGTATTACAAAAGCAGAAAATCCGCTTGAAGCGTATAAAACAGTAAAACAACAGTGGGAAGGTGTAACAGTATGAAAAAAGAAATCGCATCGCATTTATTAGAAATTGGAGCAGTATTTTTACAACCGAATGATCCATTCACTTGGTCTTCAGGTATGAAATCACCAATTTATTGTGATAATCGTTTAACTTTATCTTATCCAAAAGTACGTCAAGCGATTGCAGCTGGATTAGAAGAGTTAATTAAAGAGCACTTCCCAACTGTAGAAGTTATTGCAGGAACAGCAACTGCTGGTATTGCGCACGCTGCATGGGTAAGCGATCGTATGGATTTACCAATGTGCTACGTACGTAGTAAAGCAAAAGGTCACGGGAAAGGGAATCAAATCGAAGGAAAAGCTGAAAAAGGTCAAAAAGTAGTAGTAGTAGAGGACCTAATTTCAACTGGCGGTAGTGCGATTACATGTGTAGAAGCACTTCGCGAAGCTGGCTGTGAAGTATTAGGAATCGTATCAATCTTCACATACGAGCTAGAGGCAGGAAAAGAAAAATTAGAAGCAGCTAACGTTGCATCATACTCTTTAAGCGACTACAGTGCATTAACTGAAGTAGCAGCAGAAAAAGGTATGATCGGACAAGCTGAAACGAAAAAATTACAAGAGTGGCGTAAAAATCCAGCTAATGAAGCTTGGATTAAAGCGTAACACGAAAAAAGACGACCGCGGGGGAACGCGGTCGTTTTTTTATATCATTGTTATAATTTCATGTAAAGAACAGATAGTAGGAACATCACATTTGAGTTGCAAGTTATCACGATTTAACCATATCCCTTACATTCCAGCTGCTGTACTACTAATTGCATCTGTTTCTAATCGATCACCAATATAATAGCAATCTTTCATTTCAAGATTCGATTGTAATACAGTTCTTTGAAAAATTTCAGGGTCTGGTTTCGATATACCAATTTTACTAGAAGTAGATATGTATTTGAAATATTGTAGAATGTTTAAAGCAGTTAATTTTTCGATTTGTTGTTCATAGTCACCATTACTAATGACACCTAATGAGTGCCCTTCTTGCTTTAAGGTCTGTAATGTATAGTGTACATCTTCAAACGCGGCCCAGTTGTTCTTATATAGTTCTATATATTGATTGAATCTGTGCTGAGATTCCTCGGGTGATAAGTTTAATCCATATGTTTTAAATAAATGATATATTCGCATCCTTTGTTGTTCTTGAAAAGATAATTCCTTGGATAAAAATTTGTTGAAATATTCTTCGTATAATTCATGCCAGACTTTCGTGGCCTCTAATTCATTACCTGAAAAAATAGTACTATATACTTGAAAGAAATCTATAATACCATTTCTTTCAGCGGCCTCATAATCAAGTAAAGTTCCATCGACATCAAAGAAAATCATATTACAATCTCCTCGTTAATAACTATTTAGCGTTTTCAGTAACCTCATATCCTCTCACAAACAATAGCGTCATATAAGAAACAATAAATGAGAAGATGCTGTACATGCCAACCCAAAAGAAAAATTTTGGAGTAAAGGCGATAACACCTATTATTAAAAAACTAGCAAACGTTACAATTGGCATTACGTAATACGTTTTCGTTCGACGTGTTCCAATAACAGAAACGATAAAGATAAGTAACGGACAAAGTAATAAGACGAAAATCAATTCATTCATAGTTATGTCCCCTTTTCGAATGGAAGTAATCTGTTTCTCGTAAACGTTTTGAAATAAATACTCTCCTAATATAACTTCGCTAACATATACATAATCCCTTTTGAAAGTCCGTAATAAATGATTGATTTCACAATAAAAAAGTAAGCAAGAGAACACTTACTTACTTTATAGAATAAACATCGCAACGATGGTGGTGACGATTAAACCAATCACAACCGGTAAAAAGTTACGGCGTGCAAGTTCAAATGGATCTACTTTACAAATGGCAGCGGCAGGAATAAGCGCCCAAGGAATTAAAGTCCCGCCTCCGGTCCAGATTGCAGCAATTTGCCCGAGAGCTGTTAATGTAGCTGTACCATGCCCAAGTGCTGTTCCGAAAAGATTGGCAATTGAACCAGCAAGTGATATACCAGAAAAGCCAGATCCATCTAATCCTGTTATGCCACCAACGATAGTTAATGTTCCCGCCGATACGTATTGATTTAAAGGAACAGTTTGAGACAAAGCGATTCCTAAGTCGTTAATGATTCCGTGTGAACCTTTCGGTAAATAGTCTCCGATAATTTTTACAAAGCCGCTATCTCCTAAATAAAAGAGTGCAGCAATTGGGATAACTGGACCAAAGATTTTAAATCCAAATTGGAGCCCTTCTATAAAATAATCGGTCGTTTTATTTAGTCCATTACCTTTGTAGGCGATAAGGGAAATGATGATAATCATAATAACAGTCGTCCCGCCGATAAGTGCAGTTGCATCGCTTCCTTGTAGTTTAAATTGAATCATGCAAAGGATATCGATGGCATATACGACCGGAATACAAATAGCGAGCCATTTTTTTGTTTGAGGAGATAATGAGGTGAGCGTTTTAGAAGACTCAGTTGATGGAATAGATTCTTGTATAGATAAGCCTGTATGAAATTCTTTTCGTAAGAAGAAAAATGCGACGGAAGTTGTCACAATACCCATAACGATAACGAGGGGAACACTGGCAGAAACAACGCTGGAAACAGGAAGACCAGCAGCGTCTGCTGTTAATTTCGGTGCACCTTGAATAACGAAGTCACCAGATAAGGCGATGCCGTGTCCGAACAAGTTCATAGCAATGGCAACTCCAATTGGCGGAAGGCCGACGCGTACAGCGACGGGTAATAAAATAGCTCCCATTAAAGCGACAGCTGGAGAAGGCCAAAAGAAGAAAGAAATTGTCATCATTAAAAGGCCGATAATCCAGTAGGCGAGTGCAGGTGTACGAATCATCTTTGTAAATGGTGAAATCATCGTATCATTTATGCCAGTATGAACGAGTAGATTGCTCATTGATACGATAATAGAGATGATTAATATAGTTGGTAATAGCTCAGTAATGGCATAAATGAAACTTTGAAAAATACCGCTAACGGCAAGAGGGATAGAACTTGTAGCAGTTAATGCTAATAAAAAGATAAAAACGATACAAATAATCGTCGTATCTTTCCGGAGAATAAAAAAAGTAATAATAGCGAGTAAACAAAGAATATAGAGAGCATGCAACAGCGTTAATTCAACTCCCATAACATTCACATCCTTTAGGCATTCGTGTAGTTTATTGTATGAAAGCAGTAAAAGTATGTGAGTATAGGAAAAAGAAAAAAAGTAAAATTTCATATACTATAATGGTAAGAAGTGGAAATGGATGTTACAATACAATTAATCCTAAAAATGGAATTCGAGGAGGGCTTATGCACAAAAAAATTGGATTTTGGGGATTCGTTATATCTTGTAGTCTATTAATCATTTTAAACTTGTTTACAAACAATGAATGGATCAGTATCATACCTGTTTTCGGGTTTGTATTTATCCTTTTATATAACTGGGATGATATGAAACAATATAGTAAGAAAAGTATCGGAATTATGATAGGTATCATTGTTGTTTGCTCATTTTTCGTAGGGTTTATTTTAATAGAAGGGCAGAAGCAAATGGAGAAAATGTCTATTTTTCAAGAATGGATGTCTTCTGCAAAAGGTCTTTATCTTGTAATTGTCGTTGTTGTTTTTCTAAGAATTGTTATAAGCGTAGCAAGTTACATATTAAAGGAGAAGTAGAATGGGGGCGTACGAATGAGAAAGAAAATAGGTTATTATGGTGTGCTCGTTTGTTTACTATTATCAGTTATTTCAGGGCAATTTCTTAAAAGTGAATGGGTACCAATTATATTATGTATAGGAGTATTGATATTTGCTCCTATGTATCGCTGGGATGAATGGAAAGCGTATAGCCGAAAAAAGAAAATTGTTTTCAGCATCGAGTTTGTCATTATAATTAGCGCGATTCCTTTTTTGTTATTGAAAGGAAATGAGATAATAGATTGAATTGTAATGTTTCAAGGCTGGTTATTTATTGCGAAATTGATATATTTAATATGCATTTTAATGTTGGTAGCGGTAGTCGCCAAAAAAGTAAATGAAAAGCTATTCGCTAATGAATAAAAGAAAGTGCCACCCTTATTCGGTGGCATTTTCTCATTTTACTGAATGAGATTTTTGCATCTTTTTAACTAAACGAATTTGTCCGCGATGATTGATTTCATCTTCAAATACGTGAAACCACTTAAAGTAGTTATTTGCTGGTTTGTCATACCAAAATTCTGTCGTTTTAAATAGCCATTCATCAGGTAACGATTGAAAAGTCTCGATCGTTTTGGAACGTACTTCTTGTAATGTGTTTATGTAAAATTCTATAGAGTTTCCTTTTATTTTCTCGCGGCCAAGAGCCCCTAACTCAATAGCAGGTAACCACCGTTCTAATTCAGCTTCCGTTGGTTCACGGTCTTCAAAAGTATGAATTTGGTAGTAAAATTCAATAGCAGCCATATGGTACAAAAGCATACCAATTGAGTTTGCTTCCTCATCATATAAATAATCAAGTTCTTCAATTGTTAAACCTTCCACCGCTTGCATTGTTGTATAGCGAGCGTAATTCATCATGGAAACAAGTTTGGAAAATTCAGCTTGCAAACCATCTATTTTATCAATTACAAAATTCAATTAATATTCCCCCTCTTTAAACGATTACTCCAGAGAAAGAATTCTATGTGCAGAGAAAAACTCCTGTTAAAAAAGGTCATGATTTTAACAAGGTATGACAATTAGTTCCCGATTTGATTTTGTAATAACTTCATATCCGTCTTTTGTAATGACAATATCATCTTCAATTCTACAACCGCCCCAGTTTGGTATGTAAATACCAGGTTCAACTGTAACAACCATACCTTCTTCTAAAATAGTCTTACTTTCTTGGGATAGGCGAAGAGGTTCATGTATTTCTAACCCAAGACCATGACCAGTAGAGTGTCCAAAATATTGGCCGTATCCATGTTCTGTAATGTAATCTCTCGTTATATCATCGATACTTTTCGCAGTTTCCCCAGGTTTAATTGCTTCCGTCCCACGTTTTAACGCTTCTCGTACAACATTGTATATCTTTTTGAATTCTTCTGATGGTTCTCCGATTGCTACAGTACGTGTGATATCGGAACAATATCCATCGTAAAGTGCACCGAAATCTAATGTAACGACGTCGCCTCGTTCGATTATTTTATTTGATGCAACTCCATGAGGAAGTGAAGAACGAACACCAGAAGCTACAATGATTTGAAATGAAGAGGATGTAGCCCCTTTTTTTCGCATGAAAAATTCTAACTCATCTCGTACATCATTTTCACTTATTCCTGGTTTTAGAAACGTAAGGATGTGGTGAAATGCTTCGTCAGCAATATTAGCTGCGATTTTCATTGTTTCTATTTCCGGCATGTCTTTAATAATACGAATATTTTCGATGATTTCGCACACTTGAACCATTTCCACATGTACGCATTTTTGTAAGTTTTTATATTGTTGCAATGTCATGTTGTTCTCTTCAATTCCGAGTTTTTGAATGTTTAATTTTGATACTTGATTTGCAATTTCTTTTTCTAAATTTCCTTTATGCATAATAATTTCAGCATCTTTTATTTGTGATTTCGCTTGATCTACATAGCGAAAATCAGTTATAAAAACAGTTTTATCCGCAGAGATTAAGACGACGCCAGCACTACCTGTAAAGCCTGTTGCATATTGGCGATTTTCTTTTTTGGTAATGAGTAACCCGTCAATTTCATAGTTTTGTAGTTGATTTTGGATTTTATTAATTTTTAAAGTCATGTTAATTCCCCCTATTCACAGTATTGAATAAAGCAAATAGTGTGCCAAAATGTATATTTGAAGAAAGGATAGTAGGGAAAACATATATTTTAGGGGAGATAAGAAAATAGCCCGCCATTTGTGGGAGACGGTTTGTTTATAAAATCCAGATTGCTTCAATAAATAGCAGGGGGATGAAAAAATATTGATTGGAGTTACACTTGTACTTTATTTACATGCTGTAAAAAAATTTATACAAATGTGAAATGACACTGTCAATTTTTTTGACAATATTGAATGGATATAGCAACTAAATTGAAAATAAATAAAAAATGCGTTGCTTATAAGCAACGCATTTTTTTATTTACGCTTTTAATTTCATTACAGTATCAGCATCAGGTGTTACATATACGGTTTGCTGATTGTCGTACGTAACAAAACCAAGTTTTGCACCACTCGGTTTTTTGACATGGCGTATTTTGGTGAAATCTACAGGAACAGAACTAGAATCTTTTGCTTTACTGAAATAGGCAGCGATTTTAGCAGCTTCTAACACAGTTTCTTCGGTAGGTTCAAGAGAACGAATGACAACATGAGACCCAGGGATATCTTTCGTATGTAACCAAATTTCATCACGACGGGCAAACTTCGTTGTTAAATAATCATTTTGCTTGTTGTTTTTACCGACGAAAATTTCTGTTCCATCACTAGCTAAATATTTGTCCAATACCGGTTTAGTTGGTTTCTTCTTAGCATTTTTTGCTTTCCGATTGCGCATATAACCTTCTTCAGCTAATTCCTCACGAATTTCTTCAATATCTTTTGAAGAAGCAGCTTCCATTTGTTGAAGTAAGCTATCAAAATAAAGAATTTCTTCATTTGTTTTTTCGATTTGTTCTTCTACAACAACAACTGAATTTTTCGCTTTTTGGTACTTTTGGAAATAGCGTTGCGCATTGTCAGATGGTGTTTTTAAAGGATCTAATGTAATTTTTACAGTTCCGCCATTTTCGTCGTAATAGTTAACGACTTCAATATCTTTATCCCCTTTTTTCAAAGCGTACATATTGGCTGTAAGTAGTTCTCCAAAGAGTTGATATTTATCTGCTTTTCCGGCATCCTGTAATGTTTTTTCTAGTTTAATGAGTTTCTTCTCATTTTTATTTTTTTCGTTTTGCATAAAGCGCTCTAAATCATAAGCTTGTTGTTTTACACGGTCGCGCTCTGCTTTTCCGAAAAAGAAACGGTCTAGCAATTCACTAACAGATGAAAAAATCTTATCTTCTCCTTGCAAGTGTGCAAGAGGGAAAAGATAAAAGAATTCTTTCCCATTTGAAGTAGTCATTGTTGGTGAATATGTATGAGTTAGTAATGGTTTTTGTATGGAGAAAAATGCGTCCGCTAATGCTTTTTCATTTACCATACCTGCTTTTTTCACTACTTCTTTTGCGAATAACGGCGATATTCCCGTAAAGGTGCCGACAAGCTGTTTATCCATGTTTCCAGATAGAAAGTCTAGCGGTCTAATAAATTCATCATTTGTTTCAATCTGAAGTGGGTTAATTTTATGTTGTGCTGGTGGTGCAATATATTCCGCTCCAGCATATACAGTTCGATGTCGGTTTACTGCTAAAGAAACGTGTTTTAAGCTATCTAAAATATTGTTTGTTTTTGTGTCTACTAAAATGATGTTACTATGTCGTCCCATTATTTCAATTACTAATGTTTTTAGTGATTCGTCACCAATTTCATTTCTACTGCGAACTGTAATTTGAATAATACGCTCTAAATCAATTTGTTCAATTTTTTCAATGAATCCACCTTCTAAATGCTTACGAAGAAGCATACAAAACATTGGTGGAAGTGCAGGTGAATCGTAATTTTGATTTGTTAAGTGTAAACGTGCATATGTCGGATGAGCGGAAAGAATCAGTTTTTGATTTTTTCCGTTTGCTCGAATATGTAATAAAATCTCGTATTTTGAAGGTTGGTATATCTTAGAAATTCTTCCTGTGTAAAGAGAATTTGCAATTTCATGTGTAATTGCTCTTGTAAATAATCCATCGAATGCCATAAATGAACACTCCTTTCTAACTAAAAGTTAATTATAGCATTTTTTTGGACGAGGCTGAATAAGCTTTCAATAGAGTATGTCTGGAATCAGGAGGTCGATAGCGGGATGAACTGGTATGGAATGCGCGCACACGAAGTGGAAGAAAGAACGAATACGAATGTGAAGGTTGGACTTACAGAGAAGGAAGCAGAAGGGCGAATAAAAAAATTTGGTACAAATGAATTAGATGAAGCCAAAAGGCCTTCTGCACTGATGGTATTTTTGGCGCAGTTTAAAGATTTTATGGTACTTGTTTTATTTGGTGCAACAATAGTTTCGGCTTTTTTAGGTGAATACATTGATTCTATTGCGATTGTTGCGATTGTTATTATCAATGGTATTCTTGGCTTTTTTCAAGAAAGAAAGGCTGAAAAGTCACTGGAAGCTTTAAAAGAGCTAGCCGCCCCGCAAGTTACTGTAATGCGGAATGGAAAGTGGGTAAAAGCACCGTCTAAAGCACTTGTTTTAGGTGATATCATTAAATTTTCTAGTGGTGATCGTATTGGGGCGGATGTACGTCTTGTTGAGGCATCAAGTTTATATATCGAAGAATCAGCTTTGACAGGAGAGTCAGTACCGGTGCAGAAGAAGGTAGAAGCTCTGCAGGGGCAAGATGTTTCAATTGGTGATCAAAAAAATATGGCTTTTATGGGTACGATGATTACACGAGGAGCTGGAACAGGGGTCGTTGTAGCAACTGGTATGAATACAGCGATGGGCCAAATTGCAAATATGTTACAAAATGCAGAGCAAATGGAAACACCACTGCAAAGAAGATTAGAGCAACTCGGGAAAATATTAATTATTGTGGCTCTTATTTTAACAGCGCTTGTCGTATTAGCCGGTGTGTATCAAGGGAATGAAGTGTACCATATGTTTTTAGCAGGAGTGTCGCTAGCTGTTGCTGCTATTCCTGAAGGATTACCAGCAATCGTTACAGTAGCTTTATCGCTTGGTGTACAGCGTATGATTAAAAAGAGAGCAATTGTAAGGAAGTTACCAGCGGTAGAAACGTTAGGGTGCGCTTCTGTTATATGCTCTGATAAAACAGGAACAATGACGCAAAACAAAATGATGGTAACACATATGTGGTCAGGTGGAGAGTTATGGAAAGTGACGGGGCAAGGGTATGAACCTAATGGCTCTTTTTTGAAAGGTGAAAAAGAATGTGATCCAGCTAAAACAAAAGCATTGTATCAACTACTCACATTTGGTTCACTATGTAATAACGCAAATATTATTCAAAAGAAAAAGGCGTATGTATTAGATGGAGATCCAACTGAGGGAGCACTAGTAGCTGCAGCAATGAAGGCGGGGATAACGCGTGAGGCACTGAAAGGGAAATTTGAAATCATTCGTGAATTTCCATTCGATTCAACTCGAAAAATGATGAGTGTTATTGTGCGAGATAGAGAGGGGAAAAAGTTTCTTGTTACGAAGGGAGCACCAGATGTCCTCCTGCAAATGAGTCAAACGATTTTATGGGGGGATAAGCAACAACCGATAAGTGAGTTGTATAGAAAAGAAGTACAGGCGGCTATTCATAGTTTAGGTAGTCAAGCGCTTCGAACAATTGCAGTTGCATTTAAGCCATTAAAAGTAACAGATTCTATTGAACATGAAAGAGACGTTGAAAAAGATTTTATGTTGGTCGGGATACAGGGAATGATTGATCCGCCAAGACCAGAGGTAGAACAGGCTGTAAAAGAGTGCAGAGAAGCTGGTATTCGAACAGTGATGATAACAGGAGATCATAAAGTGACAGCAATGGCAATTGCGGAACAATTAGGGGTTTTACCACCTGGTGGACGTGTTGTTGAAGGAGTAGAACTCGCGAATATGGATGTAGAGGAACTAGAAAGTGTTGTAGAAGACACGTATGTATTTGCTCGAGTATCACCTGAACATAAATTGAAAATTGTTAAGGCGTTGCAAAATAAAGGGCATATAGTAGCGATGACAGGTGATGGAGTAAACGACGCTCCGGCTATAAAAACAGCGGATATTGGGATAGCGATGGGAATTACAGGGACAGATGTTGCGAAAGAAGCTTCTTCTCTTGTTTTGCTAGATGATAATTTTGCTACGATTAAATCAGCAATTAAAGAAGGTAGAAATATATACGAGAATATACGTAAGTTTATTCGTTATTTATTAGCATCGAACGTAGGAGAAATTTTAGTCATGTTATTTGCAATGTTACTTGCATTACCGCTGCCGATGGTTCCCATTCAAATTTTATGGGTGAACTTAGTGACTGACGGATTACCGGCGATGGCATTAGGATTGGATAAGGCGGAAGGAGACGTGATGAAGAGAACGCCGCGTCATCCGAAAGAAGGGGTATTTGCTAGAGGGCTTGCCTGGAAAATTATAAGTCGTGGCTTTCTAATTGGAGCAGTGACGTTAGTGGCGTTTATTATTGCATATAATCAACATCCAAATGAATTGAAATATGCACAAACTGTGGCGTTTGCGACGTTGGTACTTGCACAACTTATTCATGTATTTGACTGCCGAAGTGAACATTCTATCTTCCACCGTAATCCGTTTGGGAACGTGTATTTAGTAGGAGCGGTTATCATTTCTTTACTGTTAATGTTAGTGGTTATATATTACCCACCGCTACAACCGATCTTTAGTACAATGCCAATACAAGCAAGAGATTGGTTGTTAATTGGAGGTTTGTCATCAATTCCGACCTTTTTATTAGTAGGTTCTTTATTAACAGGGAAAAAGGGGAAGAAGGAAAAGCCAGTATTATATAAGAAGGGATTAAACTTGAAATAGTCAATGATATGAAAATGTGATATAATTTACAGAAGGTAGTAGAGCCTTGTCTCTATTACCTTTTTCATTGAGTTATTTCATGGCTTGGATGTGATAAAAATGATTTGTAGTATGACAGGATTTGGAAGGTCGAAAGTAGAAAATGATACTTTTCAAATTACAGTAGAAATGAAATCGGTGAACCACCGTTTTCTAGAGATGAGTATTCGACTTCCGAAGCAAATGATGGTATTTGAAGACAAAATTCGTAAAATAATTGCAGAACAAGTTCGGCGTGGACGCATTGAAGTGTCTATTAGTATAACGGGTGAAGGGCTTGTTGAAAGAAAATTAAGTGTGAATTGGTCGCTTCTTGAGCAGTACCAATCGATTATGGAAGATATAAAAGGAAAATTTCAATTACAAGATTCTATTACACTTCAGCAATTAATGGAAATGCCAGAAGTAACAGCGATTGAAGAAGTAGAAAATGTAAATGAACAATTTGAGAACGGTTTATATGAGGCTGTTCGCCAAGCTGCTCATATGTTAAAAACGATGAGAGATGGCGAAGGAGAACGATTACATAAAGATATAGCGTATCGTTTACAAGAGATTCACAATTGTGTAAACGCAATTATTCCGCATGTACCGATTGTTACACAAAAATATCGTGAACGATTAGAAAATCGCTTAAAAGAATTACATAATCAAGATCTAGATGAACAAAGATTGTTAACAGAAGTCGCAATCTTTGCAGAGCGTTGTGATATTCACGAAGAGTTAGTTCGTTTGCAAAGTCATTTAGAGCAATTTCGTGAAACACTGCAGATTGAAGAGCCTGTTGGAAGAAAAATGGATTTCATCGTGCAAGAGATGCATAGAGAAATTAATACGATTGGTTCTAAGGCAAATGACTTAACAATTTCAAAATATGTTGTAGAAATGAAAAATAACCTTGAAAAAATTCGTGAACAAGTACAAAATATTGAGTAGCTTTCAAAAAATATATAAAGTTATACGTGGTGGAGAAATCGGATAGACTTACTAGGAGGCGCAAACTATGGCCATGCGGTTTTTAAATATTGGATACGGAAATATTGTATCTGCTCATCGAATTATTGCTATTGTAAGTCCGGAGTCAGCTCCTATTAAACGAACAGTACAGGAAGCACGCGAACATAATGCTTTGCTTGATGCTACGTATGGGAGAAAAACAAGGGCGGTTATTGTTATGGATGATGGGCATGTGGTATTAAGTCCAATTCAGCCAGAGACGATTGCACATCGTTTGAATAATAAAGAAGATTTAAGTGAGGAAGGGTAGGTTTTACATATTTATGAGAAGTAGAAGAGGATTGCTCATCGTTCTTTCAGGACCTTCTGGGGTTGGTAAAGGAACGGTTCGAAAAGAGCTGTTTAGTCATGAGGATACACGTTTTCAGTACTCCATTTCAGTAACGACACGTAAGCCACGTGAAGGTGAAGTAGATGGTGTGGATTATTTCTTTAAAGAGAGAGAAGAATTTGAGGAAATGATTCGTAATGAAAAATTACTTGAGTGGGCTGAGTTCGTAGGTAATTATTACGGAACACCGATTGACTATGTTGAAAAAACATTACAAGAAGGAAAAGATGTATTCTTAGAAATTGAAGTGCAAGGAGCAATTCAAGTTAAGAAAGCTTTCCCAGAAGGTGTATTCATTTTCTTAGCACCTCCAAGTTTATCTGAACTAAAGAACCGCATTGTCGGCCGTGGTACAGAAACTGAAGATGTTATTGAAAATCGTTTAACGGTAGCGAAAGAAGAAATCGAAATGATGGACGCTTACGACTATGTTGTAGAAAACGATCAAGTTGAATTAGCTTGTGAAAGAATTAAAGCAATTGTGGTTGGTGAACATTGCCGCCGTGAAAGAGTAGCAAAATATTATAAAGAAATGACGGAGGGTCTATAATTATGTTAAATCCATCAATTGATTCATTATTAACAAAAATCGATTCTAAATATACACTTGTAACAGTAGCTGCAAAACGTGCACGTGAAATGCAACTTGCGGATAACTGTGTTATCGAGCAACCTGTTTCTCATAAATGTGTAGGTAAATCATTAGAAGAAATCGATGCAGAAGTATTAAAATATGTACCAAGCGAAGACAAAATCATCGATTAAGACATTCTTTTCGACAAATTAAAACATAGACTTTATAATTTTCTATGTAACGGTAACAACCTATTTACAAGTAGGTTGTTATTTTTTTACGATAGGGAAGAAATATTGGTACTGATGAGCTGGGAATTCTGTTTCAGTATTATAAGTTTGAAAAAGAAAGAGGACGAGCCATATGCTAAAAGGGAAAAAGATACTTCTATGTGTAACAGGAGGCATTGCGGTCTTTAAAGCGGCTGCGTTAACTAGTAAATTGACACAAGCTGGTGCTATTGTAAAAGTAATGATGAGTGAGTCGGCAATGAAGTTTGTTACGCCTCTTACATTTCAAGCACTTTCTCGCCATGACGTATATACAGATACATTCGATGAGAAAGACTCAGCTGTTATTGCACATATCGATTTAGCAGATTGGGCAGATGTAGTACTTGTTGCACCTGCTACTGCCAATTGTATTGGGAAGTTAGCTGGTGGTATTGCAGACGATATGATTACAACTACTTTGTTAGCTACTACAGCCCCAGTTTGGATTGCACCTGCTATGAATGTGCATATGTATGAAAACAAAATTGTACAAAAAAATATGATGACGTTAAAAACGTTAGGATATACATTTATTGAGCCTGGAGAAGGTTTTTTAGCGTGTGGTTATGTTGCGAAGGGAAGACTAGAAGAACCGGAAGCAATTATTGCACGGTTAGAAGAGGGTTTTTCCGAACAAAAACCATTGCAAGGAAAAAAAATATTAATAACTGCTGGCCCAACTCGTGAAAAGATTGATCCAGTACGTTTTATGACCAATTTTTCTTCTGGGAAAATGGGATATGCAATTGCGGAAGTGGCAGCGAACTTAGGTGCTGATGTCATACTTGTTTCGGGACCGACAGCATTAAACCCACCATTACATGTAAATACGGTACAAGTGGAATCTGCACAAGATATGTTAGAAGTAGTTCTGCAACAGTATCAAAACGTAGATGTTGTCATTAAAACAGCAGCAGTTGCAGATTATCGCCCGAAATATGTTCATGATAATAAAATGAAAAAGAAAAATGGTGATGCTGTAATCGAACTCGAGAGAACAGTAGATATTTTAAAAACGTTAGGTGAGATGAAGGATAAACAGTTACTTATCGGTTTTGCGGCTGAAACGACAAAGGTAGAGGAATACGCAACAAAAAAATTACGTGAGAAAAATGCGAATATGATTGTTGCGAACGATGTAAAGGCACAAGGAGCTGGATTTGGTACAGATACAAACATTGTAACAATGTATAGAAAAGATGGAGAAGTTATCGAGTTACCACTTTTAACGAAGAAAGAGGTTGCTCGTGAAATATTAAAGCAAATTGAAATGATGTTAGAAGATGATCGTCTATGAAATTTGCAAGTGTAATTGTTGATGTACCTGCACGTCAGACTGATCGACCATTTGATTATATTATCCCTAAAAAGTGGGAAGATATTGTCCAGACAGGCATGCGTGTAGTAGTTCCATTTGGTCCAAGGAAATTGCAAGGCTTTATTATTGGGATCAAAGATTCGGCTGAAGTAGAAAGTAAGAAGTTAAAGACAATCCATGAAATATTAGATGTAACACCAGTTTTAAACGAGGAATTATTAAAGCTTGGATATTGGCTTACAAGCGAAACGTTATGTTATATGATTTCAGCCTTTCAAGTCATGCTTCCAACGGCGATAAAAGCAACGTATAAAAAGCGTCTACAACTTCGTAAACAAGAAGAAGTAGCACCTGAACTACTGTTTTTATTTCAGGACAAAGAAGCGATAGATTGGGAAGCGATTGAGACGCAGCCGCATCTATACCGCACGATTCAACAAGAAATTAAAAATGGCACGATTGAAGTTGTTTATCAGGTAAAAGATAAAGTGCAAAAGAAGAAACAAAGAGTCGTTCAACCGGAGTTGTCAGAAGATAAATTGGAATTAGCAGCATTTGAACTGAAAAGTAAAAAACAACAAGATGTACTCTATTATTTTGTGGAAAATTATAAAAGTGTGCCGTTGAAAGTGATAACAGAAGAGTTGCAAATAACAGACGCTCCGATTAAAGCACTTGTTAAAAAGGGGCTAATTTCAGAAAAGTATGTGGAAGTGTACCGAAATCCGTATGACGATGATGATTTTGAACAAACGAAACCATTCCCACTTACGGAGGAACAAAAGCAAGTTATTGCACCGATTTTATCATCAATTACAAATGAAACTTACAATCCATTTTTACTATATGGTGTTACAGGAAGCGGAAAAACAGAAGTATATTTACAATCTATAGCAGCGGTGCTCGCGAAAGGGAAAGAAGCTATTGTGCTTGTTCCTGAAATTGCACTAACGCCTCAAATGGTAGATCGTTTTAAAGGCAGATTTGGCTCGCAAGTTGCGGTTCTTCATAGTGCGCTGTCTGTTGGAGAAAAATATGATGAATGGCGTAAGATTTTAAGAAAAGAAGTGAAAGTTGTAGTTGGTGCACGTTCAGCTGTATTTGCTCCTTTTGAAAATTTAGGAATTATTATTATTGATGAGGAGCATGAATCGAGCTATAAGCAAGAAGATAATCCGAGGTATCATGCAAGGGATGTAGCTGTGTGGAGGGGGCAATATCATAAATGTCCTATCGTTCTTGGTAGTGCAACACCGACACTTGAATCGTTTGCAAGAGCGAAAAAAGGTGTGTATGAATTACTAACGATGGAAAAACGTATGAATAAACAAGCTTTACCAACAGTAGAGATTGTTGATATGCGTGAGGAACTTCGTGACGGGAATCGTTCCATGTTTTCGAAGGCATTGCATGAAAAAATAGCAGATCGATTAGAAAAGAAAGAACAGATGGTGCTCTTTTTAAATAGAAGAGGTCATTCTACATTTGTTATGTGCCGTGATTGTGGGTATGTTGTACAATGTCCGCATTGTGATATCTCGCTGACATATCATAAAATGAACCATCGTTTAAAATGTCATTACTGCAGTCACGAAGAGAATATGCCGATTGAGTGTCCTGCTTGTCAAAGTACATATATTCGTTTCTTTGGTACAGGTACACAAAAGGTAGAAGAAGAAATTACAAAACTATTTCCAGAGGCACGAGTTATTCGAATGGATGTAGATACGACAAGTCGCAAAGGAATGCATGAAAAATTATTAAAGGCGTTCGGGGAAGAAAAAGCAGATATACTACTTGGAACACAAATGATTGCGAAAGGATTGGATTTTCCTAAAGTAACGCTTGTCGGGGTTTTAACTGCAGATACGATGCTTCACTTACCTGATTTTCGAGCGAGTGAAAAGACGTATCAGTTATTGACGCAAGTAAGTGGACGAGCAGGCAGACATGAATTGCCAGGGGAAGTTATAATTCAAACGTATACGCCAGAACATTACAGTATAGAGTTAGCAAAGAACCAACAATATGATGTGTTTTTTGACCAAGAAATGCAAATGAGACGAACAAGACAATATCCACCTTATTACTATGTTGTACTTGTAACAGTATCTCATCCAGAATTATTAAAGGCAGTGCAAGTGACGGAAAAAATTGTCGGTCATTTACGGGCACACTGCACGCAGCAAACAATGGTGTTAGGACCGGTTGCTTCAGCAATTCCAAGGATAAAAGATAGATATCGTTATCAATGCATGATAAAATACAAACGGGAACCAAACTTAAAGAACGTGCTCAAAATGGTAAATGAACATTATCAAGCAGAAATGCAAAAAGAGCTACAAATCTCAATTGATTTTAATCCAACAATGTTAATGTAGCGGAGGGAAATATGGCAGTTTTAGAAATAGTAAAGCATCCAAATGAAGTATTAGAAACACCATGCGAAAGAGTAATTAACTTTGATAAAAAGTTAGTGAAATTGTTGAAAGATATGCATGAAACAATGTTAATTGCGGACGGAGTCGGTTTAGCTGCGCCTCAAGTAGGTGTAAGCTTGCAAGTTGCGGTAGTTGATATCGGTGATGATACGGGAAAAATCGAGTTAATCAATCCATCGATACTAGAAAAACGTGGTGAACAAGTAGGTCCCGAAGGCTGTCTAAGCTTCCCGGGACTTTATGGTGAAGTGGAACGTGCGGATTATATTAAAGTACGTGCGCAAAATCGCCGAGGTAAAGTATTTTTACTAGAAGCAGAAGGATTTTTAGCACGTGCAATTCAACATGAAATCGATCATTTACACGGTGTGTTATTTACATCGAAAGTGACAAGATATTATGAGGAAAACGAATTAGAATAGGTATTAAAAGGAGCGGTTTTTAAATGATAAAAGTAGTATTTATGGGAACACCGGACTTTTCAGTGCCGGTGCTTCGTCGTCTTATCGAAGATGGCTATGATGTAATAGGTGTTGTGACGCAGCCCGATCGTCCGGTAGGTAGAAAAAAAGTATTAACACCTACACCTGTTAAAGTTGAAGCAGAAAAACATGGTATTCCGGTGTTACAACCGTTAAGAATTCGTGAAAAAGACGAATATGAACAAGTCTTGGCATTAGAGCCAGATTTAATTGTAACAGCTGCTTTCGGTCAGATTGTACCAAATGAAATTTTAGAAGCACCGAAGTATGGATGTATTAACGTCCACGCGTCTTTACTACCTGAACTTCGTGGTGGTGCACCAATCCATTATGCAATTATGGAAGGTAAAGAAAAAACGGGTATTACAATTATGTATATGGTAGAGAAATTGGATGCTGGTGATATCTTAACGCAAGTAGAAGTCGAGATTGAAGAGCGTGAAACGACAGGCTCTTTATTCGATAAGTTAAGTGAAGCAGGGGCACACCTTCTATCTAAAACAGTACCTTTATTAATTCAAGGTAAGTTAGAACCAATTAAACAAAATGAAGAAGAAGTAACGTTTGCATATAATATAAAACGTGAGCAAGAGAAAATTGATTGGACAAAAACAGGTGAAGAAGTATACAATCACATTCGCGGATTGAATCCATGGCCAGTCGCTTATACGACTTTGGCAGGACAAGTTATTAAAGTATGGTGGGGAGAGAAGGTCTCTATTACAGAGAAAGCTGAACCAGGTACAATAGTAGCTCTTGAAGAAGATGGATTTGTTGTTGCAACAGGGAATGAGACAGGTGTTAAAATCACTGAATTGCAACCTTCTGGTAAAAAACGTATGAGTTGTTCGCAATTTTTACGTGGCACAAAACCTGAAATTGGAACAAAGTTAGGAGAAAATGCATGAGACAAAATGTTCGTGAGTTAGCTCTTGATGGCTTAATTCAAGTAGAAAAAAGTGGTGCATACAGTAACTTACTTTTAAATAATCTAATTGAAAAAAATGCAATTGATAGAAAAGATATTGGTTTGTTAACTGAAATTGTATATGGAACGATTCAACGTCGTGACACATTAGATTATTATTTACAGCCTTTTTTAAAAAAGAAGGTTGAGGCGTGGGTAAGAGTATTACTTCGCTTATCTTTATATCAAATGATTTATTTAGACCGAGTGCCAGAAAGAGCGGCTATTCATGAAGCAGTTGAAATTGCAAAGCGTCGCGGGCATAAAGGGATTGCTGGTATGGTAAACGGGGTATTACGTTCGATTCAGAGAGAAGGGGTACCTTCTGTAGATGAAATCAAGGATCCAATAGAACGTTTGGCAATTGCAACAAGTCATCCAATGTGGCTTGTGCAAGACTGGGCTTCTGAATATGGTTTAGAGACAGCAGAGAAAATGTGTGAAGTGAACATGTTACCCCCGGTACCAACAGCGCGTGTAAATGTTGATAAAATAACAGTAGAAGAAGCAATTGAGTTGTTGGCTGGTGAAGGTATAGAAGCGAAGCGCGGCGATTTATCAGAGGATGCAATTCAAATTGAAAGAGGGAATGTAGCGCATACAGATGCGTTCAAAAAAGGTTTTCTTTCTATTCAAGATGAAAGTTCTATGCTTGTAGCACGCGCTTTAGAACCGAATGAGGGAGATGAAGTTCTTGATAGTTGTGCTGCTCCGGGCGGAAAGACAACGCACATTGCAGAGCGATTAAAAGGAACAGGTCAAGTTATGTCTCTTGATTTACATGCACACAAAGTACGTTTAATTAAACAACAAGCAGAGAGACTTGGTCTAGAAAATGTCGAAACAAAAGCATTAGATGCTAGAAAAGTGCAAGAACATTTTGCGAATGAAACATTTGATAAAATATTAGTAGATGCACCATGTTCTGGATTTGGTGTGATTAGACGTAAACCTGATATTAAGTTAGGTAAAAATAAAGGCGATAGTGAAAGATTATCGACGATTCAACTTGCAATACTAGAAAAAATAGCACCGTTATTAAAACAAGGTGGTCGCCTTGTTTATAGTACGTGCACAATAGAAAAAATAGAAAATGAACAAGTAATAAAGCAATTTTTACAAGAGCATCCTGAATTTGAATGGGATACTACGATAAAAGATCGCATGCCAGAAAAGTTAAATCCGTATATTGATGAAGGTCAAGTGCGAATTTTACCGCATTATTTTGCAACAGATGGCTTTTATATTGCTTGTTTAAGGAAGAAGGTGTAGCATCGTGGAAACGACTGTGAGAAAACAAAAGAAAAATTTAGAAACGAAAAAACCATCAATTTATTCTTTACAACTTCATGAAATGCAAGATTGGTTAAAGGAACAAGGAGAACCTAAATTCCGTGCAGGACAAATCTTTGATTGGCTATATAAAAAACGTGTAAAAAATTATGACGACATGTCGAATCTTTCTAAAGGATTACGCGATAAATTGTCGAATTCCTTTGATATTACTACTTTAAATACATTGGTAAAACAAACATCTTCTGATGGAACAATTAAATTCTTATTCCAATTATATGATGGTTATTCTATTGAAACAGTGTTAATGCGACATGAATATGGAAATTCTATTTGTGTAACAACACAGGTCGGATGCCGTATCGGTTGTACGTTCTGTGCATCTACACTTGGTGGGTTAAAACGAAACTTAGAGGCTGGAGAGATTGTAGCGCAAGTAGTAGAAGTGCAACGTGCACTTGATGAAACAGAAGAACGTGTAAGTTCGCTTGTTGTTATGGGAATTGGAGAGCCGTTTGATAATTATGATAACTTAATGTCATTCTTACGCATTGTAAACCATGAAAAAGGAATTCATATTGGCGCAAGACATATGACAGTTTCAACAAGTGGAATTGTTCCAAAAATTTATAAGTTCGCTGAAGAAGATATGCAAATTAATTTTGCGATTTCATTGCATTCTGCAAATACAGAGTTACGTTCAAAATTAATGCCGATTAACCGTGCTTATAAGCTACCAGACTTAATGGAAGCTGTTAAATACTATGTAAATAGAACAGGGCGTCGTATTACGTTTGAATATGGCTTATTTGGAGGAGAAAATGACCAAGTTGAGCAAGCTGAAGAACTTGCTGCGCTTTTAAAAGGTGTAAAATGTCATGTAAACTTAATTCCGGTAAACTACGTACCTGAACGTGATTATGTACGTACCCCACGTGAACAAATTTTCTTATTTGAAAAAACGTTAAAAGATCGTGGAGTGAATGTAACAATTCGCCGTGAACAAGGTCATGATATTGATGCAGCCTGCGGTCAGTTACGTGCGAAGGAGCGTAAAGAAGAGACGAGGTGACGAGATGAAAGCCGTGTTTCTATCAGATAAAGGAAAAGTTCGTCAACATAATGAGGATAGTGCGGGAGTTTTTCACAATTTAGATGGAAATATTTTAGCGGTAGTAGCAGATGGAATGGGAGGTCATCGAGCTGGTGATGTAGCTAGCTCGATGACCATTCAATTATTCCATGATTATTGGAAGCAAACGCATAATATGAATGAACCAAAAAAAGTAGAAGAGTGGTTACATACGAGTGTTGGGATTATTAATGAGCGTATATATGAGTACTCTAAGCAACATGTAGAATGTAATGGTATGGGAACAACACTTATAATAGCGATTTGTACGCCAAACTTTGTGACAATAGGCCATATAGGAGATAGTCGTTGTTATATGGTATCAGAGGGAGAAATCTCGCTTGTAACGGAAGATCACTCACTTGTAAATGAACTTGTAAGACATGGTGAAATTTCAAAAGAAGACGCAGAATATCACCCGAAAAAGAATGTTTTGTTAAGGGCATTAGGAACAGAAGAAAAAGTCGGATTAGATGTTAAAACATTGGTGCTTGAGGAAGATGATCAGTTACTTCTTTGCTCTGATGGGTTATCTAACAAAGTTTCTATTGCTGATATGCAACAAATTTTACAGGTAAATGAACAGCTTGAAACTAAGGGACAACGTCTCATTCAATTGGCGAATGATCGTGGCGGGGAAGATAATATCACCCTTGTTCTTATTGATTATGCGGGTTCGACAAACGAAAGTAGGTGAAGTGCAACGTGCTGATTGGAAAACGCTTAAATGACCGTTATAAGCTGCTGAAAATGATTGGTGGTGGTGGAATGGCCAATGTGTATTTAGCTCATGATGATATACTTGGCCGAGATGTAGCGGTAAAAATATTAAGACTCGACTATTCAAATAATGAAGAGTTTATTAAACGTTTCCATCGAGAAGCGCAGTCTGTTACAACGTTGTCGCATCCAAATATTGTGAATATGTATGATGTCGGAGAAGAAGATGGTATATATTATCTTGTAATGGAGTATGTACCAGGACAAACATTGAAGCAATACATAATTGAGCAAGGGATGTTACCTATAGGAGAAGCTCTTGATATTATGGAGCAGTTAACATCCGCCATGGCACACGCCCATCATTTTGAAATTGTGCACCGTGATATTAAACCGCACAATATTTTAATTCGAGCTGATGGAGTAATAAAAGTAACAGATTTTGGAATTGCGACAGCTACAAGTGCAACAACAATTACACATACAAATTCGGTACTCGGTTCGGTGCATTACTTATCACCAGAACAAGCACGCGGCGGGATAGCAAATAAACAATCAGATATTTATTCCCTAGGGATCGTTATGTTTGAGTTGTTAACAGGAAGACAACCGTTTTCTGGCGAATCTGCTGTTGCTATAGCTTTAAAACATTTACAAAGTGAAATTCCGTCTCCAAAGAGATGGAATGAAAATATTCCGCAAAGTGTCGAAAATATTATATTAAAGGCAACTGCGAAAGATCCGTTTCACCGATATCAATCTGCCAATGCGATGAAACGAGATATTGAAACTGCGCTATATCCAGAGAGGATAAATGAGCAGCCATTTTACATACCGGAAGATATGGAAGCGACAAAAGCGATTCCGATTATTCAACAAGAACAATTATTCGAAAATGTAACTGATGAAACAATTGTTTTAAAAGGAAGTAAAGTGGATGAACAGAAAAGAAAAGAAGAAACGGAATTAAATAAGAAGAAAAAACGAAGTAATAAATGGATCAAAGTTTTAATTACGACATTTTTACTTTTAGCAATTGGAATAACGTTAGCGCTTACTGTTATTCCAGGATTCTTTATTCCAAAAGATGTAAAAGTCCCTGATGTGGCTGGTATGAAGTATACGACAGCAGTAAATAAATTAGTTGAAAAGGGTTTTGAGGTTACGGAACCTAATATTGTATATACAGATGATGTTGAAACCGGTGATGTGATAAAAACAGACCCTGTGGCAGGTAGAGTCGTGAAAGAAAACTCTAAAATTACTATCTATCAATCAGGTGGAAAAAAGAAAAGTAAGATGAGTGATCTCACAGGAAAAGATTTTGAGAGTATAAGGAATGAATTAGAAGAAAAATATAAGCAAGTTACAATAAATTATATTGAAAATGATAGGCCAAAAGGTGAAATCGTAGAGCAAATTCCGACGCCTGATCAAATGGTAGTAGAGGCGGAACAAGAACTGAAAATTTGGGTAAGTAAAGGTCCTTATCAAATTAGACCAGGTGATTTTTCAGGATGGACTGAAAATAGCGTAAATGGTTATTTGAATGAGAGAAAACTAACTCCAGATATAAAACGAGAGTATTCCGATACTGTTGATAAAGGACTTGTAATTTCGCAATTTCCAAAACCAGGAACGCCGTTAAAAGAAGGAGATAAAGTGACGATTATCATCTCAGAGGGGCCTAAGCCGAAAGTAACGAAAACAGTGAAAGTGGATAATATTTCTATTCCGTATGAGTCTTCTATAATTGGTGAGAAAAAACCGCAAACAATAGAAATTTATAAAGAGGATATGCAACAAAAAATGGATAGACCAATTGAAACTAGAACAATTTCAGAGTCGGCAACTATTTCTTTAGAATTTGTAATTCAAGAAGGTACAAAAGGACATTATAAAATTGTACGAGATGGTGTAACGATTATCGACAAAGAAGTACCATACCCAACTCAATAATAATGACTTCCATTTTCTTTCTAGAGGGGATGGAATGTATTACTCTTGCCTGTTATGCTGTCTACATATAGTGGACTGTATAACAGGCAAAAATATATGATTCAAAAAGCTATAAAAGTGATACTGTTATAAATAATATTTTAAATTTGATGGTAGATTAAATATATTAACTTGTATATATGACGGGTTTTGAAATAAGTATTTAAAGAATTTTAAACCATTTAATATTAATGACAGCTTCACTTTATACAAAATAAAGGAGAATTATATGCCAGAAGGAAAAATTGTAAAAGCTCTAAGTGGATTTTATTATGTGCAGCATGAAGAAGGGATTACACAATGCCGTGGGCGTGGTGTGTTCAGAAAAAATAAAATTACGCCACTGGTAGGAGACCAAGTTGTCTTTCAAGCAGATAATCCAACTGAAGGATATGTGCTTGAAGTATTTGATCGAAAAAATGAACTTGTTAGGCCTCCTATTGCTAATGTTGATCAAGCAATCCTCGTTTTCTCTGCAGTAGAACCAGATTTTAATCCGGGACTATTAGATCGATTTTTAGTGCTGATTGAATATCATAACATTAAGCCGATTATTTGCATTAGTAAGATGGATTTAGTGGATGAAAAAATGAGAGAGACTGTTGAATCTTATGCAAATGACTATCGTGAGATGGGATATGATGTATTATTTACTTCTATAAATACATCGGAAAGTATTGATATTTTAAAACCATTCTTAGAAGGTTGTATTTCTGTCGTTGCAGGGCAATCTGGTGTTGGAAAATCTTCTATGCTTAACGTTTTACGTCCAGAGTTAGAACTGAAAACGAATGATATTTCCTCGCATTTAGGACGCGGGAAACATACGACAAGACACGTGGAATTAATTGCGGTTGGAAGCGGACTAGTTGCAGATACACCTGGTTTTAGTTCACTTGATTTCATAGATATAGAGGTAGAAGATCTTACATATTGTTTTCCAGAGTTGAAAGAAGCGAGCCAATACTGTAAATTTAGAGGGTGTACACATCTTTCGGAACCGAAATGTGCTGTGAAGACAGCAGTTGAAGAAGGGAAGATTACAGAATATCGTTATAAAAATTACAAACAATTCGTAGAAGAAATTAGAGAGAGAAAGCCGAGGTATTAGTTATGATTAAAATTGCACCATCGATCTTATCAGCAGATTTTTCAAAATTAGGGGAAGAGATTAAAGATGTAGAAAAAGGCGGAGCGGATTACATTCACGTCGATGTAATGGATGGACATTTCGTACCAAATATTACGATTGGACCATTAATTGTAGAAGCTATCCGTCCAATTACATCTTTACCATTAGATGTACATTTAATGATTGAAAATCCTGATAACTATATCCCGACTTTCGCAAAAGCGGGAGCGGATATTATTACTGTTCATGTAGAGGCGTGCCCTCATTTGCATCGTACAATTCAGCTAATTAAGTCTCATGGCATTAAAGCGGGAGTTGTATTAAATCCGCATACGCCAGTTTCGACGATTGAGCATGTATTAGAAGATATCGATATAGTATTACTTATGACAGTAAACCCTGGATTTGGTGGACAGAAATTCATCCATTCTGTATTACCGAAAATTAAACAAGTGGCAGAAATGGTTAAAGAGCGCAATCTAGAAGTAGAAATTGAAGTTGATGGTGGTGTAAACACTGAAACAGCACGACTTTGTGTTGAAGCAGGAGCAAATGTACTTGTAGCTGGATCAGCAGTATACAATCAAAAAGACCGTGGTGAAGCAATTCGTTTCATTCGTGGATAATGAATGAACGAGTCTTTATCCTAGTGAAACTGCTAGTGTAGTAAGTTTTCACTATTTATAAAGGATAGAGAAAAAATATGTAAAAAGGCAATCTACCGAATGGCAGATTGCCTTTTTACAATAGAAGGGGAAGGAAACATGATTATTCATATTTTAGCGGGTGGACCTGCGGAATATTGTGCAGATTTTTCTCGATATGAAAATGAGAAAGTAGTGTGGGCGGCAGTTGATAGAGGAGTATATCGTCTATTAAAAGGAGGGATTACTCCAGCTGTTGCATTTGGAGATTACGATTCAGTTACTGAAGAGGAATTAGTATGGATGGGCCAGCAAACAAATGACTTACATATTGTTCCTCGTGAAAAAGATCAAACAGATTTAGAAATTGCGATTAACTGGGCGTTAGAAGAAAATCCGACATTGATTCGTATTTTTGGTGCCACCGGTGGAAGGCTGGATCACGGTTTAGCAAATATACAGATGCTTTTAAGAGGGTTAGAAGTAGGGATAGAAATGTGTATTGTAGACAATAAAAATGAAATAAGCGTGAAAAAAGTGGGTACACATATAATTGAAGAAAATAAAAATTTCCCTTATGTATCTTTTGTGCCGGTTACTGAAATAGTAGAAGGGATTACATTACTTGGTTTTAAGTATCCTCTAACTAATAAAACAATAGAATGGGGATCAACACTTTGTATTAGTAATGAACTCGTTGAGGAAAAAGGTACTTTTTCATTTACTTCTGGCATATTAATGGTGATAAGAAGCACTGATTAAAGAAACAATTTTGCTCCTTACATCATATAGTGAACAAGTGGAGTAATGGGGATTAGGAGGGAAACCATGAGATTTTATACAATTAAGTTACCTAAATTTCTTGGTGGAATTGTTCGTGCCATGTTAAATACCTTCAAAAAAGATTAAAAAAGCACCTATTACCGGTGCTTTTTCCATTTTCATAGTAAAAAAAGAGCCTATCGGCTCTTTTTTTTATTATTAAACACGTTCGATTTTGCCAGATTTTAATGCTCTAGCAGAAACGTAAACACGTTGAACTTTTCCGTCGATGCGTACGCGAACTTTTTGAAGGTTAGCGCCCCATTTACGTTTTGTAGCGTTCATTGCGTGAGAACGAGAGTTACCAGAACGAGCTTTTCTTCCAGTGATAGCACAAACACGAGCCATTTATATTTCCCTCCCTTGATACCTTACCATACGTAATTTTTCAATGTTAGTCTTTTTTGCGATGCTAAAAACACTACTATAATTTAACACAACTAAAAAGAGAATGCAACACCGTAGAAAAAAGAAATCAAGAAAAATTACTTGACACCATATGTCGATGATGAAAAGTTGAAATCAAGAAAAATTACTTGACATATTATAGTGGTACATGTTGTATAATAACAATGGACTATTTTGCTCATCATAAAAAATGTGATTTAAAACATAAAATATGAGAGTGAAAAGAAAGAACGATGGAATTTTCTTTAAAAAGATTATATGATAGTAACTAAAGTAGTCTAGCTCACTTTCACCATTTATGAAGGGGGAAACGAGATGTCAATTGAAATTAAAACGAAGTATGGTCAAATTGATATTAGTACAGATGTAATTGCAACAATTGCTGGAGGTGCCGCAGTAGATTGCTACGGTATCGTAGGTATGGCATCAAAAAATCAGTTAAAAGATGGTTTAACAGACATTTTACGAAAAGAAAACTTCACTAGAGGTGTTATTGTTCGTAAAGATGAAGATGAAGTACATATTGATATGTATATTATTGTGAGCTATGGTACGAAAATTTCAGAAGTAGCACATAACGTGCAGACGAAAGTGAAATATACATTAGATCAAACTGTAGGACTAGCAGTAGATTCTGTAAACATCTACGTACAAGGAGTTAAAGTAATAAACTTGTAATGTGCATTAAGGAGGAAAATCTGTGTCAATTCAAAAAATTGATGGGAAACGTTTATCACAAATGATCATGCAAGGAGCGAATAATTTAACAAATAATGTTCAGCTTGTTGATGCATTAAACGTATTTCCAGTTCCAGATGGCGATACCGGTACGAACATGAACTTATCAATGACTTCAGGCGCGCGTGAAGTGAAAGCAAATCCTTCACAGCATGCTGGTAAAGTCGGCGTAAGTTTAGCCAAAGGATTATTAATGGGAGCACGTGGTAACTCTGGAGTTATTTTATCTCAGTTGTTCCGTGGTTTCTCTAAATCCATTGAGCAAAAAGAAGAATTAACAACAGTTGATTTTGCTGCAGCTTTAGATGCTGGGGTAGAAGCGGCTTACAAAGCGGTTATGAAACCGATTGAAGGAACGATTTTAACGGTTGCAAGAGAAACGGGTAAATATGCAGTGACAGTTGCGAAAAAACAGCGCGACTTTGTTTTGTTTATGGAAGACGTTGTGAAAGAAGCGAATGCATCGTTAAATCGTACGCCGGATTTATTACCTGTATTAAAACAAGTTGGCGTTGTAGATAGCGGTGGTAAAGGTCTTGTTGTTGTATACGAAGGATTTTTAGCTGACTTAAAAGGAGAAACGATTTCTTCTAATGTGTCTGCCCAACCATCTATGAATGACATGGTACGCGCAGAACATCACCGTAGTGTACAAAGCCAATTGAGTACAGAAGATATTAAGTATGGATATTGTACGGAATTCATGGTGAAATTAGAGCCTGAAAAAATGAAAGAACATAATTTCTCTGAACAAAAGTTCCGTGAAGATATTAGTGTGTACGGAGATTCACTACTTGTTGTATCAGATGATGAGGTTGTTAAGGTTCATATTCATGCGGAACATCCTGGAGATCCTATGAATTATGGACAACGCTATGGTAGTTTAATTAAGATTAAAGTAGAAAATATGCGTGAACAGCATACTGCTTTATTAGATGAGCCTACTATGATGGCTGAGCCAACTAGCCAGTCTAAAGAGAAACAACCGTACGGTATCGTAACTGTTGCTATGGGATCTGGTATTAAAACTTTATTTGAGAGCATTGGCGCGACGAAAGTTATCGAAGGTGGCCAAACGATGAATCCAAGTACGGAGGATATTGTGAAGGCGATTGAAGAAGCGAATGCTGAAAAAATCATTATTTTACCGAACAACGGAAATATCGTGATGGCAGCAGAACAAGCAGCGTCAGTTGTGGATCAAGAAGTGATTGTAATTCGTTCAAAAACAGTTCCTCAAGGTATGGCTGCAATGTTAGCATTTAATCCAGTTGGAACGTTAGAAGAGAACGAAGAAAACATGAAAGAAGCTTTATCTCATGTGAAAACCGGTCAAATTACGTATGCTGTACGTGATACGGAAATTGATGGTGTAGAGATTCAAAAAGATGATTTCATGTGTATTGCAGATGGAAAAATCGTATCAACAAATGCTGCAAAAGTAGGAGCTGCAAAGCAATTACTAGAAGCACTTATTGATGAAGATTCTGAAATTGTAACGATTCTACAAGGTGAAGATGCAACTGACGAAGAAGTAGCTGAGTTAGTTGCATTTGTAGAAGAGAATTTTGAAGATGCAGAAGTAGAAGTACATGCTGGAAACCAACCGGTGTATTCGTTCATCTTCTCTGTAGAATAAGAAAAAATTCGTTTTGAAAATAAATGGATTACTTACTTGCTAATGGATAAGAAGTAGTAATATGAAGTTTATTACTAGTTTTTATTCAAAAGGCTAGCATATTGAAGATAAAAAAGAGCCTTGCTGCTAATAGTGAGGCTCTTTTCTTTCGTATTGTTTATGAGGGATTTGAGTAGTTTCTCTAAGAATGCCTATGATAGAATATATAGGGTGAAAGAGAGCGATTAGAGATGTCAATAGTATGAATGAATCAAAGAAAATAATGTGACGGAGCGTGAGAATCTTGAATGAAGTTGTACAAGTTCCTGTTACGGATGTAAAGGGAATCGGAGGAGAAACATCTGAATTACTACACGAGATGGGGATTTATACAGTTTCTCATCTATTAGAACATTTTCCGTACCGTTATGAAGATTATGCGATGAAAGATCTTGCTGAAGTAAAGCATGATGAACGTGTAACAGTTGAGGGAAAGGTTCATAGTGCTCCTTTACTGCAATATTATGGGAAGAAGAAGTCGCGTCTTACGGTTCGTGTCCTCGTCGGTCGTTATTTAATTACAGCTGTATGCTTTAATAGGCCGTACTATAAGCAGAAGTTAAATTTAAATGAAACAGTAACGATTACTGGTAAATGGGATCAGCACCGTCAAACGATTGCGGTATCAGAGCTTCATTTTGGACCAGTTGTACGTCAACAAGAAGTAGAGCCTGTATACTCAGTGAAAGGGAAACTTACAGTAAAACAGATGCGCCGTTTTATTGCCCAAGCGTTCAAGGAGTATGGAGAATCTATAGTTGAAGTGTTACCTGATGGATTGCTAAGTCGATATAAATTATTGCCGCGTTATGAAGCACTTCGGGCGTTGCATTTTCCAGCAGGACAGGAAGATTTAAAACAAGCACGTCGCCGTTTTGTATATGAGGAGTTTTTCTTATTTCAGCTAAAAATGCAAACATTACGGAAAATGGAGAGGGAAAATTCGAAAGGGACGAAAAAAGAAATTCCTTCAGCAGAATTGCAAGAGTTTATTGATGCACTTCCGTTTCCATTAACTGGTGCACAGCGTCGGGTAGTAGATGAAATTATGAAAGATATGACATCTCCTTATCGGATGAATCGTCTGTTGCAAGGTGATGTAGGTTCTGGGAAAACAGTCGTTGCAGCGATTGGCCTTTATGCAGCGAAGTTAGCACATTATCAAGGTGCTTTAATGGTTCCTACAGAAATTTTAGCAGAGCAACATTATCAATCGCTTGCAGAGACGTTCTCACACTTTGGTATGAATGTTGAATTGTTAACCAGTTCTGTTAAAGGTGTAAGGCGTCGAGAGATTTTGGCAAAATTAGAACAAGGAGAAATAGATATCCTTGTTGGAACACATGCTTTAATTCAAGATGAAGTTATCTTTCATAGGTTAGGTCTCGTTATTACTGATGAACAACATCGATTTGGTGTAGCGCAGCGACGAGTTTTAAGGGAGAAAGGTGAAAGTCCGGATGTTTTATTTATGACGGCGACGCCAATTCCGCGTACGTTAGCAATTACTGCATTTGGAGAGATGGATGTTTCTATAATCGATGAGATGCCAGCTGGTAGAAAGGTAATTGAAACATACTGGGCAAAACATGATATGTTAGATCGAGTTCTCGGTTTTGTGGAGAAGGAGATAAAAAAAGGAAGACAAGCATATGTTATTTGTCCCCTTATTGAAGAATCTGAGAAACTTGATGTACAAAATGCGATTGACTTACATAGTATGCTGACTCATCATTATCAAGGGAAATGTCAAGTCGGATTAATGCATGGCAGACTCTCATCTCAAGAAAAAGAAGAGATAATGGGACAATTTAGTGAAAATAAAGTGCAAATTCTTGTGTCGACAACAGTTGTTGAAGTAGGTGTGAACGTACCGAATGCGACTGTAATGGTTATTTATGATGCAGAGCGTTTCGGTTTATCGCAGCTCCATCAGCTCAGGGGACGTGTTGGGCGTGGTAGTGAACAATCATATTGTTTATTAATCGCGGATCCAAAATCGGAAACGGGAAAAGAGCGAATGCGTATTATGACCGAAACGAATGATGGATTTGTATTGTCAGAAAAAGATTTAGAGTTAAGAGGTCCTGGAGATTTCTTTGGAAGTAAGCAAAGTGGTTTACCAGAATTCAAGGTTGCTGATATGGTACATGATTATCGAGCTTTAGAAACAGCTAGACAAGATGCGGCGTTACTAGTAGAATCAGAAGCGTTTTGGCATAATGATCAGTATGCTTCGCTGCGTACTTATCTTGACGGGACAGGTGTGTTCCAAGGAGAGAAGCTCGATTAAAGGGAGGCAACGAAAGTTTTTGTTGCATTCTACTTTTAATGATTATATACTACTGTTAGTACCTAGTCATAAAAATGGATGGTGCGGTATGAAAAAAAGAAGAAGTAAAAAAGAAAGACAAGAATTATTACAACAAACAATAGAAACGAATCCTTTTATTACGGATGAAGATTTAGCAGAAAAATTTCAAGTGAGTATACAAACCGTACGTCTTGACCGTATGGAATTATCTATTCCTGAATTAAGAGAAAGAATTAAACATGTAGCTACAAAGCAACATGAAGAAGATGTGAAATCTTTACCGTTAGAAGAGGTTGTCGGAGAAATTATCGATATAGAATTAGATAGACATGCGATTTCTATCTTTGAAGTGAAGGTAGAACACGTATTTAAAAGAAATCAGATTGCCCGTGGGCATCATTTGTTTGCACAAGCAAACTCACTAGCTGTTGCAGTTATTGATGAAGAATTAGCTTTAACTGCAAAGTCTACCATTCGATACATTCGTCCTGTAAAATTAGGAGAGCGTGTTGTTGCAAAAGTGCGCGTTGAAGATGTAGAGAATGATAAAGGACGGACCGTTGTCAAAGTGCGTAGCTTTGTTGGAGAAGAACTTGTTTTTACAGGCACTTTTGAAATGTATCGATCTAGTAATTATAGTGAGGAAGGTAACAACTTATGAAAATCGCAATAGATGCAATGGGCGGCGATCATGCTCCAAAGGCTGTCGTATTAGGAGCAATGAAAGCTATTAAGGAATATTCTGATTTACATATTACGTTAGTAGGGAAAGAAGAGGAAATTCGTCAATACTTAACGAGTGAAGAACGAATTACTATACTTCATACAGATGAAAAAATCGAATCGACAGATGAACCAGTAAGAGCGGTTCGTCGAAAAAAACAAGCCTCAATGGTACTAGCAGCGCAGCAAGTGAAAGACGGCGTAGCGGATGCTTGTATATCAGCTGGTAGTACAGGAGCTTTAATGGCGGCTGGATTGTTTGTTGTAGGTCGTATGGAAGGAATTGAGCGACCAGCTTTATCCCCTACAATGCCAACGGTTGATGGAGAAGGTTTTGTTATGTTAGATGTTGGAGCGAACGTTGATGCAAAACCAATTCATTTATATCAATATGCAGTAATGGGATCTGTATACGCTGAGAAAGTAAGAGGAATTAAAAATCCTCGCGTTGGACTTTTGAACGTTGGAACAGAGGATGGCAAAGGGAACGAGCTTTCAAAACAAGTCTTTGCAATGCTTAAGGATGCCCCAATTAATTTCGTTGGGAACGTTGAATCAAGAGATTTATTGCAAGGTGTAGCAGATGTTGTTGTATGTGATGGTTTTACAGGGAATGTAGCGTTAAAATCATTAGAAGGAACAGCACTTGCGTTATTTTCTATGTTAAAAGAGCAGTTAATGAGTTCGTTTACGAGCAAATTAGCAGCAGCGGTATTAAAGCCAAAACTTATGGTATTAAAAGATAAAATGGATTATTCGGAGTATGGAGGAGCTGCATTGTTTGGATTGAAAGCTCCTGTCATTAAGGCTCACGGTTCTTCCAATGACCAATCAATATTTAGTGCGATTCGTCAAACTAGAGAAATGGTAGCGAAAGAAGTTATTCCTACTATTTCAAGCGTAATGGAGAAAGAGCCACTCCAATAAGAGGAGGATTTGAAATGGGAAAACTAGCATTTCTTTTTCCGGGCCAAGGTTCACAGGCAGTTGGAATGGGTAAACAGTTAGCGGAGAATAATAAAGAGGTTGCAAATGTGTTCGCCAAAGCAGATGAGGTGTTGCAAGATTCACTTTCAGAAGTGATTTTTGAAGGGCCGCAGGAAAAGCTTACGTTAACGACAAATGCGCAGCCTGCCTTATTAACAACGAGTTTTGCTATTTTGACAGCTTTGAAAGAGTATGATATTACACCAGACTTTGTTGCAGGGCATAGTTTAGGTGAATATAGCGCTCTTGTAGCAGCGGGTGCAATAACTTTTGAAGACGCTGTATATGCTGTAAGAAAACGTGGGGAATATATGGAAGAAGCTGTTCCTGGCGGAGAAGGTGCAATGGCGGCTATTTTAGGTGCTGATCCACATATGCTGAAACAAGTTACAGAAGAAGTAACAAGTGAAGGATATGCAGTGCAAATCGCTAATATGAATAGTACGAAACAAATTGTGATTTCGGGAACAAAGCAAGGGGTCGAGATTGCTTCTCAAAGAGCGAAAGAAAATGGTGCAAAGAGAGCAATTCCGCTTAAGGTAAGTGGACCGTTCCACTCTTCGCTTATGAAGCCAGCAGCAGAGAAGTTCCAAAGTGTCTTAAATGAAATTACAATTCAAGATACGAATATTCCTGTTATCGCAAATGTAACAGCAGACGTTATTACAAGTGGTGCACATATTCAAGAGAAGCTAATTGAACAGCTCTATTCGCCTGTCTTATGGTACCCGTCCATTGAAAACATGGTGAATCAAGGGGTAGATACATTTATTGAGATTGGACCTGGGAAAGTACTTGCTGGACTTATGAAGTCAATTGATTCATCAGTGAAAGCATATGCGATATATGATGAAGAGACGTTAAAAGATACCATTTCAAATTTGAGAGGAGAAAACTGATGTTAAAAGGGAAAGTAGCATTAGTAACTGGCGCTTCACGTGGAATTGGTCGTGCGATTGCGATTGATTTAGCGAAACAAGGGGCAAATGTTGTAGTAAATTATGCTGGTAATGAGCAAAAGGCAAATGAAGTAGTTGATGAAATAAAGAAATTAGGTTCGGATGCAATTGCAGTAAGAGCAGATGTTGCAAATGCTGAAGACGTTACGAATATGGTGAAACAAACTGTAGATACATTTGGACAAGTTGATATTCTTGTAAATAATGCAGGTGTAACGAAAGATAATTTATTAATGCGTATGAAAGAAGAAGAATGGGATACAGTTATTAATACAAACCTAAAAGGTGTATTCTTATGTACGAAGGCAGTATCTCGATATATGATGCGTCAACGTCATGGACGTATTATTAATATCGCTTCTGTTGTTGGAGTAACAGGTAATCCAGGACAAGCAAACTATGTTGCTGCTAAAGCGGGTGTAATTGGATTAACCAAAACATCAGCAAAAGAGTTAGCGAGCCGTAATATTACTGTAAATGCAATTGCTCCTGGGTTTATTGCGACTGATATGACGGATGTATTAGATGAAAATATAAAAGCCGAAATGTTAAAGTTAATTCCTGCAGCTCAGTTTGGTGAAGCGCAAGATATCGCAAATACTGTAACGTTTTTTGCTTCTGATCAAAGCAAATATATTACAGGGCAAACGTTAAATGTTGATGGCGGAATGGTAATGTAATAAAAGAATTGATTTCAACTAGTTTTTTTGTCCAATATTTAATATAATATTTGAGGGGAGGTGAATGGAATGGCAGATGTTTTAGAGCGTGTAACAAAAATCATCGTTGATCGTTTAGGTGTAGAAGAAACTGAAGTAGTACCAGCTGCGAGCTTTAAAGAAGATTTAGGCGCAGACTCCCTAGATGTAGTAGAACTTGTAATGCAATTGGAAGATGAATTCGAAATGGAAATTTCTGATGAAGATGCTGAAAAGATTGCTACTGTTGGCGATGCTGTGACTTACATAGAGAGTCATCTATAATGCTTAAGTGAAGTCCCGTTTTTTAGCGGGGCTTCTCGGCTTATATCTGGAGGGACTTATGCCGTACCGAAAACATAGAGAAAAAAAATACGAAACAAAATATCGTGAAGCGTTTAAAGTATTTCAAGAAGAGATAGGTATTACGTTTTCAGATGAAAAATTATTGATTCAAGCATTTACGCATTCATCGTATGTGAATGAGCATCGAAAAAAACCGCATGAAGACAATGAGCGTCTCGAATTCCTTGGAGATGCAGTATTGGAACTTACTGTGTCGCAGTATCTGTTTCAAAAATATCCGACAATGAGCGAAGGAGAGTTAACAAAACTACGTGCAGCTATTGTATGTGAACCATCTCTTGTTCGTTTTGCAAACGAGTTGTCATTTGGTAGCCTTGTTTTATTAGGGAAAGGTGAAGAAATGACAGGTGGACGTGAACGACCAGCTTTATTAGCGGATGTCTTTGAAGCGTTTATTGGTGCCCTTTATCTTGATCAAGGGTTAGAAACAGTATGGGGATTCTTAAAAGAAATTGTATACCCTAAAATTAATGAAGGTGCTTTTTCTCATGTGATGGATTATAAGAGTCAATTACAAGAGTTGATTCAGCGTGATGGTAGTGGCAATATTGAGTATCAAATTTTGCAGGAAAAAGGACCGGCCCACAATCGAGAATTTGTGTCACGTGTTACGTTAAATAACGTGGCTTTAGGTCTTGGTAGTGGCAAGTCGAAAAAAGAAGCAGAGCAACAAGCTGCTGCAGAAGCATTGAAAAAATTAAAAGAACAACTATAAGGAATCCCCCTTTGAATGAGGGGGATTCCTTATGCATAGAATGAAACTTTCTTTTTGTTTGTGAATAAAGGGAAGGGAAACCCGTATAATAGCTTGTTTTTGTATAGACAACAGTTATAACAACGGAGAATAGGAGGAAGGCCTTTCGTGTTTTTAAAAAGATTAGAAATAGCAGGGTTTAAGTCTTTTGCTGAGCGTGTATCTGTTGATTTTGTCCCAGGTGTAACTTCCGTAGTAGGACCTAATGGAAGTGGGAAAAGTAATATTACTGATGCGATTCGCTGGGTACTTGGTGAACAATCTGCAAAATCATTACGTGGTGCAAAGATGGAGGATATTATTTTTGCAGGCAGTGATACGAGAAGAGCAGTTAATGTTGCTGAAGTAACAATAACTTTAAATAATGAAGATCAACGTTTACCGATTGAATATAATGAGGTGTGTGTAACGCGTCGTGTATCTCGTTCTGGTGATAGTGATTTTTATATTAATAAACAATCATGTAGATTGAAAGATATTATCGATTTATTTATGGACTCTGGTATGGGAAGAGAAGCTTTTTCGATTATTAGCCAGGGGAAAGTTGAAGAGATTTTAAGTAGTAAATCAGAAGAACGTCGTGGTGTATTTGAAGAAGCTGCGGGAGTGCTGAAATACAAACTTCGTAAAAAGAAAGCTGAAGTGAAATTAGCAGACACACAAGAAAACTTAAATCGTGTACAAGATATCATTCACGAATTAAGTAGTCAAGTAGAACCTTTAGAAAGACAAGCTTCTATTGCGAAAGATTATCTCGAGAAAAAAGAAGAATTAGAGAAAGTAGAAGCGGCGCTTATTGTACATGAAATTGAAGAATTACATGAGAAATGGGAAGCGCTTCGAAATCAGTTTGGGCATAATAAAAACGAAGAAGCTAAAATGTCAACGCATTTACAAAAAGGTGAAGAAGAGCTTGAGGAATTACGAGGACAATTACAAGCAGTAGATGAGTCTGTAGATTCCTTACAAGAAGTACTGCTTCTTTCTAGTAAAGAGCTAGAAAAATTAGAAGGACAGCGTGAGTTATTAAAAGAGAGAAAACAAAATGCAACGACGCATTGTGCACAACTCGAACAGTTAATTGTTGAATTAACAGAGAAAGCTACAAGTTATGATGGTGAAATTGAATCCAGTACAGAAGTGTTGATGCAATTTGTAAATCAAGTAAAAGAGTTGGAGACAAAATTGCATGATAATGAGCTACTGCTTGCAACTTTTGCTGACAATTTAGAGGAACAAATTGAGAATTTAAAAGGTGACTATATTGAACTTTTAAATCAACAAGCTAGTCATCGTAATGAGTTATCTATGATTGAAGAACAATCTAAACAACAAAACTCAAAAAATGAACGCCTCGATGAAGAAAATGCGAAATATGTAGAAATACGCATGGAAATTACAGCGAAAAAGACGAAACTTGTGGAAAGTTATGAACAAGTGAAAGAAAAAGTCGCTGGTATTCTTTCGAATATACAAAAGACAGAAGCAGCACTTGGGAAATGCAAGACGCAGTATAGTGAAAATGAAACAAAACTGTATCAAGCGTATCAATTTGTACAACAGGCACGTTCTCGAAAAGAAATGCTAGAAGAGATGCAAGAGGATTACTCTGGTTTCTATCAAGGGGTACGTGAAGTATTAAAAGCTAGAGAAGATAGGTTGCAAGGTATCGAGGGTGCTGTTGCAGAACTGCTAACGGTACCGAAAGAATATGAAATTGCAATGGAAATTGCTCTAGGTGCAGCGATGCAGCATATTGTCGTACAAAAAGAAGAACATGCTCGTAATGCAATTACGTTTTTAAAACAAAATAAACATGGACGAGCAACGTTTTTACCGCAAGCTGTTATTAAAAGTAGATCGTTATCATTTGAACAATTACGTATTGTAAATCAACACCCATCGTTTGTAGGTGTGGCGGCAGAACTTGTGCAATATAACAATAAATATGAAAATGTAGTTTCAAATTTATTAGGTACTGTTATTGTTGCGAAAGATTTACGTGGGGCGAATGAGTTGGCGAAACAACTGCAATACCGTTATCGCATTGTAACAATCGAAGGTGATGTAGTGAACCCCGGTGGTTCTATGACTGGTGGAGCGGTAAAACAGGCGAAATCTTCTTTATTAGGACGTCAACGTGAGCTAGAAGAGTGGACGAACAAGTTAACTGATATGGAAGAAAAAACGACAAAGTTAGAAAACTTTGTTAAAGCAGTAAAGCAAGAGATTCAAGAAAAAGAAGTGAAAATACGGGAACTAAGGCAAAGTGTAGAAGCAGAGCGTGTAGATGAACAGAAATTAAGAGAAGAAATTAGTCGCTTAGAATTAGAAGAACATCGTATTAATGATCGTTTATCTATTTACGATTTAGAGATTGAAGGATTCTTACAAGATCAAGTGAAAATACAGGGACGTAAAGAAGAGCTAGAAAAGATTTTAGCAACGCTTCAAGCGGAGATTACGGAATTAGATAGCAAAATTGTCGCTTTAACAAAACAAAAAAGTGAGCAGCATTCTTCGAAAGAAAAAGTGCAAAAAGAAATGACTGAGTTAAAAGTGTTAGCGGCTGAAAAGCAACAACGCTTATCTAATCAAAAAGAAAAAGTTGAACGATTGACGAAGGAAAAAGAAGAAACGGATGCAACGCTTGTCAAAACGAAAGAGGATTTAGCATTCTTAAAACAAGAAATGACATCTAATTCAAGTGGTGAAGAACAGATTACGAATATGATTGAGAAGAAAGCATATGATCGTAATCAAACTTCAGAGTTAATTCGCTCTCGTCGTGAACAACGCGTATCGTTACAAGAGAGAGTAGAACATTTAGAACGTAATCTGAAAGAAACAACAGGTAAACATAAATACATTCTTGAGATGCTGAAAAATCAAGAAGTAAAAATAAACCGACTTGATGTAGAGTTAGAAAATAGATTACAACATTTACGTGAAACATATACGATTTCATTTGAAGCAGCAAAACTGAAGTATACAATGATGATGCCTGCAGAGGATGCACGTAAAAAGGTGAAACTAATTAAATTATCCATCGAAGAGCTAGGCACAGTGAACTTAGGGGCAATTGAAGAGTATGAGCGTGTAGCAGAGCGTCATACATTCTTACTAGAGCAAAAAGATGACCTAGAAGAAGCGAAAGCGACATTGCACCAACTTATTACTGAAATGGATGAAGAAATGAAAAAACGTTTTTCTACTACGTTTGAAGGAATTCGAATGGAGTTTCAATCGGTATTCTCTGAATTATTTGGAGGCGGTAGAGCGGATTTAGTCATGACGAATCCAGAGGACTTATTAAATACTGGTATTGATATTGTAGCGCAACCGCCAGGGAAGAAACTGCAAAACTTAGGTTTACTTTCTGGTGGGGAGCGTGCTTTAACAGCAATTGCGCTGTTATTCGGTATTTTAAAAGTGCGCCCAGTCCCATTCTGTGTATTAGATGAGGTAGAGGCGGCTCTTGATGAGGCGAATGTTGCCCGTTTTGCGCAGTATTTAAAGAGATTTAGTGATGAGACACAGTTTATTGTCATTACACATAGAAAAGGTACAATGGAAGAGTCTGACGTATTGTACGGTGTAACAATGCAAGAGTCAGGGGTATCTAAACTTGTTTCGGTTCGTTTAGATGATGGAGAAGAACTAGTTGCAAGTAATTAGGAAGGATGGGACAGTATGAGTTTTTTTAAAAAATTAAAAGAAAAAATTTCAAAACAAACAGATACGGTAACAGAGAAATTTAAACATGGATTAGAAAAAACGAGAAATTCGTTTGCAGATAAAGTAAATGATTTAGTTTATCGTTATCGTAAAGTAGATGAAGATTTCTTTGAGGAATTAGAAGAAATTTTAATTGGTGCAGATGTCGGAGTTTCGACGGTAATGGAATTAATTGATCAATTGAAAGAAGAAGTGCAACGTCGTAACATCCAAGATCCAAAAGAAGTACAAGCTGTTATTTCAGAAAAGTTAGTAGGAATTTACAAAGGCGACAGTGAGTTTAGTAACGAAATTAATATGCAAGAGGATCAATTAACAGTTGTTTTATTTGTCGGTGTTAACGGCGTAGGGAAAACGACGACGATTGGTAAACTGGCACATAAATTCAAATCAGAAGGTAAGTCTGTCCTATTGGCGGCAGGAGATACATTCCGCGCAGGAGCGATTGAACAATTAGAAGTATGGGGCGATCGCGTTGGTGTAGAAGTGATTAAACAAGGGTCAGGATCTGATCCAGCGGCGGTTATGTATGACGCTGTACAAGCCGCGAAAGCACGTAAAGTAGACGTATTACTATGTGACACAGCAGGACGCTTACAAAATAAAGTAAACTTAATGAAAGAGTTAGAGAAAGTGAAGCGTGTAATTGAGCGTGAAGTACCGGGGGCTCCTCACGAAGTATTACTTGTTATTGATGCAACAACAGGACAAAACGGTTTAAGTCAAGCGAAGACATTCCGTGAAGCAACGAATGTTACTGGTATTGTTTTAACGAAGTTAGATGGAACTGCTAAGGGTGGTATTGTATTAGCGATTCGTAACGAAATGGATGTACCGGTGAAATTCGTTGGATTAGGAGAGCAAATGGATGACTTACAGCAGTTTGATCCAGAACAATATGTGTATGGTTTATTTGCGAACTTAGTAGAAACAGAAGAAGTGTAAGTGAAAGAAGCGGTATTTTCCGCTTCTTTTTCTATAAAAATATGTGATGTTAAGAAAAAAACTTGACACTCTTTTGTACTCCATGTAAACTAATTCATGTAAAGGGAAATCACTTAACAAAGGATGATCCAACATGCTCGAGAAAACAACGAGAATGAACTATTTATTTGATTTTTATCAATCGTTGTTAACGCAAAAACAAAGAAGTTATATGTCGCTTTATTATCTAGATGATTTATCTCTTGGTGAAATTGCGGAAGAATTTGATGTAAGTCGCCAAGCCGTGTATGATAACATTAAACGGACTGAAGCGATGCTTGAAGAATATGAAGATAAATTAGTATTACTTCAAAAGTTTCAAGAGCGACAGCGACTTGTTGCAAAGCTAAAACAGCTAATCAGCGAAGAAGAGCATGTGAATGAAGAAATGAAACAAGTTGTTGAAGCTATCGAAAAATTAGATTAGGAGGGCGGCAATATGGCATTTGAAGGATTAGCCGACCGACTTCAACAGACAATGCAAAAAATCCGCGGCAAAGGAAAAGTTTCTGAAGCCGATGTGAAAGAAATGATGAGAGAAGTTCGTCTAGCTCTTTTAGAAGCGGACGTTAACTTTAAAGTAGTAAAAGATTTTGTAAAGCGTGTGTCTGAACGTGCTGTCGGACAAGATGTAATGACAAGTTTGACACCTGGACAACAAGTAATTAAAGTCGTACAGGAAGAACTTACAGAACTTATGGGCGGAGAGCAAAGCAAAATTGCTGTTGCTAATAGGCCACCGACTGTTATAATGATGGTTGGTCTGCAAGGTGCGGGTAAAACAACGACGACAGGTAAGCTTGCGAACTTGCTTCGTAAAAAGCATAATCGTAAACCAATGCTTGTTGCAGCGGATATTTACCGTCCAGCAGCGATTAAACAGCTTGAAACATTAGGGAAGCAATTGGACATGCCTGTATTCTCTTTAGGAGATCAAGTAAGTCCTGTTGAAATTGCGAAACAAGCGATTGCAAAAGCAAAAGAAGATCATCACGATTATGTTTTAATTGATACAGCAGGTCGCCTGCATATTGATGAAGAACTAATGGATGAATTAGCGAAAGTGAAAGAAGTTGCGAAACCGGATGAAATTTTCCTTGTTGTCGATGCGATGACGGGACAAGACGCGGTAAATGTTGCACAAAGTTTCCATGAACAGTTAGGTTTAACAGGTGTTGTATTAACGAAATTAGATGGTGATACGCGCGGTGGTGCGGCATTATCTATTAAGGCGGTAACAAATACACCGATTAAATTTGCTGGTATGGGTGAAAAACTAGATGCGATTGAAGCGTTCCATCCAGAGCGTATGGCATCCCGTATTTTAGGGATGGGAGACGTCTTAACATTAATTGAAAAAGCGCAAGCTACAGTTGATGAAGAGAAAGCAAAAGAACTTGAGCAAAAAATGCGTACGCTTTCGTTTACGCTTGACGATTTCCTAGAACAACTTGGACAAGTGCGTCAACTTGGACCGCTTGATGAATTGTTAGGAATGCTTCCTGGTGCAAATAAAATTAAAGGGCTGAAAAATGCGCAAGTTGATGAAAAACAAATTGGGCATATTGAGGCAATTATTCGTTCTATGACTAAATTAGAGCGAGAACAACCGGAAATAATCAATGCTAGTCGCAAAAAGCGCATTGCCAAAGGTAGCGGTACAACGGTACAAGAAATCAATCGTTTAATCAAGCAATTTGATGATATGAAAAAGATGATGAAAACGATGACGGGAATGCAAAAAGGTAAGAAAAAAGGACTAGGTGGATTGAAGTTTCCATTCATGTAAGGAAAAAAGATGGCTCTGTTAAGAAAAAATACTTTACAAAGCAATAGTCTTTTTGCTAATATAATTATCTGTGTGAAATAAATTCGGAGGTGCTTTATAAATGGCAGTTAAAATTCGTTTAAAACGTATGGGAGCTAAAAAAACTCCTTTCTATCGTGTAGTTGTTGCAGATTCTCGTTCTCCTCGTGACGGACGTTTCATTGAGGAAATCGGTACTTACAATCCGGTTGCTCAACCAGCTGAAGTTAAGATCAACGAAGAAGCAGCATTAAAATGGTTAGGAAATGGTGCTAAACCATCTGATACAGTTCGTAACTTATTCTCTAACCAAGGTATCATGGAGAAATTCCACTTATCTAAACAAGGTAAGTAATTGAGGCAATGACTATGAAGAAGTTAGTCGAGACGATTGTCAAGCCTCTTGTCGATCATCCTGAAGATGTAAAAGTTACACAGGAACTTTACAACGGAGAGATAAAGTATCGATTAACTGTACATCCTGAGGATGTTGGAAAAGTCATTGGAAAGCAAGGGAAAGTTGCGAAAGCAATTCGAATGCTCTTGTATTCAGTGGGACATCATAATGATGAAAAAGTAACACTGGAAATTCAATAAACGTAAAAAGGGCGAGGAGTTATTTCCTCTCCCTTTTTTAACATTTAAAGAGAAGTTGCATGTTCCATATGTGAAATGGAGATGCTTAATTTATATAGAAACCAGGGGTGACATACTATTTATGACAAAATGGTTTAACGTAGGGAAAATTGTAAATACTCATGGCGTAAGAGGAGAAATTCGTGTTATTTCTCGTACTGATTTTCCAGAAGAGCGATATAAAGTAGGAAACACGTTATACATAAGTAATGAGAAAAGTACAGACTACCTTCCAGTGAAAGTAACTTCTCATCGTCAACATAAGACATTTGATCTATTAACATTTGAAGGATACAACAATGTAGATGAAGCAGAGAAGTTTAAAGGTTCTTTAATAAAAGTACCAGAAGAGCAGTTAGGTGAACTAGCTGAAGGTGAATACTACTACCATGAAATTATTGGTTGCAGTGTTGTAACGGAAGAAGGAGAAGCGTTAGGAACAATAAAAGAAATTTTATCTCCTGGTGCAAATGATGTTTGGGTAATTAAACGTCCAAAAGGTCAAGATCTATTAATTCCTTATATTGATGATGTTGTACTTCAAGTTAACATTGAGAATAAATTAGTAACCATTCATGTAATGGAAGGGCTATTATAATGAAAATTGACATTTTAACATTGTTTCCAGATATGTTTACGGGTGTGTTTGGATCTTCAATTTTAAAGAAAGCACAAGAAAAAGAAGCGGTAGAGCTTCGTGTTGTCAATTTCCGCGATTATACAACGAGTAAGCATAATAGCGTAGATGATTATCCGTATGGTGGTGGCGCTGGGATGGTATTAACCCCCCAGCCTATCTTTGATGCAGTGGAAGAGTTAACGAAGGAAACAGACCGTAAACCGAGAGTTGTCCTAATGTGTCCACAAGGAGAGCGTTTTACGCAGAAGAAGGCAGAAGAACTTGCTAAAGAAGAGCATGTTATTTTTGTGTGTGGTCATTATGAAGGGTACGATGAACGAATTCGTGAGCATCTCGTAACGGATGAGATTTCTATCGGTGACTACGTATTAACTGGCGGAGAGTTAGCTTCTATGGTTATTACGGATAGTGTCGTGCGTCTCCTCCCGGGAGTGCTAGGAAATCATGCTTCACAAGTCGAGGATTCGTTTAGTACAGGTTTATTAGAACATCCTCATTATACACGTCCAGCTGATTTTCGTGGTATGAAGGTACCGAATGTACTAATGTCAGGAAATCATAAAAATATTGATGAATGGCGACACAAAGAATCACTACGTCGTACGTACACGCGTAGACCGGATTTACTGGAAGAACGAGAATTATCTAAGCAAGAAGCGAAATGGCTAGAACAGATTAAAGAAGACAAGTAAGGGCTTGATATATTTTCTATTGCAACAGTCCTAGCAATATGCTATTATAACACTTGTGCTACTGAAATCAGTGGCCGTATTAACGATGTTCCGCTGTAATTTATTAAGACTTTATAAGAGCATCTGTTTAAAGGAGAGAATTTAATATGCAACAATTAATCGCAGAAATTACTCAAGGCCAATTAAAAACTGACCTTCCTTCATTCCGTCCTGGAGACACTTTACGTGTACACGTAAAAGTAGTTGAGGGAACTCGTGAAAGAATTCAGCTTTTCGAAGGTGTTGTAATTAAACGTCGTGGTGGCGGAATCAGTGAAACATTCACAGTTCGTAAGATTTCTTACGGTGTAGGTGTTGAGCGTACATTCCCAGTTCACACGCCAAGAATCGCGAAACTTGAAGTACTTCGCCGTGGTAAAGTACGTCGTGCTAAGTTATACTACTTACGTAACCTTCGCGGTAAAAAAGCACGTATTAAAGAAATTCGATAAGACATGTATGGGAGCTTGTAAATACACAAGCTCCCTTTTTCCAATCTATATAAAATTTTGATATAATACGAGCAGCTTACATAATCGTGGAGGGGAAATGCATGAAGAAAGAAAAGAGTTCACTTTGGGAATGGATCAAAGCAATTTTGATTGCTGTTGTATTAGCGGGTGTTATTAGACAGTTTTTCTTTGCTCCAATTCTCGTAGATGGAGTATCGATGGCGTCTACTTTACATGATCGCGATCGAATGATTGTCAATAAAATTGGTTATCACATAGGAGATCCGAAACGATTTGATATTATCGTATTCCGAGCGACGGAAGATAAAGATTATATTAAGCGCATTATCGGCCTGCCAGGCGATGAAATAGAGTATCGTAATGATAAACTATATGTTAACGGAAAGGCTTATGAGGAGCCGTATTTAGACAAGCAAAAAAAACAAATTGCTGACGGACCGCTTACATATGATTTTACTCTTGAAGAAATGACAGGGAAGAAAACTGTTCCAGAAGGTCAATTATTTGTTTTAGGCGATAATCGTCGTTTTAGTAAAGATAGCCGTTCGATTGGTACAATTTCAATGGACCAAGTGATTGGAAAAGCAAATATACTATATTGGCCGTTAAAAGATGCTCGTATTGTGAAATAAAAGAAAAAGAAGGTGGCAACATGGTAATTCAATGGTTCCCGGGACATATGGCAAAGGCTAGACGCCAAGTAACAGAAAAATTAAAGTTAATTGATGTTGTAATTGAGCTTGTAGATGCTCGATTACCTTTATCTTCTCGAAATCCAATGATCGATGAGATTATTACACATAAGCCGAGGCTTGTTGTTTTAAATAAAGCGGATATGGCAGATGATCGTTTAACAAAGCAATGGATCGCATATTTTAAAGAAAAAGGCCAGATGGCAATTTCAATTAACGCACAAGCTGGACAAGGTATGAAAGAAATTGCAGCGGCTTGTAAAGTGTTGGTGAAAGAAAAATTTGATAAAATGGTTGCAAAAGGTATTAGACCGAGAGCGATTCGTGCATTAATTGTAGGTATACCGAATGTTGGTAAATCTACGTTAATTAATAAGTTGGCGAAGAAAAATATTGCTAAAACAGGAGATCGTCCTGGTGTGACAACAGCTCAACAATGGATTAAAGTTGGGAAGGAAATGGAACTGTTAGATACACCCGGTATTTTATGGCCTAAATTTGAAGATCAATTAGTGGGTCTTCGTTTAGCGACAACGGGCGCAATTAAAGATTCAATTTTAAATTTACAAGATGTTGCTGTTTACGCTTTACGTTTTATGGAAAAACATTATCCAGAACGTTTGAAAGATCGATATAATTTAAATGAAATTCCAGAAGATATTGTGGAGTTATTCGATGCAATTGGAAAAAATAGAGGCTGTTTAATGGGCGGCGGAATGATTGATTATGATAAAACATCTGAGCTTATACTTCGTGAGCTTCGTGGTGGAAAACTTGGGAAAATGACGTTTGAAACACCAGAAGAGTTTGCGGAGCAGACAGAAGATGCAGAAAAAGTAGAAGAAGTATAAGACGTGCGTTTGTACGTCTTTTCTTTTTTGTATATAAAGGGAGTGGCATGAATGCAAAAAGTGACTATTCAAGAAGCGGAACGTTTACTGCATGAAATAATGAGTGAAGAAGATGACCGCTTCCAAATATTAATGAAAGACGAGCGAAAAGGAATACAAAAGCTCATTTTGAAGTGGCATAAACAAAAAGAGTTAACGCAGAAAGAAAAAGAAAAGTTTTTCGAAATGTCCAAGTACGAGATTGCATTACGTGAAAAAGGGCTCACACTTATCGCGGGTATAGATGAAGTAGGGCGTGGGCCGCTAGCTGGGCCTGTCGTGACGGCAGCTGTTGTCCTTCCGGAAGATTTTTATATTCCAGGATTAAATGACTCGAAAAAGCTGAGTGAGGCGAAGCGAGAGCGTTTTTATGATGAAATTAAAGCGCAAGCAATTGCAATTGGAGTTGGAATTGTATCACCACAAATGATTGATGAGATAAATATTTATCAAGCGACGAAACAAGCGATGTTAGATGCTGTCGCGAATTTATCTTGTGCACCAGAACATTTATTAATTGATGCGATGAAACTTCCTACACCAATTCCGCAAACATCCATTATTAAAGGTGATGCGAAAAGTATTTCTATTTCTGCTGCATCCATTATTGCGAAAGTAACGAGAGATCGTATGATGAAAGAGCTTGGAGAAAAGTATCCTGCATATGGATTTGAACAACATATGGGATATGGCACAAAACAACATTTAGAAGCGATTGAAGCGCATGGAGTATTAGAAGAACATCGCAAATCGTTTGCACCAATTAAAGATACGATTCAAAAGTAAGCTGCGAATATGCAGCTTATTTTTTTATTTTGGTATATGAACATTATTATTTTCAAAAAAGAATAAAGCGATTTCAGTTTTCTGACACTTTATTGTAGACAGCGTGCCAATCATCTTATACAATGGCAATGTAATGTTTTTTAAACATTAAAAAACTTTTCGAGTAAAACAGGAAAACAGGGGAGGATGGGACCATGAATATCCATGAGTACCAAGGTAAGGCAGTCCTTAAAAGCTATGGGGTTAGCGTTCCGAACGGGAAGGTTGCATTTACAGTAGAAGAAGCTGTAGAAGCAGCGAAAGAATTAGGAACGGATGTATGTGTAGTAAAAGCACAAATTCACGCTGGTGGACGCGGCAAAGCTGGCGGAGTAAAAGTTGCAAAAAATTTAGATGAAGTTCGTACATATGCAGAGAGCATTTTAGGAACTACACTTGTGACACATCAAACAGGTCCTGAAGGTAAGGAAGTAAAACGCTTACTTATCGAAGAAGGTTGCGATATTAAAAAAGAATATTATGTTGGTCTAGTTTTAGATCGTGCAACTTCTCAAGTTGTTTTAATGGCATCTGAAGAAGGTGGAACAGAAATTGAAGAAGTAGCAGAGCAAACACCTGAAAAGATCTTTAAAGAATATATTGATCCAGCAGTAGGCTTACAAGGCTTCCAAGCGCGCCGAATCGCGTTTAACATCAATATTCCAAAAGAGCTTGTAGGACAAGCTGTGAAGTTTATGATGGGCTTATACCGTGCGTTTATCGAAAAAGATTGCTCTATCGCGGAAATCAATCCACTTGTTACAACAGGTGATGGTAAAGTTATGGCATTAGATGCGAAATTAAACTTTGATTCTAATGCTTTATATCGCAATAAAGACATTTTAGAACTTCGTGATCTTGATGAAGAAGATTCAAAAGAAATTGAAGCTTCTAAATATGACTTAAACTACATTCCTTTAGATGGAAATATTGGTTGTATGGTTAATGGTGCAGGTTTAGCGATGGCTACAATGGATATCATTAAACATTACCATGGCGATCCAGCTAACTTCTTAGATGTTGGTGGCGGTGCAACAGCTGAAAAAGTTACAGAAGCATTCAAAATTATCCTTTCTGACAAAAATGTAAAAGGTATCTTCGTTAACATTTTTGGTGGCATTATGAAGTGTGATGTTATTGCAGAAGGTGTTATTGAAGCGACGAAACAAGTAGGTCTTGAATTGCCTTTAGTTGTACGTCTTGAAGGTACAAACGTAGAGTTAGGTAAGAAAATTTTAAATGAGTCTGGCTTAAATATTGTTGCAGCAGAATCTATGGCAGACGGTGCACAAAAAATTGTTTCACTAGTGGGCTAATAGAAAGCGGGGGAGAAAAATGAGCGTATTAGTTAATAAAGATACAAAAGTTATTGTTCAAGGTATTACAGGTTCTCAAGGTTTATTCCACACAAAACAAATGATTGAATACGGTACGAAAATTGTCGGTGGTGTAACGCCAGGTAAAGGTGGCACTGATATTGAAGGTGTACCAGTATTTGATACTGTAGAAGATGCAGTGAAAGCAACAGGCGCAAATGCTTCAGTTGTATACGTTCCACCCGCTTTTGCGGCTGATGCAATTATGGAAGCAGTTGATGCAGAAATCGATTTAGTAGTATGTATTACTGAAGGAATTCCTGTATTAGATATGGTAAATGTAAAGAGATATATGGCGGGTAAACATACACGTTTACTTGGACCAAACTGTCCTGGTGTTATTACGCCTGATGAATGCAAAATTGGTATTATGCCAGGGTACATTCATAAAAAAGGTCATGTAGGTATCGTATCTCGCTCTGGTACATTAACGTATGAGGCTGTACATCAGTTAACACAAGAAGGTATTGGCCAATCTACTGCTGTAGGTATCGGTGGGGACCCAGTTAACGGTACGGACTTTATTGATGCGTTAAAAGCATTTAATGAAGATGAAGAAACGCATGCTGTAATTATGATTGGTGAAATCGGTGGTACAGCAGAAGAAGAGGCAGCTGAATGGGTGAAAGCTAATATGACAAAACCTGTTGTAGGCTTCATTGGTGGCCAAACAGCGCCTGCTGGCAAACGTATGGGCCATGCTGGTGCAATCATTTCTGGTGGTAAAGGAACTGCTGCAGAAAAGATTAAAACGATGGAAGCTTGTGGTATTAAAGTAGCGGAAACTCCAGCGGTTATGGGCGAAACGCTAATCTCTGTCTTAAAAGAAAAAGGTCTATTTGAGACTTGTAAAAACTACTAATCTGTTGAAAGACACCTTCTTGCTTGAAGGTGTCTTTTTACGCAATTCTTGTTTACATAATAAAAATTATGGGTAAGGAGAATTAAGATGAAAAGAGAACGATTATTACATCTTCATTATTTTTTAGCGGATCATTGGAAGGCGATGGAAAGACTACTATATGTCGATCCTGAATTGAAGGGAATATACACGTTTAATACAAAACAAATGGAATACTACACTGGAATATCCTCGAAAAAATCTTCAGAATTAGTAAATTTTCTTCAAAGTTCAAATCTCCCGCAATATATATCTTATTTAGAAAAAAATCGAATCTTTTATATGACTATATGGGATGAAGATTATCCACAATTATTACGTGAAATACAAGATCCCCCCTTTGTGTTATATGGAAAAGGAGAGAAGAGTTTTCTCAATAAAGCGAATAAATTAGCGGTTATTGGAACGAGAGAACCGACTTTATATGGACATGAGAGTTTAAAATTTATTTTACACCCATTATTAGAAAGGGAATGGCTTATTGTCAGTGGGTTTGCAAGAGGGATAGATACAATGTCTCATGAAATTACAGTAAGACGGCATTGCCCGACTATTGCAATACTAGGACATGGATTATCGTATATGTATCCAAAAGAGAATAGACATTTATATGAAACGTGGAATGAATATATATTGTTATTAACAGAGTATCCGCCGCACTATGCACCGAAAAAATGGTATTTTCCAAAAAGGAACCGGATTATTAGTGGTATAAGTAAGGGTGTTTTAGTTGTAGAAGCGAAATCAAGAAGTGGAACACTTATTACTGCGGACCTTGCTTTAGAGCAAAATAGAGAGGTATTTGCACTTCCTGGACCTATATTTATAGATAGTGCATCAGGAACGAATCATTTGATTCAACAAGGAGCAAAACTAGTAAGAAATGCAGAAGATATCTTGGAAGAGGTTTGAAATTAACCTTATATTTTTATGTTTTTATTAAACAATTATTGACAAATGGTAGATAGGCGCTGTATGGTATATTCATTCTTGATTGACAAAAACAAGAGAAATCAATAAGATTGATGAAGACTTGAATCCACCTCTTAAGGAGGCACTAGCATGTCAGATTACCTCGTAATCGTGGAGTCGCCTTCTAAGGCGAAGACCATTGAGAAATATTTAGGGAAAAAATACAAAGTTGTCGCGTCTATGGGACACGTTCGCGATTTACCTAAAAGCCAAATGGGGATAGAAGTAAAGAACAACTTCACCCCGAAGTATATTACCATTCGTGGTAAAGGTCCCGTCTTAAAAGATTTAAAATCAGCGGCCAAAAAAGCAAAGAAAGTCTATCTCGCGGCCGATCCAGACCGCGAAGGGGAAGCAATTGCTTGGCATTTAGCCAATACGTTAAATGTGGACGTTGAATCAGATTGTCGAGTTGTGTTTAATGAGATTACAAAAGATGCAATAAAAGAATCATTTAAACACCCTCGTGCGATTAATATGGATTTAGTAGATGCACAACAAGCAAGGCGTATACTAGATCGTCTGGTTGGTTACAATATTAGTCCTTTATTATGGAAGAAAGTAAAAAAAGGATTAAGTGCAGGACGCGTACAATCTGTAGCAGTTCGTTTAATTATCGAACGTGAAAAAGAAATTCAAATCTTTGAGCCTGAAGAATTCTGGACAATTAAGACAGAATTTGTGAAGGGGAAAGACACATTTGAAGCAAGCTTTTACGGTGTAGATGGTGAAAAAGTTCAATTAACGAATGAAACGCAAGTGAATGAAATAATTGAACAGATGAAAGATAATGCGTTTTCAGTTGAAAATGTAACGCGAAAAGAGCGAAAACGTAATCCTGCATTACCGTTTACAACATCTTCCTTGCAACAAGAGGCAGCGCGTAAGTTAAACATGCGAGCAAAGAAAACAATGATGCTCGCGCAGCAATTGTATGAAGGTATAGATCTTGGAAAGCAAGGGACTGTAGGTCTTATTACGTATATGAGAACTGACTCAACACGTATCTCAGAAACAGCTCAAACAGAGGCGCGTACTTACATTACTGAGGCGTTTGGTGCGGAATACATAGGGACAGAAAAGAAGAAAGAAACGAAAAAGTCGAACGCGCAAGATGCGCATGAGGCAATTCGTCCTACTTCGGTAATGAGAAGGCCAGAGGAACTAAAGAGTTTCTTAAGTCGTGATCAACTTCGGTTGTATAAACTGATTTGGGAGCGATTTGTTGCAAGTCAAATGGCGTCTGCTATAATGGATACTGTGACAGCTAGACTCATTAATAACAATGTTCAGTTCCGTGCAAGTGGATCGGTTGTAAAGTTTCCAGGATTTATGAAAGTGTATGTAGAGTCGAAAGATGACGGGGCTGAAGAAAAGGATAAAATGTTGCCACCTTTAGAAGTAGGGGAAACGGTATTTTCGAAGGATTTAGAACCGAAGCAACATTTTACACAACCTCCGCCGCGCTATACAGAGGCTCGTCTAGTAAGAACACTTGAAGAGCTTGGAATTGGAAGACCGTCGACTTACGTGCCGACACTTGAAACGATTCAAAAACGTGGATACGTAGGTTTGGATAATAAACGCTTCGTTCCAACTGAACTTGGTGAAATAGTAATTGAACTTATTTTAGAGTTTTTCCCAGAAATTATTAACATTGAATTTACTGCTAACATGGAGCAAAGTCTTGATGAAGTAGAAGAAGGAAATGCGAATTGGGTAAAAATTGTTGATGATTTCTACGTAGGCTTTGAACCGCGTTTAGAAAAAGCGGAAAAAGAAATGCGTGAAGTGGAAATTAAAGATGAACCAGCTGGGGAAGACTGTGAATTGTGTGATCACCCAATGGTCTTTAAAATGGGTAAATACGGGAAATTTATGGCTTGTTCGAATTTCCCAGATTGTCGTAATACAAAACCGATTGTGAAAGAAATCGGTGTTACTTGTCCGAAGTGTGATAAAGGTCAAATTATTGAACGCCGTAGTAATAAAAAGAAACGTCTTTTCTATGGATGCGGTACGTATCCAGAGTGTGACTTTGTATCTTGGGATAAACCAATTGGTCGTAAATGTCCGAAGTGCGAAGGTATGCTTGTAGAGAAGAAGTTGAAAAAAGGCGTGCAAGTACAATGTATTTCGTGTGATTATGAAGAAGAACAACAAATGTGAGCGTAACTGCTCACATTTTTTTCGGGAAGAAAAGGAAAGGTGATAAATATGACAACACAAGTAGTAAACGTCATTGGCGCAGGTCTTGCAGGAAGTGAAGCAGCTTACCAAATTGCAAAACGTGGTGTCCAAGTAAAATTATATGAAATGAGACCAGTAAGGCAAACGCCAGCTCATCACACAGATAAATTTGCAGAGTTAGTATGCAGTAACTCGCTTCGCGCAAACACATTAACAAACGCTGTTGGTGTTATTAAAGAAGAAATGCGTTTAATGGACTCTGTTATTATTCGTGCAGCTGATGAGTGCTCTGTACCAGCAGGAGGGGCTTTAGCTGTAGATCGTCATGAATTTGCGGCAAAGGTAACGGAGTATGTGAAAAACCATCCGAACGTAACTGTAATGAATGAAGAAATTACTGAAATTCCAGAAGGACCTACTGTTATCGCGACAGGTCCACTTACGTCTCCTGATCTTGCTGCACAATTAAAAGAATTAACAGGTGAAGATTATTTTTATTTCTATGATGCTGCAGCACCGATTGTTGAGAAAGACAGCATTGATATGAATAAAGTATATTTAAAGTCTCGTTACGATAAAGGTGAAGCTGCATATTTAAACTGCCCAATGACGGAAGAGGAATTTGACCGTTTTTACGAGGCTTTAATTGCTGCTGAAACAGTACCTTTAAAAGAATTTGAAAAAGAAATTTTCTTTGAAGGTTGTATGCCGGTAGAAGTTATGGCAAGTAGAGGAAGACAGACGCTAGTATTTGGACCGATGAAACCTGTTGGATTAGAAGATCCGAAAACAGGAAAAACGCCATATGCTGTTGTTCAGTTACGTCAAGATGATGCAGCAGGAACGTTATACAATATCGTAGGTTTCCAAACGCATTTAAAGTGGGGACCACAAAAAGAAGTGTTACAGTTGATTCCAGGACTGGAAAACGCAGAGATTGTACGTTATGGTGTAATGCATCGTAATACGTTTATTAATTCACCTAACTTGCTTCGTCCAACATATCAATATAAACAACGTGATGATTTATTCTTCGCTGGTCAAATGACTGGAGTAGAGGGATATGTTGAATCAGCGGCGTCAGGATTACTAGCGGGTATTAACGCTGCTCGACTTGTGAAAGGTGAAGAACCGGTTGTGTTACCGCCTGTAACTGCAATGGGAAGTATGGCGAATTATATTACTGCGACAAACGCGAAAAACTTCCAGCCAATGAATGCAAACTTCGGTTTGTTTGCACCGTTAGAGAAGAAAGTTAAGAGGAAAGCAGAACGAAATGAAGCATATGCAACACGCGCTTTAGAAACAATTCAAAATTTTGTAAATATTTAGTTAAATTTCTTGCAAAGGCTACTAAGTTGTGATACGATTTAGTAGCCTTTATTGAGGTGAATTGTGTGAATGTGAAGAAATTGTTACAATTATTCGTTGGATATTTACAAATTGAAAGAAATTATTCAAAATATACAATTGCAAGTTATCAAAATGATTTAGAACATTTTGTGCAATTTATGGAGCGAGAAGGCATATCCTCTTTTTTAGATGTTACATACACGGATGTTCGTTTGTACTTAACGACGTTGCACGATGAAAAGTTAGCCCGTAAATCTGTCGCAAGAAAAGTATCAAGCTTACGAAGTTTATATCGTTTTTTGATGCGTGAAGGTTATCGGAAAGATAATCCGTTTGCACTTGCGTCACTCCCCAAAAAAGAATTGTCAATCCCAAAGTTTTTATATGCTGAAGAATTAGAGGAATTATTTGAAGTTGCTGATACGGAAACGCCGCTAGGTCAAAGGAATCAAGCTTTATTAGAGTTGATGTATGCGACTGGAATCCGTGTGAGTGAATGTGTCAATTTACAACTTACCGATATTGACTTCGCGGTGGGAACAATTTTAGTAATGGGAAAAGGAAAAAAACAAAGGTATATTCCGTTCGGAAGCTATGCGCAAGATGCTTTAATTACTTATATAGAGAACGGGAGAAAACAGTTAGCTCACAAAACTGAAGAACACTCTCATATGGTATTTTTAAATGCGAAAGGCACGCCGCTAACAAGTCGAGGGGTACGTTATGTATTAAACGAACTCATTAAGAAGGCTTCACTGACAATGCGGATAAGTCCCCATATGTTAAGGCATACATTTGCTACACACATGTTAGATGAAGGGGCAGATTTACGTACTGTACAGGAGCTACTTGGTCATGAGAATTTGTCGACAACACAAATTTATACGCATGTCTCTAAAGAAAGATTGCGTTCGGTCTACATGAAGCATCACCCGCGGGCATAAATTGCTTTTAAAGCTATAAAAACATATAAAGGAGTTTTTTCTATGGGAAATTTCCACGCTACAACGATATTTGCAGTTCATCATAATGGAGAATGTGCAATGGCTGGAGATGGTCAGGTGACAATGGGAAATGCAGTTGTAATGAAACATACAGCTCGTAAAGTCCGTAAACTTTTCCAAGGGAAAGTTTTAGCTGGCTTTGCAGGTTCCGTTGCTGACGCATTTACTCTTTTTGAAATGTTTGAAGGGAAATTAGAAGAGTACAATGGGAACTTGCAGCGTGCTGCAGTTGAGATGGCAAAACAATGGCGTGGCGACAAAATGTTACGTCAGCTAGAAGCGATGCTCATTGTCATGGATAAAACAACTATGCTTCTTGTTTCAGGTACAGGAGAAGTGATTGAACCGGATGATGGTATTTTAGCGATTGGATCTGGTGGGAATTATGCGCTTTCTGCAGGTCGTGCTTTAAAGCAATATGCAAGTGAACATTTAACAGCGAAGCAAATTGCGAAAGCGAGTTTAGATATTGCTGGCGATATTTGTGTTTATACAAACCACAATATAATTGTGGAAGAATTGTAGAATCGTAAGGGAGGCATTTTATATGCATTTACATTTTACTCCGCGTCAAATTGTGGAAAAATTAGATCAATACATTATCGGTCAAAAAGATGCGAAGAAAGCGGTTGCTGTAGCTTTAAGAAATCGATATCGTCGAAGTAAATTAGCTGAAAATCTACGTGATGAAATTGCACCTAAAAATATTTTAATGATTGGACCGACAGGTGTTGGTAAAACAGAGGTAGCACGACGAATGGCGAAACTCGTTGGAGCACCTTTTATTAAGGTTGAAGCTACCAAATTTACAGAAGTTGGATATGTAGGTAGAGATGTAGAATCGATGGTACGTGACCTTGTGGAAACGTCAGTTCGTATCGTGAAAGAAGAAATGGTAATTAAAGTACAAGACAAAGCAGAAGAACAAGCGAACCAACGTCTTGTTGAAATTTTAGTACCGAGTCCGGAGAAACAATCTGGATTTAAAAACCCATTAGAAATGCTATTTGGCGGTGCTCAAAATTCAAATCAAACATCGGATGCACAGGAAGATGTTGAAATCGAAAAGAAACGTCAAGATGTGGAAAGAAAGCTTGCTGCAGGACTTCTTGAAGATGAAATTGTATCGATTGAAGTGACTGAGCAACAGTCTTCCATGTTCGATATGTTACAAGGAACTGGCATGGAACAAATGGGAATGAATTTCCAAGATGCATTAGGAAGTTTTATGCCGAAAAAAACAAAAAAACGTAAACTTTCTGTGAAAGAAGCAAGAAAACTCTTGACAAATGAGGAAGCACAGCGCTTAATTGATATGGATGAAGTTACACAAGAGGCTGTTTATCGTGCTGAACAGCTCGGGATTATTTTTATCGATGAAATTGACAAAATTGCTGGTAAGCAGTCGAATAGCGTAGATGTATCACGTGAAGGTGTGCAACGTGACATTTTACCAATTGTAGAAGGATCGAATGTTGCGACAAAATACGGATCAGTAAAAACGGATTATATTTTATTCGTTGCAGCTGGAGCGTTTCATATGTCTAAACCGTCGGATTTAATTCCGGAACTGCAAGGGAGATTTCCGATTCGAGTAGAATTAACAAAATTATCGACAGATGATTTTGTTAAAATATTAATCGAGCCTGACAATGCGTTAATTAAACAATATATGGCTTTATTAGCGACTGAAGGTATAGAAATTGAATTTTCAGACGAAGCTATTCGTAAGATTGCTGAGATTGCTTATCAAGTTAATCAGGATACAGATAATATTGGAGCAAGAAGACTTCATACGATTATGGAGAAACTCCTTGAAGATTTATCGTTTGAAGCATCTGAAATTACGTTAGAGAAAATAACGATAACACCTCAATACGTTGAGGAGAAATTAGCAACGATTGCTAAAAATAAAGATGTGAGCCAGTTTATTTTGTAATAGTGTCATCAGGTGACTCGCCCTAGTTTCCAAGTGATGAAAAAATATGTAAGTAACATGTAGGAGGAACTTTTGAAATGGAATTATTAGCAAAAACAAGAAAATTAAATGCGTTATTACAGAGCGCAGCAGGAAAGCCTGTAAACTTTAGAGAAATGTCTGACACAATGTGTGAAGTAATCGAAGCGAACGTATTCGTAGTAAGCCGTCGTGGTAAATTACTAGGTTATGCAATTCACCAACAAATTGAGAATGAGCGTATGAAACAAATGCTTGCAGAGCGTCAATTCCCGGAAGAATACACGCAAAGCTTATTCAACATTACAGAAACATCTTCAAACTTAGATGTAAACAGTGCTTACACAGCATTCCCAGTAGAAAATAGAGAATTATTCGGTCAAGGTTTAACTACAATCGTACCAATCGTTGGTGGCGGTGAGCGTCTAGGCACATTAGTGTTAGCTCGTCTTGGTCAAGAGTTCTTAGACGATGATTTAATCCTTGCTGAATACAGTTCAACTGTAGTAGGTATGGAAATCTTACGTGAAAAAGCAGAAGAAATCGAAGAGGAAGCACGTAGTAAAGCTGTTGTTCAAATGGCAATTAGCTCATTATCTTACAGTGAGTTAGAAGCAATCGAGCATATCTTCGAAGAATTAAATGGAACAGAAGGTTTACTTGTTGCAAGTAAAATTGCTGATCGCGTAGGAATTACTCGTTCTGTAATCGTAAATGCACTTCGTAAATTAGAGAGTGCTGGTGTTATTGAGTCTCGCTCTTTAGGTATGAAAGGAACATACATTAAAGTGCTAAATGACAAGTTTCTACAGGAACTTGCTAAATTAAAAACAAACTAATTTATAAAACTCTCCTCATTTTTTGAGGAGAGTTTTTTTGTATAAAAGATTGATGTTGTTTGTAAATAGCGTCATAATCGTATTTTTCGGAAAAGCTATGAATTGAATTTTATTTTTTTGCTTAAAGGAAATACAGGTTGGTAATACTAGAATTCGAGTGTGAACAAAGAAAGTTTTACATTGTTCGCATTTTCGACTTGATTGTAATATTTCAGTATGATATAGTAAGCAGTGGTGTCAGTACAAAGTACACACGTTTACTGATTTAAGTGTTGGTGCTACGTTTGTAGTTTCGCTTAGAGATGAAGTAAACGGAGGATATCAAAAACCATTTAGGAGGAACTATATTATGTCAGTAATTTCTATGAAGCAATTGCTTGAAGCTGGTGTTCATTTCGGACATCAAACTCGTCGTTGGAACCCAAAAATGAAGCGTTACATTTTCACAGAGCGTAACGGTATCTACATCATCGACTTACAAAAAACTGTGAAAAAAGTTGAGGAAGCTTACAGAACGATGCGTGACATCGCTGCTGAAGGCGGAGACATCTTATTCGTAGGTACTAAAAAACAAGCACAAGAAGCTATTAAAGAAGAAGCAACTCGTGCTGGTATGTACTTCGTTAACCAACGTTGGTTAGGTGGAACTTTAACAAACTTCCAAACAATCCAAAAGCGTATCAAGCGTCTTAAAGACATTGAAAAAATGCAAGAAGATGGTACTTTCGAAGTACTTCCTAAGAAAGAAGTTGTTCAACTTAAAAAAGAGTTAGAGCGTCTTGAGAAATTCTTAGGCGGTATTAAAGATATGAAAGGTCTTCCAAGTGCATTATTCGTAGTAGACCCTCGTAAAGAGCGTATTGCAGTTGCTGAAGCACGCAAATTACACATTCCAATCATCGGTATCGTTGATACAAACTGTGATCCAGACGAAATCGATCACGTTATCCCAGCAAACGATGATGCAATTCGTGCTGTAAAACTTCTTACATCTAAAATGGCAGACGCGATCCTTGAAGCAAAACAAGGTGAAGAAACTGTTACTGCGTAACAAATTTGGAAAGGTGATAAGGGGTTCGGCCTTTTATCACCTTTTTTAAGGTATAAACACCTTTATAAAAGGTATAAATACATATTTTAGGAGGATGAAAAATATGGCAATCACTGCACAAATGGTAAAAGAACTTCGTGAAAAAACAGGCGCAGGTATGATGGACTGCAAAAAAGCTTTAACTGAGACTAATGGCGACATGGAGAAAGCAATTGACTTCTTACGTGAAAAAGGTATTGCAAAAGCTGCTAAAAAAGCAGACCGCATCGCTGCTGAAGGTTTAACTTTCATCGAAACAAACGGTAACGAAGGTTTAATCTTAGAATTAAACTCTGAAACTGATTTCGTTGCGAAAAACGAAGGTTTCCAAGCATTAATTAAAGAATTAGCTGCTCACTTATTAGCTAACAAACCAGCTAACATTGAAGAAGCTATGGCTCAAACAATTGAAGGCGGCAAAACAGTAGAAGAGCACATCAACGAAGCAATCGCTAAAATTGGTGAAAAACTTACACTTCGTCGTTTCGAAATCGTAACAAAAACTGATGCTGATGCATTCGGCGCTTACCTACACATGGGTGGACGTATTGGTGTATTAACAGTTCTTGAAGGTTCTACTGACGAAGCTGCTGCTAAAGATGTAGCAATGCACATCGCAGCAGTTAACCCTAAATACATCGACCGCGATGCTGTAACAGCTGAAGAAGTTGAGCATGAGCGTCAAGTATTAACACAACAAGCTTTAAACGAAGGCAAGCCTGAAAAAATCGTTGCAAAAATGGTTGAAGGCCGTCTTGGCAAATTCTTCGAAGAAATTTGCTTACTTGACCAAGCATTCGTTAAAAACCCTGATATGAAAGTTCGTCAGTTCGTTGAGTCAAAAGGCGGAACATTAAAAGGATTCGTTCGCTACGCTGTTGGTGAAGGTATCGAAAAACGCGAAGACAACTTTGCTGAAGAAGTAATGAACCAAGTAAAAGGTAGTAACTAATACAGATTAGGGAACACATTGTGTTCCCTTTTTTAAAATAAAGATGTAAGCAATTGGAGGTTCATTATGAGTAAACCGAAATATAATCGTGTCGTATTAAAGCTAAGCGGAGAAGCGTTAGCTGGCGAACAAGGATTTGGAATTAACCCATCTGTTATTAAATCAGTTGCGGAACAAGTGAAAGAAATTGCAGAACTTGATGTAGAAGTTGCTGTTGTTGTTGGTGGCGGAAACATTTGGCGTGGAAAAATCGGAAGTGAAATGGGAATGGATCGTGCTGGAGCGGATTACATGGGTATGTTAGCAACAGTTATGAACTCATTAGCTCTTCAAGATAGCCTGGAGAACATTGGAATTCAAACTCGTGTTCAAACTTCAATCGAAATGCGTCAAGTAGCAGAGCCTTACATTCGTCGTAAAGCAGTTCGTCATCTAGAGAAAAAACGTGTTGTGATCTTTGCAGCAGGTACAGGTAACCCATATTTCTCTACAGATACAACAGCAGCACTACGTGCAGCGGAAATCGAAGCAGACGTTATCTTAATGGCGAAAAACAATGTAGATGGCGTATATAATGCAGATCCATCTCTTGACCCAACAGCTACGAAATACGAAACACTTACTTACTTAGATGTATTAAAAGAAGGTTTAGGTGTAATGGATTCAACAGCTTCTTCTTTATGTATGGACAATGATATTCCATTAATTGTATTCTCAGTTATGGAAAAAGGTAACATTAAACGTGCCGTTTTAGGCGAAAATATCGGAACAGTTGTAAGGGGGAAATAAATATGGGACAACAAGTATTGAAGTCTTCAAATGAAAAAATGGAAAAAGCAGTTGCTGCTTACTCTCGTGAATTGGCAACAGTTCGCGCAGGTCGTGCAAGCTCGTCTGTATTAGATAAGGTACAAGTTGATTACTATGGTGCACCAACACCTGTTGTGCAATTAGCGAACATTACAGTTCCAGAAGCACGTTTACTTGTAATTCAACCTTATGATAAAACTTCTATCGGTGATATTGAAAAAGCAATCTTAAAAGCAGATTTAGGCTTAAATCCTTCTAATGATGGAACTGTAATTCGTATTGCATTCCCTGCATTAACAGAAGAGCGTCGTCGCGATCTTGTAAAAGTTGTGAAAAAATATGCTGAAGAAGCAAAAGTTGCTGTTCGTAACGTACGTCGTGACAGTAACGATGATCTTAAGAAGCTTGAAAAAGCTGGCGATATTACAGAAGATGATTTAAGAGGATATACTGAAGATATCCAAAAAGAAACAGATAAATATATTGCAAAAGTTGACGAAATCGCAAAAAACAAAGAAAAAGAAATCATGGAAGTGTAATAGCGATACCTTCGCAAATATGACCCTCTTCTTAAGGGGGTCTTTTTACACTTTTAGGCATACGTCTGCTTGCTGGAGGGTATGAATGATGTTTAAAAACTTTCCTTTTTTTAAAAGTAAAAAGGTCGCATCGTTTGATCATCTCGTTGAAAAAGTGAAAAAAGGATACATCCCAGAACATATTGCCATCATTATGGATGGTAATGGAAGATGGGCAAAGAGGAGAGCGATGCCTCGTATTGCGGGACATCATGAAGGCATGCAAGTTGTAAAGAAAATCACAAAATTTGCAAGCAAACTTAATGTGAAAGTATTAACTCTTTATGCTTTTTCAACTGAGAACTGGAAAAGACCGAAAAAGGAAGTTGACTATTTAATGAGGCTTCCAGAAGAATTTCTAGGTACATTTTTACCAGAATTGATTGAAGAGAACGTACAAGTCCGAGTAATAGGACAACAAGATCGTCTTCCTACGCATACACGCAGAGCGATGGAAAAGGCCATGGAAGATACGAAAGAGAATACGGGATTAATTCTTAATTTCGCGTTAAACTATGGAAGTCGAGATGAAATCGTTTCTGCTGTGCAACATATGGTGAAAGATAGTGAGGAAGGAAAAATTCGTGTTGAAGATGTAAGTGAAGAAATGCTTTCTTCTTATTTAATGACGAGTTCTTTACCTGACCCAGAGTTGTTAATCCGTACGAGCGGAGAGCTACGTATTAGTAATTTCATGTTATGGCAAATTGCATATTCGGAATTTTGGTTTACAGATGTGTATTGGCCAGATTTTACCGAGGAACATTTGCTAAATGCGATTACAGACTTTCAGCATAGAGGGCGCAGATTCGGAGGCGTGTAGAAAGAGAGGGTTTGGTAGTGAAACAGAGAATTATTACTGGAGTGGTTGCTGCCGCGCTATTCATTCCCATCGTAATTTACGGTGGCGTGCCTTTTACGGTTTTAGTGTATGCACTTGCTTCTATAGGTTTATATGAATTAATTCGTATGAATAAGCTTACGCTTATTTCAATACCAACAGTTTTAGCTGCAGTATTATTATGGATTATTTTAATTCCAAGTAGTGCATCAGAACTGTTTACGCAGATTGGATTAGGTAAATTAGAAATCACATTTGTGATTGTTTTATTACTTTTATCATATACAGTCCTTTCTAAGAATACATTTACTTTTGACAATGCTTCATTTTTACTAATGGCAACAACATATGTTGGAATGGGATTCCTATATTTGAATGAAACGAGAATATTAGGAATTAAATATGTGTTTTGTGCATTATTTGTTATATGGGCTACTGATTCAGGCGCATATTTCGTAGGAAAGGCATTAGGAAAGAGGAAGTTGTGGCCAGAAATTAGTCCAAATAAAACGATTGAAGGTTCGTTAGGTGGCATCGTTTGTGGAATTATTGTGGCACTTGTTTACAATATGTTCTTCCCAGTTGAGGCTAATGTAGGGATTTTAATTGTGTTGACAATTATCATTTCTATTTTTGGACAAATTGGTGATTTAGTACAATCTGCATTTAAACGTCATTATGGCGTAAAGGATTCAGGTACAATTTTACCTGGACATGGTGGTATATTAGATCGAACAGATAGTTGGTTATTCGTTTTACCAATTCTCTACTTCTTATTACAATACAATTAATAAATGAACGAGGGGTTGGAGTCATGAAAAACATTAGTTTATTAGGTGCAAGCGGATCAATTGGTACACAAACTTTAGATGTATTACGCTCGCACCCAGACCAATTCCGTCTCGTTGCTTTTTCTGTAGGGAAAAATATTGACTACGCAGTAAAGGTAATTCAAGAATTTTCTCCGCAAATCGTCTCTGTGCAAAGAGAGGAAGATGTTTTAAAATTACAAGCTGTCTCTGGTAATACAAAAGTTGTATATGGTAGTGAAGGGCTTTTAGAAGTAGCATTACATCCAGATGCGGAGATTGTAGTAAATGCTGTTGTAGGTAGCGTAGGGTTGTTACCAACACTTCGTGCAATTGAGGCGAAAAAAACAATTGGAATTGCAAACAAAGAAACGTTAGTAACTGCAGGGCATCTTGTAATGGAAGCGGCACGAAAACATAATGTTTCGTTACTTCCAGTAGATAGTGAACATTCAGCTATTTTTCAATGTTTGAATGGTGAAAATGAAAAAAGAATTTCTCGACTAATTATAACGGCTTCCGGTGGAAGTTTCCGTGATAAAACGAGAGATGAATTGCATCATGTGACCGTAGAAGATGCGCTTCGACATCCAAACTGGTCAATGGGTTCGAAAATTACAATTGATTCTGCTACAATGATGAATAAGGGGCTAGAAGTAATTGAAGCACATTGGCTTTTTGGTATCCCTTATGAGCAAATCGATGTTGTTTTACATAAAGAAAGTATTATCCATTCTATGGTTGAATTTGAAGATCGTAGTGTAATGGCACAGCTTGGCTCACCTGATATGCGAGTACCAATTCAATACGCACTTACATATCCTGATCGATTGCCTCTATCAGACACAAAACAGTTAAACTTATGGGAAATAGGGACGTTGCATTTTGAGAAAATGAACCAAGAACGATTCCGTTGCCTACGTTTTGCGTATGAAGCTGGAAAAACAGGTGGAAGTATGCCAGCTGTAATGAACGCAGCGAATGAAGTAGCTGTTGAAGCTTTTTTACAAAAGAGAATTGGTTTCTTAACAGTGGAAGACCTCATTGAAAAAGCAATGAACCATCACAATGTCATTGCACGTCCGAGCTTAGAGGAAATTCTGGAAATTGATGCAGCCACAAGACGGTTTGTGATGGAACAAATTTAGCAAAGGTGGTTATGGAATTGAATACAGCGATTGCCTTTATATTAATTTTCGGTGCACTCGTATTTTTCCATGAGCTAGGGCATCTATATTTCGCAAAAAGAGCAGGTATTTTATGCCGTGAGTTTGCGATTGGTTTTGGTCCGAAAATATTCTCATTTGAAAAGAATGAAACGGTGTATACGATTCGATTACTGCCTCTTGGTGGCTATGTAAGAATGGCTGGCGAAGATGCAGACACAGTTGAGTTAAAGCCTGGAAAAAAGGTTGGCCTTGTATTAAATGAAAAAGACGAGGTTGCGAAATTAGTTTTTGATGGATATGAAAAGTATCCAAATGTTCGTGTCATTGAAGTCGAACAAGCTGATTTAGAGCATAATTTAACAATTTCGGGCTATGAAGAGTACGAGGAAGAGCTTCAAACATTCCGAGTGAATGAAAAGGCTCGTATTATTACTGCTGGTGAAGAAATACAAATTGCTCCGTATAATAGGCAGTTCGGCTCCAAGAAATTGGGTCAACGTGCCTTAACAATCTTTGCAGGTCCTGCAATGAACTTCATTTTAGCATTTGTTATTTTTGTGATTCTTGGATTTGTACAAGGTGTTCCTGTTGACAAGCCAATGGTCGGAAAAATAATGGAAAATAGTGCAGCCGAGCAAGCTGGATTAAAAGAAAATGATACAATTCAAGCAATCGATGGGAAAAACACAAGTACATGGAAAGATGTTGTTACCATTGTACGTGAAAACCCAAATAAAGAAATTACGTTACAAGTAAAGCGTGATAGTGAACAGTTTAATGTAAAAGTAACGCCAACGCTCGATAAAGAAGGAAAAGACGAAGTAGGTAGAATTGGTGTTTACTCTCCAGTAGAGAAAACAGTAATGGGTTCTATTAAATCAGGATTTGAACAAACATACCAATGGACAAAACTAATTTTTGATTCACTTGTGAAATTAGTAACTGGTCAATTCTCTATTAATGAGTTGTCAGGTCCAGTGGGAATTTATAATCTAACAGATCAAGTTGTAGATTATGGATTTACGCGTGTATTAAGTTTAGCAGCAGTTTTAAGTATTAACCTTGGTTTATTTAATTTACTACCAGTCCCTGCTTTAGACGGTGGACGTTTGTTCTTCTTCTTAATTGAAGCGTTACGAGGGAAACCAATTGACCGCCAAAAAGAAGGAATGGTTCACTTTATTGGTTTTGCATTATTAATGTTACTTATGTTAGTTGTAACTTGGAATGACATTCGTAAGTTTTTCTTGTAAAATAAAGTGAAACTTATAATGAAATAGAGCTCGTAGAATAAAATCCCTCACCTAACTCGAGGTGAGGGGTTTTACTGCGTGTAAGAGTAAAATGAAGAGGTGCGAATAAATGAAACAAAGTATGGTATTCAGTCCTACATTACGTGAAGTTCCAGCTGATGCGGAGATTAAGAGTCATCAGTTATTACTTCGTGCAGGTTTTATGCGTCAAAATGCTTCTGGTATTTATAGTTTTCTACCATTTGGATTAAAAGTACTACACAAAGTAGAACGTATCGTTCGAGAAGAAATGGAGCGCGCAGGAGCTGTAGAATTATTAATGCCAGCGATGCAAGCTGCAGAATTATGGCAAGAATCAGGCCGTTGGTATTCTTACGGATCTGAATTAATGCGTATGAAAGATCGTAACGCTCGTGAATTCGCATTAGGAGCGACACATGAAGAAGTAATTACGGATCTTGTACGTGATGAAGTGAAATCATATAAAAAATTACCGTTAACATTGTATCAAATTCAAACAAAATTCCGTGATGAACAAAGACCGCGTTTTGGTTTATTACGTGGAAGAGAGTTTCTAATGAAAGATGCATACTCTTTCCATGCTACACAAGAGAGCTTAGATGAAGTATACGATCGCTTATACAAAGCATACTCTAACATTTTTGCTCGTTGTGGCTTGAATTTCCGTGCAGTTATTGCTGACTCTGGAGCAATGGGCGGAAAAGATACGCATGAATTTATGGTATTATCTGAAGTTGGTGAAGATACAATTGCATACTCTGATACATCTAATTATGCAGCAAACATCGAAATGGCTCCTGTGGTAGCTACGTATACGAAGAGTGATGAAGCAGAAAAGGCACTTAAAAAAGTAGCAACACCAGATCAAAAAGCAATTGAAGAAGTATCTGCATTCTTAAACATTGAAGCTGACAAGTGCATTAAGTCTATGGTATTTAAAGTAGATGAAAAATTAGTAGTTGTACTTGTTCGTGGTGATCATGAAGTAAACGATGTAAAAGTGAAAAACGTATACGGCGCTTCAGTTGTTGAGCTTGCTTCTCATGAAGAAGTGAAAGAATTATTAAACTGTGAAGTTGGTTCTTTAGGACCGATTGATGTAACAGGTGATATCGAAATTATCGCTGACCATGCTGTAGCATCAATTGTTAACGGATGTTCAGGAGCAAACGAAGAAGGATTCCATTATGTAAATGTAAATCCAGAACGCGACTTTAAAGTAAGTCAATATACAGATTTACGCTTCATTCAAGAAGGAGACCGATCTCCAGACGGAAATGGAACAATTCTTTTCGCACGCGGAATTGAAGTTGGTCATGTATTCAAATTAGGAACACGTTATAGTGAAGCAATGAACGCAACATTCCTAGATGAAAACGGAAAAACACAACCACTTATTATGGGTTGTTACGGTATCGGTGTATCTCGTACAGTGGCAGCAATCGCAGAGCAGTTTAATGATGAGAACGGTTTAGTTTGGCCAAAAGCTGTAGCACCATTCCATGTGCATGTAATTCCAGTAAATATGAAATCTGATGCGCAACGTGAAATGGGTGAAAACATCTACAACTCATTACAAGAGCAAGGGTACGAAGTATTACTAGATGATCGTGCAGAACGTGCAGGTGTTAAATTTGCAGATGCAGATTTATTCGGCCTTCCAGTTCGCGTGACAGTTGGTAAAAAAGCAGACGAAGGTATTGTAGAAGTGAAAGTACGTGCTACAGGCGAGTCTGAAGAAGTGAAAGTAGAAGAACTTCAAACATACATTGCAAATATTTTAAAATAAGAAGAGGTACCTCGTAATGAGGTACCTTCTCTTTCTTTGTAAACGTATTTTGTAAAAGAAGTAGGGAGAAATCTTTCTTTGTAGTACGTTTCAATTTATAATAGCAAATGGAAGGAGAGTGCTTATGTCTTTAACAAATGAACAACAAGAGCGATTTCAAATTTTGCTCCAGCAGTTGCAAATACCAGACGACCTTATAAATCAATATTTACAAGGTGGTGGTATTGAAAGGCTCGTTATTGATAAATCGAATAAAAGTTGGCATTTTGATTTACAAGTGCCACGTATTTTGCCTACAGAATTATATGAATTGCTAGAAACAAAGCTTAAGCAATCATTTTCTCATATTGCAAGAACAACATTTGCATTAGAAACAGAGAATAAACAATTTACAGAAGAAGAAGTGAGGGCGTATTGGCCGCTTTGTACGGAACGAATTACATTTTCACCTATGTTTGCTTACTTAAAGAAGCAGCTTCCGCAGGTGAATGGAGTGAAGTTGCTAATAAATGTGAATAATGAGCTGGAATCTACTGCTTTAAAGAAAAACGTTGCGAAACCAGTAGGGGATCAATACGAAACTTTTGGATTCCCGCGTTTTCAGTTAGACACACATATACAGCAAAATACAGAAGAAATGCAAAAGTTTCGTGAGCAAACGCAGCAAGAAGATCGTGAACGTGTTATACAAGCTATGGAAGAAATGGCGAAGAAGCAAGCTGAAGAAAGTAGCGTTGTGCATGAAGGACCGGTTGTACTCGGATATCTTATTAAGCCGGATGAAGAGATTACACCGATGCGAGAAATTCAAGATGAAGAAAGAAGAAAAACAGTTCAAGGGTACGTCTTCCATGTAGAAACGAAAGAGCTGCGTAGTGGCCGTACGTTATTAACTTTAAAAATAACAGACTATACGGATTCAATTATGATCAAAATGTTCTCGCGTGACAAAGAAGATATTCCAATGCTGCAATCCTTGAAAAAAGGAATGTGGGTGAAAGCGCGTGGTTCTGTTCAAAATGATACATTCGTTCGAGATTTAGTAATGATTGCAAATGATATAAATGAAATAACAGGACCGTCTCGTAAAGATAAAGCGCCAGAAGGTGAAAAACGTGTAGAGCTGCATCTTCATACACCGATGAGCCAAATGGACGCTGTTACTCCTATTTCTAGACTTGTTGCCCAAGCAGGTAAATGGGGACATGAGGCAATCGCTGTTACAGACCATGCTGTTGCGCAGTCTTTCCCAGAGGCATATTCTGCGGGTAAAAAGGCTGGGGTTAAAGTTATATATGGTGTAGAAGCGAATCTAGTTAATGATGGTGTACCGATTGCATATAACGAAGCGCATCGTTTACTTGCTGAGGAAACGTATGTTGTTTTCGACGTTGAGACGACAGGTTTATCAGCTGTATATGATACTGTTATCGAGTTAGCGGCTGTAAAAGTAAAAGGTGGCGAAATTATTGACCGCTTTGAATCTTTCGCAAATCCACATCAACCATTATCTGCGACGATTATTGAATTAACAGGTATTACAGATGATATGTTAACGGATGCACCAGAAGTGGACGAAGTGTTTAAAAAGTTTGAAGAATGGATGGGCGACCATACACTTGTTGCTCATAACGCAAGTTTTGATATGGGCTTTATTAACGTAGGTTTTAAAAAGGCTGGACTAGAAAAAACGAATAATCCTGTTATTGATACGTTAGAACTTGCAAGATTCTTATTCCCGGAAATGAAAAACCATCGATTAAATACGATGTGTAAAAAGCTTGATATTGAATTAACGCAACATCACCGTGCGATTTATGATACAGAAGCAACGGGATACTTACTTGTGAAAATGTTAAAAGATGTGATTGAAAAGGGATTTGAATATCACGATCAATTAAATGATAGCATGGGGCAAGGGGATGCGTATAAGCGTGGACGTCCAAGTCATATGACGTTACTTGCCACATCAGATGTAGGGTTGAAAAATTTATATAAACTTGTTTCCTATTCTCACCTAAATTATTTTTATCGTGTACCACGAGTACCAAGGTCACTATTAAAAAAATATCGTGAAGGAATTTTAGTAGGAACGGCTTGTGATAAAGGTGAAGTGTTTGAGGCGATGATGCAAAAAGCTCCTGAAGAGGTAGAAGAAATTGCGCAGTTCTATGATTATATTGAAGTAATGCCTCCAGAGGTGTTACGTCATTTAGTAGAACGTGAACTTGTTCGAGATGAGGGACAATTAAAAACAATTATTTCTAACTTAGTAAAACTAGGTGAGACGTTAGATAAACCAGTTGTTGCTACAGGAAACGTGCATTATATAGATCCAGAGGATGCGATGTATCGCAAAATTTTAGTCAGTTCGCAGGGCGGAGCCAATCCGTTAAACCGACATTCTTTACCACCTGTACATTTCCGTACAACGGATGAAATGTTAGAGTGTTTTTCATTCTTAGGTGAAGACGTAGCGAAAGAAATTGTTGTAACGAATACACAGAAGATTGCATCATTAATTGGTGATGTTCATCCAGTGAAAGATGATCTATATACACCGAAAATTGAAGGTGCAGATGATGAGACGCGTGACATGAGTTATAAAATGGCGCGTAGCATTTATGGTGAAGAGTTACCTGAAATTGTAGAAGCGCGTTTAGAAAAAGAATTAAAAAGTATTATTGGGCATGGATTCGCCGTAATTTATTTAATTTCACATAAGCTCGTAAAAAAATCATTAGTAGACGGATATTTAGTAGGTTCGCGTGGATCGGTAGGTTCATCATTCGTTGCAACGATGATGGAAATTACAGAAGTAAACCCATTACCACCACACTATGTATGTCCGAAGTGTAAGCAATCAGAATTCTTTAATGATGGTTCTGTAGGTTCTGGTTTTGACTTGCCGGATAAAGAATGTCCTGCATGTAATGTTCCATACGTGAAAGATGGACATGATATTCCGTTCGAAACGTTCCTTGGATTTAAAGGAGATAAGGTACCCGATATCGATCTGAACTTCTCCGGGGAATACCAACCACGTGCCCATAACTATACGAAAGTACTGTTCGGTGAAGATTATGTATACCGTGCGGGTACAATAGGTACAGTTGCGGAAAAAACGGCTTATGGATATGTAAAAGGTTATGCAAATGATCATAATTTAACGATTCGAAATGCAGAGATTGACCGCTTAGTAGCAGGATGTACGGGCGTAAAACGTACAACCGGACAGCATCCAGGTGGTATTATCGTTGTGCCAGATTACATGGATATCTTTGATTTCTCACCAATTCAGTTTCCGGCGGATTCAATAGGGGCTGAGTGGAGAACGACACACTTTGATTTCCACTCCATTCATGATAATTTATTGAAACTTGATATACTAGGACACGATGATCCGACTGTTATTCGTATGTTACAAGATTTAAGTGGTATTGATCCGAAAACAATCCCAACAGACGATCCGGAAGTAATGAAAATTTTCTCAGGCCCGGAATCGTTAGGGGTAACGGAAGAACAAATTAACTGTAAAACAGGTACGCTTGGTATACCAGAGTTTGGTACGAAATTCGTAAGGCAGATGTTAGAAGAGACGAAACCTACGACATTCTCTGAGTTAGTCCAAATTTCTGGACTATCACATGGTACAGACGTATGGCTTGGTAATGCAAACGAGTTAATTTATAACGGTACATGTACGCTGAGTGAAGTTATCGGTTGTCGTGATGACATCATGGTATATTTAATCTATCAAGGTTTAGACCCATCATTAGCCTTCAAAATCATGGAGTCAGTTCGTAAAGGTAAAGGTGTACCGGAAGAATGGGAAGATGACATGAAAAGTAATAATGTACCAGGTTGGTATATTGATTCATGTAAGAAAATAAAGTACATGTTCCCTAAAGCCCATGCGGCTGCTTACGTACTTATGGCTGTACGTATTGCATACTTTAAAGTACATTTCGCGCTTCTATTCTATGCGGCATACTTTACAGTTCGTGCAGATGACTTTGATATAGAGGCGATGGCGAAAGGTTCAGCATCTATACGTGTAAGAATTGATGAAATTGCGCAAAAAGGTTTGGATGCAGCGCCGAAAGAGAAAAGTTTATTAACAGTACTAGAAATGACACTTGAAATGTGTGAGCGTGGATACTCATTCCAAAAGGTTGATTTATACCGTTCGCATGCAACAGAATTTATTATTGATGGGGATACTTTAATTCCTCCATTTAATGCAGTGCCTGGACTTGGTACAAATGCAGCTTTAAGTATTGTAGAAGCACGCAAAAATGGAGATTTCTTATCAAAAGAAGATTTACAGCAGCGCAGTAAGGTTTCGAAAACAATTATTGAGTATTTAGATAGTCAAGGTTGCTTAGGCGATCTACCTGATCAAAACCAGTTATCACTGTTCTAATAGGTAGGAAAAGTCTTTGCAAATCAACATTTGCTATGGTATACTATTAACCGAGATAACCATGTCATGTATATTGTGTAAAAAAAAGAGTGGGGAAACCCACTCTTTCGTGTTACTATCTACGTTTTATTGATGTGGAGAGGTAAGAAATTTCTGTCGTATATACATATTTTGTTACAAGTTTTACTTCTTAAATTTGGTAATACTAAGACAGATATTCCCTGCTTAACGGCAGGGGCTTTTGTTAGCTAACGAGAAAGAATAAGATGGACCGTTTTTATGGACGGGGTCTTTTCTTGTAAATGGTACATGGCGGCAGGAAGGAGGCTGTTTATGGATAAGAAAGTCACAGAAGTTGTAGAAGCATTTGCGCAGCCAATCGTTGAAGAGTTAAATCTTGAACTTGTAGATGTAGAGTATGTGCAAGAAGGACAAGACTGGTTCTTACGCGTATTCATCGATTCTGAAAAGGGAGTCGACATTGAAGAATGCGGTGCGGTAAGTGAACGTTTAAGCGAAGCTTTAGATAAAGAGGATCCAATTCCTCATCTTTACTTTTTGGATGTATCATCTCCTGGAGCGGAACGCCCATTAAAGAAAGAGAAAGACTTCCAGCAAGCGGTAGGAAAACAAGTGGCAATTAAAACATATGAGCCGATTGATGGTGAAAAAATGTTTGAAGGAAAGCTACTTTCCTACGATGGTACTACAATTACATTATTATTAACAATTAAAACACGTAAAAAAGAAATCCAAATTCCAATGGATAAAGTTGCAAATGCGCGACTTGCTGTTACGTTTTAGTTAGAAGGGGGATCTTCATGAGCACTGAGTTGTTAGATGCCTTGCTCGTATTAGAGTCAGAAAAAGGAATCAGCAAAGATATTATTATTGATGCGATTGAAGCAGCGTTAATCTCTGCTTATAAACGCAATTTTAATCAAGCACAAAACGTTCGTGTGAGCTTTAACCCAGAAGTGGGAACAATTCAAGTTTTAGCACGTAAAGACGTTGTAGATAATGTGTTTGATCCACGTCTTGAAATTTCTGTTGAAGAAGCAAGACAAATTAATCCAAACTATCAAGATGGTGACGTACTAGAGATTGAAGTAACACCAAAAGATTTCGGTCGTATTGCAGCACAAACTGCAAAACAGGTTGTAACACAACGAGTGCGCGAAGCAGAGCGTGGTGTTATTTACTCTGAGTTTAGTGACCGTGAAGAAGATATCATGGTGGGTATCGTACAACGTCAAGATGCTCGTTTTATCTATGTAAGCTTAGGGAAAGTAGAAGCTTTATTACCTGTAAGTGAGCAAATGCCAAACGAACAGTACAAACCACATGATCGTATTCGCGTATTCATTACGAAAGTAGAAAAAACAACAAAAGGACCACAAATTTACGTATCACGTACACATCCTGGTCTTTTAAAACGTTTATTCGAAATGGAAGTTCCTGAAATTTATGATGGAACTGTTGAAATTCGTTCTGTAGCACGTGAAGCTGGCGATCGTTCTAAAATTTCTGTACATGCAGAGAACATTGATGTTGATCCAGTAGGTTCTTGTGTAGGACCGAAAGGACAACGTGTACAACGCATTGTAGACGAATTAAAAGGCGAAAAGATTGACATCGTTCGCTGGTCAAATGATCCAGTAGAATATGTTGCAAATGCTTTAAGCCCATCACAAGTTGTTAAAGTTCTTGTAGATGAAGAAGAAAAAGCAACAACTGTTGTTGTTCCAGACCACCAACTGTCATTAGCTATTGGTAAGCGTGGACAAAATGCACGTCTTGCAGCTAAATTAACAGGTTGGAAAATTGATATTAAGAGTGAGTCTGATGCGAAACAACTTGGTATTGTAACAGAAGAAGATAGCGTAATCGCATTCGGATTCGATTCAGTTGAAGACGAAATCGAATAGAGGTGATGAGTATGAGCAATCGAAAAGTTCCGTTACGAAAATGTGTTGCAACGCAAGAAATGAAATCAAAACGAGAGCTCGTTCGCATTGTTCGTTCCAAAGAGGGAGAAGTGTCCATTGATTTAACTGGAAAGAAATCAGGACGAGGTGCTTATTTATCAAAAGATAAAGAAAGTATTCTTCAAGCCCAAAAGAAAAATGTTTTGGAACATCATCTAAAAGCGAAAATCGACGGTTCTCTATACGAAGAGCTTCTTGAGCTTGTTGAGAAGGAGTCGAAATAAGTGTCCGATTGGAAATCGTTTTTAGGACTAGCAAACCGGGCTCGGAAAATTATTTCGGGTGAAGAACTTGTTTTAAAAGAAGTACGAAGTGGCAAAGCAAAACTTGTATTGCTATCTGAAGATGCGTCAGCAAATACTACAAAACGCATCACGGATAAAGCGACGTATTACAACGTACCAATGAGAAAGGTCGAAAATCGACAACAATTAGGGCATGCGATTGGGAGAGACGAGCGAGTCGTTGTAGCTGTGTTAGATGAGGGCTTTGCGAAAAAGCTGCGTAGCATGCTCGATACAAATTACCGGGGGTGAAGGTATGAGTAAAATTCGAGTGCATGAATATGCAAAACAACATAATATCTCAAGTAAAGATCTTATGACAAAACTAAAAGAAATGAATATCGAGGTTTCGAATCATATGACAATGTTAGAAGATGAAGTAGTAAATAAATTAGATAATGCGTATCAAACTGAAAAACCTTCTGTTGCAGATGAGTTTGAAGTAGAAGAAAAAGTTGTTCGTAGTAAAAAGAACAGCAATAAGAAAAAGAAAAAAGGCAAGGGAAATGAAGACAAACGTCAAGATAACTTTGCTGGAAGACAACAAACACAAACTGTAGAAACACCAGATAAAGTTACTTTCTCTGGAAGCCTTACAGTAGGTGAGCTTGCTAAAAAATTAAGCAAAGAGCCATCTGAAATTATTAAGAAGCTCTTTATGCTTGGAATTATGGCAACAATTAACCAAGACTTAGATAAAGATACAATTGAGTTAATTGCTACTGATTATGGTATTGAAGTAGAAGAAGAAGTAGTTGTAAGTGAAACTGAATTTGAAACATTCATCGATGAGCAAGATGATGAAGAGAACTTAAAAGAGCGTCCAGCTGTAGTTACAATTATGGGGCACGTTGACCATGGTAAAACAACTCTACTTGACTCTATCCGTAATTCAAAAGTAACTGCAGGCGAAGCAGGTGGAATTACTCAGCATATTGGTGCATACCAAGTTGAAGTAAATGACAAGAAGATTACATTCTTAGATACGCCTGGTCACGCGGCATTTACAACGATGCGTGCTCGTGGTGCGCAAGTAACGGATATTACAATCCTTGTTGTTGCAGCTGATGATGGTGTTATGCCACAAACAGTTGAAGCGATTAGCCATGCGAAAGCAGCTGGAGTACCAATTATTGTAGCTGTGAATAAAATGGATAAACCAGCGGCAAATCCTGATCGTGTAATGCAAGAATTAACAGAATATGAATTAGTTCCAGAAGCTTGGGGCGGAGATACAATTTTCGTACCAATTTCTGCAATTCAAGGTGAAGGAATTGACAACTTATTAGAAATGATTCTTCTTGTAAGTGAAGTAGAAGAATATAAAGCAAATCCAAACCGCTATGCAACTGGTACTGTAATCGAAGCACAGCTTGATAAAGGTAAAGGAACTATCGCGACATTACTTGTTCAAAACGGTACACTTCGAGTTGGAGATCCAATCGTTGTTGGTACTTCATTCGGACGTGTTCGTGCAATGGTAAGTGATATTGGTCGTCGTGTAAAAGTTGCTGGTCCATCAACTCCTGTTGAAATTACAGGTTTAAACGAAGTACCACAAGCAGGAGATCGTTTCATGGCATTCGCTGATGAGAAGAAAGCTCGTCAAATCGGTGAATCACGTGCACAAGAAGCGTTACTTGCTCAGCGTGGTGAAAAATCTAAATTAAGCCTTGAAGATTTATTCCAACAAATCCAAGAAGGCGATGTAAAAGAAATTAACTTAATTGTGAAAGCAGACGTACAAGGTTCTGTAGAAGCAATGGCAGCGTCACTTCGTAAAATTGATGTTGAAGGTGTTAAAGTTAAAATTATCCATACAGGCGTAGGTGCGATTACAGAATCTGATGTTATTTTAGCTTCTGCATCTAATGCAATTGTAATTGGATTTAACGTACGCCCTGATGTGAATGCGAAGCGTACAGCTGAATTAGAGAATGTTGATGTTCGTTTACACCGTATTATCTATAAAGTAATCGAAGAAATCGAATCAGCAATGCAAGGTATGCTGGATCCAGAATTCGAAGAAAAAGTAATCGGTCAAGCGGAAGTACGCCAAACATTCAAAGTAACAAAAGTTGGAACAATCGCAGGTTGTTACGTAATTGACGGTAAAATTACACGTGATAGTGGCGTGCGTATTATCCGTGATGGCGTAGTAATTTTCGAAGGACAACTTGATACGTTAAAACGTTTCAAAGATGACGTAAAAGAAGTTGCACAAAACTATGAGTGTGGTATTACAATTGAGAGATATAATGATCTTAAAGAAGGGGACATCATTGAAGCGTACATTATGGAAGAAGTGAAGCGATGATTATCGCTTCACTCTCATTCGAGTGTATGATTTACGATGTGCATTCTTTAAAAGAGAAACGAGCAATTTTGCAACGGGTGCTAACTCGTGTGAAGCAGCGTTATAACGTAGCTGTTTCAGAAGTAGGGCATCAAGATGTATGGCAACGTACAGAAATTGCAATTGTTTCTGTATCCTCTAATCGTGTTATTTGTGAAAAAGAAATGAATCGTGTACTCGAGTACATCGATTCATTTCCTGAAATTGAACGTACAATAACACAATTGGAATGGTATTGAATGAGGTGAAGAGTTATGAAATTACGTGCAAACCGTGTAGGCGAGCAAATGAAAAAAGAATTAGGCGACATCATCAGTCGTAAAATTAAAGATCCACGTGTTGGATTTGTTACAGTAACAGATGTACAAGTGAGTGGGGATTTACAAATTGCTACAGTATATATTTCTGTTTTAGGTGATGAGGAACAGAAAGAAAGTACATTAAAAGGTTTAGCGAAGGCAAAAGGCTTCATTCGTTCAGAAATTGGTCAGCGTATTCGTCTTCGTAAAACACCGGAAATTTCCTTTGAGTTTGATGAGTCTATCGGATATGGTCATCGAATTGATACACTTTTACATCAAATTAATAAAGACGGTAAACGTGAAGAATAATGGATAGACATTTGTCTATCCATTTTTTCAATGCAAAATAAATTTTGGATAATTACTATGAAAGAATTATGATGAGGTGAACATATATGGAAGGTGTAGTATTATTACATAAGCCAAAAGGCATGACATCACATGATTGTGTATTTAAATTAAGAAAGATATTGCGTGAGAAACGAATTGGTCATACAGGAACATTAGACCCAGATGTAACAGGAGTATTACCTATTTGTGTGGGGCGAGCAACGAAGATTGCACAATTTTTAACGAGTGAGACGAAAACATATGAAGGTGAAGTAACACTTGGATTTTCAACGACAACTGAAGATGCTTCTGGTGAAGTTGTTGAAACGAAAAATGTAGATCGTGTTATTACTCGTAAGGAAGTAGAAGGGGCTCTTGCTGCATTAACAGGTACGATTGAACAAATGCCTCCGATGTTTTCAGCTGTAAAAGTTAACGGGAAAAAATTATATGAATATGCAAGAGCAGGACAAGAAGTTGAACGTCCGGTTCGTACAATTACAATTCATGAATTTGTATTACTAGATGACCGTGAAGTGTTTGAGGGGGAAAATATTTCATTCCGTTTCCGTGTAACGTGTAGTAAAGGAACATATGTAAGAACGTTAGCAGTAATGATTGGTGAAAAACTTGGTTTTCCATCACATATGTCTCACCTTGTAAGAACAGCTTCTGGTGAATTTTTATTAGAAGATTGCATATCATTTGAAGAAATTGAAGAAAACGTGCAAAATGGAACAGTAGAGTCTATCTTCATTTCAATTGATGAAGCGTTAAGTAAGTTCCCGAAAATGGTTGTAGATGAAAAGCAAGCAGAGAAAATAAAGAATGGTATGTTCTTAAAAAATGAATTGCAAATAACAGCGCCATTTATAACAGTGTTTGATAAAAATGATCGCTGCCTTGCAATTTTTGAGCACCATCCAAAACACCCTGGTATGCTAAAGCCGATGAAAGTACTTGTGAATAATCAAGAACTAAAGCTATAATGAATTATTGGAAGGATTATTACAGAAAAAGGTGAATTCAAGCGTGAAACTTATTCATTTAACTCATCCACATGAACAAAATAAATTAGAATTACCACCTACTGTAATGGCATTAGGATTTTTTGATGGCATTCATTTAGGGCATCAATGTGTAATTCGAACTGCGAAACAAATAGCGGATGAACGGGGATATAAAAGTGCAGTTATGACATTTTATCCGCATCCATCTGTTGTTTTAGGCAAAAAGGAAGCGCATGCGGAGTATATTACACCAATGTGTGATAAAGAAAAAATAGTCGAAAACTTAGGGATCGATATATTATATGTTATTAAATTTGATGAATCGTTTGCAGGCTTATTGCCACAACAATTTGTAGATGATTATATTATTGGTTTAAATGTAAAGCATGTAGTAGCAGGGTTTGATTATTCATATGGACGTTTAGGAAAAGGAAAGATGGAGACTTTACCATTTCATGCAAGAGGGGAGTTTACACAGACTGTGATTGAAAAAGTTGAATTTCAAGAAGAGAAAGTAAGTTCTACAGCATTACGAAAGTTAATTCGAAATGGCGAAATGGAACAAATTCCATCTATTTTAGGCAGAGCATATACAGTAGGGGGAACGGTTGTACACGGTGATAAGCGTGGACGCCAAATTGGTTTTCCCACAGCTAATGTAGGTTTAAGTGATGAGTATCTATTACCACCTGTAGGTGTTTATGCAGTGAGATTAAAAGTTCACGATGAATGGTACGATGGTGTATGTAATATTGGATATAAACCAACTTTTAAAGAAGATGAGCGTCAATTATCTATTGAAGTGCACTTATTTGAATTTAACAAAGACATATATGATCAAAATGTTACAGTAGAGTGGCATATGCGTATAAGAGAAGAGAAGAAATTCAATGGCATCGATGAATTAGTTGAACAAATTGCAAAAGATAAGAAAACAGCACAAGAATATTTTGCGAACGAAAAGAATATACTTGCTTTTTCAAATGAAAAGTAGTATTCTATGTTATGTACTTTATGACAACCATTGCTTGGCATTGCGACTCACCGACGCTTGCTAGGTAATTGGGGGTTTAATTAATAGGAGGTGAAATAGGATGGCTTTAACACAAGAGCGTAAAAATGAAATCATTGCACAATTTAGAACTCATGAGACTGATACTGGTTCTCCAGAGGTTCAAATTGCTGTCCTAACGGAGCAAATTAACACTCTAAACGAGCACTTACGTACTCACAAGAAAGATCATCATTCACGTCGTGGTCTATTAAAGATGGTTGGTAAACGTCGTAACTTACTAACTTACCTTCGTAATAGCGATATCACACGTTACCGTGAATTAATCACAAAGCTTGGCTTACGTCGATAGTCAAAGAAGCGGGAATATTCCCGCTTTTTTGTTAGGTAAAAATATATCTTCTACCCTTTATAGCTTACTTCATTTTCGGTAATACTAGAGGTAGAATATTGTGATATACTATCCATTTACATAGAAGAATTGAATACTTTAAATTGAGAGGGGTACTTAAATGAGTCAAGAAAAGCAAGTCTTCTCGATAGATTTAGCTGGTCGCCAGCTAACAGTTGAAACAAGTCAGCTTGCGAAGCAAGCGAACGGAGCAGTATTAGTAAGATATGGCGATACAGCGGTTCTATCTACAGCAACTGCATCAAAAGAACCAAAAAATGTAGATTTCTTCCCACTTACAGTAAACTATGAAGAGCGTTTATATGCAGTCGGAAAAATCCCTGGCGGTTTCATTAAACGTGAAGGTCGTCCGAGTGAAAAAGCAATTTTGGCAAGTCGTTTAATCGACCGTCCAATTCGTCCACTTTTCGCAGATGGTTTCCGTAACGAAGTACAAGTTGTCAGCATTGTAATGAGTGTTGATCAAGATTGTTCTTCTGAAATGGCAGCTATGCTTGGTTCTTCATTAGCGTTATCGATTTCAGATATTCCATTTGAAGGCCCAATCGCGGGTGCAACAGTTGGTCGTATTAACGGCGAATTCGTTATTAATCCAACAGTAGAACAGCAAGAACAAAGTGATATTCACCTTGTTGTGGCTGGTACGAAAGATGCAATTAACATGGTTGAAGCAGGAGCAGATCAAGTGCCTGAAGAAACAATGTTAGAAGCAATTATGTTTGGACATGACGAAATTAAACGTCTAATTGCATTCCAAGAAGAGATTGTACAAGCTGTAGGTAAAGAGAAAACAGAAGTGAAACTTTATGAAGTTGACGCTGATCTTAATCAAGCTGTACGTGAAATGTCTGAGAAGGATATGCATTCTGCAATTCAAGTACATGAGAAACATGCACGTGAAGATGCAATTAACGAAGTGAAAAAGCGTGTAATTGAGCATTACGAAGCGCAGGAAGCTGACGCTGATACATTAGGACAAGTAAGTGAGATTTTATATAAAATTGTAAAAGAAGAAGTACGTCGTCTTATTACAGTTGAAAAAATCCGCCCAGATGGCCGTAAAGGTGACGAAATCCGTCCATTAGCATCAGAGGTTGGTATTTTATCTCGTACACACGGTTCTGGTTTATTCACACGTGGACAAACACAAGCATTAAGTATTTGTACATTAGGTGCATTAGGCGATGTGCAAATTTTAGATGGTCTTGGTGTAGAAGAATCAAAACGCTTTATGCACCATTACAATTTCCCATCATTTAGTGTTGGTGAAACAAGACCGATGCGTGGACCAGGTCGTCGTGAAATTGGTCACGGTGCACTAGGAGAACGTGCTCTTGAGCCTGTAATTCCATCTGAAAAAGATTTCCCATATACAGTACGTCTTGTATCTGAAGTTTTAGAATCAAATGGTTCTACTTCACAAGCAAGTATTTGTGGTAGTACTTTAGCAATGATGGATGCTGGTGTTCCGCTTAAAGCTCCAGTTGCAGGTATTGCAATGGGTCTAGTTAAAACTGGTGAGCATTACACAATTTTATCTGATATTCAAGGTATGGAAGATCATTTAGGTGATATGGACTTTAAAGTAGCAGGTACAGCAAAAGGTGTAACTGCACTGCAAATGGACATTAAAATCGATGGTCTATCTCGTGAAATTTTAGAAGAGGCATTACAACAGGCGAAAGTTGGTCGTGTGCACATTCTAAATCATATGTTATCTGTTATTGCAGAGCCACGTACTGAATTATCAGCTTATGCTCCAAAGATCATTACAATGACAATTAACCCAGATAAAATCCGTGACGTTATTGGGCCGAGCGGTAAACAAATCAATAAAATTATTGAAGAAACTGGCGTTAAAATTGACATCGAGCAAGATGGTACAGTATTCATTTCTTCAATAAATCAAGAAATGAATGACAAAGCTAAGAAAATTATCGAAGATATCGTTCGCGAAGTACAAGTAGGTGAAATCTACGAAGGAAAAGTGAAACGTGTTGAGAAATTCGGTGCTTTCGTTGAATTATTCAGCGGTAAAGACGGATTAGTGCACATTTCTGAACTTGCACTTGAGCGTGTAGGTAAAGTAGAAGACGTTGTGAAAATCGGTGATGTAATTACAGTTAAAGTTATCGAGATTGACAAGCAAGGTCGCGTGAATCTATCTAGAAAAGTATTGCTAAAAGAAGAGCAAGAAAAAGAAGCTGCTAAAGAAGAAAACAAACAAGAGCAGCAATAAGTAAAAGCCAGTTAAACTGGCTTTTTTTGTTATGTAAAAAATATGGTTTATATATATTTTTATGTCAGTATAGGTATAGTTTTCATTATAACGCTCAAATTAACAAAGATAAGAAGAAAAAAGGTTTTTATATAGTTAATGGGAGGGTTTATATGAAAGCTCGTATATTGGCATACATATGTATATTCTTTTTATATGTCAGTGTAGGCTCTTATTCCGTTTTTGCACAGGATAATTTGTATGAAGAAATTCAAAAACATGCAAAACAATATGAGATTGCACCTCAAAATGCGATGATTGATAAAATATGGAAATCAACACCAGGATATAATGGAAGAAAAGTTGATATTGAAGCATCCTATAATAATATGAAGAAGCTAAAGAAATTTGATCAAAAATATCTGGAATTTAGGGAAGTATCACCGGGTGTCCACTTAGAAGATTTATCACCAGCCCCAATTTATAGGGGACATCCAAATAAAAATATGGTGGGATTAACAATAAATGTGGCGTGGGGAAACGAGTATTTGCCTCGTATATTAGAAATATTGAAAAAACATGATGTGAAAGCGACTTTCTTTTTAGAAGGACGTTGGGTGAAAGAAAATTTACGATTTGCAAAAATGATTGTCGATGCAAATCAAGAAGTTGGAAATCATTCTTACACACATCCTAATATGAAAACGCTATCTTCTGATGAAATACGAGATCAGTTACAAAAAACAAATCGAATGATCGAAGCAGCTACGAATCAAAAGGTAAGATGGTTTGCTCCGCCGAGTGGAAGTTTTCGGGATGAAGTCGTGAAAATTGCAGATGATTTCCAAATGGGAACGATTATGTGGACTGTAGATACAATTGATTGGAAGCGACCGGATCCAGATGTATTACTGCAGAGAGTGATGAGAAAAATACATCCAGGTGCTATCGTATTAATGCATCCAACTTCATCTACAGCAGAAGCATTAGATACAATGATTACAAAATTGAAGGAACAAGGATATAAAGTAGGGAATATAACAGAATTACTGGATGAAAAACGTGTGGATTAAATACATTTGCATGACATTCATCCTTAAACTTGTTATCATTAAATAATAGCACTCATTTAGAGAAACTGGCAGTAGGAGGAAAGTTTTTGATTAAAAAATATACTTGTAAAAATGGTGTAAGAATCGTTATGGAGAATATACCAACCGTAAGATCGGTTGCGATTGGTATTTGGATCCATGCGGGATCAAGAAATGAAAATGAAAAAAATAATGGGGTTTCCCACTTTTTAGAGCATATGTTCTTTAAAGGGACAGAAACACGTAGTGCACGCGAAATTGCAGAATCATTTGATAGCATTGGTGGGCAAGTGAATGCTTTTACTTCAAAAGAATACACTTGTTACTATGCAAAAGTGCTAGATGAGCATGCTAAATATGCTTTAGATGTATTAGCAGATATGTTCTTTAATTCAACATTTGATGAGGAAGAACTGAAAAAAGAGAAGAATGTCGTATGTGAAGAAATCAAAATGTATGAAGATGCTCCAGATGATATTGTGCATGATATGTTAACGAAAGCAACATATGAAACGCATCCGCTTGGATATCCTATTTTAGGAACTGAAGAAACGCTTGATACGTTTACAGGTGATACGCTACGCCAATATATAAAAGATCATTACACACCTGAAAATGTCGTTGTTTCAGTTGCAGGAAATATTGATGAAGCCTTCTTACAAACGGTAGAGCAATATTTCGGTAGTTATGAAGGAACAACAAACCGTGAACAAGTACATAGCCCAATTTTCCATTTTAATAAGGTAGCACGTAAAAAGGAAACAGAACAAGCTCATTTATGTTTAGGATATAAAGGCTTACAAATGGGACACGAAGATATTTATAACTTAATTGTATTAAATAACGTTTTAGGCGGTAGTATGAGTAGCCGTTTATTCCAAGAAGTACGTGAGCAACGCGGGTTAGCCTACTCAGTATTTTCTTACCATTCTTCTTATGAAGATACAGGTATGTTAACGCTGTATGGTGGAACAGGTAGCCAACAATTAGATACACTGTATGAAACAATGCAAGAAACATTAGACACATTGAAAAATACAGGTATTACAGAAAAAGAGCTTATTAATAGTAAAGAGCAATTAAAAGGAAACTTAATGTTAAGTTTAGAAAGTACGAATAGCCGTATGAGCCGTAATGGTAAAAATGAGTTGCTACTTCGTAAGCATCGTTCACTTGATGAGATTATTGAAAGTGTAAACACTGTAACAAAAGAAAATGTTGATGAGTTAATTCGTAACATGTTTACAGATGAATTCTCTGCAGCATTAATTAGTCCAGATGGAAAACTTCCAAAAGGAATAAAACTATAATTGCTTTATATGAAGTATGTAAAAATAACCGTATCTCTTTTAAAAGAGATACGGTTATTTTTTTTTGATATACAGAATAGGTACTAATTATGGATAACTTAAATTCATAATTCGGTAGGGGGAGAGTGTATGCGATTAAGTGAATTAAGTGGCAAAGAGATTGTAAATTTAGAAAGAGCCGAAAAAATGGGAGTTTTAGGTTATGTGGATTTAGAGATTGATGAGAAGGATGGCCAAATACAGGCTCTTATCATACCGGCTGGGAAATGGGGAGGTTTTAAAAAGGAACCACAAGAAGTAAGAGTCACGTGGAGCCAAATTAAGAAAGTAGGGCACGATATGATCCTTTGTGATATTACGGATCATTCAAATTCGAAGTGAAAGGTGGCCATTTTGGTCATCTTTTTTTTGTTCATTCTCTTCTGAGTAAAAGCTCACATGAATCGAGCGTTTACCGGAAATCAATTTCCCGTATAATGTCCTCTCATATGTCGAATGTTGAGATGGAGGCCTAACTGCATACAAATAGCGGGATAAATCATACGTGCTTTTGTTTTTCAATCACCTAAAACTCGTACATTACATATGATGTGGAGGAAAAAGAAAAAGTAGGCACTTTTCTTATAAATGACAGAAAAAGAAGGTGAATTAGGGAATGTTGACTGAGATGCATATTGCTGTCATAGGAGGAGATGCAAGACAGCTAGAAGTAATTCGCAAGCTAGTTGAATTGGATGCGAAACTTTCATTGATAGGGTTTGATCAGTTAGATCATGGCTTCACAGGGGCAGCAAAAGAAAGTATACAAAATTTAGATTTCACTTCTGTAGATGCAATTATTTTGCCAGTTGCAGGTACAAATGCCAAGGGAGAAGTAGATACTATTTTTTCAAACGAAAAAGTTTCTATAACGAAAGAACAAATTGAAAATACACCAGAACATTTTACTATATATTCAGGTATTGGTACGCCTTACTTGGAAAATCTCGTATCTACTACAAACCGCAAACTTGTTAAATTATTTGATCGTGATGATGTGGCAATCTACAATTCTATTCCAACTGTAGAAGGTACATTAATGATGGTAATTCAACATACCGACTATACAATTCATGGTTCCAATGTAATGGTTTTAGGATTTGGTAGAACAGGGATGAGTGTTGCCAGAGCATTTCAATCATTAGGAGCCCATGTCAAAGTTGGAGCAAGACGATCGGAACATATTGCACGTATTACAGAAATGATGTTTTCTCCTTTTCATATGCAAAATATTGAGAAAGAAGTAGGAAATATCGATATTGTCATTAATACAATTCCGCATCTCGTCGTGACAGCGAATGTTATTTCGAAAATGCCGGCTCATACGTTAGTAATTGATTTAGCTTCTAAACCAGGCGGTACCGACTTTAGATATGCGGAAAAAAGAGGAGTCAAAGCGCTGTTAGCACCTGGATTACCAGGTATTGTTGCTCCAAAAACAGCAGGACAAATTTTAGCGAACGTTCTTTCTCAGTTACTAGCAGAAGACGTAATAGCAAGAAAGGAGAATGGGGAATGAATTTAAAAGGGAAAAGAATAGGGTTTGGTTTTACTGGTTCACATTGTACGTACGAAGAAGTAATGCCTCATTTAGAAAAATTAATTGCTGAGGGAGCAGAAGTACGCCCCGTTGTTTCTTATACTGTTCAATCAACAAATACGAGATTTGGAGAAGGAGCAGAGTGGATTAAAAAGATTGAAGAAGTAACAGGATTTAAAGCAATTAATTCAATCGTTGGCGCAGAACCACTAGGACCTAAAATTCCACTAGATTGTATGGTAATTGCACCACTAACAGGAAATTCTATGAGTAAATTTGCAAATGCAATGACAGACTCTCCAGTACTAATGGCAGCGAAAGCGACGTTAAGAAATGGCAAGCCTGTCGTATTGGCTGTTTCAACGAATGATGCTTTAGGGCTGAATGGAGTAAATCTAATTACACCAACAAGGTGACGACAAAGCGTAAACGCTTATATGTCGCCATCTTGAGGGAGCTTAGGGTAAAGCACAAGTTCGAAATCATCGAGCCTTTGCCACTTTTCCTTTTTATAAACAGCCTTTTCTAAGACCGACTTTAGGAGGCTGTTTTTCTTTTTGGGATCATCTGTTTTAAAGTACAAATCAAGAACATGCTCCACTTGAGGTATTGTGTCTTTCTTGACTTTTTCCTTCTTAATTTCGGTTTTAATTTCTTTCTTTAAGTTTTCCATAGTGGAAGTAATTTCAGTAATACGATTAGAAACTACATTCGAGCGTTCTAAAAACATATCGACTGTGTAAACGCCACGTTCTAATAAATCATGTAAATTACTTTTTTGTTTTTGGACATCCACTAATTCTTTTTCAAGCTTACGTAACGCAGCTTCATTCATTTGAATAACTTGTGTTTCTTTTAATTTGTCATCTTGCTTATGTTTTTCAAAATCAGCTTTATAATTGATGTACCATTCTTTTAATGCCTCGAGTAAACGCTTCTCAATTAATTCAGTATAACTTGATTTGTTTTCACAGCCACGGTGTTTACAATCCATCGTTTCATTTCGGTTCTTCGGATAACGTTGGACCATACTATAACCACATTTACTACATTTAATAATACCAGCTAGTGGATTTTTAATTCCATTCGTATTGTAAGGAACGTGATACCTTGAATTTAATTTTTCTTGCACTTGCTCAAATAAGCTTTCAGGTATGATAGGCTCATGTTTACCATCAGCAATAATCCAATCTGATTTATCTTGACGAGCACAACTTCTTTTTACGGCATCAGGTTGTTTTACTTCTTTTCGTTTTTGCCACGTTACTTTTCCTATGTATACATTATTTTTTAATATATCCAAGATGCTGTAGGGGTTCCATTCATTACCTAGCTTACTTTTGTAGCCAAGATCATTTAACTTGCTTCGGATTGCGTTAGCGCCCATATCCTCATTTGCATACCAATCAAATATCATTCTTACAACTGAAGCTTCTTCTGGATTAATCGTTAAAGTACGTTCTCGCTTATTTAAGCGATGGATATCATATCCGAATGGTGCATGTGTACCAAGATAATTCCCAGCCTCTACACTGGCTACACGACCTCGTTGCATACGTCGTGTAATAATCTTTAACTCCTTACGAGCCATAAACGCTTCAAATTCGCTGTATTCTTCGTCCCACTCATCATTAAGGTCATAAGTCTTTCTAGGTGTCATAATCTTCGTATTTGAGCGTTTAAACGTCTCTAAAATGATTCCTTGTTCTTTCATGCCACCACGACCTAAACGGTCCATATCCATACAAAGAACAACATCATATTTGTTATCTTCAATTTCTTCAAGCAATGCTAACATTTCAGGCCGTTTCACTAAGCTCTCACCAGAAACGATTTCCTCACGTACAGCTAAAACATTTAAGTTCATTTCCTTTGCTATTTTCAGCAGGGTAGTGCGGTGCTTTGCTAACGTTTCACCTTCGCCGCGTGCTTCGGCTTCAAGATCGGCACGGGATTTTCTTAGGTAGATTGCGGTTTTCATAAATAACCCTCCTTATAGTTAATTCATATACGAGAAATGTATATATAAGAAGTAGAAACGGCTATTTGAGGTAGCGAAAGTAATGACATGTTTGATTTAAGAAAGTTTGATTATATTATTCGTTAATTGGTCCTTAAGAAAGCGTTTAACACTCTGCACTGTTTTCCATTGCTTTTAATATTTCGGTAATTGGTCTGCTTTGAAATGGTTAGCAACTAATATGGCAGTACTAACAAATCAGCAGCATACAAATATAGAAAGCACTTCAAGAGGTGACACCATGAGCCAACAAGAAAAATATGCCGCGTCTTATAAATTTGGGAAAACGAAAGTTTATATTGTGGCTCCAGAGCCGAAAACCAAAAAGGATATTGATAAAATCCTTCGAGCATATTACAAGGCTAGTTGGGCCATCATTGATGAATTGCAAACGAAAGAAAATATTGAGGAGTAATTCCTCTTTTTTTGTATAGAAAATAGACAGGTTATGTGTACTAATAATTTTGACGTTTATTTAATTTGATGTGGAGAAGAAAGATACAGTAATAAAGAAATATTGTGAGTAGTTTATTATAGGAAAGTGTTTTGTTTCTAGAGTGGACAATCTGCATTTCTATGAATCTCCATCTTGGCATGATAAAGATGTGGCTGGTTCTGTGGGGGAGTATTAGGATTTACGATTGATGCGAAGATAAGTGTAAATGGTTCGTATCAATGTAAAGTGCATAATAGTTATTGGCGAGTGTTCTATATTACGGCTAGTGATGCGTATGTGAATGTGCGGTCTTTTTCGTGCTGTATGTAACATTATTTACTTGTTATTTTTTTCGGTTGTCAATTTTGTGTGCTCATTTATTCAAATGTGTATTAGATTTCGTAATGTAATAGTTTCTATTTCAAGAGAGATTTCATCTTCATCATAATTATTAACTATAAAAGTTTTATATTTTTGAATATCTGCCCAAAAATATTCGAACTTATTTTTTATGTTTTTCTTTTTCTTTAACCCATACTAAAATTAATTCTTGTAGTTCATCGGTTTCGATGTTGCAAGAGTAGTTTTCATCTTCTATATATCGATGGATAATTTTTGTGAAGTCATTACGTATTTCTAAATCACAACTATTTCCACCTAATTCTAGAGAATCAACTTCGCAGTTCAATACTTTATTTATACGAGATAGCCAAAACACACCGTCACTATTTTGAATATCATTTTCTAAAAATTCCCCTACCAACGATATATTTTCAGGAAATTTAATCATCAAAAGATTAAAAGGTCCTTGATAAAATTCATATGTGTATTTCATATATTAAAGATCATCCTTTCAATGGTTAACGTAATGGAAAGGCCGAAATAACGCGATTCCTTGAATCAATGAACATCATAATTTCTATACCATGTGGCGTTCTACCAATGTATCTATTACCTCGTCCCGTATATTCCTTATTAGTAAAATGATATTCCGTCGTGTAAATTACCTTGTCATTAATACCCCCTATTAAAGCAGGGCTGTTTTCAATGCTTCCTCAAGCATTGTATTGAAATCATTATATGTTTCCATCACTGTACCAGATGGTTTATCAAGTTCTAAGTAAGTACCATCAGATAGTTTTTTACAAAACCATGCAATATCTGAATCTCCAAGGAAAAGGTACTCTTTTTGAAATTCATTTTCATACCAAATCTCATTGGTTTCTATAAGCCCGCAAATTGATTCGTCCCTTTCTATATCTAACAAATAAGAGTCAACTCCATAAAGTACTAGCCCGTTAAAATCTAATCCATTTACAGTTTTGAGAAATTCCTCATATTCACTCGGTAAGTCAATATTAAAATTCTCTTTCATACGTTCTTTTAATTTCTGAACTTCACTATCTGTTGCTGGTGTATTCAGTTTATCATTAAAACTTTTCTCTATTTTTTCAATATCTACAATCAGATTTTTCCACATATAAAAATCCCTTTCTAAGTTTATTTTATTTTTCCTTAGGGTAGATGTTGTATTTTTGGATAGGCCAGCTTACGTCTACACTATCTCCATCTTGTAAGTATCTAGTTAATATACGTTGTGTATTAGTTATAGCTTTATGATAGGAATGATTTTGTATTAAAGTTAAATTTTTAAATGCATTTGTTCCTCCTAGATGATATTAATAACTGTATCATTATATCAAAAACTGGAGATGTAGAAATTTTTTCTTCCATTGTGAAATAGTAGAGTAGTGTTGTGAGGAAATAGAAAAACTGTCTGTTAAGGGGCTGTCTTCTTTTACGCTTCTATATTTGTTCCTTCTGCTACCACTGTTTGCTCTAACTATTTATCTTGTTCTTTTAAATTCATCTTTCTCCGCCCTTAGAATCTAGCAAAATAGGATAATAACTAATTAAAAAAGACAGTAATTCTATTTATAAAACTATCCACTAAGTTATTACCTTAATTAATCTTTAGAATCCTCATCGCTCATAATATATTCGATATCTTCATCTGTAAATTCATTGCCTTTAAATACTGGATGCCCATTTGGATCGAGCATACCCATCACTTTTTTATCCTTATCAGACACAATTAGTGTATAGTCCTCCATAAGAAAAGGTTTTTTTGGTAAATCCACTAATATTCTCCAAGCTGGTCTTATATCATCTTTGTTTCTATTTTCTTTCTATTTTCTTTCTCAATTTTAAATGTATAAGCCTCATCAAAGAAAAGATGGTTGATATCTTCATTAACTACTCCATCTAATTTATTTTTCTTATGATAATGTTTAGCAATTTCTATTGCTTCCTGAGGCTTTAACATCACATCTATAGTAATTTCATTTATTTTCCTATAATGTCTTGAAAAATCTTCTTGCTTTAATCTTATATAGTTTTGAAATTCTTCAGTAGACAATTGTTTAAACTCTTCATCAGACATATTTTTATACTTATCTAAAGACATATAAAATTCTCCTTTCTATGAATCTCCTTTTTGGCAGGGTAAAGATGTTGCTGGTTCTGTAGATATGGGATTAGACTTTCCTCTTGGTGCAAAGGTAAGTGTAAATGGTTCGCCACAATACAAAATACACAATGGCAAGGGCAAAACATACTATGTATCAGCAATTGAAGCCTATGTGTATGTAAAGTAAGAGTTACAAAAGAGACCTCAAATGTGAGGCCTCTTTTGTTGATTATTCTCCATATGTAACTTCTCTTCACTTAATCCAAGCTAGATAACATGCTTCATTGAAATATCCAATCTTAAAGAAAACTTTTTCTTCGAAAAGTTCTCTACTTTACTTGTGCTCAGAATCTAGCAAAATAGCTAGTCAAATTCAATTACTTTCACCCATGCTACTTCTTCTTCATATTCCGAAAAAATTAATTTTTAATATCTTTCAAAAAATCTTCTAGAACTTTTTTGACGGGTAAGCTAGCCTTTTCCAATAATTTTTGTGCTGTATCAATTACTCGACTATTGGATACTATCATCTTTTTATGTTCTTCAGAATTGAAAGACCTTAAAGAATCTATCGTAGTCTCAACAACTTCATCACTTTCATCAAGCATATTCAATAGTAATTCTAATCCATTTATCCCTAAATCATCATCAATGCAATAAGCCAGCCTAATTTTCCACTTATCATTTTTATCATTAATACTTTGAAATAATTTTCCCCAATCTTTGTCAGTAAAATCATTCAGCAGTTCTTGAGCATACATAAATCCATCATCATACCAAGAATCTTCTGAACTATTTTCGGATAATATTTCATTTAATTCTTCATACATTTCTTATTCCTCCTTTATTTCTAAAATCCAGATGGTGGTAATGCATTAGCTTTACCTGTCGGATAGGCACTAATAACACTATTTCCTTTCTTTATCACACCTATTTCTACACCATCAATAGTACCTCGATGCCAAGTTGCTCCGTCCCTAGCTCTAGTACTTATAAATTTAGAATTCCCGATATTCTCAACGCAATTTATTATTTTTGTGTCACTCCACCCATCTGGAAATACTGTACTACTTTTTATTTTAGATAATTTACCATCTGGAAACTGAGTAGTATACTTAATGTTCTTTGTTCCATCTGGATTAATTTTAATTTCCTCTACAACATAGTTATGATGATTATTATTTATTCCAGAAGAATGTCCCCCAATAATTTCATTCTTATTAGGATTTTTTCTTGGTCCCTACAGAATTTTTCTTCCATATCCTATTGTTCTTTATAGGAACTCCTTTGGGAAAATATTGCAGATATAATTATAACAATAAACGGTTAACTTTTCCTGAAAATGTGTTTTACAACATGTGTGTTTGTTATAGTTCTCAATAGGTAATGTAGTATAACGTAGAGGTGAAATACAAATGGGAAAGTAATAAATTGATGCTAATGATTTATATTATGCTGTATGGGCTGAAAAGGATGGTTGGTTAAATCTTAGTGGAGAACAATGGATTAAGAACGATCCATCTTATGTGAAGTTTAACAAGAAAAGTACAGTAGATTCCTCTATTGTAGGGAAGCGAGTTGTTTCGAAAGTTAACAATCTACGTTTTTATGATGCTCCTTCTTGGCAGGATAAAGATGTTGCTGGTACAGTTGACGTAGGATTTGGATTTACAATCGACGCAAAGGTAAATGTCAATGGGTATCCACAGTATCGTGTTTATAATTCGAAGGGGCATAAGTACTATATTACGGCTAGTGATTTTTATGTAAGTTGGCTTAGATTTAGATAATGAAGAAAGCCGCCCATTTTTAGGTGGGCAGCTTGTCCTTTAATATTTTATTTCTCTTCTTTTTCTTTGTAGTTCAAAGCAATCTCTACTATTTCTTCTGGAGTTAAGTCTCTAAAATCCAAAAAATCAAGTCACTCGGAGCTGGGTGAGGCACATTCGCCTTTAAGATATCAATATACTTACTACCCAACTCATCTGGTAATTTAGGATCACATATTTGTTCTACAAGTTTAATAAGCTCATCTTTAGTCATTTTACTGTTCATGTTATCTACCCCTTATAAATTTATAACCCTTTTTTTCCAAAATGATAAGCAGGGTCTAAGGTGGTTTGGTGAGTCTTAGGAGATACAATAATTAAGTTATCAAGGTTATAGACATCGCCCCCTTGATGAATAGGTTGCTTGTGGTGTAAGACATACACTTTATGTGCTCCATACTGCTCTGATCCGGGAGTATAAGGTGCTTTACCTTCCAGCATCCTCATCCTGTTCATGCGATTAAATTCGTTTGCGTAGCTCGAATCAGCAACTGTTTTCCAAAACTCAGCTCTAAATTCATCGAATGATTTGAATTCCTTTCCAACCAACTTATTTCGAATTTCTTGCGGATCATCCGAATATGTAGGCTTTTTACTTTTACCATTTTTCCATCCTCTAAAGTTTGTCCCTAACAAATAACATGATTATAAATTTAAAAAATAAATGTTATAGTCACCCAAAATAAAAGGCGTGAGCTATCTAGCCCACGCTTAAGAAGAGTCTTAATTTAAATGTTTTTATAAAAATTAATTTTTAAATTGTTATTTTTATACATTTTTTTGTGCTTCTCCCCATATCTCAATTAAATCTCTAAGTTCAGTTGTTTCTATTTTACATATATTGGGGTCATGGTTAGAATATAAATCGACTAGTAGAGTTTCTTCTTTTTTCACTTGAACTGCACATAAATTACCTTGGAATTCATTATATTCTTTTATGTTGTTTAATACTTCATCGATTTGTTGTAACCACCATTTAATGGGAATCCCTTGGATATCATCTTCTAAAAATGTGGCTACAATTTCTATTTCTTTAGGTAATTCTATTTTTAAAGAATCTACATCTTCATATTTTGTTATTTTATAATCATATTTCATTTTTGGTACCTCACCATCTTTAGTACTTTGGATAAACAGTTATAATTTTATCATTAATAAGAACAAATCTAATTTCCATTCCCTCAGAAGTCTTACCAGAATATACATTGCCATGTCGATGTCTTTTATTATTAAAAGCCTCATGAATGGCTTCCATTACTTGAGTTCTATCCCAATGTTTTGGGAAAAAGGTGGATGGTGATCCCTTTAGAACCCCATTAACTTCGATTTCAGCAGTATATACACCAAAACGATTAGGTGGTGACTCAGTTCCAGGTTTTATTTTTCCGCCTCCCATCATACTCTCATGATGGTACCCACCAGGTTCTCTATTTCTATTAAAGTTTCCATGAAAGAGATGTTCAACAGCTTTATTATTCAAGAAAACAGAATTAGGGTGTGATTTGAATTTATCGAAGAATAAAAAAGTATCTTTAGCTTGTGTAAAAGTATCGCCTGTAATATTGGATTTTAAAGTAGTTCCACCAGCAAAAGCAAATTGGTCTTTCAATGGTATTTGATTCGAAAGGGAAGAGATACCTTCTGAAAATTTTGCTAGATTCGCGCCTTCACTGAGTGTAGTTATTTTCCCTACTCTGCCTATCCCTTTATCCCCAATCCATCCTATCCCAACTTCCATAAAAGTACTTGTTCCCCATTTTGCACGACTTTCTGCATCACCATGCCAAAAATCATTCACAAATGAATCAGAAAAAGTATTATAGGCAGTAGATGCTGTCTCTAGGGGATGGCCTATAGCATACTTAATATTTTCTTTTGTTACTGTATCATCTAGTGAATTGAATCCTTCTACAATCCCTCCGATAACTTGCCCAGAACCAACGTATATACCGTCCCAAACTTTTCGAAGCATAGATTTTTCGGGGGGGGTATCATACATTGTACCTTCTTCGATATTATCATCTGATAAATTGTTATTTACAAAATTGTCCGCTTCGCGTGCCTTAGCTTCTGTCATTTTTTGAATGGAAGTCGTCCAGTCCATATTCAATCCCTGTGTACTAAATGTACCACTTACGGGACTAAAACCTTTTCCACTTTGGACTTCCGCTAAACCCGTCGCAATGTTAGCGGCTAGTTGGAGTGCAGTATCATAATTACTACTAGAAGTATAATTAAACTCATATAAATGCTCTAGTTTTTCTTCAAGTTTTTTTCTCATCGCAACTAAGACTGCAACAATTGCATCTATTCCAGGCATTGGCATAGCTACATCTACCGCTTCTATACTTGCAATCGATTGATTGATTTCCTGTATTTGTTCTCTTATTTCTTGTTCGATAACATCAGTTGAAGCTACCTTTGATTGAAATTGACTTGGAAAAGCATCATTCTGACGAATTAATTCTTCACATAAATAAATGATTCCTTGTGCTAAAGGACGAAAAGTTTGTACAAAAAATGATTTTGCACTGCTATATGTTTGTCCTTGTAGAACAGTATCAATTGCAAAAGCGTCAATCGACTGAATAGCTTGTTCCATACCTTGAATGGTAGCGGTACATACAGCGTTCATGCTTTGAGTTTGGCTTTGTACTTCTCCCAAATACATATTTAAACTCATGCATTAAGCCTCCCTTGCTAATTGTTGTTGCTGGTAGGATAGGTCGTCTTCTAAATCACTAAGGTCCCGTCTTTCTTTAAGCAATGTTTCTTTTTGGTTTTCCAATTCGAATGTAAGTTTTCGTTCGATGTGTTGTGCTTCTTGACGCATATTCATAAAAAAATGAGATAATTCTCTATCGCCGTGCCAAGTTCCTAAAATTCGATCAAACAAACGACGGTTTCGACCTCTCCATTCAAAAAAATCTGCTTCCACTTGTTCCTGAGTTTGAATCGCGAATTGATTTCGGTCCTGCTCTTCAAATACATTTCGTAACTTTTGATTTAACTGTTTAATTTGGTTTTCGATATCTCGATCCATCTTTTTCCTCCTAGAATTCTATCTTTACAAAGATGGTCACATTAGCGAAAAATGTTGTGAAGTTCGTGATCCATTCTCTCAAACTCTTTGGCTACCGAATGAATATTATCGACCGCTTGTTGAAAGGCGGCAGAAAATTGTTTCGTCAAATCTAAAAATTGTTGGTTCGCTTCTTGTGCTTTTGAATTAACAGAAAGCGTAGTACGCGTCGCCTTTTTTATAGAGCGATTTGTTGCACTTTGGATGGTATCCGACGCTGCTCTCATCTGCGTAGCGATTTGTTGTGCCGATTGAAAATTACTTTGAAATTGTCCCATCGTATAAACCCTTTCTATATTTCTATGAACGTATTAAAGAAGGGGAGTGCCTAATATGTATGTCCATTATCCTATTGTTCTTTATATGAACTCTCCTGGGAAAATATTGCGGATATAATTATAACAATAAATGGTTAAAGTTTCCTCAAAAAAATGTATTTTATAATATATGTGTTTGTTATAGTTCTCAATAGGGAATGTAGTATAACGTAGAGGTAAAACACTAAGGGGAAAGTAATAAATTGATGTTAATATTTTAAATTATAATGATATTTTTCAAAAGAATAGTTTTATGAATAAAAATTATTATCTGGTTTTATATGTAGATAATTATATATTGATTTTCATCTTTATAAATGTTAGGGTAAATATACACCGTTTCTTATTTATCTATGAGTACTGTCTGTAGAACGAATAGAATAAATTGAAAAAGATCCCCTGATGCACTCATATGCAGAAGGGGATCTTAATTTTTATGAGTTTTAAAATTTACTTTTAGATAATGCTTTAAGTACTGGCTTTACAATTAAACCTATTAAACGAAAGCCTTTAAATATAGAGCGTACAACTTTCAAGGAATGTTCCTCCTATTTGATGTTAATAAATGTATCATTATATAAAAAATAGAGATATAAAAATTTTTCTTCCATAATTAATCTTTAGAATCCTCATCGCTCATAATATATTCGATATCTTCATCTGTAAATTCATTGCCTTTAAATACTGGATGCCCATTTGGATCGAGCATACCCATTACTTTTTTATCCCTATCAGACACAATTAGTGTATAGTCCTCCATAAGAAAAGGTTTTTTTGGTAAATCCACTAATATTCTCCAAGCTGGTCTTATATCATCGTTGTTTCTATTTTCTTTCTCAATTTTAAATGTATAAGCCTCATCAAAGAAAAGATGGTTGATATCTTCATTAACTACTCCATCTAATTTATTTTTCTTATGATAATGTTTAGCAATTTCTATTGCTTCCTGAGGCCTTAACATCACATCTACAGTAATTTCATTTATTTTCCTATAATGTCTTGAAAAATCTTCTTGCTTTAATCTAATATAATTTTGAAATTCTTCAGTAGACAATTGCTTAAACTCTTCATCAGACATATTTTTATACTTATCTAAAGACATATAAAATTCTCCTTTTATTTATATTCCAATCTTAATCTTTCGATATATTCTATTGAATGGTCAATGGTAGACAAAATAAATTTACAGCTTGTGAAATGATTATATAATAGAAGAAAAAAGAAATATTTATATTGTCATCACCCTGTTGGCGTCAACCTCATGCGCCTAATGGCTACAAAAAACATCTACTTCGTCCCATTCGGTCAAGATGCACCAGAGAAAAAACCGAACTCGATGGTAGCTCGTATGGAGCTGCTTGAAGATACAGTATTAGAAGCGCTGCAAGGGAAGCAATTGCAACCGGTTGTCGTAGAAAAATTCAGATATATGAATTAAAAAACGAAAAAAAACGGACAATTTTTGATGAAACCATCATTCTTACTGTAGAATATGATAAAATTAACGTTATTAAGATTAGAAGGGGTATTGTATACTCCTTCTGATTCTAAGTTATAGAAGGATTGGTATCTAGAAAGGGGCATAGTGATGGAAAAGCAAAAAACTTTTCATGTCGCTGTAGTTGGAGCAACCGGCGCAGTTGGTGAACAAATGTTAAATACTTTAGAGAAACGAGAATTTCCAATCGGGAAGTTAACGTTACTTTCATCTAAACGATCTGCAGGTAAGAAACTTGTATTTAAAGGCGAAGAATTTACAGTTCAAGAGGCAACTCCTGAAAGTTTTGAAGGAGTAGATATCGCACTATTTAGTGCTGGTGGATCTGTATCAAAACAATTAGCGCCAGAAGCAGCAAAACGCGGTGCGATTGTTGTTGATAATACAAGTGCATTCCGTATGACAGAAAACGTGCCACTTGTTGTACCTGAAGTAAATGAAAACGACTTAAAAGAACATAATGGTATTATTGCAAATCCAAACTGTTCTACAATTCAAATGGTAGTAGCTCTTGAGCCAGTTCGTCAGCAATATGGTTTAAAACGAGTAATCGTTTCCACATATCAAGCTGTATCAGGTGCTGGTGCGGCAGCGATTGAAGAACTTCATGAACAATCACAAGCAATTTTAAATGGTGAAGAAGTAAAGGCGAATGTTTTACCTGTATCAGGTGATAAGAAACATTTCCAAATTGCTTTCAACGCGATTCCACAGATTGATAAATTCCAAGATAATGGATTTACGTTTGAAGAAATGAAAATGATTAATGAAACGAAAAAAATTATGCATATGCCTGAATTAGAAGTAGCGGCAACATGTGTACGTTTACCGGTTGTATCAGGTCACTCTGAGTCTGTTTACATCGAAGTGGAAAAAGAAGGCGTAACAGTAGAAGAATTAAAGAGCTTACTTGCAAATGCGGAAGGTATCGTTCTGCAAGATAACCCAGAAGAGCAGTTATATCCAATGCCAGCTACTGCAGTAGGTAAAAACGAAGTATTCGTTGGAAGAATCCGTAAAGATTTAAATAACGATAAAGGATTCCATCTTTGGGTCGTATCTGATAACTTATTAAAAGGCGCTGCATGGAATTCTGTTCAAATTGCAGAGCGCTTAGTAAAATTACAATTAGTGTAAACGGCTAAGAGAAGGTGCAAAATATGAAAATTATTGTTCAAAAATTTGGTGGCACATCCGTACGTGATGAAAATGGACGTAAGCATGCGCTTCATCATATAAAAAAATCGCTAGATGCGGGTTATAAAGTAGTTACTGTCGTATCTGCTATGGGCCGTAAAGGTGAACCATATGCAACTGATACTTTGTTAAGTCTTGTAAATCAAGAGGAATCTCGCATTTCTAATCGTGAGCAAGATTTATTATTATCATGCGGAGAATTAATCTCAGCAATCGTCTTCTCTAACATGTTAAATGAGAACGGTATAAAAGCAGCAGCATTAAATGGTGCACAAGCTGGTTTTGTAACAAATGATGATTTTACAAATGCTAAGATTATTGAAATGAACTGCGATCGTATACATGAAGAGCTAGAAAATCTAGATGTAATCGTCGTTACAGGATTCCAAGGACAAACGAAAAAAGGTGATACGACAACACTTGGACGCGGAGGTAGCGATACTTCAGCTTCTGCATTAGGTGTTGCGCTTCATGCTGAATTTATTGATATCTTTACAGATGTAGAAGGTGTTATGACTGCGGATCCTCGCATTGTAAAAGATGCACGTCATCTTCAAACGGTAACATACAATGAAATTTGTAACATGGCATATCAAGGTGCAAAAGTCGTGCATCCACGTGCAGTTGAAATTGCGATGCATGCAAAAGTACCACTTCGTGTACGTTCTACGTATTCTGATAGTGAAGGTACGCTTATTTCAGCATCGGACGGTGCGACAAAAGGCCGTGATGTAGAAGAACGTCCTGTTACAGGTATCGCTCATGTATCAAATGTGACGCAAATTAAAGTGCTGGCAAAAGAAACAGCATATGATTTACAACAGCATGTGTTTAAAGAAATGGCGAATGAAGGAATCAGTGTCGATTTAATTAACATTTCACCTACTGGGGTAGCTTATACGGTGAGTGATAGTGTATCAAGTCGTGCAGTTGAATTATTAAAAAACCTTGGATATGAGCCAATTGTGACAGAGCATTGTGCAAAAGTATCTATTGTAGGAGCTGGAATGGCAGGATACCCAGGGGTTACTGCGAAAATCGTTACAGCTTTAGCGGAAAAAGGTATTCAAATTCTGCAATCGGCAGATAGCCATACGACAATTTGGGTTCTTGTAAAAGAAACTGATTTAGTGGAGGCTGTAAATGCATTACATAGTGCGTTTGAGCTTTCAAAAGAAAAGCAACTGGAACAATAAGGAGTGAGACCATGATAGATTTTGGGACAATTGCAACCGCGATGGTAACTCCGTTTGATAAAAACGGAAATATCGATTTTGCGAAGACAACGAAATTGGTAAATTATTTAATAGATAACGGTACAACAGCAATCGTGGTAGGAGGAACGACAGGAGAATCTCCTACATTAACTTCAGAAGAAAAAGTAGCGTTATATCGCCATGTCGTATCTGTTGTCGATAAAAGGGTGCCCGTAATCGCTGGAACAGGTAGTAATAATACGCATGCTTCTATTGACTTAACTAAAAAGGCAACAGAGGTTGGTGTTGATGCAGTAATGCTAGTAGCACCGTATTATAACAAACCGAGTCAAGAAGGAATGTATCAGCACTTTAAAGCAATTGCTGAAAGCACGCCGCTTCCGGTTATGCTATATAACGTTCCAGGACGATCTATTGTACAAATCTCCGTTGATACAGTTGTTCGTTTATCAGAAATAGAAAACATTGTTGCGATTAAAGATGCAGGCGGCGATGTGCTAACAATGACAGAAATCATTGAAAAAACAGCGGACGACTTTGCAGTATACAGCGGTGATGATGGTTTAACGTTACCAGCTATGGCAGTTGGAGCGAAAGGTATCGTTTCTGTAGCATCTCATGTGATTGGAAATGAAATGCAAGAAATGATTGCAGCATTCCAAGCAGGAGAATTTAAAAAGGCGCAAAAATTACATCAATTACTTGTAAGAGTAACGGATTCATTATTTATGGCGCCAAGCCCAACGCCAGTAAAAACAGCGTTACAAATGGTTGGATTAGATGTAGGTTCTGTACGTTTACCACTTCTTCCATTAACAGAAGAAGAAAGAGTAACGTTACAATCTGTTATGCAATCTATCCCTCGTTAATAAAAAATGACCTAGTGTAGAACTAGGTTATTTTTTTATGTTATAAAAATCTTTGCCTCTCGTTTCTCACCTACATGTGTTCTTATAAGATCATATTATGCCACTTGTTTAACCGCTTCTTCATTATGTGTTGCAACATGTATAAGAAAATAATCGTACACCTTTAAATGAATCAAAAAATCATAGTTATTATAGGATAAACATTTGTATAAACGTAATAAACTATCGATTCTGTTTTGTAGAGGGATTGTCTCAAATGTGACGTGATTCATAAAAAAGCTTCATTTTATAAGTGTTTTTGTTCGATTCTAGAAAAATAAGTCTTGAAAATCCATATTATGAAATTAATTTAGCGTATGTATGGCTATTTCTTCAAAATAATATGGAGTATAAAATCGGAGTAAATATAAAGGAAATACGTTCGATATTTTTGTTGTAATTCCGTTCTTTTACTTCTTCTTTCGCACGATTTAACTTGTGTTCTATTTCTTGTATCAGGTATAATATGGCTAAGTAGCTTAGTACGGGTATGCTTAGCAAAATTGGTAAAAATTATAATTTGATTACATTTTCATATCATATCGAATAAGATATTTGATTTATATAATGAAAGAGAGGTGAAACCTGGTTTAAAAAATAAACAAGGACATGATATCGCATAACGGTAAGGACATTCGTCTTGGACGGTGAATATATGGTGGTTGTAGAGTTTCCCCTGGTGTCTCTGCAATTTTAGTGAAATCAGTGTTTGAAAGATTTTTAAACCAGGCAACAACATGAAGAGAAAAGAGAATGAGTCTGTTAAAGTATTTGCTCTTGGTGGAGTAGGTGAAATCGGGAAAAACATGTACTGTGTTGAAATTGATTCTGAAATCTTTATTGTAGATGCAGGGTTAATGTTCCCGGGAGATGAAATGTTTGGAATTGATATCGTTATTCCGGATATTACATATTTAGTGGAAAACCAAGAGCGAGTAAAAGGTTTATTTATTACTCACGGTCATGAAGATCATATTGGTGGAATTGTTTACGTACTTCGTAAATTATCAATTCCTGTGTATGCAACGAAATTAACAGTAGGACTTATACAAGAAAAACTTGGCGAAGCGGGTATGTTAGGCCGTGTAGACTTAAAAACAATCGATTCAAATTCAACAGTAGAGTTTAATACTACAACGGTGTCATTCTTTGGAACGACACATAGTATTCCAGATTCTGTTGGTGTTTGTTTCCATACATCAAAAGGTGCTATCGTATATACGGGAGACTTTAAATTCGATCAAACTCCAATTGGAAATAGTGGAGCAGACCTTGGAAAAATGGCACAAATCGGAAATGAAGGCGTACTGTGCTTATTATCTGATAGTACAAATGCTGAGCGTCCAGGCTATACAGGTTCTGAAAAAGAAGTTGGTGTAGAAATTTCTAAAGTGTTCTACGGCGCAGAAGGACGTATTATCGTTGCTTCATTTGCATCGAATGTACATCGTATTCAACAAGTATTTGATGCAGCTGCTGAAACAGGACGAAAAGTGGCGGTTGTAGGACGTAGTATGGTGAAAGTAGTAGATATCGCAAGACGTCTTGGTTATTTAGATGTTCCAGAAGGTATGGTTATTTCACTACAAGAAGTAGACAATTTCCCAGAGAAAAAGGTAGCTATTTTAACGACAGGTAGCCAAGGTGAACCGATGGCAGCCCTTTCTAGAATGGCGAAGCAAGCTCATAAACAAATTTCAATTCGTAAAGGTGATACGGTTATTATTGCGGCTTCTCCAATTCCAGGTAATGAAATATCTGTATCGAAAATTATTGACTTGTTATTTAGAGCTGGAGCTGATGTTATTTATTACGGTGAAAGAAAAGTTCACGTTTCAGGTCACGGTAGCCAAGAAGAATTAAAGTTAATGTTAAATTTAATGAAACCGAAATATTTTGTACCCGTACATGGTGAGTTCCGTATGCAAAAAGCACATGCATATTTAGCTGAAGATGTAGGTATTGCAAGAGAGAATATCTTTATCGTAGAAAAAGGTGATGTGATTGCTTTTGGTGACGATGACGCAAACTTAGTTGGCAAAGTACAAGCTGGTAATGTGTTAATTGATGGATTAGGTGTAGGTGACGTTGGTAATATCGTTCTTCGAGATAGAAAAATGTTATCTCAAGATGGAATATTAGTAGTTGTTGTAACACTTGGTAAAGATGAAAAGAAAATTATCTCTGGTCCAGAAATCATTTCACGTGGTTTTGTGTATGTTCGTGAATCAGAAGCGTTAATTGACCGCTCTACAGAGATTGTACGTATGATTGTTGAGCAATCGATTAAAGAGTATTCAATTGAATGGTCTATGTTAAAACAAAATATTCGTGAATTATTAGGGCAGTTCTTGTACGAAGAGACAAAGAGAAAACCTATGATTTTACCGATTATTATGGAAGTATAAAAAAGATCACCTTTACGGGTGATCTTTTTTTCTTTTTAAACTCTATCGAATGAAATTTATAACTTAAGAAATAATAGTTATATACGAGTGAAAGGGGATGCGATATGACAGAACGTGATCGTTATACAAATGAAGGGAAAGAGGCTGAGCCGAAAGAAACTGGGAAAGAAGCCTCGATAGTGGAAAAAATTCAACAGCTAGGGCAAACGAATGTACCACAAATGAATGAATCGAGTATTCATTGTTTAACAATCATTGGGCAGGTGGAAGGTCATGTTCAGTTGCCGCCGCAAAATAAAACAACAAAATATGAGCATATTATTCCGCAAATTGTTGCGATAGAACAAAATCCGAAAATTGAAGGTTTGCTTTTAATATTAAACACGGTCGGAGGTGACGTTGAAGCAGGATTAGCAATTTCTGAGATGGTAGCTTCGCTTTCAAAGCCAACGGTATCACTTGTTCTGGGCGGAGGGCATTCTATCGGTGTACCAATCGCCGTCTCTACGGATTATTCATTTATTGCGGAAACTGCGACGATGACAATTCATCCCATTCGTCTAACAGGTCTTGTTATAGGTGTGCCGCAAACATTTGAGTATTTAGATAAAATGCAAGAAAGAGTCATTCGATTTGTGACGAAGCATTCGAAAGTAACCGAAGATCGTTTTAAAGAACTTATGTTTGCGAAAGGGAATTTGACGCGAGATATTGGGACGAATGTAATTGGTGGCGATGCAGTAAAATATGGTCTCATAGATGATGTCGGTGGTATTGGGAATGCGATTCGAAAGCTGAATGAATTAATAGATGCTCGCATGGATGATAGTGCAGAAGGGAAAATGTTACAATGATTTTATACACAATTATGCCAGAGCAACTTGTATATCCAACTGATTATTCGCAATGTGAAAGCCAAAAAGTTGTAAATATAAACGGTGTTGAATTAATGGTTTCTGAAGAAGAACATGGGTGTTATTCTATTGTACGTGTGTTAAGTACGGATCCGCTACACTACTTAGAGTTTGAGCCCGGCCAGAAAATAACCTTTTAGCAAAAAGAAGGATTTTGTTTAGAAGCTATGGTATAATATAAAAAACAAGACGGTTGAGCAGCCATGAGAGGGCTGCTTTCTTCTGTTTATTTAACAATTTACAAGAAGTGTAAAAATAGAAGATATAAGACCTGAAAAATAGAGAAAACAGACATATAAGTAGAGCTTTTTTAAGGAAGCCCTACTTACATGTAGAACACGAGGTGAAGAAATGGCAAAACAAAAGCAAAGAGGGACGAAGGCAAAAGCAAGACGCACGATAAAGCCAACTTTGTATTATGAAATCGTCGGTTTAACTCTTTTTGCACTTTCAATCATTACGATTTTACAGCTAGGCGTTGTAGGGAAATCGTTTGTGTTATTTTTTCGCTTCTTCTTTGGTGAGTGGTACATAATTGGTGTGTTAGGTGTAATAGCTTTATCGGTTTCGTTTGTTATCAAACGCGGATGGCCAAACCTATTAAATAAACGGTTAATTGGTTTTTATTTAATAGTATTGGCGATATTAATGTTTAGTCATATTACATTATTTAACCTTCTTACGAAAGATGGAGCAGTGCAAAATACTTCTGTTATCGTGAGTACGAAAGATAACTTCTTTCTTGAAATGAAAAAGGGTCCAGATAGCGTTCATTTAGGTGGTGGCATGTTTGGTGCGCTTATGTTCGCGACGTGTTACTTCTTATTTGACGAAGTAGGAGCTTATATCATTGGTATTATTTTAGTTATTCTCGGCATACTTTGTATAACAAATAAGCATATTGGGGAAGTGCTTGCCCCTGTAGGAAGAATCCTTAGAAGTCAATTTGAAGTAATGCAAGGGGATTATAAAGATTGGAGATCCAAAAGGACAGCTCAACAAACAGAAAAGAAAAAAACAACAAGAAGTACGAGGCGCGAACGTGTTGTGGAACAAGAAGAAATTGTTGAGCCGATGGAAGAAATTTCAATTGATCCTCCCATTATTTCGAATTTCACTGAGAATTATCCAGTAAATGAACAAGAGGATAAACGAATTGGCGAAGAACAGGAAGCAGAGTTAATAACTTCACCGTCTATTGAAGAGGCTCCGCCTGTTGAAGAATCTAAGAAAAAGCGTGGAGAAAAGATTGTAGAATCTTTAGAGGCGGAAACAAGTGCCCCGCCAATGCAATTTTCAAATGTAGAAAATAAAGATTATAAGCTTCCTGCAATTGATATATTGAAATTTCCTAAGAATAAGCAAGTTACAAATGAAAATGCAGAAATTTATGAGAATGCTCGTAAATTAGAACGTACATTTCAAAGTTTTGGAGTGAAAGCGAAAGTAACAAAAGTACATAGAGGTCCTGCAGTTACAAAATATGAAGTATATCCTGATATGGGAGTAAAGGTAAGCAAAATCGTTAGTTTAAGTGATGATTTAGCACTTGCTTTAGCTGCGAAAGACATTCGTATTGAAGCACCTATTCCCGGGAAATCAGCTGTAGGGATTGAAGTTCCGAACTCAGAAGTTTCTATGGTAACGCTTAGAGAAGTTCTTGATTCTAAGGCTAATAATCATCCGGAAGAGAAGTTGTTAATTGGTCTTGGACGAGATATTACAGGTGAAGCTGTATTAGCGCGTTTAAATAAAATGCCCCATTTACTAGTAGCTGGTGCGACAGGTAGCGGGAAAAGTGTATGTATTAATGGTATTATTGTTAGTATTTTAATGCGTGCAAAACCACATGAAGTAAAATTAATGATGATTGATCCGAAAATGGTAGAGTTAAATGTATATAACGGTGTTCCGCATTTATTAACACCAGTTGTAACTGATCCGAAAAAAGCATCACAAGCTTTGAAAAAAGTCGTGAGTGAAATGGAACGACGTTATGAGTTATTTGCTCATAGTGGCACGCGTAACATTGAAGGATATAATGATCATATTAAAGAACATAATAGTCAATCAGAAGCGAAACAACCGGAATTACCTTATATTGTAGTAATAGTGGACGAGTTAGCTGATTTAATGATGGTTGCTTCATCAGATGTAGAGGATGCGATTATGCGTTTAGCACAAATGGCTCGTGCGGCTGGTATTCATTTAATTATTGCGACGCAGCGTCCATCGGTTGATGTTATTACGGGAGTTATTAAAGCGAATATTCCATCACGTATTGCATTCGCTGTATCTTCTCAAACGGACTCTCGTACAATTCTTGACGGTGGTGGTGCAGAGAAACTGCTAGGTCGTGGAGATATGCTGTTTATACCAATTGGTGCATCGAAGCCAGTACGTGTACAAGGTGCATTTTTATCCGATGATGAAGTTGAGAGAGTTGTAGAGTATGTTATTGGTCAGCAAAAAGCGCAATATCAAGAAGATATGATTCCACAAGATGTTCCTGATACGAAGCAGGAAGTAGAAGATGAATTATATGATGAAGCAGTTCAGCTCGTAGTGGAAATGCAAACAGCATCTGTTTCTATGTTGCAACGTAGGTTTAGAGTAGGTTATACGCGAGCTGCCCGTTTAATTGATGCAATGGAAATGAATGGTGTAGTAGGTCCGTATGAAGGTAGTAAACCACGAGAAGTACTCATTAATGATGTACAAGAAAAAAGTTCATAAAAAAAGCCTAATTGTTTTTTACAATTAGGCTTTTTTATATGCTAGTTTTGTTATATACTATATTCAGCAATAAAGAAAGGGCTTACATATAAAGAGATTCTTTAGAATACGAATACTTTGATTATGTTTTTAATAAATGTTCGATATTTAATGTAGAAAAATGTTAAATTTTGTTGACACGTATGGGAGCAAGTGGTAAGATTACTTCGAAAAGAATCACTGCCTCATATAATCTTGGAGATAAGGTCCATAAGTTTCTACCCGGCAACCATGAATTGCTGGACTATGAGGGGAAAAGTGTGTAACAAAGGATGTAAGAGATCTTTGTGCCGAACTTTTTCTCGAAATGAGGAATGTTTATGGTGCAAAGTTTTTTTTATGCAGTAAAGAGTGAAAATTTCATCTTAAAAAATTATTAATATTTATTCGACAATTATGCTTATTTTTAGTATTTAGTGATTTTATTATGTTGTAAGTTGAAAAAAGAGAAAAGAAGTCTTACATCAGAGGTCGAATAATTGAAATGCGGGGGAGTCTTATGTCAGTAAAATCCGATAGTCGTCACCTATATTTACGGGTGATTGATCACATCAAAGAAAAAATTAAAGATGGAGCTTACAAAGAAAGACAGAAGCTACCATCAGAGTTTGATTTAGCGAAAGAACTTGGCGTAAGTAGAGCGACTTTAAGGGAAGCGCTGCGTATTTTAGAAGAAGAAAATGTTGTCATTCGTAGACATGGTGTAGGAACATTTGTAAATGCCAAGCCGTTATTTTCTTCAGGGATTGAACAACTTTCTAGTATTACAGATATGATTTCTAGTGTGGGGAAAACACCAGGAACTATCTTTTTATCATCATCTACAACAAGTTTAACAGAAGAAGAAAAAGAGAAGTTTAATAGTGAAGATGGTTTTAATGCAGTGATGATTGAGCGTGTACGTACAGCAGATGGGGAACCTGTTGTATATTGTATCGATAAACTTGCAAAAGAAATATTGCCGGATTTATCGGGATACAATGAAGAATCGTTACTAACGGTGATACATAATAACACGCATAAGCGCATAACATATGCGGTTGCTCATATCGAGCCAATTGGCTATCATCCGAAAATCTCACCGATTTTAGAATGTGAGCCAGAAACAGCACTGCTAGTATTGAAACAAATGCACTATGATCAAAATGATGAGCCGATCTTATATTCTATCAATTACTTTAGAGCTGATAAGTTTAGCTTCCACGTACTAAGAAAACGTATGTAGGTAAGTTCCTTTTTAGGGAGGTGACAGCAAGAAGTTAGGGACAGCAGCGTATAAAAAAATAGACAAATCATTTCAGGAGGGGTTTCTAGTATGAAGAAAAAAACAGGTCTTTTATTATCATTAACATTAGCAGCAAGTGCGGTTTTAGGTGCATGTGGTAACTCGGATAAAGCGAGTAGTGACAAAAAAGGGGATAAAGAGTTTAAGGTTGGTATGGTTACGGATGTTGGGGGCGTTGATGACAAATCATTCAACCAATCTTCTTGGGAAGGATTAAAAAAGTTTGGTAAAGATAATGGATTAAAAGAAAAGACAAATTATCGTTACCTACAGTCTGAAAAAGAAGCAGATTATATTCCAAACTTAAAGAAATTTTCAAAAGATAAGTATGATTTATCTTTCGGAATTGGTTATAAATTAGAAGGTGCAATTAAAGAAGTAGCAAAAGAATCTCCAAAACAGCAATTCGCAATTGTTGATACGGTTGTAGATGCACCGAACGTAACAAGCATTACATTTAAAGATCATGAAGGATCATTCCTTGTAGGTGCGGTAGCAGCTATGTCAACAAAATCGAATAAAGTAGGATTTGTTGGTGGAATGAAGAGTGATTTAATTAGTAAATTTGAAAATGGATTTAAAGCTGGTGCAAAGGCAGTAAATCCAAACATTGAAATCGTATCTGAATATGCAGAAGCATTTGATAAACCTGAAAAAGGTACAGTTCTTGCTTCAGCAATGTACGGTCAAGGTGTAGATGTAATTTATCATGCTGCTGGTGGTACAGGTAACGGTGTGTTCACTGAAGCGAAAAATCGTAAGAAAAAAGGTGAAAATGTTTGGGTAATCGGTGTTGACCGTGACCAACATCAAGAAGGTATGCCTGAAAATGTAACATTAACTTCAATGATAAAACGCGTTGATGTAGCTGTAGAAAAAGTAGCTAAAGAAGCAAAAGATGGAAAGTTAAAAGGTGGAAAAATTGAAGCGTTTGGCTTAAAAGATGACGGTATTGGTATTTCAAAAACAACTGATAACGTGAAAAAAGTTAACCCTGAAATTTTAACAAAAGTAGAAGAATTTGAAAAGAAAATTACAGACGGTGAAATTAAAGTACCGGCTACAGATAAAGAGTATAAAGAATATGAAGCTTCTCTAAAAAAATAAATAGAGAAATAGCAAAGGTTAGTTCATAGAACTAACCTTTGTATGTATAAAACTTCCGAATTGCTTAATAAGTTAATAGTGTAATAGGGGAATGTTCCCTGTTAAAAGGAGGAACACAATGGAATACGTAATTGAAATGAATAATATTACGAAAGTATTCCCAGGCATTGTAGCGAATGATGATATTACGCTGCAAGTAAAGCAGGGTGAGATACATGCTTTACTTGGAGAAAATGGTGCAGGGAAATCCACATTGATGAATGTACTATTTGGTTTGTACCAACCAGAACAAGGTGAAATTAAAATTAAAGGAAAGTCTGTAAACATTACCAATCCGAATGTGGCAAATGACCTTGGTATTGGAATGGTTCATCAGCACTTTATGCTTGTTCATAATTTTACAGTTACAGAGAATATTATTCTCGGAAATGAACCGAAGAAAAAAGGGAAAATTGCTGTTGAGGAAGCTGCGAAAGAAATTCAAAAACTGTCTGAACAATACGGCTTAGCTGTAGATCCATATGCGAAAATACAGGATATTTCAGTTGGTATGCAACAGCGTGTTGAGATTTTGAAAACTCTTTACCGCGGTGCAGAAATTTTAATATTTGATGAACCGACAGCTGTGTTAACACCACAAGAAATTCATGAGCTAATTCAAATTATGAAAAAGCTTGTGCAAGAAGGAAAATCTATTGTTCTTATTACACATAAGTTGAAAGAAATTATGGAAGTTTGCGATCGTTGTACGATTATTCGTAAAGGAAAAGGGATTGGAACGGTTGACGTTGCAAATACGGATGAAAATAAACTTGCAGAATTAATGGTCGGACGTCAAGTGAATTTTAAAACAGAAAAAATAGACGCGAAGCCAAAAGAAGAGGTACTTTCAATTGCAAACCTTGTTGTTCACGATGCACGTCAACTACCTGCTGTAAAAGGCCTTGACTTAACTGTTCGTGCGGGGGAAATTGTTGGGATTGCAGGAATTGATGGAAACGGACAAAGTGAATTAATAGAAGCAATTACTGGTTTACGAAAAGTTGAGTCAGGTTCTATTGCAATTAGAGGAAAAGAAATAACAAATTGGCCTGTTAGAAGAATAACAGAAGAGGGAATTGGTCATATTCCAGAAGATCGTCATAAACACGGACTCGTTCTTGATTTTTCTGTTAGAGATAATATAGTTCTGCAAACGTACTATAAAAATCCGTTTTCAAAGAAAGGGATTTTAAATTTCAGCAAAATTACAGAAAAAGCAAAGGCTCTTATTGAACAGTTTGATGTACGTACACCTAGTGAGCAAACGTTAGCACGCGCTCTATCTGGGGGGAATCAGCAAAAAGCAATTATTGCACGTGAAGTAGACCGTGATCCAGATTTATTAATCGCGGCACAGCCAACACGTGGTTTAGATGTAGGAGCAATTGAATTTATTCATAAGAGATTAATAGAGCAAAGGGATAAAGGAAAAGGTGTATTACTTTTATCACTAGAGTTAGATGAAATCTTAAATGTTAGCGATCGAGTTGCTGTTATTTATGAAGGGAAAATTGTAGCAATAGTTGATGCGAAAGAAACGAATGAACAACAGCTTGGATTGTTAATGGCTGGAGGAACAAAGAAGGAGCAGGTGGGTACAAATGGCTAAAAAACTTTTAACAGAGCGAACGATAAATATTTTAGTCCCAGTACTATCCGTTATTTTCGGCTTACTTGTAGGAGCAATTGTAATGCTAGTTAGTGGCTATGACCCAATTGTTGGTTATAGTGCACTTTGGACAGGTATGTTCGGTAGCGCAAGTGCGATTGGTGAAACGCTTCGTACAATGATACCGCTTATTCTTGCTGGTTTATCGGTGGCGTTTGCATTTCGTACAGGTTTATTTAATATCGGGGTAGAGGGTCAATTGTTAGTTGGTTGGCTTGCGGCGGTTTGGTTCGGTTATGCAGTCTCACTACCGGCTTTCCTTCATATTCCATTATCTATTTTATTTGCAGCATTGGTAGGCGGAATTTGGGGCTTCATTCCGGGATATTTAAAAGGGAAGTTTCAAGTGAATGAAGTTATTGTAACCATTATGATGAACTATATTGCGTTGTATGTAACATATGACATTATTAAGCGTTTCTTACATGCGGGTAATGACAAAACGTATGATATTAAAGAGAGTGCGTCACTATCTTCAGACTGGCTTGCTTCTATTACTGATGGTTCACGTCTACACTGGGGAATTATTGTAGCAATTTTAATCGCTATTTTAATGTGGTTCTTATTAGATAGAACAACTTTAGGTTACGAATTAAAGTCGGTAGGATTTAATCAGCATGCTTCTCAATATGCAGGTATGAAAGTTTCTCGTAATGTAGTATTCTCCATGACAATTGCTGGTGCATTTGCGGGGATTGGTGGAGCGATGGAAGGATTAGGAACATTCCAGAGTATGACAGCGATGTCTTCGTTTACAGGAGTAGGATTTGACGGGATTGCTGTAGCATTACTTGGAGGGAATAATCCGTTTGGTATAATCCTTTCAGCTTTATTATTTGGTGGTTTGAAAAGTGCTTCCCCTCAAATGAACTTTGAGGCAGATGTACCATCAGAGCTTATTAATGTAATTATTGCATGTATCATCTTCTTTGTTGCATGTAGTTATGTGTTAAGATGGGCGCTTACACGCATGAGCAAGGAGGGGAAATAAATGAGCTTTTTAGATATATTAGCCATTCTTGTGACGGGTACGTTATATACATCAGCACCTATAATTTTCACAGCATTAGGTGGTGTATTTAGTGAACGATCGGGTGTTGTAAATATCGGATTAGAAGGACTAATGCTATTTGGTGCATTTATTGGAGTAGTTACAAATTTATTAATGGGTGATACTTGGGGAACGATGACTCCATGGATTGCGTTATTATTTGCGGCAATTGGTAGTGGATTATTTGCATTACTTCATGCGGTAGCCTCTATTACATTCCGAGCGGATCAAGTTGTGAGTGGTGTAGCAATTAACTTTTTATCTCTTGGTTTAACAGTATTTGCAATTAAGAAGATTTTTGATAAAGGACAGACTGACTTTATTCAGTATCGTATTGAAAAGATTGATATTCCAGGCCTTTCGGATATTCCGGTTTTAGGGAAAATATTTTTCTCGAACGTACCGATAACGTCGTATATTGCCATTATTTTAGCATTCGTTGTTTGGTATGTTATTTATAAAACACCGTTTGGTCTTCGTCTACGTGCTGTTGGTGAACACCCAATGGCAGCGGATACGATGGGGATTAACGTATATAAAATGCGCTATATTGGAGTCTGTATATCAGGAGTGTTTGCTGGAATTGGTGGAGCGATTTTTGCAATGTCAATTTCTAATAACTTCTCAGGGGCAACGATTACAGGACAAGGTTTCTTAGCTTTAGCTGCTATGATTTTTGGAAAGTGGAATCCACTAGGCGCACTAGGTGCAGCTCTATTCTTTGGTTTTGCGCAATCTCTTAGTGTAACAGGTGGAACAATTCCTGTATTAGATCAAATCCCAAGTGTTTTATTAACGATATTACCATATGTATTCACAATATTAGCACTTGTTGGTTTTGTAGGTCGTTCTGAAGCTCCGAAAGCGTTAGGAACGCCGTATGAAAAAGGAAAACGATAAGTATAAAAAAGCTCGCACATTAGTGCGGGCTTTTTTACATAGAATATATGTAATACGGAATTTTACTATGTTCCTTACATATAAAAGTTTTTAGAAAGAGCCTGATGTAAGTATAGTGAGGAAGAAAAGTTGATTTTTCATTTCTAAAAACTGTATATTGAAGAGGAATATTCCTATATACGTAAAGGAGGGCTATAAATGAAACTAATGGAACAACAGTTACATGAGTTAGGTGGTTTACGAGTACATATTATTCCGACTGATAAATATAAAACAAATACTTTTGTATTTCGTTTTAAAGCACCTTTAAATGAGGAGACGGTGACAGAGCGCGCCCTATTGCCATACGTATTGCAAAGTGCGACAGAAAAGCTTCCTTCTGTAATTCGTCTTCGTCAATATTTAGAAGAATTATACGGATCTTCTTTGGCAGTAGATGTAAGTAAAAAAGGAGAAGACCATATCATCTCTATTTATGTAGACATTGCAAATGAAGTATATTTACATGATGCACCACCGTTATTTGAAAAAGCACTTTCTATGTTATCGGATATAGTTTTACATCCAGCAACAGAGGGAAATAGTTTTCTACCTTCTATTGTAGAAAGTGAAAAGAGAGCGCTCTTGCAACGAATTGAAGCTACGTATGATGATAAAATGCGCTATGCAAACGAGCGTTTAATTGAAGAAATGTGCAAAGTAGAACCGTATCGATTAAGTGCAAATGGAAAAAAAGAGAGTGTTGCATCTATTACAAATGAAAGTTTGTATCAATATTATCAAAAAGTGTTAGCGGAAGATGAAATGGATCTATACATTATTGGTGATATTTCAGAAAACGCAGTTGATCTTGTAAGTAAGTATTTTTCTATTTCAGCACGTCCTGTGAGAGAGAGAAATGTACTTCTTCATAAGAGAAATAATGAAGAAAAAGAAGTTGTTGAAAAACAAGAATTAAAACAAAGTAAATTACACATCGGTTATCGTACGTTTATTACGTATAAGGACGAAGATTATTTTGCGCTGCAATTGTTCAATGGACTGTTTGGAGGATTTTCTCATTCAAAGTTATTCGTTAATGTTCGTGAAAAAAATAGTTTAGCGTACTATGCAGCATCCCGCTTTGAAAGTCATAAAGGTTTATTGTTTGTCATGTCAGGAATCGAAGCGAAAAATTATGAAAAAGCTGTTGAGATTATTAAAGAACAAATGTTGGCGATGCAAAATGGTGATTTTTCAGAAGAAGAGATGCATCAAACGAAAAGTGTTATTCAAAATCAAATATTAGAGGCGATTGATACACCGCGCGGATTTGTGGAAATGCTGTATCATGGTATTATTTCAGACCGTACGCGTCCGGTTGAAGAATGGCTTTCAGGTATTGAAAGTGTGACGAAAGAAGAGATTGTGAAAGTTGCTAAAAATATTGAACTAGATACAATTTACTTTTTACATGGAACGGAGGGAGAATAAATGGAGAAAATTGTTTATGAGCAATTAAAAGAGACACTCTATTATGAAAAACTTCCTAATGGATTAGATGTATATATTTTACCGAAGCAAGGATTTAATAAAACATTTGCAACGTTTACGACAAAATATGGTTCTGTGGATAATACATTCGTGCCACTAGGTAAAGAAGAAATGGTTCGTGTACCTGATGGAATTGCTCATTTTCTTGAGCATAAATTATTTGAAAAAGAAGATCACGATGCTTTCCAATTGTTTAGTAAACAAGGAGCATCAGCAAATGCCTTCACATCTTTCACAAGAACAGCTTACCTGTTTTCATGTACATCAAATGTAGAACAAAATTTAAATACATTGTTAAACTTCGTACAAGAGCCTTACTTCTCTGAAAAAACAGTTGAAAAAGAGAAGGGGATTATTGGGCAAGAAATTCAAATGTATCAAGATAATCCAGATTGGCGCTTATACTTTGGATTAATTGATAGCTTGTTTGTAAAGCACCCAATTAAAATTGATATTGCAGGGACAATCGAGTCTATTAGTAAAATTACGAAAGACTTATTATATGAATGTTATGAAACATTTTATCATCCGAGCAATATGTTATTGTTCGTTGTGGGGGCAATTGATCCAGAGAAAACAATGGATTTAGTACGTGAAAATCAAGCGAAAAAAGATTATAAAAACCAGCCAGAAATTGTACGTTCATTTGAGGAAGAACCAGATGAGGTAAATGAAAAGAAGAAAATTATTTCCATGCCTGTACAAACACCGAAATGTTTAGTTGGTATTAAAGCGACAAATTTAAAAGAAAAAGGGAAAGCTCTTTTAAAACAAGAAATTGCGCTTACGTTACTTTTAGATTATTTATTTGGGAAAAGCTCCGTCCATTACGAATCTTTATATAATGAAGGTCTTATTGATGATTCGTTCTCGTATGATTATACGGAAGAGAATAACTTCGGTTTTGCAATGGTTGGCGGCGATACGAAGCAACCTGATGAGTTGGAAGAGCGTTTGAAAAGCATTTTACTAAATACAAATTATGATCAATTAGATGAGGTGGCATTAGAACGAGTAAAGAAAAAGAAAATAGGTGGCTTTTTACGATCGTTGAATTCGCCGGAATATATTGCAAATCAATTTACACGATATGCGTTTAATGAATCTAGTCTGTTTGAGGCATTGACTGTGTTAGAAAGTCTAACTGTTCAAGATTTACAAGAAGTAGCCAAATTATTATTATCAGAAGAAAGAATGAGTGTTTGTCAAGTTTTACCGAAAAAATAAAAGGTTTCATAATAATACCCTCATCTTATCATTGATAAATTGTAAGATGAGGGTATTATTTACCCCGCATTAACGGGCAGTAAGACCCCCACTTAAAAATTCAGTGAAAGCACAGAAGTAGGTGGGGGGGATCAACTGCCCGTAAAAGCCCGATTGGTTCAACTAATAATCAGTGGGGGATGTTCATCCACCCACTGATTAAAGTTTCACTTTATTTGTAGGAAAAAGATTTTGTTGAGATAAGAGAGGAATTATATGAAAAAGTATGCATTAGTAACTGGAGGAAGCGGAGGGATTGGCTCTGCTATTTCAAAACAATTAATTCAAGACGGATATACAGTATATGTTCATTATAATAACGGTGAAGGGCAAGTGAATGAGCTACAGAAAGAGTGGGGGGAAGTGATTCCTGTTCAAGCGGATTTAGCTTCTAGTGATGGAGCAGAGCAATTGTGGAAACAAATTGAACATCCTCTTGATGTTATCGTATATGCAGCTGGGAAGAGTATCTTTGGGCTCGTAACAGATGTAACGAACGATGAATTAAATTATATGGTAGAACTTCAAGTGAAGAGCATCTATAAACTATTATCAATGGCACTGCCATCAATGATTCAGCGGAGAAGCGGTAATATTGTACTTGTTTCGTCTATATGGGGACAAATTGGTGCATCATGTGAAGTGCTTTACTCGATGGTAAAAGGTGCACAAAATTCATATGTGAAAGCATTAGCAAAAGAAGTTTCATTAAGTGGAGTAAGAGTGAACGCGGTAGCACCAGGTGCAATTGAAACGGAAATGTTAAACGTATTTTCAGAAGAGGATAAGAATGAAATTGCTGAAGAGATTCCGTTAGGACGATTAGGATTACCAGAAGAAGTAGCGAAAACAGTGTCATTTCTCGTGTCACCAGGTGCATCTTACATAACGGGACAAATTATCGGAGTGAATGGCGGTTGGCATTGCTAAAAAATTCTTACATAAAAAATAAAAAATTCTTACATAAAAAATAAAAAACTGTACAAATTAAGCATGATTCTATTACTAAGTAGTGAGGTGCTTAAATATGTCAGTTTTAGATAATTTTGATCAATGGAAGAGCTTTTTAGGAGAACGTTTAGAACAGGCATCAGGAAAAGGTCTTGATGGTGGTGCTGTATCAGATATGGCATTTCGTGTTGGAGATTATTTAGCAAATGAAGTAGAAGCGCGCAACGACCAAGAGAAATTATTGTCTGAGCTTTGGAAAGTCGCTGATGAACAAGAGCAACATACAATCGCAAACTTAATGGTGAAGTTTGTACAGCATAAGTAAAAAATAGAGAGGAGAATCTCCTCTCTATTTTTTTTGTATAATAATAACGCGGGATAGATTATACATTTAGCTTCCCTATTAAGGTGAAATCATATAATATAGTACGTAGGTGTAAAGTAAGCAAGGGGAGTGATCTTGGATGATTGAATGGTATTTTGAATATGAAATACATAAAAACCGACCTGGCTTGCTTGGTGACGTTTCTTCGTTAATCGGTATGCTCGGCATTAATATTGTCACAATTAATGGTGTAGATAATGCACGCCGTGGATTACTCCTTATGTGTGATAATCAAGAGCAAATCTCTAGACTTGAATCAATTTTAAATACGATGGATAACATAACGGTAACGAAATATCGTCCGCCAAAGCTAAGAGATAAGCTAGCGGTTAGACATGGTAGGTACATACAACGAGATGCAGATGATAAGAAGACATTTCGATTTGTACGTGATGAATTAGGGTTACTTGTAGACTTTATGGCTGAAATAATGAAAAAAGAAGGTCATAAACTAATCGGGATACGAGGAATGCCTCGTGTCGGAAAAACAGAATCCATAGTTGCCGCAAGTGTTTGTGCAAATAAAAGATGGTTATTTGTATCATCTACTCTTATTAAGCAAACTGTTCGTAGTCAATTGATTGAAGATGAGTATAGCGACGACAATATTTTTATCTTAGATGGAATCGTGTCAACAAAGCGTGCTAACGAAAGACATTGGCAGCTTGTTCGTGAAATTATGAGATTACCTGCAACGAAAGTTGTGGAACATCCTGACGTATTTGTGAGTCAGTCAGAATACACATTGGATGATTTTGATTATATTATCGAGTTGCGTAACGATTATGATGAAGAAATTCAATATAATTTAGTAGATGAAATTGAGCAAGGTACGCAAAATAATTTCTCTATGTTTGACTTTTAAAGAAATATTGAGGTGTTAGTAGTGACAGAATTAGGACAAAAGCTGAAAGAAGCAAGAGGAATGAAGGGCTTGTCTATGGATCAGCTGCATGAGATTACAAAAATTCAAAAACGCCATTTAGTAGCGATTGAGGAAGGCAATTATGATGTATTGCCAGGAGCTTTTTATGCGCGTGCATTCATTAAACAATACGCAGATGCGGTTGGGTTAAATGGAGAGGAACTGCTTGTAGAATATCAGAGTACGATACCACAATCTGAAAAACGCGACGTTCCACAAGTATCAACAGGACAAAAAACACAAGAAACAATGCAAAAATCTTCATCATGGCCAATTGCAGATCATATGCCGAAAGTTTTAGTTGCGCTATTAGTAATTGCATTTGGAGTGGTGATTTGGTTTGTTTTCCAAGCGTTAACTGGAAAAGGTGATGAGAAAGTTCCGAATGCTCAAAGTGAGAAAATTGAAGTTAAAAAAGCGGAAAACTCTCCGTTAGATACGAAGAAAGATGAAGTGAAAGCGGAAGAGCCGAAAAAAGAGGAACCAAAGAAAGAAGAGCCAAAGAAAGAGGAACAACCAGCACAACCAACTGGAAAAGAAGAAGTGAAAGTAGTTGGAACAGCTGGTAAAGTATCTACTTTGGAAATTCATAATAATAAAACATTAGAACTGGAAATATCGGGTAAAGGTGCGAGTTATGTAGATGTTAAAGATGATACTGGTAAAGTAATTTTAAACACTACAGTACAAGAGGGCCAAATAGAAAAACATGATGTATCAACAGTAAAAGAAGTGCGACTTAATATTGGAAATGCAACGAATGTTGAAGTTAAACTGAATGGCCAAGTGGTCGCTTTCCCATTGGATCCAGAAAAAGAACTTCACCAAAGATTGGTGATAAAAAACCAAGGGATAGAGCAACCTGCACAATAACAGTCATCGCTTCGATGACTTTTTTCAATGAACAAATGTTTTTGATACGATGGAGGAATAGCTGTGAATTTACCAAATAAAATTACAATATCTAGAATCTTCTTAATTCCAATTTTTATGGTAATTATGTTAGCGCCCTTTGATTGGGGTTCATACACAATTGGTGATGTTGATTTGCCAATTCAACATTTAGTAGGAGCACTTATCTTTATTGTTGCTTCGGCTACAGATTGGATTGATGGACATTACGCAAGAAAGTATAATCTTGTAACGAATTTAGGGAAGTTTCTTGACCCGTTAGCTGATAAATTACTTGTTTCAGCAGCACTTATTACATTAGTTGAGATGCAATACGTACCTGCTTGGATCGTTATTGTGATTATCAGCCGTGAGTTTGCAGTAACTGGTTTACGCCTTGTACTTGCTGGAACAGGAGAAGTAGTGGCAGCAAATCAGTTAGGGAAAATTAAGACGTGGACACAAATTATTGCAATTGCGGCGTATTTATTACACGATGTACCTTTAAATTTAATCCATATCCCAGTTGCTGATATTTTCATATGGATTGCATTAATCTTTACTGTTATTTCAGGGTGGGATTATTTCTGGAAAAATAGAGCTGCTTTTGTAAACTCAAAATAGAAGTTTATGGGGGAATTAGGATGAATGCTGAAATTATTGCGGTTGGAACTGAATTATTACTTGGACAAATTGCAAATACAAATGCCCAGTTTTTATCTGAAAAGTTAGCTTCAATCGGAATTAATGTGTACTACCATACTGTAGTTGGAGATAATAACAAGCGATTACAGCAGGCGATTGAAGTTGCAGAAGAACGTGCTGATATACTTATTTTCACAGGTGGATTAGGCCCGACAAAAGATGATTTGACGAAAGAAACGATATCTTCTAGTTTGGGTGAAGAGCTTGTGTATGATGAAAAGGCATTAGCATCGATAAGCGAGTACTTTAAGCGTACAGGTCGCGAGTTCACAGAGAATAATAAAAAGCAAGCGCTCGTTTTGAATGGAGCAACTGTATTTGCGAATGATCACGGCATGGCACCTGGTATGGGGCTAAATAAGAACGAGAAAGTTTATATTTTATTACCAGGACCACCGAAAGAGATGAAGCCGATGTATATAAGTTATGTAGAGCCTTTTTTACGTAACTTTACAACAGGAGAAAACATTTATTCTCGTGTGCTTCGCTTTTTCGGGATTGGGGAATCACAATTAGAAGTGAAAGTTCAAGATTTAATTGATGGACAAATGAACCCGACAATCGCCCCCCTTGCGAATGATGGAGAAGTGACACTACGTTTAACTGCCAAACATCAAAATGCTGATGAAGCGGCGAAACTCATTCAGCATATGGAAGATTTGATTTTAGAAAGAGTAGGAGAATTTTTCTACGGGTATGATCAAGAGTTTCTGCATGATAAGGCGATAGAGTTATTGAAGAAAAAAGGATTAACTTTAGCGTGTGCAGAAAGTTTAACCGGTGGTCTCTTCGGCAATCAAGTAACAGAAAGTGCTGGTGTGTCTTCAGTATTTAAAGGCGGTGTCATTTGTTATCATAATGATGTGAAGCAACATGTTTTACATGTAACTGCGGAAGTGTTGTCTACTGATGGTGCAGTTAGTAAAGAATGTGCTCGTTATCTTGCTGAAAATGTTAAGGGCTTATTAAAAGCGGATATCGGAATTAGTTTCACTGGGGTAGCAGGACCGGATGCTTCAGAACATAAAGAGCCGGGAACAGTATTCGTTGGATTGGCGATGAAGGATGAACCAACTGTAGTCTTTCCTCTTAATTTAAGTGGAAGTCGTCAACAAATTAGGGAACGTTCGGTGAAATATGGATTTTATCATTTATATAAAAAGCTAGAAGAGATATAAGTTTCTTCTAGCTTTTTTTATGGTTAAACTCAGTTTTATTTAATGGAAAATAAAAAAATCGAATAAATGTTCGATTTTTGTTGGCAAATTGAATTGAAAATAGGTATAATAAGATTAGCAATTCAGTTAAGGAGGAATTTTGAATGAGTGATCGTCAAGCGGCGTTAGATATGGCGTTAAAACAAATAGAGAAGCAATTCGGTAAAGGTTCAATTATGAAATTAGGAGAACAAGCGGAGCGTAGAATTTCTACAATTTCAAGTGGTTCTTTAGCACTTGATGTAGCACTAGGGGTAGGCGGATACCCACGTGGCCGTATTATCGAAATTTATGGACCAGAAAGTTCAGGTAAAACAACAGTTTCATTACACGCAATCGCTGAAGTACAGCGTCAAGGTGGACAAGCAGCGTTTATTGATGCGGAGCATGCAATGGATCCTGTATATGCACAAAAATTAGGCGTTAACATAGATGAATTACTATTATCACAACCTGATACAGGGGAGCAAGGACTAGAAATCGCAGAAGCACTTGTACGAAGTGGCGCGGTTGATATTATCGTAATTGACTCTGTAGCAGCTCTTGTACCGAAAGCTGAGATTGAAGGAGACATGGGTGACTCACACGTAGGTCTACAAGCTCGTTTAATGTCTCAAGCACTTCGTAAGCTGTCAGGTGCAATCAATAAATCAAAAACAATCGCAATCTTTATTAACCAAATTCGTGAAAAAGTTGGGGTTATGTTCGGAAATCAACCACAAGTTGCTTAATCAGAGCGTAGTACTTGAATCTTTATTTGTCTTCTTCATTTAAGTCTTTATAAGGGATTTCTTATAAGGAGAGATTAAGGTGGCAGTGACAATTGGAAATAGAACTTATCGAAACATAGAACAATGGCAAGTGGATTTTATCGCGACACATGCGGAGAGAAAATTAAAAGATATAGGTAAAGAAATTAATCTTGATGAAAGGCGAGTAGGTGAAATACTAAAGTTACTCGGAATTAAAAGAACCAGACATAGGAAGATTTATTTACCTAAAACCGCAGAAGTTGAACAAGAGTTAAAAAATCCATATTTATCACATGTTGAAATTGCCGTTAAGTATGGCGTATCCGATACATGTGTTGCTAAAAGGAGAAAAGAGCTTAATGTAAAGGTCAGAAAGAAAAATTATGATACTTTACTGGAACAACAGGTTGAACAGATATTATTAAGCTTAGATCTGGCGTTCATTAAGCAAAAAAGAATCGATAAGTGGTCTATTGATTTCTACTTAGGTAGAAAATATTGTTTAGATGTCCATGGGAAATGGGCACACTCACTCAAAAAAATAAAAGAACGAGATAAAAGAAAACTTTTATTTATGGAAGAGAGCTGCTATAAATATCTTGTTATACATGAAGAAGAGTTAGTAAATAAAGAAAAAGTCGCACAAAAGATTAAGGAGTTTACCATGGGTTTCCCTTGCTAGTGATAGCATGTTAAAAAACCTTGTGAACCTTATTGCCTAAGGGTGTAACTATTTATATAGTTGCTAACGGTGAAGCCCACCATTATTTAGGGTAATACCGTGCCAAGCTTCATATTTATATGGGGAAGGTGTAGAGACTACCGAAAAGGACTTTTAGTTAACTGAGTAGGGTACGGCAGATGATAGGCTACTGCTGGAAGTGCAAGGCTCTCTGTAAAGAGATGAAGAGATAGTCCGGACTATAGAGATGGAAAATCTATAGATAGTGCCAGAAACAACTCCAGGTGGTCGTGCGTTGAAATTCTATTCAACAGTTCGTCTTGAAGTGCGTCGTGCGGAGCAATTAAAGCAAGGTAACGACATCGTTGGTAATAAAACAAAAGTAAAAGTAGTTAAAAATAAAGTGGCACCACCATTCCGTGTTGCTGAAGTTGATATTATGTACGGAGAAGGTATTTCAAGAGAAGGTGAAATCTTAGATATGGCTTCTGAACTTGATATCGTTCAAAAGAGTGGTGCTTGGTACTCTTATAATGAAGAGCGTTTAGGTCAAGGTCGTGAAAATTCGAAGCAATTCTTAAAAGAGAATACGGATTTAAGAGAGGAAATTGCCTTCTTTGTTCGTGACCATCACGGAATTGGTGAAGACTCTGGTGCTGAAGACACGGAAGATTCAAATCTTCAAGATTAAAAAATAAAAGACACGGTTCCGTGTCTTTTATTTTTTAATCATTATGAAAGCGTTGTATATCGTTGGAGATAAAATATTTAATCTGCCTAAAAGGCTATGTATAAAGAGGGATATATGCATGTTTTGTATGCATAAACTGGAATTTACTAAGGTTTTCCAGGATAATATGCTGTCTTCTTTTTAAATTCATATATGAATTAGAGCTGAAGGTAAAGAAAGTAAAAGTAGACAACGCTTGACAATGAAAATTGCGATAGATACAATGAGAATGTATATTTTTTCTTATATACGAAACACTCTTCTCAAGAAGAGAAGTAATATTCGGAGTAAGACTTAAATCTTGCCGAAATAATAATATGACATTTTAATTGTGAAATGAAGAAAGTCCCTTAAAAAAGCGGGACGACGGTCTTTGCTGTATGTTGGTATTCAATGTACATGCCGACAGTCTTTTTTCATTCATAGCAAGGGGAGGTGAAATCATGAGTAGTACAGTTTGGATACTCATCTCCATTTTGCTTGCAACAGTCGGTGCAGTTGTTGGCTTTTTTGTTCGAAAGTCTATTGCTGAAGCGAAGATTAATGGTGCAGCTAACGAAGCGAAACGTATTCTAGACGAAGCGAATCGTGAGGCTGAAGCACTTAAGAAAGAAGCGCTTTTAGAAGCAAAGGATGAAATTCATACACTTCGTACAGAAGCTGAATTAGAAATTCGTGACCGTAGAAGCGAATTACAAAAACAAGAAAATCGTTTAATGCAAAAAGAAGAGAACCTTGATCGTAAAGACGAAACGCTCGATAAACGCGAGCAACAGTTAGAAAAGAAAGAGGATTCTCTTGTAGCGAGACAACAACAGATTGAAGAGTTGGAAAGCAAAGTGGGAGAGTTAGTTCAAAAGCAACAAACAGAATTAGAGCGCATTTCCAATCTGACACGCGAACAAGCGAAAGCAATTATTCTTGGTAAAGTAGAAAGTGAAGTTTCTCATGAAATTGCCGTAATGGTAAAAGAAAGTGAAGTTCGTGCGAAAGAAGAAGCGGATAAGAAAGCGAAAGAGATTTTATCTCTTGCAATGCAAAGATGTGCAGCTGATCATGTTGCTGAAACAACCGTTTCGGTTGTAAATCTTCCAAATGACGAAATGAAGGGACGTATTATCGGACGTGAAGGTCGAAATATTCGTACGTTAGAAACGTTAACAGGTATTGACCTAATTATCGATGATACACCAGAAGCGGTTATCCTTTCTGGATTCGACCCAATTCGTCGTGAAACAGCTCGTATCGCTCTTGATAAACTAGTACAGGACGGACGTATTCACCCAGCGCGTATTGAAGAGATGGTCGAAAAATCAAGACGTGAAGTGGACGAGTATATTCGCGAAGTCGGAGAGCAAACAACGTTTGAAGTGGGTGTTCACGGATTACATCCAGATTTAATTAAGATTTTAGGTCGTTTAAAATACCGTACAAGTTACGGACAAAACGTCTTAAAACACTCTATGGAAGTTGCATATTTAACTGGACTTATGGCAGCGGAGCTTGGTGAGGATGAAAAACTAGCAAGACGTGCTGGTCTATTACATGATATCGGTAAAGCAATTGATCATGAAGTAGAAGGTAGCCACGTTGAAATTGGTGTCGAACTCGCAACGAAGTATAAAGAGCATCCTGTAGTTATAAACAGTATTGCATCTCACCATGGGGACACAGAACCAACTTCTATCATTGCAGTTTTAGTTGCAGCAGCAGATGCATTATCAGCTGCAAGACCTGGAGCTCGTAGTGAAACACTTGAGAACTATATTCGTCGTCTTGAAAAGTTGGAAGAGATTTCAGAGTCTTATGAAGGCGTAGAAAAATCTTTCGCAATTCAAGCAGGACGAGAAGTTCGTATTCTGGTAAAACCAGATACAATTGATGATTTAGAAGCTCATCGTTTAGCTCGTGATATTCGAAAACGTATTGAGAATGAACTGGATTACCCAGGACATATTAAAGTAACTGTTATTCGTGAAACACGTGCAGTGGAATACGCAAAATAAAGTGGTGAAACACCACTTTATTTTTTTGTGTTGGAATTGGTTAAAATAAAGGGAATTAGTATACAAGTGAAACAAACTTATAATAAATATATTGTAAGGAAATCACTTGAAGCTATAGTAATAAAAAATGTAGTACATAGGAAGGGTAAGACATATGAGAATATTATTTGTTGGAGATGTAGTAGGATCTCCTGGTAGAGGTATGATTCAACAATACGTACCGGCATTAAAGAAGAAATATACACCTACAGTAACCATTATTAATGGAGAAAATGCAGCAGGTGGACGTGGAATTACGGAAAAAATATATCGAAACTTTTTAGAATGCGGGGCACAAGCGGTTACACTTGGAAACCACGCTTGGGATAACCGTGAAGTATTTGAATTTATTGATGACGCAAAATATCTTGCAAGACCAGCTAACTTCCCAGAAGGAACTCCAGGAAAAGGACTTATCTTTGTGAACTGCAATGGAACAGAAGTTGCAGTTATTAACTTACAAGGACGTACATTCCTTCCTCCAATTGATTGTCCATTCCGTAAAGTGGATGAATTAATTAACATTGCAAAAAAACGTACGAATATTATCTTTATTGATTTTCATGCGGAAACTACAAGTGAAAAACAAGCGTTAGGTTGGTATGTAGATGGTCGTGCTACAGCAGTAGTGGGTACACATACACATGTTCCTACAGCAGATAATCGTATTTTACCAAGCGGAACCGCATATATCACAGATGTTGGTATGACAGGGCCTTACGATGGGATTTTAGGTATGGATCGAGAAGCAGTATTGAAGAAGTTTTTAACGAACTTACCAGTACGATTTGAAGTGACAAGTGGTAGAACACAATTAAGTGCAGTGCTAGTTGATGTGGATCCTAATACAGGAAAAGCTAAGAAAATCCAGCGTATCTTAATTAATGATGATCAGCCATTTTTTGAGTAATTTCTGGATAAGATTTAGAAAAGTTATTATTTTTTAATTTTTTAGAAAAATTACAGAAATTTAGCAGGAATACGCGTCATTCCTCGTGAATATAAGTTAAAGTGAAATAATTGCTAATACTTTTTATAGAAACGAGGAGGAAACGCGGAATGGAAATATTAAAAGTTAAAGCAACGTCGGTCCCTAATTCTGTAGCTGGTGCACTTGCAGGTGTTATTCGCGAACGCGGAACAGCAGAAATTCAAGCCATTGGTGCAGGTGCATTGAACCAAGCGGTAAAGGCAGTAGCAATTGCAAGAGGATTTGTAGCGCCTAGTGGTTTGGACCTGATTTGTATCCCAGCTTTCACAGATATTATGATTGATGGGGAAGAGCGTACAGCAATAAAATTAATTGTAGAACCTCGTTAAGTTTAAACAACCTGTTTGCAGTATGCAAACAGGTTGTTTTTATAATGGAGGAATGGAAATGAAAATTTTTGATGCTCATTGTGATGTACTCTTTCAGTTATGGAGTGCACAGGGGAAAAAGGATTTTAAAAACGATCCGCAATTACATATTACATTTGAACAGTTAAAGAAAAGAAAAGGAAGTATACAATGTTTTGCTATATATGTGCCAGAAACGGTGCTATATGAAAAACGATTTGAAGTGGCATTACAAATGGTAGATATTTTTTATAATGAAATTTTATCATTACCGGGTGTAAAGTTTATTCAGACAAAAGATGATATTAACATGTTAAAACAGGACGAGATTGGAGCGATATTAACACTAGAAGGATGCGAAGCAATTGGAAAAGATGCAATGAAATTACGGTTGTTTTATCGTCTAGGAGTACGTTCTTTTGGACTAACATGGAATTATGCCAATTTATTAGCTGATGGTGCGCTAGAGACGCGTGGGGCGGGTTTAACGACCTTTGGTAAACATGTTGTACAAGAACTTAATACGTTACATGTATGGACTGATGTGTCGCATCTGAATGAAAGAAGCTTTTGGGATGTGATAGAAATTGCAAAAAATCCTATTGCCTCCCATTCAAATTGTACGAAACTTTGTCAGCACCCACGTAATTTAAACGATGAACAACTTAGAGCTCTTATAAAGCGAAATAGCATGATCGGTGTTACTTTCGTACCACAGTTTCTAATAAGTGAAAAACAAGCAAATATAGCAGATATAGTAAAACATATCGAATATATTTGTTCATTAGGTGGAGAGAACAATATAGGATTTGGTTCGGATTTTGATGGGATATTAGAAACAGTTGTAAATGTATCAGCGTATGGAGAATATGAAAATGTAATTAATGAGCTTTGTAAACACTATGCTGCATCTACTGTAGAGCGATTTTTATATGATAATTTTGTTGAACATATAAGCTTTTAAGATTTTTGTTTTAAAAATCCAGAAAAATTAGAATTAATTCATTTGATATTATTGCTTTTTTTAAGACCTAATACTAGAATGAAAAACAAAATAGCTTTATACTAAAGATTCAGGGAAATCAGAAGAGGCATAATTTGCGTCCGTTGTAGTTTATTTGTATAAAAAATGCTAAACTATTACTGTAAAAAAATACACTACAATGAATGCAGCCAAAAGGGGTGTAGGAGATGATTAGTCAACTTTCATGGAAAGTTGGAGGCCAACAAGGTGAAGGAATTGAAAGTACAGGAGAAATCTTCTGTATTGCATTAAACCGATTAGGATATTACCTATACGGTTACCGCCACTTCTCATCACGTATTAAAGGCGGCCATACAAATAATAAAATTCGCGTAAGTACAACAGAAGTACGCGCGATCTCAGATGATTTAGATATTCTAATTGCTTTTGATCAAGAAACAATTGATTTTAACTTCCACGAACTACGTCCAGGTGGAATTGTAGTTGCGGATGCGAAGTTTAATCCAACAATACCTGATAATACAGATGTAAATCTATATGTGATACCGTTTACAGATATTGCTTCAGAATTAGGCACATCATTAATGAAAAACATGGTTGCTGTTGGGGCATCAAGTGCGGTATTAGGATTAGATGAAACAGCTTATTTAGATGTTGTTGAAGAAATCTTTGGTCGTAAAGGAGAGCAAGTTGTTCAAAAGAATATGGACGCAATTAAGCGCGGCTCTCAATATATGAAAGAATTGCTAGGTGAGAAAGTAAACATGATGCAGCTTGAAAAAGCTGATGGTAAGAAACGCATGTTTATGATTGGAAACGATGCAATCGCATTTGGTGCGGTAGCTGGTGGTGCTCGCTTTATGTCTGCATATCCAATTACACCTGCATCTGAAATTATGGAATACTTAATTAAAAAATTGCCAAAAGTTGGCGGGACAGTAATCCAAACTGAGGATGAAATCGCAGCTTGTACAATGGCAATCGGTGCAAATTATGCTGGTGTTCGTACATTAACTGCATCTGCTGGTCCGGGTCTATCTTTAATGATGGAAGCGATTGGTTTAGCAGGTATTACAGAAACACCATTAGTAATTGTTGATACACAACGTGGTGGTCCAAGTACAGGATTACCAACGAAACAAGAGCAGTCTGATTTAATGGCGATGATTTACGGTACGCACGGTGAGATTCCAAAAATCGTAATGGCGCCAAGTACAGTTGAAGAAGCTTTCTATGATATTGTAGAAGCATTTAACCTAGCTGAAGAATATCAAGTTCCTGTTATTTTCTTAACAGATTTACAGCTTTCTTTAGGAAAACAAACGGTAGAACCGCTTACGTTAGATAAAGTGGAAATCCGTCGCGGTAAGCTTGATTTAGAAGCGGAATTACCAGAACGTGAAAATAAAGCATACTTCAAGCGTTATGAAGTAACAGAAGATGGCGTTTCACCACGTGTTTTACCTGGTATGAAAAATGGTGTTCACCATGTTACAGGTGTAGAACATGATGAAACTGGTAAACCATCTGAATCAGCAATAAACCGTAAAAATCAAATGGACAAACGTTTCCGTAAAATGGAGAACTTGAAGTTTAATACCCCTGTCTATAAAAATGTTAAGCATGAAGAAGCGGACGTATTGCTTGTTGGGTTTAACTCAACTCGTGGTGCAATCGAAGAGGCAATGGAGCGCTTAGAACAAGAGGGTATGAAAGTAAACCATGCTCATGTACGTTTAATTCACCCGTTCCCAACAGCTGAAATCGATCCACTTGTGAAAAATGCGAAGCGTGTTGTAGTGGTAGAAAACAACGCAACAGGTCAGCTTGCTAACATTATGAAAATGAATCTTGGTAACGGTGAGAAAATTTCTAGTCTTTTAAAATATGATGGGAACCCATTCTTGCCGAAAGAGATTTACAACGAATGCAAAAAAGGGGTTGTATTAAATGGCAACATTTAAGGACTTTCGTAACAGCGTAAAACCAAACTGGTGCCCAGGTTGCGGAGACTTCTCGGTGCAAGCTGCAATTCAACGTGCGGCAGCTAACGTTGGTTTAAATCCAGATGAACTTGCTGTTATCTCCGGTATCGGCTGTTCAGGTCGTATTTCAGGTTATATTAATTCATATGGTGTGCATAGTATTCATGGTCGTGCCCTTCCAATTGCACAAGGTGTGAAAATGGCAAATCGTGATTTAACAGTTATCGCATCAGGTGGTGACGGTGATGGATTTGCGATTGGTATGGGACATACAATCCATTCTATTCGTCGTAACATCGACATTACGTATATCGTAATGGATAACCAAATTTACGGATTAACAAAAGGGCAAACTTCACCGCGCAGTGAAGCTGGATTTAAAACGAAAAGCACACCACAAGGTTCAATTGAACCGTCACTAAATGTTATGGAAATGGCTTTAACAGCTGGTGCGACATTTGTGGCGCAAAGCTTTTCAAGTGATTTAAAAGAATTAACACAAATTATTGAAGCTGGTATTAACCATAAAGGATTTTCATTAATTAACGTATACAGTCCATGTGTTACTTACAATAAAGTAAATACTTACGATTGGTTTAAAGAGAATTTAACAAAACTAAGTACAGTAGAGGGATATGATCCGTCTAATCGCATGATGGCTATGCAAACGTTAATGGAAAATAACGGATTAGTAACAGGTTTAATATATCAAAATACAGCGCAACCTTCATATCAAGAACTTGTAAAAGGCTATAGTGAGAAGCCTTTAGTGCAAGCTGATTTAAATATGGATCAGAAAATGTTTGATGAACTTGTTGCTGAATTTATGTAATATAAGAAGAGAAGGTTGCCATTTGGTAACCTTTTTTTATGAGTAAAAAATATAGGGTAGTCTTATTTACTTAGAAAATTCAGAATGGTAAAATAATATATAAATCGTTGTATGAAAATGGCGAGTTCATTGCTGATGAAATGTAAGATCAGACAGAGCCTCTTTCTTGTTAAAATTGGCGCAACGCTTCATACTATGGTAATGTTTATAGGGATAAAGCAATATGCTTTTGGATAGGACAAAAAGAAGTATGAAAAGGGAATGTCTATTTGTGTGGGGAAGACTTCATTCTTATGAATGATTAGATTGATTACTCAAGTTTCAAAGGACAAGTTATCTCTCAAGCTATCTAACCATTTTTGAGGTGAGTCAAAGCGCATTAAAATGGACTATAGAGTGTGTATAGTTAAGGGTGAAAGGAGATTACCGATGAACGAACAACAACGATTAGCAAGTCAACAAACAAATTCCTCTACGAAAAAAAAAGAGAAAGATTATAGTAAATACTTTGAAAGTGTATACCAACCACCTTCCTTAAAAGACGCGAAAAAACGAGGGAAAGAAGAAGTTAAAATTGAACGGGATTTTGGCTTACCTGAAGAATTTCGCAATTTTGGTACTGGAAGAAAGTTCTATATTCGTACATATGGTTGTCAAATGAATGAGCATGATACGGAAGTAATGGCGGGTATTTTCACCGCACTTGGATATGAGCCAACCTTTTCAACTGAAGATGCAGATGTAGTTTTATTAAATACTTGTGCAATTCGTGAAAATGCTGAAAATAAAGTGTTCGGTGAACTAGGTCATTTAAAGTCATTAAAAAGAAGAAATCCGGACCTTTTAATTGGTGTATGTGGTTGTATGTCTCAAGAAGAATCTGTTGTAAATAAAATTATGCAAAAAAATCAGCATGTAGATATGGTGTTTGGAACGCATAATATTCATAGATTGCCGTATATTCTAAAAGATGCAATGTTCTCGAAGGAGACGGTAGTTGAAGTTTGGTCAAAAGAAGGGGATGTAATTGAAAACCTTCCGAAAGTACGCCGTGGTGATATTAAAGCTTGGGTAAATATTATGTATGGCTGTGATAAGTTCTGTACATATTGTATCGTGCCGTATACACGTGGAAAAGAGCGAAGCAGACGTCCAGAAGACATTATCCAAGAAATTCGTCATTTAGCTGCGAATGGTTATAAAGAAATTACATTACTTGGCCAGAACGTAAATGCATATGGTAAAGACTTTGAAGATTTTGAATACGGACTTGGCGATTTAATGGACGAACTCCGTAAAGTTGATATTGCCCGTATTCGTTTTACAACGAGCCATCCACGTGATTTCGATGATCACTTAATTGAAGTGCTTGGAAAAGCTGGAAACTTAGTAGAACATATTCATTTACCGGTTCAATCTGGAAGCACAGAGATGTTAAAAATTATGGCGCGTAAATATTCACGTGAGCATTATTTAGAACTTGTAAGAAAAATTAAAGAAGCAATTCCAAATGCAGTATTCACAACTGATATTATCGTTGGTTTCCCAAATGAAACAGATGAGCAATTTGAAGAAACGATGTCGTTATATCGTGAAGTAGGATTTGATACTGCCTTTACCTTTATTTATTCTCCGCGCGAAGGTACACCAGCTGCAAAAATGAAAGATAATGTACCGATGGAAGTGAAAAAAGAACGTCTTCAACGCTTAAATACACTAGTAAATACGTTGGCAATTGAAAAGAATAATCGTTACAAAGGTCAAATTGTAGAAGTGTTAGTTGATGGGGAAAGTAAAAATAATCCAGAAGTACTCGCAGGTTATACTCGCACGAATAAACTTGTAAACTTCGTCGCTTCAAAATCTTTAATTGGTCAGCTTGTGAAAGTAAAAGTAACGGAAGCAAAAACTTGGTCTCTTAACGGGGAATTAGTTGAAGAGCCGATTGAGGTGGAATAATAGATGAAAGCATATTCGAAAGATGAAATTGTTGAACAAGCGAAAGAATTAGCAAAAATGATTTCTGGAACAGAAGAAGTTGATTTCTTTAAGAAAGCAGAGGCGCAAATTCATAAAAATGAAAATGTAAAGCGCGCAATTGATGAAATTAAAGCACTGCAAAAACAAGCAGTAAACTTGCAGCATTATGGGAAATGGGAAGCTTTGAAAAAAGTAGAAGCTGACATTGATGCATTGCAAGATAAGTTGGATAGTATCCCAGTTGTGCAAGAATTTAAATCTTCACAAACATATGTAAATGACTTACTACAGCTAGTTGCAAGTACGATTTCTAACAACGTAACAGATGAAATATTAATTTCAACTAATGGCGATGTATTGAAGGGTGAAACGGGCGCAGCGGTAGAAAGTAAAAAAGGAAATTGTGGTTGTTAAAGAGATGTCGAATTGACATCTCTTTTTTTAGTGGGTTAAACGTAAGTTCTTCTCGAAAAAAGAATGACACATTCCGCTATTGTCACGCATATGATTAAGTGAATAGTGATTGAGGAGGGTTACGAATGTCCGAATTTAGAGAGATTATTACAAAAGCAGTGGTTGGAAAAGGACGTAAGTATACAAAGTCAACGCATACATGTGAATCGAATAATGAGCCGACAAGTATTTTAGGGTGCTGGGTAATTAACCACTCGTACGAAGCAAGAAAGAATGGAAAGCATGTGGAAATTGAAGGTTTCTATGATGTGAACACTTGGTATTCATTTGATGGTAATACAAAGACAGAAGTTGTAACAGAACGTGTGAACTACACTGATGAAGTGAGCATTGGGTATCGTGATAAAAACTTTTCTGGTGATGATTTAGAAATTATTGCTCGTGTCATTCAGCCACCAAATTGTTTAGAAGCTCTTGTATCACCAAATGGTAATAAAATTGTTGTAACTGTAGAACGTGAATTTGTAACAGAAGTAGTTGGGGAAACGAAAATTTGTGTAAGTGTAAATCCTGAAGGTTGCGTAGAATCAGACGAGGATTTCCAAGTCGATGATGATGAGTTTGAAGAATTAGATCCGAACTTTATCGTCGATGCAGAAGAAGAGTAATAGAAAGCTAGGGAGAAGTTCTTCCTAGCTTTTTACTTTACATAAGTGATGCTTGAATGAACATGATTCCTTATGAAATGTGCTATAATGAGGAAAGACTCCTGAAATAGGAGATATGGATGTCCGTGAAGTGTGACATATATGAAAATTGATTACTATGTAAGAATTATGGAGGAAAAGTATGACGCAATATACCCCTATGATACAGCAATATTTAAAGGTTAAGGCAGACTATCAAGATGCCTTTTTATTTTTCCGATTAGGTGATTTTTATGAAATGTTCTTTGAAGATGCGGTTAAAGCAGCTCATGAACTTGAAATTACATTAACGAGCCGAGATGGTGGCAGTAGTGATCGTATACCGATGTGCGGTGTACCGCATCATGCAGCTAAAAATTATATTGAACAACTTGTTGAAAAAGGATATAAAGTAGCTGTTTGTGAGCAAGTGGAAGATCCAAAAACAGCTAAAGGTGTAGTGCGCCGTGAAGTCGTACAACTAATTACGCCAGGAACGATGATGGAAGGGCGTACTATTGATGAGAAAGAAAATAACTTCTTAGCAGCATTAACACATTTTGAAGATGGATCGTATGCTTTAGCTTGTAATGATTTAACGACTGGACAAAATACAGTAACGTTGTTAACAGGTTCAGTAGAAGATATTTTATTAGAAGTGTATGCAACTGGTTCAAAAGAAATTGTTGTAGATTCTACATTTTCAAAAGATGAATTAAATAAATTAACTGCAACATTAAAAATGACGATTTCGTATGAAGATGCAACAACGATTCCGGAAGGGTTAGAACATCTTGTGAAAAACGTTTCGCAAGCAAAGTTAATTAAAGCAGTTGGACGCTTATTTAACTATGTGATAAGAACGCAAAAACGTTCGTTAGACCATTTGCAACCAGTGGAAATTTATTATACGAATCAATTTATGAAAATTGATGTGCATTCAAAGCGAAATTTAGAGCTGACAGAAACACTTCGAACGAAAGAAAAAACAGGATCATTATTATGGCTATTAGATAAAACGAAAACAGCTATGGGTGGTCGTATGTTAAAACAGTGGATGGAACGTCCACTGATCCAAAAAGAAAAAGTAGAAGAGCGTTTAGAAATGGTTGAAACATTTGTAAATGATTACTTCTTACGTGAAGATTTAAAAGAAAAATTAAAAGAAGTATATGATTTAGAACGTTTAGCTGGGAAAGTTGCATTTGGTAATGTGAATGCACGGGACTTATTACAGTTAAGACGATCCTTACTTCAAGTACCGGCTATTTTAGAAGCGATTAGTCTGTTAGATAATGCTTATGCAGCAAGGTTAATTCAAGGTGCGGATCCATGTGAGAGCTTAACTGAATTGCTAGGAAGAAGTATTCAAGAAAACCCACCGCTTTCTATTAAAGATGGAGATATTATTAAAGACGGTTATAATGACAAGCTTGATCAATATCGTTACGTTAGTAAAAACGGGAAAACGTGGATCGCTGAGCTTGAAAAACGAGAGCGTGATATTACAGGAGTTAAATCGTTAAAAATCGGGTACAACCGTATTTTCGGCTACTACATTGAAGTGACGAAGGCGAATCTTGCATCACTTCCAGAAGGCCGCTATGAGCGTAAACAAACCCTTGCTAATGCTGAACGTTTCATAACAGATGAATTAAAAGAAAAAGAAACATTAATCTTAGAAGCAGAAGAGAAAATTGTACAATTAGAATACGATTTATTTACAGCGCTTCGCGAAGAAGTCAAAGTATTCATTCCGAAATTACAGCATTTAGCGAAAGTAATTAGTGAACTAGACGTACTGCAAAGTTTTGCGACAGTTAGTGAAGAAGAACAGTTTGTAAAACCTGTTTTAACAACTAAGCGCGAAATCTTTATTAAAGATGGTCGTCATCCTGTCGTTGAAAAAGTATTGAACGGGAAATTGTATGTACCGAATGATTGTATTATGCCGGAGAAGATGGATGTCTTTTTAATTACAGGACCGAACATGTCTGGTAAAAGTACGTATATGAGACAATTAGCACTTGTAACTGTTATGTCACAGATTGGTTGTTTCGTACCAGCAACAGAAGCGGTATTACCTGTATTCGATCAAATCTTTACGAGAATTGGTGCAGCGGACGATTTAATTTCGGGTCAAAGTACATTTATGGTCGAAATGTTAGAAGCGAAAAATGCAATTGCAAATGCATCAGAAAGAAGTTTAATTTTATTCGATGAAATTGGACGCGGTACATCTACGTATGATGGTATGGCACTTGCACAAGCAATCATTGAACATATTCATGACCAAATTGGTGCGAAAACGTTATTCTCTACGCATTATCATGAATTGACGGTGCTAGAAGAAAGTTTAGGACAATTGAAGAATGTACACGTTTCAGCTATTGAAGAGAACGGAAAAGTAGTATTCCTTCATAAAATTCAAGATGGAGCAGCTGATAAAAGTTACGGAATTCACGTTGCGCAACTTGCGGAGCTTCCAGATAGCTTAATCGCTCGTGCGAAAGAAGTGTTAGCGCAACTAGAAGGACAAGAAGAAATTATTATTCCAAAGCGTACAGAAGTGAAAGTACAAGAAGTGGCTCCAGAACCAGCTGTTGTAAAAGAAGAACCAGCAGAAATACAAGAGACGAAAGTAGAGACTGAGGAAGAATCGCAATTATCATTCTTTGGTGGAGAACAGTCTTCAAAAAAACAAGAGAAGTCAGTTCTAGATGCAAAAGAAACGGCAGTACTTGCGCAAATTAAAAAGATTGATTTACTTGATATGACACCTTTAGAGGCGATGAACGAACTGTATCGCTTGCAGAAAAAGTTAAAGAAAGGATGAGTAAGTAGATGGGGAAAATTCGCAAACTCGATGATCAACTCTCTAACTTAATTGCGGCAGGGGAAGTAGTAGAGCGCCCTGCCTCAGTCGTAAAAGAACTTGTGGAAAATTCTATCGATGCGAATAGTACATCTATTGAAATCCACTTAGAAGAAGCTGGTTTATCAAAAATTCGCATCATTGATAATGGGGATGGCATTGCAGAAGAAGATTGTATCGTCGCTTTTGAACGACATGCGACGAGCAAAATTAAAGATGAAAACGATCTGTTTCGCATCAGAACACTCGGTTTTCGCGGTGAGGCATTGCCGAGTATTGCCTCAGTTAGTGAATTAGAATTAATCACTAGCACAGGTGATGCGCCTGGTACACACCTTATGATTAAAGGTGGAGACATTATAAAGCAGGAGAAAACAGCGAGCAGAAAAGGAACAGATATTACAGTACAAAACTTATTCTTTAATACACCAGCGCGACTTAAATATATGAAAACCATTCATACAGAGCTTGGGAATATTACAGATATCGTGTATCGTATCGCAATGTCACACCCAGAAGTATCGTTAAAGCTGTTTCATAATGAAAAGAAATTGCTTCACACATCAGGAAATGGTGATGTAAGACAAGTACTTGCATCAATTTACAGTATTCAAGTTGCGAAGAAGCTTATTCCAATTGAAGCTGAATCTTTAGATTTCACAATTAAAGGTTATGTAACATTACCAGAAGTAACGAGAGCATCTCGAAATTATATGTCAACGATCGTAAATGGCCGTTACGTTCGAAATTTCGTATTAATGAAAGCCATTCAGCAAGGATACCATACATTATTGCCAGTCGGACGATATCCAATCGGCTTCTTATCTATTGAAATGGATCCAATGCTTGTTGACGTTAACGTACATCCAGCGAAATTAGAAGTTCGTTTTAGTAAAGAACAAGAATTACTAAAGCTTATCGAAGAAACATTGCAATCGGCATTCAAAAAAATACAGCTCATTCCAGATGCAGGTGTAACAACGAAGAAAAAAGAAAAAGATGAAAGTGTGCAAGAACAATTCCAGTTTGAGCATGCGAAGCCGAAAGAACCATCTATGCCGGACATCGTTTTACCGACAGGCATGAATGAAAAACGAGAAGAACCACTGGCTGTGAAACAGCCAGCACAACTGTGGCAACCGCCAAAGCAAGAATGGCAACCACCACAGTCGCTAGTAAGAGAAGAACAAAGTTGGCAGCCATCTACTAAACCGATAATGGAAGAACCAGTTCGAGAAGAGAAATCGTGGAACAGTAACGATGAAGACTTTGAATTAGAAGAATTGGAAGAAGAAGTTCAGGGAATTGAAGAGATTGAAATGAACGGTAATGACTTACCACCACTTTATCCAATTGGACAAATGCATGGAACATATATTTTCGCTCAAAATGATAAAGGCTTATATATGATTGACCAACATGCCGCGCAGGAACGTATTAATTATGAATACTTCCGGGATAAAGTAGGAAGAGTAGCGCAAGAAGTACAAGAATTACTTGTACCATACCGTATCGATTTATCTCTTACTGAATTTTTACGTGTCGAAGAGCAACTAGAAGAACTGAAAAAAGTTGGACTGTTCTTAGAGCAATTCGGTCATCAATCCTTTATCGTCCGCTCGCATCCAACTTGGTTCCCAAAAGGACAAGAAACAGAAATTATCGATGAAATGATGGAACAAGTCGTTAAACTAAAAAAAGTTGATATTAAAAAACTGCGTGAGGAAGCAGCCATCATGATGAGCTGTAAAGCGTCCATTAAAGCAAATCAATATTTAACGAACGATCAAATATTTGCTTTACTGGAAGAACTACGTACAACAACAAACCCGTATACATGCCCGCATGGAAGACCGATTCTTGTGCATCATTCTACTTATGAGTTGGAGAAGATGTTTAAGAGGGTTATGTAGGGATACTGTCATTTTGGATATGGTTTAATAAAAAAGAAGCGATGAAATAAATCGCTTCTTTTTTTGTTTGCATTTAGTTTAAGAGCTTTAAAAAAATTCTTAATCCTAGCCAAGTATAGAAAAATTATGTGAATACATAGTTTCATACATATAGCATTTGAAAAACATTTCCTATCTCTCTATGTTTTTTCATTTTCCTTATAGAATCCTTATAATTGTCGTTTACTCTAGAATTACAATATACGAGGAGGAAGTTTAGAATGACTGAGATGATGTTAGAAACAAAAAATCTTTGCAAAACATTTAGAAAGCAAAGTGTAGTACAAAATATTTCGCTTTCTGTACCGAAATATGCAATTTATGGATTGTTAGGTCCTAATGGGGCAGGAAAATCGACAACTTTAAAAATGATAACAGGTATGCTTATACCTACTTCTGGTGAGATTTATTTTGATGGTCATAAATGGACGCGGCAAGATTTACATTCTATTGGTGCTTTAATTGAGTCTCCGCCACTTTATGAAAATTTAACAGCAAGAGAAAATCTGTTGGTTCGTACGACTGTTTTAGGATTACCTAAATCAAGGATTGATGAAGTATTGCATGTTGTGGAGCTAGAGAATACAGATAGGAAAAAAGCGAGGGAATTCTCTATGGGGATGAAGCAACGATTGGGAATTGCGATTGCATTGCTGAATCATCCGAAGTTTTTAATATTAGATGAACCGATGAATGGACTAGATCCTTTTGGGATTCAGGAATTAAGAAAATTAATCCTTTCCTTTCCCACAAAAGGAATTACTGTCATTTTATCCAGTCATATTTTAAGCGAAGTAAGTCAAATTGCAGATCATGTTGGGATTATCTCAGGCGGTGTATTGGGGTATCAGGGGAAACTGAATAAGGATGATGACCTGGAAGATTTATTTGTACAAGTGGCTGGAAAGTATAGAAGGGAGGCATAAGAAATGAATTTATATATTGCATCTGAAAAAATTAAAATTAAACATACTTTTTTGAACAAACTTATATGGCTAGTTCCATTTGCCACAATACTAATTGCTTTTTTATTATCGGCGGATTATTTTCAATTATCTAGTTACAATTGGTGGTACATTACGATGCTTCCAGGAATGATTTCTTTAAGTTGTGTACTTCTTGCGGAGAAAGATAAGAAAATGAATAATCGTTCTATCTTATCGTTACCAGTTTCATTAAAACGAGTATGGATTTCTAAAGTATTACTAATTTTAGGGATTTTGAGCTTTTCATGCATACTTTTTTTCTGTGGAATCCAGTTATCTAGTTTACTATTAAATAAGGAGAACTTCCGAATCATTCCTACAGTAAATGCGCTATTAGGAAGCGTTCTTTTAATCGTTACTTTTATGTGGCAAATTCCACTCTGCTTGTTTTTAGGTAACAAAATAGGTCTATTTCCGACGCTTCTGTTGAATGTAGGGGCAAATGGAATTTTTGGAGTTGTATTGGCAACAAAAAATATTTGGATGATTAGTCCATACACATATCCAAGTAGACTTATGATTCCTATTTTGAAAATACTACCAAATGGTCTATATGCAGAAACCGGAAGTGTAACGTTCAAACCAGAACTCCTTTCCTACGATGTAATTTTGCCAGGCGTGGCAATTTCTGTCGTGTTGTTCTTTTTGTTTACTTATATGACGGCAAAATGGTTTGAAAAGCAGGAGGCAAAATAATATGGCGGTTTTGTCGAGGATAGTAAGAGCTGATTTTATAAAAATGAAACATACGATTTTTTTCTGGATACATATAGCGATGCCAATCATCGGTATTGCTCTTTTTTTAAGTTATTATTCCATTTCAAAAGTTGATTCTATAAATAAGGTTTCAGGATATATTCAAGTATTATCGATATCTTTTCCGTTGCTAATTAGCATTGTATGTTCTTCTGTTGTGGAACAGGAGGCTGTGGCAGGGAATTTTAAAGAACTTTTATCAACGGAATACGGAAGGCGTAAAGCATTTATTAGTAAAGTATGTTTAATTTTAATATGTGGGTTTTGTTCAACTATGTTGGCAGTCGTTGGGTTTGCGGCAGGATTTCATTCTCTGTTAGGACAAAATAACTTTCCATTTGCTTTGTATGTTGAAATTTCCTTCATTCTTTTTGGTTGTCAAATCTTTATGTATATATGGCATCTGTTCTTAAATTTTCGCTTTAGTAAAGGTGCGTCCATTGGGATTGGAATTATAGAAAGCTTGCTGGTAGCTTTAATGCTTACAGGGATGGGAGATGTGATTTGGAAATACACGCCATGTGCGTGGAGTGTGAGATTATGCAATTATTTTTTGGAGCACAAATTGAGTCCCGCTTCTATTCATGTCTTACAAGTAGAGGGGAAAATTGGAGCAGTGATTTGCGTTTGTTTCACAATCATTGCATTTGTTATTTCCCTTGTATGGTTTTCCTTTTATGAAGGCCGTAAAGAAATGTAAGTGCATTTGTATTATAATGGAAGTGAGAGGAGGGATTCTATATGGCAAGAATATTAGCAATTGATGATGAAGAAGGCATCCTTTATATTATAAAAAGTGCTTTAGAGAAAGAAGGCCATGAGGTAACTGCCGTTAGTAATCCTCTTACTATACCAAAGGAGAAATTTTGTCATTATGATTTAATTCTATTAGATGTCATGATGCCAGAAATAGATGGTTTTACACTTTGTAAGGAAATACGGAGTTTGGTTGATAGTCCAATTGTATTTCTAACAGCCAAAACAATGGAGAAGGATCTGATCACAGGGCTTAGTCTCGGTGGAGATGACTATATTACAAAACCTTTTGGAATTGGAGAACTGCGTGCGAGGGTATCCGCACATGTAAGGCGTGAGCATAGAGAAAAGCAAAATGCATTTTTCCTGTCAGGTCTTACATTTCATCTGTCATGTAAAGAAATATGGCATGACGATACATCTATCGCATTTACGAAAAGTGAGTATGGAATTTGCGAATATTTAGCTTTGAATCATGGACAAGTATTTTCAAGAGAAAAGATTTACGAAAATGTTTTTGGTTATGAGGGAGAAAGTGATAACCAAGTAATTGTGGAACATATTAAAAATATCCGTCAAAAATTATGTAAGCATAACATGAATCCAATAGAAACAGTATGGGGAATTGGTTATAAATGGAGAAAGTGAAAAAGCAAGTCAATCTTAGTAAGATTTTAATACAGTATATTTTTGCATTTTCAATAGGGACGATTGCATTAGTTACTTTTTTTATGATTCTATTCCAAGTTGGAGTTAACGCAGAGGTAATCTTGCCAGCAAATTATTATGAAAAGCAGATTGAGTCGCAAAGAGATGCTATAGTTAAAGCGGAGCAGGACGATGATCAAATTTTAAAGCAATATAAATATGTTGTGTATGATTTTTCTGGAAACGTTATTCAAGGGAGTATTAATAAAGATTATGCGGGACAAATATGGAATAACATACATAAGGATGAAAAAGGTGATAGTAAGTACTACTATGCAGTTATAGAACGTGATAAAGATATTTGTGTCATTCTATATACGTTACATGCTACTTTTAAAAATCCTTTTTTGAAGAAGTATTTACCAAGTCCGGAAGTTTGTGAAATTGTTCTTTTTATTCTATTATTTGTTGCCGAAGTGATATTTCTATCTCGCTCTTTTGGTAAAACATTTTCAAAGGAAATGCTGATTTTGAGAAATGTAACAGATAAAATTCAAAAGGAAGATTTAGATTTTCAAGTGGAACAATCTAAAATAAAAGAAGTGAATGAAGTATTAACTTCTTTAGTAAAAATGAAAGATGAATTAAATCATTCGTTACGTACACAGTGGAATATGGAAACAAATAGAAGAGAGCAGATTGCTGCTTTGGCACATGACATTAAAACGCCATTAACGATATTGAGAGGGAATGCAGAGCTATTAAATGAATCAATGCTAGATTCAAATCAGAAGAAATGTAATGAGCATATTTTGAAAAGTATTGATGAGATGGAAATATATATGAAATCTTTGCTCGATATTACGAAATGTGAGGAAGGCGCTTCACTTCAATTCAAGCAAACAGATCTCCGCGACTTTATTCGTAATATTATAGAAGAAAGTGCAATTTGTGTTTTAGGCAAACAGTTAAATCTAATTGAAAATGTTCAGGACATACCAAATTTTATTCCTATTGACGAGACCGCTTTGAAAAGAGCAATTATGAATATAATGATGAATGCAATTGAATATTCTCCAACAAAGGGTGACTTGATGTTCTCAGTGGAAATGATTAGTGAAAAACTGCAATTTATTGTAGAGGACTCGGGAAGAGGGTTTACAGAAGAGGAAATGCATTCAGCTACAGAGCAGTTTTATAGAGGAGATAAAAGTAGAAACTCCAAAGATCATCATGGAATGGGGTTATACATTGCTAAAAGCTTTGCAAAGCAACACGGTGGAAACCTTTACTTAAGTAATTCGGAAAAGCTGCACGGTGCAAAAGTTGTTTTGGAAATATCAGCGTAGTAGAGAGGGTACAGATTATAACAAGTCGCTCCTTTTTAATATAATTCTTTTGCAACTACATTTTAAAAATTCATTTATAAACTAGAGATAACCTCAACCTATTTGTACTTTATATGTGCCTTCTCAATTTTTTTGTAAGGAAAGAGGTTTTCAATTTACAGATTTATCAGAATTATGTAAAGTGTAGATAAAACCATAAAACGGGGTGTTCTTTATGTGTACTAGTTTGACATTACAGACAAAAAACGGTCAGCATCTTTTTGCAAGAACGATGGACTTCACATTAGATTTGAATCAAGAAGTAATAGTGATTCCTCGACATTATCAGTGGAATAATATAACTGGTGAAATTATTAATACGAAACATGCTACGGTCGGAATGGGGATTAATCATCACGGAAGGGTCATTATGGCGGACGGAGTAAATGAAGCAGGTATGACATGTGCAACACTCTATTTTCCAGGATTCGCTTCTTATAGTCAAAACATAGATGACAACAAAACGAATTTGGCTCCGTTTGATTTTGTGACTTGGAGTCTGACACAATTCAATTCTGTCAAAGAGTTAAAGAAATCTGTGGATAGCCTTACCTTTTTGGATATACCATTGCCGGATTTAGGACTTACGCCACCATTACATTGGATTTTAGCGGATAAATGGGGAGATTGTATTGTACTGGAGCCGACAAATGAAGGATTAAAAATGTATGACAACCCACTAGGAGTGATGACGAATAGTCCGGAGTTTAATTGGCATTTGCAAAATTTAAGACAATATATAGGCCTTAAATCGCAGCCATTCGTGCCAACTGAGTGGAGTAACTTGCCATTAAGTGCTTTTGGTCAGGGCTCAGGTTCAATGGGACTTCCAGGGGATTTCACCCCGCCATCAAGGTTTGTGCGGGCGGCATATGGCAAACAAAACATTCAAGGTATAGATAGTGAAGAAGAGGGAGTATCGGCCCTATTTCATATTTTATCAAATTGCGAGGTTCCTAAAGGCGGAGTAATAACAGAAGAAGGTGCATTAGATAATACCATTTATACAAGCGTAATGTGTATGGAGTCCGTAACATATTATTATCATACCTACGATTGTAGACAAATTATAGCTATTCATTTATTTCATGAAAATTTAGATACAGATGAGATTAAAGCCTATTCGTTCCAGCGGAAACAAAAAATATTTTATGAAAACTAAGTTGCTTTGAAACTGCGTTTGGTAAATTTTAAAATATATATAATAGAGCAATAATGTCTATAAAAATTAGGGATCGGAAGGGATATAATTGATAATCTAATAAGTAACCTGAATAAATATCCCTTAAGAGAAAATAGACGTAAAATATTCAAGGTATTATATAAATTCAAGCCAATGACTCCAACCAGTAAAATTCTGCTGGTAGGAGCATTAGCTAAGAAACTTATTTTTTATTAAACTAGCTTTTATTTCTTCTAGAAGGTCCATTAAAGTGCTATTAGGTAAAGTAAACATGGAAGTACTTTATTTATAAATAGTAAAGAACAAAAAAGGTATGGAAAATATCCATACCTTTTTTGTTCTTCCATTATCTATGTATAAAAAAGCGCCGTATATCAGCACTTTTTAAAAATACGTGGGTTGTATAAGAAAGATTTATATAATAACTATGCAAGGTCTAATATAGATTCTTATTTGATTAATTGTTATAAGAGTCTATAAGGTTATTTATTTTTATTATTATTAATTTTTTCCGTATATAACACCTGTTCTTTATAGTGTTTTTTAATTGGGAAAGTATGTGTACCAGAGCCGTTTTTGAAAGTTTTATTGATGGGATTTTTTAGCGGGATTGTTGTAGTTTCAGTAAATTCATATGGGTAGTTTATTTTAGATTTATCTTCAAACATGAAAATGCCTCCTTTTAGGATTTCCTGAATTCTTTACTATAACATGATATGCATATAGATTTTTTTTGGACTAGTTATTTATATAGGTTAATGGAATTAAATTACGTAACTACTGAAATATTTCAAAGGAAAACAATGTGAGAAATATATGATAATGCTTCTTTTATTTATTAGGGAAGGAAATATTGCATATATATTCGTTATAAATTGTTTTTATAATATGGTTTATATAGACTTTTCCTGATAATATAATGCGGGAGATTATAGTGTTATTAGGTTATTAGGAACATTTAATGCTGTTTCACAACTGAAAGGAAAATGAAAAAAAACTGAAACTTTTCTCATAAAAATTCAATCTAACTTGAAAAATGAAAGGAAAATGAAATTTTCCAAAAGATATTCTTTGTTAAGATAAAAAGCATACATACAAAAAGTATTGACATATCTTAAAAATGTATTTTCAAGATATAGTGGGGGAAAAGATGAGAGTAGAAAAACAATTAATAAAAAAGATGTATTATGAAACATTCCTAATGGAGAATGAAACAAAACCACCTATTGATGTACTTGGAGAAGTTTATGTAAACGAAGAAAGAAATGAGATTTCTGATGGATCTTACATTCGTTTTGCACAAGGTGAATTTTATTATCACCATCAAGATTTTGAAGCAGCTATTTTTAAATGGGAGAAAGTTAGTAATGAATTAGCACCATGGGCACAAAAAAATATTGCCGATGCTTATTTCGAGCTTAATCAATTACCAGTTGCTGAAAATGTTTATACTTCCATTACTACTGATAATATAATATTGATGACGGAGATTAGATTACAATTACTTTCTCTTTACATAGAGCAAAATAATTTTGACTCTGCTTTCGCTGTTATTAAAGAAGCAGTTTCTTTAAATCCGGATTATCCAAATGTCACAAAAATTGCCCGTTCCTTTTATGAGGAGCAGCAAGATTTTGATAGTGCAGTAGAGCTTGCTGTGAATGAGTTAATTCGAACAGAATCTTATCCGTGGTTTGAGGTTTTAAAAGGATATATCGATAAAAGATTTACTAAACATATTTCACCAGATTATTTTTATGAAGTATTAGTTACGTTAAATAATGTAGATCAAGTACAATTTACGCAAATGGTTTCATCACTTTGGAATAGTTATAAAAACGAACAAAATTACTTATCATGGCTTAACACAATAAATGAATTTTTCTTACATATTGAAATACATTCGTCCGATATATGGGACAAAATTTCTTCTCTTTACGAAGGAACGTACTTTGAATTAATTCAAGGTCAATATATCCTTAAACAATTGCACGATATCATTCCAAACTTGTTAACAAATTGGTTAAAGGTTGTCAATCCATCTTATGCTGTATTTCCATCTGCAGCTGTATTGGCATGGGATGAGATTTTCCCTTCCGAAATAGATTCAGCAAAGATAAAACATGCTGAAAACCTGTTGTTATATTCTATTAATCATGTGAACGGCTTAGAGTATAGTTTGCATCTTTTTGAATCTATTACAGAGTGGGCACAAAAGCATAATATAGAAATGGGTCACCGATTTAGATGGTTAGTTGGCGAGCTCGCAGATTTAAGCACAAATCGCATTTTAGTAACGGGAACTTCAGGAAACGGAAAAACTACATTTATTAACTCTATAATAGGAGAAAATATATTAGAAAAAACAATTTCAAATGTAGTAGTTTTAAAAAATGATGCGCATACAGAAATTAACGCCATAACAGACTTAGCAATTACAACAACTGAAGATGTCTCGGATTACCATAATATGATGTCTCAGCACCATCAAACATATAGAGATAGAGCATGTGTTGAATTTAAATTACCATGCAGATTTTTAAGTGAAAATAAACTTACATTTGTAGTTACACCTGGATTTAATAGGAATAACGATACTAGAGATGAAGTATTCGAATATTTGAATTCTGCAGACGAATTACTATTCGTATTGAATGCGGATTCACCTTTTACTGACAAAGAACGTGATATTCTATTAAGCATTCAAGAACATACACCAAATTTACAAATTCATTTCTTATTAAATAAAATCGATAACATTTACAGTGATGCAGAAGTGAAAAGAGTATTACATGATACGCAAGCGAGAATAAACACATATTTCCCGCATGCGAGAATTTTCCCTTACTCTTCGTTATATACAAGTAGTCAACAATTAAATGATTTAACTGAGTTTATTCATTTTAACTTTAATCATAAAAATGTCGATGCAGAACGTACGGAAAAGCTATTGTTTTTCATTCGAAAAACAATTAAATATCTATTGGATAAACGCGTTGAGAAAGAAAACAAATTAGTGGATTCTATTCATTGGAATGAAGATATGCTAGTGAAACTAAATGGTAGCATTAATAATCTTACTACTTTTGAGAAGGAAAAAATTCATTTCATTACAAAATCATATCGCACAATGAAAATGGAAATTACGAATGAACTTACTGAAAATATTCCGAAGATATTACAGAGTTGTTCGGATTTAATTAGTGAAGAAAGCGATTTCGGGCACATTGATACGGAACTAAATAAAGCGATGAATGAAAGAGTACATAAATATTTAGAACAAACTGTATTACCTAATTTTGCTCTTTCTATGCAAAATTGGATTGCGATTTCTAATAATGAGCTCCTTCAAAGTCAATCGTACCTAGAAGAACTTAGTGAAGGACTTAATTCTTTATTTGGAGAAAATCGAATACAGTTAGAATGTGATTTTAAAGTGCTTGATGACTGGCGCAGAGATACTGACAGAATGACGACTAGAATACAAATGGATGAAGTAAATATTTTACGTCGCTTTACGCCAGCACAATTTTTACTGAAAAGTGCCGGTAAATTATTTGGAGTTCTTCCTAAAAACAAAGGTATGCTATATAACAAATACAAACAGTATGTAGAAAATGAAGATTATACCGAGGTAACGGCTTCTATTATGAAGAAATTTTTCTTGCAATTTGAGCTGTTTGAAAACACGCAAGAGCGAGATATTAACATATTCTTTAGGAATCCATTTAACTCCTTGAAACAAGCTGTAGAAAACACTCATTTAGAAATACAAGAAAAACAAGAGATGTTACATAAGATGAAATCACAACCTGAAGTTTATCATGATTCTATCATGCTCTTTGAATTGAGATTACGTCAATGTGAAGTGATTTTAAATATAGGTGATGATCATACCTATACAGATGAAACTTTAGAAACAAGCGTAGAATAAAAGTAACATATACGAGGTTTTTATATGACATTGCATCATATGTTATACGATAGTAAAAGGGAGCAACTTATTACAGTTGCTCCCTTTTACTATTTAGATTATTTTTCAGTCTCTTTAATTTTAGTTTGTACTTCGCCAGTTTTAATTTTATTACTTTCTGAGAAACGTAATAAATCGCCTTCAATAATTTTGTCAGACATTCGTAATTCATTTTGTGCACGATTAATGAGTGCTTGTGCTTCTTTTTTTGGTAAATCTACAATTTTACCTGTTATGCGGTCATAGAAAGTGTTGTTTGTGTATGCATACTTCTCTGTAATAAAGCTACCATCACGTAAAACAACAAAACCGGTATATTCATCTGAAAACATATCATGACCAAAACGGATATCTTTCGTAGTATCAATCCCAAGTAAGTTTAGAATAGTAGGTTTCATATCGATTTGTCCCGTAGGCTTTGAAATCGTTTGACCTTCTGTTTGTCCAGGCATATGAATATATAAAGGTGTACGTTGTAAATTTAAAGTATCAAATTCTGTTATTTGATCTTTTTCTAAAAACTGTGCCATTGCGCGATTATGTTTTTCAGAAATGCCATAATGATCACCGTACAACACAATAATAGAATCATCATACATTCCCTCGGCCTTTAAACGCTCAATAAATTTTTTAATTGATTCGTCTAAGTAACGTGCTGTTACGATATAACGATCAAATACGCCATTACCAGAGTTGTATGGTTCAATGAATTTTGTATCTTCATCATACGTAAATGGATAATGGTTCGTTAAAGTAAGGAAACGAGCATAAAAGGGTTGGTCAACAGTTTTTAATATATCTACTGATTGATCAAAGTATTCGATATCTTTTAATCCCCAATTTAAATTTGTTTCGGGCGTAATTTTGTAATCAAGTTCATTATAGTAACGATCATAACCGAGAGCAGAGTACATAATGTTACGATTCCAAAATGTTGCGTTATTCGCATGGAATACAGAAGTGAAATAACCTTGCTGACGTAAAATTTCTGGAGTCGCAGTATAATCATTGTTACCGTGCGTGAAAAATACAGCTCCTCGATTTAATGGATACAGCGACGTATCGATTAGAAATTCAGAATCGGATGTTTTTCCTTGCCCAGTTTGGTGGAAAAAGTTATCGAAGTAATAGCTTTCATTTATGAATTCATTCAAGAATGGTGTAATTTCTTGACCGTTAACTGATGCGCCTATTAAAAAGGTTTGTAGGGATTCAAGAGTGACAACAATTACGTTTTTTCCTTTTGCTGCACCAAACATGTTAGGGTTTGGCTCACTTTGGTTTGCCTTTACGTAGTTTTCAGTTTCTTGTAATTTACTACTATCAGCAAGTGCTTTTTGTGATCCTGCTTTTACTTGTAGTGTTAAATCATATACTTGATGAGTGTATAGTCCTAAATTTTTAACAAGCATGACTCGGTCGAATGATCTGGTTAATAGTTCAGGTCGTTCTTTTTCTGCAAGGTGTAGATTCGCAAAAAATACACCAATTGTTAAGAGAAAATATAACAAGCGTGCCGGATGAGTTACACGTCCTGTTTGGAAGACGAGTGCCTTCTTCTTTAACAAAATAAAGAAGAAAATAATGTCTACGAAAGCGAGTATAATTTTATAGTTCAATATTTCTATAATACTGCCGCCTAATTGGCCAAAGTTTGATGTTTGTCCAAGTACTGGTAACGTAACGAAATCACTATAAAAATCATAGAACATTACATTCCCAACAAGTACGATTGTTAGTAAGAGATTAATACATAGCGCTATATAATTTCGTTTTTCCCCAGTTGCAAATAATGCTAATCCGACAAAAGCTAATGATGCAGCGAGAGGGCTAATAAACAAAATAAGCTCTTGTGTAGAAGACTCAATTTTTAAATCGAAACTGAATCTTGTAATAAGATATGTTTTTAACCATACTGCTAAAGCAATTATTAAAACAAAGCTTATATTTTGCATTTGTAAATTAATTTTATTTTTCATTTTTACACCTTCTTTATATAATTTATTTAACTTGTGTTATATATTATATTTTCATAACTATTAGAGTGTAATGAACCATTTAATGGTTTCTAAAGGTAATAATATAAAGTATTCATATACGTACAATGGGGAATTTTAAAGCGCAAATCTATTTTTTGAAATAGAACAGAAAAAGTCATAGTTGTAGTAAAAATACTTATAGACATCCTAACATATTAAACACTATGATGATGTTACAAAATATCGAACAAATGAAAGGGGAAATGAATAGAGGCTTTTAAAACTGTTGACATTCAATTTGTTAGAATTGAATGTCGATAGTTTTACCATACATAGTTATGTTAAATATGTATCTCGTGAAATCCCGATTCTTGGTGGGATAATCATTAGCGTTGGAAAGATAAGGTACATAAATAAAGCGTTATGGAAGTTAAAATATTTGATTGCTATCTTAATGAAAGAAATTAAATATGAGATAAATATTTTCCAACATACAACCCACTTGCAGCAGCTTGAGATAATGAATGAGTGACGCCTGAACAATCTCCAACTAAAAATAGTCCATGTACACTTGTTTCAAAATGGTTATTGATTTTTATCGTAGGAGCATAAAACTTTCCGTCAATTCCATATAATAAAGTATCTTTATCGATCGGTTCTTGGATAAATTGTTCTAAGCGTAATAAAAATTCTTTAAGTCCTTCAATATATAATGGAGGAATTTCTGTATTCAAATCTCCATAACTTCCTTGTAGTGTAGGCTGTATACGGTTATGTTTCATGTCGTTCGCTGTTGTAGGCTGTTTATTTAGTAAGTCCTCTAAGCGCTGTATAACAATCCGATCTCGTCCTTGGTTAATGCTTTTAATAATTGAACTTGCGTATATATTTGCTTCTTTGAGAGTTGAAAAATAGCGCGGGATAAATAAAGTGAAATTTAAGTTAGGTGTGCCAGTTCCTTTCTCTCGAAAATTTTGACCGTCAGGCATAACTAAACCTTCTTCGTACTTTCTAATGATGCGTCCTTTTGGATTCATACAGTACGTAGTTGCTGTGAAGTGTTCATGCTCATAAGAAAGTTTTGTCTCAAATGTATCTTTTAATATAGAACGTAATTGGTGTTCTTTCATCTCTACTCTAATCCCTAAATCTACACGAGTTTGTTCCTGAGAAATATTTAGAGAAGTGCACATTTCTTTTAACCAATCCGCTCCGGAACGCCCAGTTGCAAATACTAGTTGCTTAGATTGAGCTATTCCTTCATTTGTCTCTATTGTAAAATAATCTTTCTGTTTCATAATATGTTGTACATCTATATGAAATTGGATATTTATTTTCGTAAGTAAAAATTCATAGAGCTGCTGAAAAATTTCACTTGAAAGGGTAGTGCCAAGATGCCTTACTTCTGTTGTTAGCATTTGTAAACCACACGCTTCAGCTCTCGTATTGAGAGTTGGATTTTCTGTAGAGTATTTTGAAACAGAACTCCCTCCGAACTGACATAGAATTTCATCTACTTCAGCCATGAGTTGTATAAAGCCTTCTTTACCGACTTTTTTCTCAAGTTCTCCGCCGAATCCGTTTGTATAATTAAATTTCCCTTCAGATTTTCCTAAACCACCAAACCCGAAATATTTATCACATGTAGTACAAGTACACACTTTTCCTTCGTATAAAGGACAATGGCGATCATTTAGCGCTTTACCTTTATCAAGAATTAAAACCTTTTTGTTACTTTTAGCTAGTGAATAAGCCATAAAAATGCTACTTACTCCAGCGCCGATAATTGTAACATCATACATATTCTTTCACCTGCTAACGAATAGTTTGTTTTTATGTTTCTAGTGTATAACAATTTTATGAAGTTAAGAAATAGCTTTTATTAATAAAGAGGGAGTTTTTGAACTTGATGCTTTTTTAATTTCTCCGAGTGGTGGGGTAAATACAAATGTTTTTATTTGAAAGAAGAAATAGTTTTAAATGAACACTATGTCATATGATTAATAAAATCTAACATATAAAAAAACAGACCTTTCAAGTGAAGAGGTCTGTTAATGATTTCAAATCTTATTTAGCAAACACATGGTTACCAATTACTGCTACTGTTTGACGTGTCGTAATCCATTTGTCTGTTGATGTTTTTGGATTATAGAAATAAAGCCAATCAGAATGTATGCCATTTGTGGAGATAGCTTCTTCTACTGCCATTTTTGCTTCTGGGCTTGCAGGCTGATTAATTCTTCCATCTGTAACAGGAGTAAAGGCATATCCGTATTTAATAGGTTCATAAATAACGCCTGTTATTGTATTTGGAAAACCTTTTGCGTTTACACGATTTAGTATAACTTTTGCTACAGCTACTTTACCTTTATAGGATTCGCCACCTGCTTCAGCGGTAACTAAGCGTGCCATTAAGTCTTTTTCTTTTTCTGTAATGCTTGAGTTAATTTTTAAATGTTGTCCTGTATAAAGCTTGTTTCCGGCTATATTGTTAATTTGTTTTATAGATTGAACGGTAACATTGTAACGCTTTGCTATCGTTTCTAATGAATCTCCCTGTTGTACTTGATAAATAATTTGTCTAGAAATGTTCGCAGGTTTGGGTTTGGCATTTTGACGAACGATGATTTCATTTGAGTTCGTGGACCCTGGAATATTTAACTGTTCACCAATAAAGGTTTGATCGTTTCCTTTATTATTAGCCTGTTTAATGGATTGTATTGAAACCCCGTATTGTTTACTAATGCCCCAAAGTGTATCATTCTTTTTTACTGTATGAATGGTAGATGCTTCAGCTGTACTTTGATGACATACGAATGTAATTGCAGCTGCAGATATAGGGATTATATGTTTTATTTTTAATAATTTCATTGTAAATCCTCCTAGCAAAAATAAGGTGAAACTGTTAAGTAATGTAGTTCAGAATGTCTATACATAATATTTCAATATAAGTATATTAGCACGTATAAAATAAATAATCATCATAAGTTTCTTATTTATGCAGTGTAGAGTCCGAATATGAAATATTGCATATGAAAATACATTGAAGTTCATATTGCTGATTACTATAATCTATTTAGTAGAAAGGGAATATGTTATATAAAAATCATTATAGACTAATATAAGGATTAAATATTATTAATAATAGGAGTGATGTAATGAATATATTTAAAAGAATATCTGTTTCAGCTGTAATTATTTCAATATTTTTAGGAATAGGGGACACGGTCAATATTGTAAATGCTGATTCTATAGAACAGCAGAGTAAATTAGGGATAGAACAAGAAACAGATAAGCAAATCATTGTAAAATTCAATGCGGATTTGAAATTACCATATGCAGATAAGATTGGTGTTTTACCAGATTTGAAGTCTATACTAGTAAACTTAGGGTATGAACAAAGAGAACCGAACGGTGGGAATGAGTTACAAGTAACAGAAAATGAACCAAATAATGAACGTAGACAGGCAAATAAAGTTAACTTTCATACACCAATGAAAGGAACACTACATAATCGTGATAAGGTAGATGTATTTACTTTCCAAATTGACTCACCAGAAAATATTAATATTTCTCTACTAAATGAACAAAACATTGGAATGACATGGGTACTTCATCTTGAATCAGATTTAAACAACTATGTAGCACATGGTGAAAATGAAGGGAATGTAGTTAAAGGAACTTATAATGCAAAGCCAGGTAAATATTATTTATATGTTTATAAGTATGAGAATAAAGATGGTTCATATATATTGAATATAAAATAAACGAAAGGAACTTCAGATGAAGTTCCTTTAAATTTTTCTAATTCAGTATATGTGAATGATTTTTTAACTTTACTTCTATGCAATATTTCATATTGATGAAATGTTATTTATTTTTTACTCACCAGATTATATTATATTCAATAAGTTTGATATAAAATAGAAAAAGGAGGAATAATAATGAGCAATAAGAAGTTTATTTTGAAATTATTCATATGTAGTATGATATTTATCACATCTGTATTTACTTTACATGATAAGCAAGTCGTTGCAGCTAGCTCTGTTATTGAACTTGAAAATTGGTCAAAATGGATGCAACCTATACCTGATAACATCCCGTTAGCACGAATTTCAATTCCAGGAACACATGATAGTGGTACGTTCAAATTACAAAATCCAATAAAGCAAGTATGGGGAATGACGCAAGAGTATGATTTTCGTTATCAAATGGATCATGGAGCTCGCATTTTTGATATAAGAGGCCGTTTAACAGATGATAATACGATAGTTCTTCATCATGGGCCATTATATCTTTATGTAACACTGCACGAATTCATAAACGAAGCGAAACAATTTTTAAAAGATAACCCAAGTGAAACAATTATTATGTCTTTAAAAAAAGAGTATGAGGATATGAAAGGGGCAGAAGGTTCATTTAGTAATACGTTTGAAAAAAATTATTTTGTTGATCCTATCTTTTTAAAAACAGAAGGAAATATAAAACTTGGAGATGCTCGAGGGAAAATTGTACTACTAAAAAGATATAGTGGTAGTAATGAATCTGGAGGATATAATAATTTTTATTGGCCAGATAATGAGACGTTTACTACAACTGTAAATCAAAATATAAATGTAACAGTACAAGATAAATATAAAGTGAGTTATGATGTGAAAGTAAAATCGATTAAAGATACGATCAATGAAACGATGAACAATAGTGAGGATTTAAATCATCTATATGTTAATTTTACAAGCTTGTCTTCTGGTGGTACAGCATGGAATAGCCCATATTATTATGCCTCTTATATAAATCCTGAAATTGCGGCATATATTAAACAAGAGAATCCAAAAAGAGTTGGTTGGGTGATCCAAGATTATGTTAGTGATAAGTGGTCACCGATTCTCTATCAAGAAGTTATAAGAACTAATAAGTCACTTTAATTTTCACCATAATTTCATAGAAACAATGTAACGCTATTAAAAGTCTTGTGGAATTCCCATAAGACTTTTTAGTATTTAATATTATGAGAGTCAAAGTTCTTTGAATAGGTTTATATAGTTAATATAATAATTTAATGCGGTTATAAAATCGACACGAAAAAATGTCGATAAATGTCGATTATTATTGTAATATAAAACATATAAGTATAATATACAGATGAGGTGGATTTATTGTCTTTTATTAAAAATAGTAAAATTGGAACGAAATTAAATGTGTTAGTCATTATATCGAGTTTGGCTTGTATCATGTTATCTTCTCTGGGGTTTTTAGGGCTTCAAAAAGGTGAAAATACATCGTCTAGTATGTATGACGAAAGGCTATTACCAATTGAATGGATAGGAACTGTAGAATCAAATTTTTACCATGTTAATATGAATTTTATGGAGATTATGATATCGAAAGATGAAAAAAGAATGAAAGAACTAATAACAGAAATGGATAAGACTAGGAAAGAAAATGATGAGTTATTAAAACAATTTGAAACTAGAATTAGTTCTCATAAAGAAAAGGGTTTGTATAATGCATTTCAAAGTCAATTCAAAGATTTAAGAATACAAATGAAGAAAGCACAGGACTTGGGACTGACTAATAATGAAGAAGCGTATAGCTATTATTTAAAAGAAATTGAGCCTAGTATGGGAAAAACAATTCAGTCTATTCGTGAACTTATTTTATATAATAATACCGCGGCTGAACAACTACAAAAAGAGAATATCAATAGTGTGAAAAATACAATAATAACATTTGTAATTATTTCATTTTTTGGAATCATAATAATTATTTTTATTGGTTTTATAATAAAAAATGTTATAAAAAAACCAATTTTATTATTACAAAAAGATATGGAACGAGTATCTGCTGGAGATTTAACAATTCGAACTTCTTATAAATCTGAGAACGAATTAGGCCATATTGTACAATCCTTTAATAGTATGTTAGATAACTTGCAACAATTAGTCGGTCAGGTGAAGGTTACAGCAAAAGAAGTGATTATTTCAACTGAAAATATGTTACAAGAGACAAAAACGGCAGCACATATATCAAACGAGGTTGTTCGAACTACTTCTGAAATAAATAAAGAAATAGATGGACAAGTGACTAGTATTCAAGAAAGTTCAACTGCGATGGAAGAAATTGCAACTGGAGTTCAAACAGTAGCTGAATCTTCAGCGATGGTTGCTGAAGTTGCTGTTGCAACAATAGACCAAGCAAATTCTGGTAGTGAAGTTATAAAACAATCTATTCGTCAAATGAATAGTGTGAATGAAGTTGTCGAAGAAACTTCTAAGGTCATTGATAGACTTGTTACACGTACACAACAAATTGAAGAAGCGCTAGATATTATTACTAATATTGCAGAACAAACGAATTTACTGGCCTTAAATGCTGCAATTGAGGCAGCACGCGCCGGAGAAAATGGAAAAGGATTTGCAGTAGTTGCAGCTGAAGTAAGAGGTCTGGCTGAGAAATCTAAAACGTCTGTAAATGATATAAATAATTTATTACGTTTTATACATGAAGATACACAGGATACAGTTCATGTAATGAAAAAAGGTCAACAACAGGCTAGTGGTGGTAAAGAAGCAGCATATAAGGCAGAACTCGCATTTTCATCTATTATGCAAGATATTAATAGAATAACGTCCCAAATTCAAGAAGTGTCTGCTGCCACAGAAGAAATGTCTGCTGGGACAGAAGAAGTGAATGCCTCTTTATCAATAGTTTCTGAAACTGCAACACAAGTCGCACAAGAAACGAATCGAACGGTACAATCAATTCAAGCACAAGCCACATTGATTCAAGAAATAACGACGAAATCTAATGAAATGAAAAAGAAAGTCGAAAATTTAGAAATGTTAATTTCACAATTCATTATTGAAGAATAAGTTTGTTAACATTTATCAGTAGTATAAACTTTAAGATACTCAATATAGTGCTGCGTTGCAAAATTTGAAAAGGACCTTCATAGGTTCTTTTTTGTATATGGTGTGAATGCTTTGTTTAATTATAGTGAAAAACAGAAACATATTATATAATGATCATTTAAATTTGTACCTATAAATTTTATATGTAATAATGAATTTAATTTATTCTAATGAAATTGAGGTATATACTATGAAGTTTCCACATGATTTTTTATTCGGAGCTGCTTCAGCTTCTTATCAAGTAGAAGGTGCATGGGATGAGGATGGAAAAGGTGTTACGAATTGGGATGAGTTTTCAAAAATTCCTGGAAAAACATACAATGGAACAAATGGTGATGTAGCGGTTGATCATTATCATCGATATAAGGAAGATGTTCGTTTAATGGCTGAGATGGGATTGGAATCGTATCGTTTTTCGATTTCTTGGGCGAGAATATTGCCGACTGGAGATGGAGAGGTAAATGAAAAAGGCATTAAATTTTATAACAATTTAATTGATGAATGTTTAAAGTACGGAATTGTACCGTTTGTCACTTTATATCATTGGGATCTACCATTACCGTTAGAAAAGGATGGTGGGTGGACGAATAAACGAACAGCAGATGCTTTTGTAAAGTATGCCGAAATTTGCTTTAAGGCATTTGGTGATAGAGTGAAACATTGGATTACTTTTAATGAAACAGTAATGTTTTGTGGATTAGGCTACTTAAAAGGTGCACATCCACCAGGAATACAAAATGATGTTCCAAAGTATTTTCAAGCGACTCATTATGTATTTTATGCGCATGCGAAAACAGTTGCGGTGTACAAGCAGCTGAAACAATATGGGGAGATTGGGATTACACATGTTTTCTTACCTGCTTATAGTGTGGATGATGAAAAAGAAAATATACTAGCAGCAAATCATGCGAATGAATATGAAACGTATTGGTATTATGATCCAGTTTTAAAAGGTGAGTATCCACCTTATGTTGTTCAACAATTAAAGGGAAAAGGGTGGACTCCTAATTGGACGGTTGAAGAATTAGAAATCATTAAACAAAATGCCGAAAAGAATGATTTTATTGGCTTGAATTATTATCAACCAATACGAGTAGAAAGATACGATATGGATATAAAGAGCGATGAGCATTCTCGAGAAAACTCAACACTTGCTCCAGGTAATGCTTCTTTTGATGGTTTTTATCAAACAGTAAAAATGGATGATAAAACATATACAAAATGGGGATGGGAAATATCTCCCGAAGGTTTCTTAGATGGATTGCATATGTTGAAAGAGCGTTACGGTGACATAAAGATGTATGTAACGGAAAATGGACTTGGTGATGAAGATCCAATCATTGAAGGAGAAGTTGTAGATGTTCCGAGAATTAAATTTATTGAAGAGCATTTAAAAGTAATAAAGCGTGCAATTGAAGAGGGAATCAATTTAAAAGGTTATTATGCATGGTCAGTGATTGATTTATTAAGTTGGTTAAATGGATATAAAAAGCAATACGGCTTTATTTTTGTCGATCATAATGATAACTTAAAACGTAAGAAAAAACTTTCGTTTCATTGGTATAAACATGTGATCGAAACGAGAGGAGAAGAGTTATAACAGATAAAAGAGTATTTTAGGAGAAAGTGTATGAGTGCAAAGTATAAACAAATTGCAGATGTGTTAGAGCAAAACATTCGAGATGGGCTTTTTAATGAAACGAAAAAACTACCTACAGAAGAAGCGTTGATGAATCGATTTGAAGTAAGCCGTAATACGATACGTAAAGTAATTAGTCAGCTTGTAAATAGAGGTTATATTTTTCAAGTGCAAGGTAGTGGTATGTTTTTACGCGAAACTTCTGTAACAGATTACATTAATTTAGGAAGTTTACGTGGATTAACGAAAAATCTCGTTTCGCAAAATATTGAAACGAAAGTGTTAGAGCTTGAAGTAATAGATGCGGACGAAGATATAGCAAAGCGGATGCAATGCGAAGCTGGAACTAGGATATATTTTTTGAAGCGTTTAAGAATTGTAGATGGTAAACCGTTCTCTATTGAAGTAAGTTATTTCAAAAAGGATATTATTCCATATTTAAATAAAGAAATAGCATTAAGCTCTGTATACAGTTATTTCATTGAAGATTTACGATTAAATATTGGCTTTGCCGATAAAGTTATTAGTTGTGAAAAAGTAAATAAAGAAAACGCGCAGCTGTTAGAATTAAAGGAAGGTGATCCGGCGCTTCTTATTGAAAATACAGTATGTCTTGTAAACGGGACAGCTTTCGAGTTATCTCAATCGATGTTTCATTATGAAAAGACTAAACTTTTAAATCGAATTAATTTCAAATAAAAAAAGAAAATAATTTATCGTGTGAAAAGCAACTGAGTCCAAAGTGATCAGTTGCTTTTTATTTTTAAAGTGGATGAGCAAAAAAACACAAAAGTGGTTGGTCCGTTTTTTGTAAACATCTATTATGATAAGAGAAGAAAGGTAGTATGTTATTAAAGTTTTAAAGAGGAAGTTCTTTATTAAAATAGATTGTCTTTAGAGAGGTGAAAATACAATGATTTTTGCAATTTCACTAGTGGTTATTATTGTAATTGGATCCCTGTTTGGGACCGTGTTAGTTGCACGAAATGTGGAGGAGAATTACGGCAAGTCTACAAAGAGAAATGTGAAAAACTTATCAACTATTTATATTCTTCTTCTTTTCGTACTACTTGTTGGGGTAACGTGGTATGCGGTAGTGATTTAATAGTTTTGAAAGAAAAAAGTTAATATTGTATATGATGGAGGAGTATGATTTTGATAAAAAATGAACGCCACGTTTTAATTGTTTTTCCGCATCCAGATGATGAGTCATATTGCGTGGCAGGTACAATTTTAGCTTATGCGCAGCGAAATGTTCCTCTTACTTATGTTTGCTTAACGTTAGGTGAAATGGGGAGAACGATGGGAAATCCTCCTTTTGCAACACGTGAATCATTAAATGTTATAAGAGAGAAGGAACTAAAGAGGGCTACAAATATTTTAGGGATTAAAGATGTACGTATGATGGGATATCGTGATAAAACCCTTGAATTTGAAACTCCCGGAGAGTTAAGACGTGTAATACAAAAATGTGTAGAAGAAGTGAATCCTTCATTGGTCATTTCTTTTTATCCAGGATATGCAGTACACCCAGATCACGATGCAACAGGAGAAGCGGTGGCCGAGGCGTTGGCTAATATTCCGGAATATAAAAGGCCAACATTTTATGCGGTAGCTTTTTCGAAGAATCATGAAGTGGAAATAGGTCCTCCACATTTTAAAAATGAAGTGAAAGAATATGTTCCCAAAAAGTTAGAGGCATTGCAAGCACATGCATCACAATTTGCGACGAAAGTAACGGAACTAAAAAGAGAGTATGAAGAAGGTGTCCCGGAAACAGTAGAGTGGTTAGAAAAGGAACCATTTTGGATATATTCATTCAAAGATAAGAGTAAGTGACGTTATAGCTGAAGGTGATGAATATGTATTTTAAATATAAGAATCGGAAAATTTCTTACAATATAGAAGGGTCGGGCCCTGTTATATTGTTATTACACGGTCTTGGTGGGAACGCAAACAATTGGCTATATCAAAGGCAATATTTCAAAGAGAATTGGACGGTGATTTCTCTTGATTTACCGGGGCATGGGAAATCTGAAGGGCTGGAAATTCCTTTTAAAGAATATGCAAATGTTTTGTATGAGTTATGCAGTTATTTAAAGCTACAAAAAGTAGTTATGTGTGGTCTTTCAAAAGGAGCTAGAGTCGGTATCGATTTTGCTATTCAATATCCAGGCTTTGCTTCTAGCTTAATTGTTGTAAATGCATTTCCCTATTTGGAGCCTGAAGATCGAAAAGAACGAATTGAAGTATATGATTTACTTAGCTTGCACGATAACGGAAAAACATGGGCGGATACATTATTGAAGGCGATGGGAGTAGCAGATAATGAAGTAATTGTCAGGGGATTTTATCAATCTTTACAGTCTATTAATTCGGTGCATATTCAAAGGTTATTTGCTGAATTAGTGGACTATGATCAAAGACCGTTTCTATCAAATATTTCATGTCCTACTTTAATTATAAGAGGGGAAAATGATGATTTTGTCCCTGAGAAATATGTAAGAGAGTTTGAACGACATTTGAAAAATACAACTTTCATTGAGTTGAAAAGTAGTGGGCATTTACCTTATTTAGAACAGCCGACTAGCTTTAATATGACTGTAAAAATGTTTTTAAATCATGCACTTAATTAATACTGTTATTACAGCCAATACTGTTATTAGGAAATCAAGTATATTTCGTTTTGAGAGGGGCAACAAGGTGGAATGGAAACCAAATCGTGCAGATAAGACGCCTGTATATAAACAAATAGCGGATTATATTGAAAGGGGTATTTCTTCAGGTGAGTTTCCTTCTGACAGCAAGTTACCTTCTGAGCGTACGTTAGCGAAAGAATTACAGGTGAACCGAAGTACGATAGTAGCTGCATATGAAGAATTAAAATCACTTGGAGTAGTAGAACGTCAAAAAGGAAGCGGGACACGGGTAAATACAGACATATGGGGTGTTTCACATAAACGAATACCGAACTGGGGTAGGTACGTTGAGGATGGATCGTTCTTACCTAATGTACCACTCGTTCAACAAATTAGAACGGAAACACAAAAAGACGACTTAATTAATTTAGCGAGTGGTGAATTGTCACCAGAATTAATTCCGAGTGATAGATTCCGAACGATTTTGTCGGAGAAAACATTTATGGAAAACCTCGGTTATGACCATCCACTTGGAAATGAAATGTTGAGAAAAACAATTGCAGCACATGTTCAGCAATATAAACAAATTGAAGCGGATTCGAATTCTATCCTTATTACATCGGGCGCACAACAGGCACTTAATCTTATCGTTCAATGCTTATTAAAACCTGGCGATGCGATTGCAATTGAGGACCCTTCGTATTGTTTCTCATTGCCGATGTTTAAATCCGCTGGCTTAAAAATATTCCATTTACCTGTTGATCAGCATGGAATGAATCCAGATGATTTAATTGATTTGCATAAAAAGCATCGTATTCGTATGGTATTTTTGAATCCAGATTATCAAAATCCAACTGGAACTGTGCTTTCATTGGCGAGACGTAAAAAGATTTTAGAACTGTCTTCTGAATTTGGAATACCGATTGTAGAAGATGATCCGTATAGTTTAACTTCATTTAATGGAGAAGTGAATCCAACATTAAAATCAATGGATCAAAACGGGAATGTTCTTTATATAAGTTCATTATCAAAAATTGTTGCATCAGGATTACGTATTGGCTGGGTAATTGGCCCTACGCGTGTAATAGAACGTTTAGCAGATGCGAAGCAGCAAGTTGATTTTGGCCATAGTGTATTTACGCAGTGGGTGGCAAATCAATTTTTAGAATCAGAAGATTTTCATGCACATATTACAATGCTTCGTGAGCAATTGAAAGACAGAAGAGATGTGTTAATTAGAAAGCTTAAAGAAATATTAGGGGACCAGGTTGAATTTTTTGTTCCAGAGGGTGGAATACATTTATGGTGCAAAGTGCAAGGAACGTTTGATGAATATCATTTACTAGGTGAATCTACACGAAATGGTGTAGCGTTTGTCCCAGGAAGTGTTTTAGGTACTAAAAGTGAATATATTCGTTTTACTTTTGGGAGAGTAGATGTCGAACAAATTCAACTGGGAATCACGAGGTTTGCGGAAACCTTAAACGAGATTTCATAATAGTGATGCATATTGAAATGAGGGAAAGAAATGAAGTACGTGACGCTTTTACTTCAAGTAGGCGTGCTATATGTATTTAGCTTAGTTGGTACGTGGATTCAGGAAGTATTCCATTTATCAATGCCAGGAAGTTTAATAGGGATGTTAATGCTGTTTTTACTCCTTGCTACTCGTATTTTACCATTAAAGTGGTTTGAGGAAGGTGCGGAAAAGTTAATCATATTTTTACCGTTATTTCTAATTCCTTCGACAACAGGGCTGATGGAATATGGGTCTTTTCTTTTCAGTAAGGGGAGTGTTATATTCCTTTTAGTAGTTGCAAGCACAATAGTAACATTGATTGTTTCAGGGTATATAAGTCAATTATTAGTAGCATCAAAAAAATAAAATCGACAAGGTGCAAGATGCAAATGGTCTTAATTATTATTACTGTAGTAATGTATGTATTGGCGACAAAGTTATATAAAAAAATTCCGTTTCCACTTACGTTACCGGTGTTAACAGTTACAGCAAGTATGATTTGCTTATTTCTGATTTTGGGTATTTCTCATCATGAGTATAGAGCAAATGGGGGAGACATTCTTTCCGGCTTATTGAGTCCTGCAATTGTAGCGTTAGCGATACCTTTATTTAAAGAGCGAAATATACTTATGAAAAACTTTTTGTCGATACTTATCGGCGTAGCGGTAGGTATAGTGGCTTTAACGAGTATGAATGTAGTGATAGGCGGAATGTTAAATATAGATAAGGAACTCATATTAACAACACTGCCGCAATTAGCGACGATGCCTATCGCCATTTCATTAGCGGATCAAATTGGTGGTATTCCATCTATGACTTCTAGTTTTGTAGTTGTTGCAGGAATAACAGGTGCTATTATCGGACCAACAGTACTTAAGTTTTTCCGTATAACAAGTACGATTGGAAAAGGAGTGGGGATGGGCTGCGCATCACATATTATTGGTGTGAGCCGTCTCGTGAAGGAAGGCGAGAAAGAGGCGACGATCGGTTCAGTGACGATGATTGTAACCGGAATACTCATTAGTATATTTATACCTTATGGAACGAATTTTATATTTTAAAATGTAATGGAGATGATGAAAATGACAACATGGTTTATAGTTACATTATTTATTTTTGGCGCTCTTAAAGTACTAGTTTCTAGTATGCCAACTTCTGTTGTAGAATCAATTATTAGTAGATTTGAATTGCATCAAAAACTTGAAGAAGAGAATACCTCTATATCGATAGATGGAAAAAATATAGAGGGAGAAATGAAACTACAAGTTATTCATGAATTTAATGAGGCTTTATTTTTAGATAAACATTATTTCCCACCGCACGGGGAAGGAACACCAATCGTTATTAATACGAAGAAAGGGAATAAAGAGATTAGATTTTCTCTGTATAGCCATGAGGAACATGTTGATGTAATCAAGCAATATAAGAAGAAAATCGTTGCCTATCGTTTACGTTCAAAAAGTTTTCAAACTCTGGCACCATTAGTAGTAACTGAAGAGTATGCTTAAGGAGAGACCGTTTTTACAACGGTCTCTTTATTATAGGTAGGATGTATATAATTATTTAACTGTTTATTCGTATCTTAGCCCGTTTGAAAGTTCTTCAATAGCTTTCCAATCGTCAACAACAATCTGTTTATTATTTTTATGAATTATATTGTTAGCTATTAATTTTTCGATAACTCGATTAAGATGACGGGTAGTTGTCCCGATTAATGAGGCAATTTCATGATGATCTTTCGTATGGATTTCTCGTCCAAATAAATTAGATGGGTTTCGAGCTGCACATAAATAACTAGCAAAGCGTGTCTCCACAGAAGCTAGTAAATTGATACGTGAAGCCGTTGTGCAGGTTTGTAGTTTATAAGTGACGTGATGAATTAGTTCTTGAAGAAAGACTACATCATGTAATAAGTAACTTGTTACATAATTTTTATCAATAAAAAGAAAATCAGTCTGCTGTTCGGAGGTTACATGAGATTGTATGTCTACTGATTGAATTAATTCAATATCTCCCATGATAGAAACTGCAGAACAAAATCGTAGTAATAATGCTTTACCTGTAATTACACTTGAAGTTATTTTTGTACGACCTGACATTTGAATGTATAGGCCGTCAATAGCCTCGCCTTCTTGTAATACAGTTTCTTTTGCTGCATATCTGTGAATCTCAAATGGATGATTGAATTGTTGGAACAGTTTTTTTATGTATTCATTGTTTAGGTAATTTAGTAATAAAGTATTATCCGCAATCTTTTGCATAATGTTTCTCCTTTTGGGACATCTGTCCTGTCTATTATAAAATAATTCATTTACATTAAAAAGAAAGGAGTGATGTATATGAAATTTATTTTTGATATCGATGGTACTATTTGTTTTAAAGGGAACGCAGTAACTAGACAGATCATTCAAGCGCTAGACGTTTGTTATAGTAAAGGACATGAGATTATATTTGCATCTGCTAGACCGATTAGAGATTTATTACCTGTTCTACCAACTCATATGCATCATTATTCAATGATTGGTGGGAATGGTGCCTTTGTCGCAAAGGATGGAGAAATTGTTGAAGTTATACGTTTTGACATTGAAGCAGTAAGTGCTATGCGTTCAATTATAGAAAAGTATAGTCTTTCATATTTGATAGATAGTCAGTGGAATTATGCTTATACAGGAAGCGAGAATCACCCTATCTACAAAAACATAGACCCTAATCAATTGGCTATTAATATGAATATTGATGAAATTGATGAAGTAGTAAAGGTGGTTTTATTTCCTGATAATATAAAAAAAGAATTAATCATAAATGCGTTGGAAGAACTTCCTATAAGAATATATGAGCACGCAAAAGAGGGGATTATTGATATAAGTCCGCCACATATTGATAAATGGGAAGGTTTAAAACGATTAGGTATAAAAGAGGGAGAATTTGTAGTATTTGGTAATGATTCAAACGATTTATCAATGTTTATACATGCTAAGGAAAGTATATGTGTTGGGAGTCATGAAGTATTAATGAATCATGCTTCCACATGTTTAAAGATTAATGAACAAACTATTAGTAATAAAATTATGGAGTTAGCAGAGTCATATGCATAATAATGTGTATGTGAAAAAAAGGGTACTAAAAGGATTGTTAGCCTTTTAGCGCCCTTTTTTATTAATAATTGACTGATAGAACTTCCATATGAAAAATAAAAATAACATATATCCAAACAAAGAGTAACTATGACGCCAATTCGCACTATGTACAAACAACCTTAATCTTTCAGCAATCTGTTCAAAAATACTAGCACAAATACCTATTGAAACAATAAATAAAATTCTAGAAACTGCAGATAATGTTTTTGAAATTTGTATGAAAAGCGTTGTTAAAAGCGGTAGTACAAACAAGGTAAAGCCAATGTTAACTGAAAATATGGATGAGAATGGTCTAACGGGAAAGGAATAGATTTGTTTTGCAACAAAGAAAGCATCTAAGCAAGTGCCGATAATAGAAGAGAGTAAGATTGTAACTGCTAATGCTAGAAAATCATTCTTCTTCTCGAAGGAGGACGTTTTTCTTTGCAAGAATTGCCAACTCAATTTTTTCGAGTGTTTTACAGTAGTCTTCTGTAATTTGTCCATTTATATTTTCCTCCTTATCTACTAAGTAATTTATAACTTGCCAGTCCGTAAACCAATCTTCACTGTCAACTTCTTCATGCTTCATATCTCGCCATGCATAGATGAGTGCAGGACTGTATATACGATAAGCGCCAGTACGCAACTGGCATTTCTTTATTCGACGTTTATAAAACTCACGGGAAAAAGATTCATTTACACTTGAGAATAAATGAGGCCAGTAATCTTTCCTTGATCCTGTATGCGGATGGTGCTGGGCCCAGCTTATTATTTGAGATAAAACATGTGTGTCTCGAAATAATAATGAATACAACCTTTTTCCAATTAAGATTCGTTCGTGTAAGGAAGTAAAATGTTTCATTGTATCACCAAATAGTAATACTTTGTGTTTCTTATCATTTTCGTAGAATGGGAAAAGGATATGATTAAACTGAAAGAAATCAAAGAGTTTAAATCCAATACTATTAAGTACAGTCTTTTTAAATTGTATATTTTGAATCACTCTTTTTTCTAAGTAGTTTTGTTCATTAATAATAGTTGCAATGGCTAATGTTTTTTTGTTACCTGTTTTCCAAAAATCGTTCCACATCGTTTCCATAAATGTAGAAACATTTAGGTGAGGGAGAAGGTGAAATAGCCTTTGTGCTCTTTTTACACTTTGTTCATAAAGCAGAAATTGAGGATATACATCTTGGAAAATAAGCCAATTCCCTCTTTCTAAAAAAGAAAAAAATGTGATTTGCTCTTTCTCTGATAAAATTTTCGTATATAAATCGCCCTTTAAATCAGTCATATTCCAACCGCCGTTACGTGATACCATATGCCCAAGTAGTGCCCAATGTATTTCTGGATATTGAATGTAAAATTGGTAGTATGCGCGTGTTCTTGTCACATTATTTTTATTTAGCTGTTCTGTTTGTATTTTTATGTTGTTGATGATGAGTTGCTCTTCTTTCGTTAATTTATACATCGTGCCAGAATGAACGAGCTTGCTTTTTTGTTTCAATTCATTTTTCACATCGAATAGGGAGAGAGGCAATGCTTTGGAAAGTCTGTTATCTGTATGATTTGAATTGCTTTGGTACATTCCATTCCCTCCCTTTTTCATAAATTTATACATGATTATTGGCTAAGAATCATTCTATTTATTTTATTACGAGTATAAGAAATAAATGAGCGGTGTTTTTTACAAGGAATTTATTTCTTATGCAAACAGTATAAAAAATCTTACTGTTGTGAGGTGAAATGAAAAACAGAAACTATTTTTAATAGTTTCTGTTTTTTTATTTTGTCAATTAAATGTAACAAACGACGATTATGATTTAAATCAATTGAAAATAATTCAATAAATTTTATAAATACTATATTAATTGAAATGTTTGGTAGGAGGAAAAGAGATGCTGAATAAAATAATTTTAATTACTGGTGGTACAGGTTCGTGGGGACATGAACTTATAAAACAACTATTAGAAAAATCACCGAAAGAAATTAGGGTTTTTTCAAGAAATGAAACGGTTCAGTTTGAAATGCAGCAACAGTTTATAAATGATGATAGGTTAAAATTTATTATTGGAGATATTCGTGATAAAGATCAAATAGCCTATGCATGCCAAGGTGTCCATTATGTATTCCATCTTGCAGCTTTAAAACATGTTCCAGTATGTGAGTATTATCCTTATGAAGCTATAAAAACAAATATACATGGTACACAAAATGTAATTGAAGCATCTATACAGATGCAAGTTGAGAAAGTTATATATGTTTCAACGGATAAAGCAGCCGATCCATCAAATACGTATGGGATGACAAAAGCAATTGGTGAGAAGTTAATGGTGCATGCGAATATGCAAACGGAGAAAACAAAATTCATTTGTGTTCGTGGTGGAAATGTTTTGGGGACGAGCGGAAGTGTGGTACCACTTTTTAAAAAACAAATTAAAAAATCTTCACAAGTAGGGATTACCGATGCAAATATGACTAGATTTTTCTTAACGATTGAAGATGCTGTTGGATTGTTATTTAAAGCCGTATATCAAGGTAGAGGTGGGGAAATCTTTGTTATGAAAATGCCGGCATGTAAAATAACAGATTTAGCGGAAGTGTTAATTGAAGATTCGAAAAAGGAAAACGTGAAGGTAAAAGAAGTAGGGATAAGACCGGGTGAAAAATTAAGTGAAATGCTTTTATCTGAGGTAGAGAGTAAAACAAGTATAAGTTTTGATCAAAATTATTTTGTGGTACTACCGACTATTCCTATAGAAGGACTGCAAGAATATTATGCTAGCTATCCGCTTGTGGATGTGAAGAGTTTTAGTTCTCAACAAGACTTACTTGCAAAACACGAGGTGAAACAAATGTTATTAAAAGGAGGGTTTTTACGATGAAAAAAAATGCGAGTATTTTAATAACTGGTGCAAATGGTTTCACAGGACGCCATGCTTGCCAATATTTTTTAGAACAGGGCTTTCATGTAATTCCTATGTTTCAAAATCGTGCACATAGAGAAATAATTGGGAATGGTATTATTTGTGATTTAACTAATAAGAGCGAAGTAATGAAGGTAATGAAACAAATAAAGCCAGATTATGTATTGCATTTAGCAGGAAGGAATTCGGTCATAGAGTCTTGGACAGCTGCTCTTGAATATGTAGAGGTTAATGTAATAGGGACATTATATTTATTAGAAGCAATTAAGGAAGAAGTACCTCACTGTAGAACATTGGTTATAGGATCTGCTTTGCAAGCAGATAGTATGAACAACATAAAAATTTCAAATCCATATAGTTTAAGTAAAACGATGCAAGTCAATATTGCAGAGGCGTGGAGTGAATTAATGAATTCAAATATTATCATTGCAAAGCCCTCAAATTTAATTGGTCCAGGAGTATCGAATGGTATTTGTTCTATTCTTGCAAAAAAAATGATAACTATAGAGTCGAATAAAAGTGAAGCAATTATTGAAGTAAACAGTTTGAAAGATAGTAGGGATTTTTTAGATGTACGTGATGCGGTTAAAGCGTATCATGTGTTATTACGCGATGGAATAAATGGAAAACAATATAATATTGGATCAGGGATAAAACGGTCTTTATTAGATGTACTAGAACAATACAAAGAATTAACACAGCTGAATTTTTCCATAAAAGAAGCAGAGCATAGTGGGAGCGAATCAAATGAGAGTTTAGTAATAGAGGATATAAAAAGGTTAGGTTGGGTCCCAAAAATTCAATTCCATCAATCATTAAAAGATGTACTCGAGTATGCGAAGTGTAATGAAATCTGCATTCAATGAAAAATAAAAAGGGTGTAAGAAATATATGAATGGCTATAAAACAATAGATAATCAAAATACGCTATTTCTTTTAATTGTTGATACGTTGGATTGGAAAGATGAGGAAGAGCATGTTTTGTGTATCTATGAGGCGATAAATAAATGTCGAGCCTATGTGGAAGGTAAAAAGGATGATAGGAAAAATCCAGTAATAGGTACAGGAACTAGGCCTGTAATTCAAGTCTTTGCTCAGTATGAATGTAGTGAATATGGAAATGATTTTTATGATCTTATTAAAGATTTTTTGCAAGATATAGGATTTGAGTTAAATGTTTATATAAATAATAGATAAGTATAAAACAAGATTTTTAATGATAAAGGTGGATATAAATTATGAATAAAAAGATTCTCTTTACTGGGGGCGGTACAGCCGGACACGTAATGATTAATATGGTATTAATTCCTAAATTTATGAAAAAAGGATGGGGAGTTGAGTATATTGGATCTCAAAATGGAATTGAAAAACTATTAGTTCAAAATGTGAAATACAATAGTATTTCAACGGGAAAGCTTAGGAGATATTGGGATTGGGAAAACTTTAAAGATCCTTTTAAAATAATAAAAGGTTGCATACAAAGTTATAAATTGATGAAACGAATAAAACCAGATGTTATTTTTTCGGCAGGAGGATTTGTGTCCGTTCCTGTAGTAATAGGAGCGTGGATGAATAAAGTACCCGTAATAATACGTGAACCAGATAGTACGTTAGGATTAGCAAATAAAATAGCATTACCTTTTACTACAAAACTATGCACAACATTTCCTCAGACAGGAGAAAATGTAAGTAATGAGAAGAAGGTTTATGTAGGACCAATTGTAAGGGAGGAAATTGAGAAGGGCAACGTATTGCGGGGAAGAAGCTATTGTAAATTTCAGCAAGATAAACCAGTATTGTTAATTATGGGTGGGAGTCAAGGTGCTAAGTGGATAAATGATATGGTAAGGAAAAGTTTGGAAACATTACTGCTGAATTTTAATATTGTTCATATGTGCGGTAAAGGGAAGGTAGATTCATCTATTGGTATGGAAGGTTATATGCAATTTGAGTATATAGGGGACGAGTTGCCGCATATACTAAATATGGCGAGTGTTGTAGTTTCTAGAGCGGGTTCTACTGCTATTTCTGAATTGCTATTTTTGAAGAAACCGATGTTGCTTATCCCGTTAACTAACAGTTCCAGTAGGGGAGATCAAGTTTTAAATGCTGAATATTTTTCTCGGCAAGGATATGCGGAAGTTTTACTCCAAGACAGAATAAGTACGAATGTATTCATACATGCAGTAAATAAGTTGCATACAAATAAGGAGAGATATATTCAAAACATGAATGGATATAAGAAAACAAATGATGAGGGGATTCATCAATTAATAGATATAATAAATGAAGTGGTGAAGTAATAGAAATTTAAATAAAAAAACAAAAGGAAAGAAGGTATCTTCTTTCCTTTTTACTATAGTTGTTCAAATTCATTATTACTTATCCATATTAGCTATGTATTATGGTTGGATCCCACTTTCTAATAGCTCAGTAAATGCATGAGTATGGATAGGTTTACTATAATAGTAACCTTGAATAAACTGACATTTATTTTTTTGAAGGAAATTCACATGTTCTTTCGTTTCTACACCTTCAGCAATGACAGACATTTCTAATGTATGTGCTAATGTGATAATCGTTTTAATAATTTCCATTCCATCTTCACACGTTTCAGACATTGTAATAAATTCTCTTGGGATTTTTAACGTATCTATTGGATATAAAGGTAAATACGCTAGTGAAGAATAACCTGTACCAAAGTCGTCGATTGAAATGTGAACTCCTAAACCCTTTAGTGTGCGGAGCTTTATCAATGTTTCTCGCTCATCCATCATTGCAATGCGCTCTGTTAATTCAAGGTCGAGAGAACTTGCTGGTAAGCCTGTAGTTGCTAATGTAGAAGAAATAGACTTTACGAAATCTTCTTGTTCAAATTCTTTAGCAGATAAGTTTACACCAATTTTTAAATGAGAATATCCGAGTGTATGCCAACGTTTCATTTGCTCACAAGCTTGCTGTAACGTCCATTTTCCTATTGGAATAATTTGTAGTGTTTCTTCTGCAATCGGAATAAACTCGTATGGAGAAATAACGCCTAATTCAGGATGATTCCACCTGATTAGAGCTTCTGCACCGATAATTTTATTAGATTCACTATCAACTTGAGGTTGATACAAAAGGAACAATTCTTCATTTTGTATTGCGTTTGGTAAATCTTTTTCTAATCGTAATCGTCTTTCAATTTTTTTAGCGATTACATCGTCATAAATAGAGACAGAGTTAAGTTTTTTTGCTTTCGCATCATACATGGCAACATTAGCGTTTTTCAAAAGTGTAGCGGTATCGATTCCGGAATGTGGATAAATAGCGATGCCGATACTAAGTGATAAAGTTAATGTATGCTCATGTATGACAAACGGTTTTTCCATGCATTCAAATAACTGGTTGCATAAATCGAATAAGGAATCTTCGTCAGTATAGTTTTCAATTAAGATTGTAAATTCATCGCCACCGATTCTTGACAGATGAGTATGTGAGGGAAGACATGATTGGAATCGCTTCGCTACTTCTTCTAATATGTGATCTCCTGCTGAATGTCCAAGTGTATCGTTGATTGCTTTAAAACGATCTAAATCTAAATATAATAATGCAAACTCGCTTTCTGTCGTTTTAGCATGTTTTATAAATTTTTTTAGTTTCTTATGGAAAAAGGCGCGGTTCCCAATTTTCGTTACAGTATCATGGAATGCTAAATATTTTATTTCTTCTTGTTGCTTTTTTAGTGCGGTAATATCTTTTACCATAATGTAGCTTCCTGAAATTTGTCCGTCTATTATAATAGGGACGATGGTAACGTATAAAAAATAAGTAAAGCCATCTTTATATTTAGAACTTAGTTGTAAGTATGCCGATTCTTGTTGTTTCACTTTTTCTAATGCAGATGTTAGTTTATGTTTGTCTTCATCTAAAATAATCGAAAAACAAGTTTCACCGAGTAACTCATCTGTTGGTGCTCCAAGTAGTATACTTCCGGCTTGATTTACATTTAAGAATACGCCATGTAAATCAATTGTAAAAATAGGATCAGGGTGATATTCATATAACGATTTAAACTTTTGTTGTTTTTGAGATAGAGCCTCTGATTTATGAACTAAATCAGAAGTCCGTAAAGTCACTTTTTCTTCTAGTTGCGCATTAAATGCCTGTAAACGTTTTGTTAGGGAATTGTTTTGCATACGTACAATAGAATGACGAATGAGTACGAAAATGAAAGTAATACAATTTCCTGTAATGAGAGTTGAAGATGCTGTTTGTTCTTTTAATGTAAACCCGATTAGTATTGCAACAGCAAGATAGGGAAATACAACTAAAGCCTTTTTTCCTATTATAGGGTTAACAATGAAATAGTTTTTATGGCTATTACGATCTGCTGAAATAGATCCAGCTATTGCAATAAACAATATAGGTATTCTATATAAAAGACGTAATAATGTTATCGTTTCGGTTGATAAATGGTTATTTAAGTAAAAATAAATATAGTTAAAAGTTGCAGAACTTATTAATACAAAAATAAAGATATAAATCTTCCGTTTAGAATTAAAAATTGTCGGACGGAAAAAGAGACTAACGCCTAGTAGGAGAAATAATAAATCTGCAATTGGATATAGAAATGAAAGGAAAACATCTCCTAGTGAAAGAGAGAATATATTTAAATTTGGTTGATTAAATAAATACCACTCTAATGTGAATATGGAAGTAAGTACTATACATATATCACAAATAAAGAACGCTTTTTCCCATTTATCGCATTCTTTTAAAATTTTATAACTGAAAGCGATAAGACAAAAGAGTAGAAAAAACATGTAAAATACATCAGAAATAGTAAAACGATGTATTGGAATTTCGAAGAAGCTATCTTGATATGTATATACTATTTTTCCTAATAAAAAACTCCCAATTGCTATTGTGATACATACCCAAAATGGATTTGAACTGACTTTTTTAGAATATATAGAATAAATTAGTGATACAAATGTAATGGCTTCAACGATAAGTGAAGCGAAGCGTACATCCGAATTTGAAAAATGAGTAGGGAACAGATAAAAAAATATAAAATAAATTGAATAGCATATTAATGTTCCGATTAATATACATAGTTGTAAATTTTTATTTAATTTCAATAAAATCACCTTCTTTAATTATGCACTATATTCGTAATATCTATACATAATAATATTATTTAAGAATTGTATCAGATTTCCTTGTAAAAATCTTGTTTATAAGGAAAGTATTGAAGAGTTTAATAATTATTAAAATTGAAAAATATTGAGTTTGATAATATGTACTTCATCAAGATTTTAAATGGAAATTGTATATTTAGTCATCCTTTGAATTGTAAAGGTTTTTTAGTAATTTGTAAGTGGAGATGCACAATTGCATATAAAATGATGAGAATCCTCTTTTGAGCTGATCTTTTGATTGTTATAGGCTATTTTAAGTAAGGTTTTTATTTTTAATCTAAAAATTAACATTTGTAAAAATGTTACAAAAGGATATAAAATAAGAACATGTATTCTTACAGAGTGGATAGTATTTTCACTAAATAGGGAGGACTTTTTATGTTATTTCGAATGAAAGGTGCAGAAGTATACTATGAAATTGTTGGAGAGGGGAAACCTGTCCTTATCATACATGGCTGTGCGCCGGATCATAGGTTAATGATGAAATGTATGGAATCAGTATTTCAAAAATATGAAGGTTATCAACGAATATATATTGATTTACCTGGAATGGGAAAGTCGAACGCTCCAGATTGGATAAATAGTTCAGATCATATATTAGAAGTGTTAACTATATTTATTGAAGAAATCATTCCAAAGAAAGATTTTTTACTAGTAGGAGAGTCTTTCGGCGGATATTTAGCTAGAGGGATACTTTCAAAAATGTTTGAGAGAGTCAATGGATTATTATTAATATGTCCTGTGGTTGTTGCGCTGCAAAAAGAAAGACGTTTACCGGATAAACAGATAATTGTACAAGATAAGGAGTTTTTAAATACGTTAACTTCTACCGAAAGAAAAGAATTTAGCGAGTTAGCAGTGGTAGCAAATGAATATACATATAAGCGATTTAAAGAAGAAATTAAGCCCGGGTTAGATGTTGCTAATTATGAATTTATTGAAAGGTTGCAAAAAAATTATTCTCTTACTATGGAGTTTCACCGAAAAAAATATGAGAAACCCGTTCTTTTATTAGCAGGAAGACAAGATATATCGGTAGGTTATCGAGATATTATAGAAATTATTGAAGATTATCCAAGAGCAACATTAGCGGTGCTTGATATGGCGGGACATAATTTGCAAATTGAACAGCCTGAACTATTCGAGAGTTTAGTAGGAGAATGGATTACACGAACAAAACAACAAAATTTATAAAAAACGAATGAATATTTTCAAGGAGGAAGTATGAATACATATATTTATATGGTTAGGCACGGTGAATCATCAAAATTAGAAGGGAGTGAAAGAACACGTGGTTTAACTGAAAAGGGAAGTTTAGACGCTCATAGAGTAACAGACATATTAAAAACAGAGGGAATCGATACTTTCATTTCAAGTCCATATACGAGGGCTGTGTTAACGATAGAAAAAACAGCCAATTTCTATGAAAAAGAAATATTAATATATGAAAACCTTAAAGAGTGTATATTTTCCAGTGGGGATCAAGTTATATCAGATAAAGAGGTGTATCCGCTTGTAAAGAAGATGTTCTCTAATCCTGACTTTGCACTCATGGAAGGAGAGTCATATAAGGATTGTCAGAGACGGGTAGTGAAAGTGTTAAAGGAAATATTAATGGATTTTCAAGGACAAAAAATTGTAATTGGCACACATGGGCTTGTAATGACACTCATGATGAATTATTTTGATAAGCAATACGGGTTTGAATTTCTAATACATACATCAAAGCCTGACATATATAAGCTGGAATTTAATGATGAACAATTATTGAATGTAGAAAAATTATGGATAGGAGAATAAAACTGAATATATGGAGTGTGTTTTAATTCGTAATTATAAAATATACTTTTTTTATAGAAAGCATTTTTATCAACTATTTTTAGAATCTTAAATCAATAAGTAATTATTCAATTTCTGAATAATATAATTGGAAGTTGGTTTAAGGAAACAATTTTAAATGTGACAAAACTCCAAACGTTGGATTTATATTCAATTGGAGAAGAAGATGTAGAATTTTGTCTTACGGTCCCCGTTTACTTTTCATTTCATTACATATAGGCTTTGTGGTGTAAGGGGGGGAAATCACCTTTACACAAAATTTATAAGGAGGACATTGTAATGAAAAAGATTAAAAAGTTTGCGGGAGTAGCTTTAGCAGGTACGATTGGATTAAGTGGACTACTGTTTTTAGAACCAAGTGTAAGCGCTGCGGAAACCCAGCAGGTGAAAGAAGGAAATTTCAATGCAATTGATGTAACGATGAATCAAAGTGAATTTTATGTATTGAGTGGTAGAAGTATTGATATTCTTTCTGGAGATAAAGAAGCAATCCAGTTAAATAAATACACAATTAGTTTTAGTAAACCAGGGAAGTATGTTATTAGAGTAAATGGTTGTATTTATGATGATATATATACATTTATTGTAAATAAATAGTATGTATTCTTAAATTGTGAGATAAAAAAAGAAACACCCTATTTGCGGTGAGAATCGTAAATAGGGTGAATACTTTGTATTAAGTTGTATTTTAAATATGTTCACTAACTTTCTCTTTGTTATGTAAAGTATGTAAGAGGGTTTGAAACATCTTAAATGATTGCTGAAAGATTGGACTTTGAATAAAGGTGTAAAGAAAAGTTACGATGAAAACAGGACCTCCTAGCATAAATCCAATAACTAGTACAACACATTCTACTATGATTCTAGCACGGCTAATAGATAGCCCTGTTTTGTCGGAAATAGTAAGCATGAATCCATCTCGAGGGCCAGCACCAATCCCAGCCGCAACATACATCCCTCCCCCAATACCTGTAATTGCAATACCAGCAAATAAAATGAGTAAGTTTATCCATAAATAATCACTAGCGTTTGGAAGAATGTTTGATTGTAAGAAAAAGTCCATAACGGGACCGATAAGTAGTGCATTTAAAAATGTGCCCACATTTATATATTTTCGATCTACTAATAAAGAAATGAGAACGAGACATAATCCACATATGACACTCCACGTACCAATGGTCCATCCAAATCTTTGGTAGAGAGCCATATTTAAAACTTCCCAAGGGTGTAAACCGAGAAATTTAACTTTGACTGCAAGGGCGTTTCCAAGGCCGAAAAAAATTAATCCCAAGAAAAAAAGAAAATAGCGAAAGAGAGTTAGCCTCATCTTTAAAACCTCCTATATTGTATAATTATGTATATTACATGTAAGAGTTTTGATGTACAAATATTACGACTTTTTAGCTGCTATTTAAAATTGCTAAAATACAAATGAAATATATATTCGCGGTCAAAAAAGTTAAAATATTTCGTTTTAAGGATTATAATAGAACGAGAAACATAAAAGGGAGTGAATGAGTTTGAAACAAGAACTTATTGAAAGATTTACGAGATATGTAAAGATTGATACACAATCAAATGAAGAAAGTCATACAGTACCAACAACACCTGGACAAATTGAGTTTGGTAAGTTATTAGTGGAAGAGTTAAAAGAGATTGGCTTAACAGAAGTAACAATGGATGATAATGGGTATGTAATGGCAACACTTCCTGCTAATACGGATAAGGACGTGCCGGTAATCGGCTTTTTAGCACATTTAGATACGGCAACAGACTTTACAGGTAAAAACGTAAAACCACAAATTCATGAAAATTTTGATGGCAATGCGATTACGTTAAATGAAGAGCTAAATGTTGTGTTAACGCCAGAACAGTTTCCAGAATTACCATCATATAAAGGACATACGATTATTACAACGGATGGTACGACACTTCTAGGAGCAGATGATAAAGCTGGTCTGACTGAAATTATGGTTGCAATGAACTATTTAATACATAATCCGCAAATTAAACATGGGAAAATAAGAGTAGCATTTACGCCGGATGAAGAAATTGGTCGTGGGCCAGCGCATTTTGATGTAGAAGCGTTTGGTGCATCATGTGCTTATACGATGGATGGAGGTCCATTAGGTGGTTTAGAGTATGAAAGCTTTAATGCTGCAGGTGCTAAGTTAACGTTTAACGGAACGAATACACATCCTGGAACAGCGAAAAATAAAATGTGTAACGCAACTAAACTTGCTATGGAGTTTAATGGGCACTTACCAGTAGAAGAGGCACCAGAATATACAGAAGGCTATGAAGGATTCTATCATTTACTTTCATTAAATGGTGATGTTGAGCAAAGTAAAGCGTATTATATTATTCGAGATTTTGATCGTGAAAATTTTGAGGCGCGTAAACATAACGTTGAAAATATTGTGAAGCAAATGCAAGAGAAGTATGGACAAAATGCAGTCGTTTTAGAAATGAATGATCAATACTATAACATGCTTGAAAAAATCGAACCAGTAAGAGAAATTGTTGATATTGCATATGAAGCGATGAAAAGTTTAAATATCGAACCAAACATTCATCCGATTCGTGGTGGAACAGATGGATCACAATTATCGTATATGGGATTACCAACGCCGAATATTTTCACAGGTGGTGAAAACTATCACGGTAAATTTGAATATGTTTCGGTGGATACGATGGAAAAAGCTGTTCAAGTTATTGTGGAAATCGCAAGACGATTCGAGGAACAAGCTTAAAAAAGAACCAAGTAGTGCGGATGCGCTACTTGGTTTTTTAGTATAATACTCGCCACAAATAAAAAGTTGCGTAAGACTCCCAGTTGGTCCAATTTGCCGCAAAATCTTTTATTTCCTGTTTAGTCGGTTTACTTTCAGAACCTGTTATATATTTAATTGCATTGTGCAAGCCAACATCGTCAATTGGAAAAGCGGAAGGAAATCGTAAACAACGCATTAAAACATAGTTGGCAGTCCACGGTCCTATACCGTGTATAGCAGTTAATTGTTTTTCAGCTTGTTTCACATCTTGTATTTGCAGTAAAGATTCTTTTGATAGTTTTCCTTCTGTAATAAGCTTTGCAATACCGATTAAATATTCACATTTTCTAGTCGTCATTTTTAATTTTTTAAGTTCCTCTACGTGTAAATGTGCAATCGTTTCAGGAGAAGGGAATATCCAATGTTTTCTATCATTCCATTCTACATAATTACCAAATTGCTCGACTAATCTTCTTTTTAGCGTATAAGCATATGTGAGGTTAATTTGCTGACCGATAATTCCCCAGGAAAGTGCTTCAAATAAGTCTGGAATACCTAAAGTACGAAGGCCATAATATTGTTCAATTGGTCCTTGAAGGAGTACATCAAGTTTAGCTAATGTATAAAAGGGAGCTAAATCAGTAGTTAAATCAAACCAATCCTTCACATAAGTAGCTACAGCTTCGCAAACCGATTCTTCAGATGTATATAATTCTTCTAAAAAACGTATTTGAATATTACCATTCGTATTCATACTAATTTCAACTAAAGGATTTACATCGTGAACAGGAATAACTTTATAAATTTTGTTATCTTCAATTTGGAACATACATTCATTGTTAGAACGTGATAGATAGCGTAAATTTTCTTGGAAACTAAATTCTGTTGGAACTGCTAAAGTTAATGCGTTAGTATATTCTGCTGTCATATGAATTCTACCTGCGACTTTTCTAATGTAAGCAACTCTTTCTTCATTTCTAATCCACCTCTAAAACCAGTTAGTTTACCATTCTTTCCAATAACACGATGGCAAGGAATTGTAATAAGAAGAGGGTTGGCAGCAATGGCAGAAGCAACAGCACGCACAGCTGTAGGTTTTTGTATTCTGCCGGCAATTTCTGAATAGGAATATGTCTTCCCGTAAGGAATTTCACGTACCGTATTCCAAACAGATAATTGAAATTCGGTTCCGTAAGCATCGATAGGGAATGTAAAAGTTCCTCGCTTATTTTCTAAATACTCGATAATTTCTTTGGCATATGTTTGCAGATAATCTGGATTACAGGTCAATATATGTTGTGGCAATTTTTTTCTAGCCCATATATTTAGTTCTTCAAAGTTTTCGTCTTGGGATCCAATGAAACATAATCCATTTTCAGTTGCACCAATATGAAACTGCCAATTTTCATGTGTAAGTAGCGTCCAATATATAAAATTATTTTTATAGGAATTCATTATTGTATCCCTCTTTCGTTTCGTTCTTTTTTCGATATTCAGTAGGAGTAAATCCGGTTTTCTTTTTAAATAAAGTTGCGAAATACTCTGGATTTTCTATCCCGACAGCAGTACTAATTTCTTTAATGGATTGATTTGTTTGTAATAGGTGTTCTGCCGCTTTAACAATCCTGAACTGCTGTATATATTCTATTGGACTTATTCCTGTCATGTTTTTGAAAGTGCGTTGTAAATGAAATGGGCTACCATGGCACATTTCCGCAAGTATGTCGAGAGTTAATAATTCGTCAAAGTGTTTTTCGATATAATCTTTAATTTGTTCGATCCACTCTTCATTAGGTAAAGTTATCCCATTTGGTTTACAACGTTTGCATGGGCGAAAGTTTTCACTTAATGCTTGCTCTGCGTGATGAAAAATTCGTACATTGTTTCTATTCGGTATTCTTGATTTGCATGACGGCCTGCAAAAGATTCCGGTTGATTTCACAGCATAAAAGAATTTGCTATCATAGGAAGAATCATTATGAATAATTGCTCGCCAATGCTCATTTGTTAACGTAACCCCTTCATTGTGCAAAGAACATCACCTCTGAAATTAGTATAACCTGAATAAAGTGCGTATGTATGTACTCACAAATGTAAGAGCAAGATTACAAAGGTGAAAATATGATTGTTTTTCTATTTTGTGATAGCATGAAATTTGGAAATAAACATCAAGAGGAGGGCTATAAGTGAAGTTAATTTCATGGAATGTAAATGGCTTGCGAGCTGTTATCGCAAAAGGTGGATTTTTAGAATATCTCGAAGAATCCAATGCAGATATATTTTGTCTACAAGAGATTAAATTACAAGATGGACAAATTGATTTAAATCCAGAGGGATATTATACATACTGGAATTATGCTGTGAAAAAAGGTTATTCAGGTACGGCTATTTTTTCGAAAAAAGAACCGCTTTCTGTTACATATGGTTTAGGCATTGAAGAGCATGATCAAGAAGGACGAGTTATTACTTTAGAGTTCGAAGATTTTTACATAATTACGTTATATACACCAAATTCAAAACGAGGATTAGAGCGTTTAGATTACAGAATGAAATGGGAAGATGATTTCAGGGCGTATATCAAACGATTAGATGAAAAAAAACCCGTTGTTTTTTGCGGGGACTTAAACGTTGCTCATAAAGAAATCGATTTAAAAAATCCAAAAAGTAACCGCAAAAATCCTGGATTCTCTGATGAGGAACGAGAGAAATTCACACGTATCTTAGAAGAAGGATTTATTGATACGTATCGTTATCTGTATCCTGATCAGGAAGGTGCATATTCGTGGTGGTCGTATCGTATGGGGGCGAGAGCCAAAAATATTGGATGGCGTTTAGATTATTTTGTTGTTTCCGAAAGAATGAAAAACCAAATAACAGAGGCGGAAATTAATAGTGAAGTAATGGGATCAGACCATTGCCCAGTTGAATTACATATAAATTTCTAAAAAAAGAAGTATCTCCCTGATAATAGGAGGTACTTCTTTTTTGATTCAGTTTGTTAAAATTTTTCAAATCATTCTTGAAATTATTTCATATTAAATATATACTTAGTAACGATAATCATTATCAGTGAAAAGGGTTATCAATGGATGAGGTGTAAAAGAATCATAGTTTAGGGGAAGTGAACGAGAATGAGTTCTGGATAAAATTATTAATCTAATGAAATATATATGTAAGACAAGTTTCATATAGTTAAATTTTATTGAAAATTCGAGAGGAGTTATATAAAGATGAACAAGAAGTTATTTACTTTAGGGATGGTTACAGTTTTAAGTGTAGGACTAGCAGCATGCAATAGTACGGATAAAACTTCAGGAGAACAAAAGCAACAGACAAAAGCTACGGAAACGAAAAAAGACGAAAAAAGAAAAATTACATATTTAGGTAAAGAATATACAGTACCAGCAAAAGTAGATAAAATTGCGACAGCTAGTTTAGAGTCAATGGAAGATGCAGCGGTACTTGGTATTAAGCCGGTAGGTGCCATTACTGTTGGTGGTAAATTACCGAAGTATCTTGAGAAAGATTTAGAGGGTGCGAAATCTGTTGGTGAGAAAATGCAACCAAATTTTGAAACATTACTACAATTAAAGCCAGACGTTATTACATCAAGTACGAAATTCCCAGCAGAAACAGCTGAAAAGTTTACGAAAGTAGCTCCGACATTCCCGGTATCACATGTTTCAACAGATTGGGAAGATAACTTAAAGTTAATGGGAGAATTAACTGGTAAAAAAGATAAAGCAGAAAAAATTATTAAAGATTACAATGCAGATGCTGAAAAAGCAAAAGCAAAACTAGGAGATAAGTTAAAAGACAAAAAAGTACTTGTCATTAGACTAAGAGCAAACGAATTATTCCTATATCCAGAAGGAGTATACTTCAACCCTGTCATTTATAAAGATCTTGGGCTAACTGCTCCAGAACAACTTAAAGCTGTAAAAGCACAAGAGAAAATTTCATTTGAAAAACTTGCTGAACTTAACCCAGATTATATTTTCTTACAATATGAGGCAAGTGAAAATAAAAATCCGAAAGTGCTAGAAGAAATTGAAAGCAATCCAATTTGGCAAAGTATGAATGCTGCGAAGGAAAAGAAAGTATTTGTAAACGTTGTAGACCCAATGGCACAAGGTGGTACAGCTTGGAGTAAAACAGTATTCTTAAAAGAAGCAGTAAAAAATTTATCTAAATAATACAATAAGTAAGGTGCGTTGAATGATATGCAGAAAACAAATGCAGTACCAGTAACCATATTATGTATAGCACCCATACTGATCTTATTTACAGTTATACTTTCTATTTTGTATGGGGCGAAAAGTATTGATGCTGAAACAGTGTGGAACGCATTATTTCATTTTGATTCAAGCGATGTAAATCATAATATTATTATTACTTCACGTTTACCAAGGGTAGTTGCAGCTCTTTTAGTCGGAGCATTTCTAGCCATATCAGGAGCACTTATGCAGGGGATGACAAGAAACTATCTTGCATCCCCTTCTATTATGGGTGTGACGGATGGGGCAGCCTTTGTTATTACACTTTGCATGATTTTTCTTCCAGGAATGTCATCAATTGGTATGGTTTTATGTTCAATGATTGGTTCTGCACTAGGAGCCGGTATCGTTTTTGGTTTTGGTTCGCTCCTTCAAAATGGCTTATCACCAGTTAGGTTAGCAATTATCGGAACAGTTATTGGAACATTTTTAAGTAGTGTATCTGCTGCAATGGCTTCATATTTCCAAATTTCTCAAAATGTTAGTTTTTGGTTTAATGCAAAGTTAGACCAAGTGGACCCTAATATCATTAAAATCACGATACCGTTTGGGATAATTGGAATAGTTTTAGCGCTGTTAATATCAAAATCTATTACTATTCTTTCTTTAGGAGAAGAAGTTTCTATTAATCTAGGACAGCGTACAAAACTAGTTAAAGCGATGGCTATTTTATCGGTTATTTTCTTAACAGGAACGGCAGTTGCTTTAGTGGGGAAAGTTGGTTTTGTAGGTTTAATTATTCCGCACATTACTCGCTTTATAATTGGGGTAGATTATAAGTGGATTTTGCCATGTGCAGGCGTTATTGGTGGAGTTTTCTTAGCGTTATGTGATGTTTTAAGTAGATTTGTAAACTATCCATTTGAAACACCAATTGGAGTCGTTACCTCCTTAATTGGAATTCCTTTCTTCCTTTATTTAATCCGTACAAGAGGAGGAGAGAGACATGCTTAAAAGTTCGAGTCAGCGCTTTGGAATGACAATGGGGATTATTATATTTTTAATACTATGTGCAATTTATATTAGTTTAACGAATGGTACGTTTGATATTACGATTACAGATGTATTTAAAACACTCTTTAGAATAGATCCAGTACCAGATCATGATTTAGTTATTTTTGAGTTTCGTCTTCCGCGCATTGTAATTGCTGGATTAGTGGGATTAGGCCTAGGCGTTGCAGGTGCAGTTATTCAAGGGATTACGAGAAATGGATTGGCAGACCCAGGTATTTTAGGAGTAAATGCCGGAGCAGGAACAGCAATCGTCATCTTTATGTTTTTCTTTCAAGGACAATTAAAGAGCACAGACTGGGTTTCTATTATGATGATGCCAATGTTTGGTTTAGTCGGCGGATTAGGTGCAGCTATCATCATTTATCTGTTTTCTTGGAAAAACGGTAAGTTAGATTCGCAGCGTCTTTTATTAACAGGGATTGCAATTGGATCAGGATTTGGAGCATTTTCTATGTATTTATCACTCAAAATGAAGTCAACTGATTTCGAGATGGCTGCAGTTTGGGTGTCAGGAAGTATATATAATGCAAACTGGAAGTATATTATTGCTATGTTGCCGTGGCTTATCATATTAATTCCGCTTATACAAAAGAAAGCTTATTTATTAGATTTATTTCAATTGGAAGAAACGAGTATTACAAGTTTAGGTGTTTCGGTAGAAAGAGAGAAATCTATTTTACTACTAAGTAGTATCGGACTTGTCAGTGCATGTGTTGCAGTTTCAGGAAGTATTGGTTTCATTGGTTTAATGGCACCTCATATAGCAAAAAGACTTGTCGGTATTCAACATAAGCATATCATTCCTACGTGTGGAGTAATCGGAATGTTCCTTGTAATAGCTTCAGACTTTATTGCAAAAACAGTTTTCACCCCTGTAGAGTTACCTGTTGGGATCGTTATTTCTATTGTCGGTGTACCGTATTTCTTATATTTACTTTATAAGGCGAAAGCGTAAGAGGAGGAATAAAAGTGAGTATTTTAAGTGCAAAAAATTTAGAAACGAGTTATGAAAAGCTTACAGTGTTTCGCGATTTAAATGTGGAAATACAAGAAGGAAAAGTAACGACAATTATAGGGCCAAACGGGTGCGGTAAATCAACACTGTTAAAAACAATGGGAAGAATTTTAAAGCAAAAGAGCGGTAAAGTATATTTGCAAGGACAGGATTTAAATACGATTCCAACGAAAGAAATTGCGAAGCAGTTAGCTTTACTCCCGCAAACTCCAATTGCACCAGGAGAACTTAAAGTGGAAGAATTAATTTCCTATGGACGCTATCCACATCGAAATAATGTAAATAAGTTAACTTCAAAAGATAAAGAGATGATTGATTGGGCATTAGATATAACGAAAACTTCTGAATTTCGAACGAGACAAATTGCAAATTTATCAGGCGGTCAAAGACAAAAGGTATGGCTAGCGATGGCTTTAGCACAAGAGACAGAAGTGTTACTACTAGATGAACCAACTACATATCTCGATATGTCTCATCAATTAGATGTATTACAAATTGTGGAGAAGTTAAATAAAGAACATAATTGTACGGTCGTTATGGTATTACATGATATTAACCATGCAGCAAGGTTTTCAGATGAAATTATTGCGATGAAGGAAGGGGAAATCGTTACAACTGGTAGCCCAGAAGAAATCATTACAAATGAAGTGTTAAAAGAAGTATTTCATATTGATGCGCGTGTCATGATTGATCCGTATAATGGGTCTCCGGTTTGTTTCGGTTACGATAGCGTTGTATCTCAAGAAGAGAAAGTAGAAATATATGTAACGAGTTAAGAAGGGGGGATGTAAGATGAATACTACTATTGAAAAACAGCAGATTATTACATCTAATACAGAACAGTGGAAACTGTATTCAAAATTAGACGGTAAAGAATATCAAATTCATATTTCAAAGCCGAGGCAGCCAGCACCAGAGTCAGGATATCCTGTTATATACGTATTAGATGGCAATGCCTTTTTTCAAACATTCCACGAAGCGGTTAAAATACAATCAGTTAGAGCGGAAAAAACAGGTGTTTCACCAGCCATTATAGTAGGTATTGGTTATCCAATTGAAGGGGCATTTTCAGGTGAGGAAAGATGCTATGATTTTACGCCTAGTGTAATTTCAAAAGATGCACCTTTAAAACCAGACGGTAAACCGTGGCCTAAAACAGGAGGAGCGCATAACTTCTTTACTTTTATCGAAGAAGAACTGAAACCTCAAATTGAAAATAATTATGAGATTGATAAAGGAAAGCAAACGTTATTTGGGCATTCGTTAGGTGGCTTATTTGCTTTACATATACTATTTACCAACTTAAATACCTTTCAAAATTATTTTATAAGTAGCCCATCTATTTGGTGGAATAACCAATCCGTACTTGAAAAAGAAGAGAACCTTATAAGTGAATTAAACAATGCTAAGTTTGAAACAGGAGTGTTCCTTACAGTCGGATCACTAGAACGAGAGCATATGGTTATAGGTGCAAATGAATTATCAGAGCGCCTTCACCTAGTAAAACACGATCAGTTACGATTTACGTTTTATGAAGCTGAAGGGGAGAATCATGCATCTGTCGTGCCGACTTCTTTAAGTAAAGGATTAAGATTTATTAGTCACGTATAAATTGAAATGAATATCTAATAAAATACAAACAAAAGGCTATGGGAAATTCTCCATAGCCTTTTGTTTGTGCAAGTAGAATTGTCCTTTTTGAACGTTTTGTTTCAACTTTTCGTCTAAAGAGACAAAAAGTTGTCACAATTCGGTCACAATTAGCATAAACATAAAATAGACGAAATGAACTTATTTCCAAAAAGGCTTGATTCATTCCATTCATGATTAGTAGAGCTGAAAAAGCATGGATTAAAAGTTCACTATATTCTCAAGGAGGTAGATTGTATGAAAACTATTCTTGCTATCGCTGGGCTTATTTGGGTTTTATCACATGGCATTCCAATTTATGAAGGAGAACAAATTCGCAGTGCTCTGAATAAAAATTTTAATGAATATCATATCATTGATCGGCAAGATAATGTCGTGACAGTTCGTGTAAATGACTGTTTTCATACGGTAACCGTTGAAGGAACTTCAGTAGTGAATGAAACAAAAGTATGTGATCAGCAATAATTATATATAGGAAGAAAAAAGTCTCAACTTACACGTGTGAAAATTGAGACTTTTATATTTTTGGATGAATAATAAGCGGGGATGGATAATCCCTGCTTATTATTGTTTTTTGAAAAAAAGGCAAGGGTATCATAATAATTGAGTCTGAGAAGCTAATAAGTTGTTAAGAATAAGCATAGAGCAGAAATATACTCATATGGGGTATCATACGTAGATATTTAATGCTATAATTGGTATACTCGTAAAAGCAATTGTTTTATTGGATGAAGAGAAACTTTAAGAAGGTGATAATATGGATCATAAAGATCATGAAGCGGTAACACATAGATCAGAAAAAGAAAAAGAACAAATTATAAATAGATTAAAGAGAATTGAAGGACAGGTCCGCGGTATTCAAAATATGATTGAAAATGATCGTTATTGCGTGGATATTTTAGTGCAAATTTCAGCGATTAATGCAGCGATGAAAAAAGTAGGAATGGGTGTATTAAAAAACCATACAAGTCATTGTGTTTCAGGTGCTATTAAAGATGGCAATGGTGACGAAGCAATTGAAGAATTAATGACAGTATTTGAACGTTTTTCAAAAGCGTAAAAACAAGCTAGTATGTCACTGGCTTGTTTTTTTGTTTATTTTTATATAGGATTTCGAGGTATTGGTGTGAAAAAGTGTGTGTAAAATAAACTTTTAGAAAATAATTGAAAAATCATGATATAAAACCATTGATTACCTTAGGGGGGTATGGTAAAATGTAATTGTGGTTAACAAACAATGAAGAAACAAGAGGAGGATTTTAAATGGAACAGTTAACATTACAAGTTGAAGGTATGTCTTGTGGACATTGTGTAAATTCTATTGAAAGTAGTGTGAAAGAACTAAACGGTGTTGAGCAAGTGAAAGTTCAATTAGCAGAAGGTACTGTTGAAGTTACGATCGACTCATCAGTTGTAACGTTAAAAGAAATCGTTGCTGTAATTGAAGATCAAGGGTACGATGTTCAATAATTATTTTTAGATATGGAAATAAATCGTACTTTATAGGAAGTACGATTTATTTTGTTAATAATTATACCTTATGAGGGTATATAGAGGTGAGAGACATGAATGAACAGAAAGAGGCCAATCTTCAAATATCAGGAATGACATGTGCGGCATGTGCAAATAGAATTGAAAAAGGCTTGAAAAAAGTAGAAGGTGTTCATGATGCAAATGTAAATTTTGCACTTGAAAAAACAAAAATAATGTATGATCCCCCAAAAACAAATCCGCAACAATTTAAGCAAAAAGTTGAATCGCTAGGGTATGGAATTGTAAGTGATAAAGCTGAGTTTACTGTTTCAGGGATGACATGCGCGGCATGTGCGAATAGAGTAGAAAAGCGCTTAAATAAATTAGAAGGTGTGAACGGAGCGACAGTAAATTTCGCTTTGGAATCGGCTACAGTATATTTTAATCCTGATGAAATTCATGTAAATGAAATGAAGAGTGCAATTACGAAATTAGGCTATAAATTGGAAGTGAAATCAGATGAGCAAAATGGATCAATTGATCATCGCTTACAAGAAATTGAGCGACAAAAGAAGAAATTTATTATTTCGTTTATTTTATCATTCCCGTTACTGTGGGCAATGGTAAGTCATTTCTCATTTACATCGTTTATTTATTTACCTGATACGCTTATGAACCCTTGGGTGCAGCTAGCTCTTGCAACTCCGGTTCAGTTTATCATTGGTGGGCAGTTTTATGTTGGAGCTTATAAAGCGTTACGAAATAAAAGTGCCAATATGGATGTTCTCGTTGCACTTGGAACGTCTGCAGCGTATTTTTACAGTGTGTATTTAAGTATTAGGTCGATTGGTTCTTCGGAACATATGACAGACTTGTATTTTGAAACGAGTGCAGTACTTATTACATTAATTATTTTAGGTAAATTATTTGAGGCGAAAGCAAAGGGACGCTCGTCAGAAGCAATTAAAAAATTAATGGGATTACAGGCGAAAACCGCTACTGTTGTACGAGATGGAACAGAAATAAAAATTTTAATCGAAGAAGTGGTAGCTGGTGATATCATTTATGTAAAACCTGGTGAAAAAATCCCGGTAGATGGGGAAATTGTAGAAGGAAAGTCAGCAATAGATGAATCGATGTTAACAGGTGAGAGTATTCCAGTTGATAAAACAATTGGGGATGTAGTAATCGGTTCTACAATAAATAAAAACGGATTTTTAAAAGTGAAAGCAACTAAGGTAGGAAGAGATACTGCATTAGCTCAAATTATTAAAGTAGTAGAAGAGGCGCAAGGTTCAAAAGCTCCTATTCAAAGGGTAGCTGATCAAATTTCAGGTATTTTCGTACCCGTTGTAGTTGTGATTGCTATTATCACATTTGCAGTGTGGATGCTATTTGTTACACCTGGTGATTTTGGCGGAGCACTTGAGAAAATGATAGCCGTACTTGTTATCGCTTGTCCATGTGCATTAGGTCTTGCGACACCTACATCTATTATGGCGGGATCAGGAAGATCAGCTGAGTATGGTATTTTATTTAAAGGTGGAGAGCATTTAGAAGCAACGCACCGATTAGATACAGTTATTCTAGATAAAACAGGTACTGTGACAAACGGGAAGCCTGTTTTAACAGATGTAATTGTAGCAGATGGATTTCATAAAGAAGAAATACTACGTTTAGTAGGTGCGGCAGAAAAAAATTCTGAACATCCACTTGCAGAAGCGATTGTAGAAGGAATTAAAGAAAAGAAAATTGATATCCCAAGTTCAGAAACGTTTGAAGCGATTCCAGGATTCGGTATCGAATCAGTCGTAGAAGGAAAACAATTATTAATTGGTACACGTCGATTAATGAAGAAATTCGATATTGATATTGAAGAAGTTTCTAAATCGATGGAAGAGCTAGAACGAGAAGGAAAAACAGCAATGCTTATTGCGATCAATAAAGAATATGCTGGTATAGTGGCTGTTGCAGATACTGTAAAAGATACTTCAAAAGCAGCTATCGCAAGACTTAAGAAAATGGGTCTAGACGTTGTTATGATTACAGGAGATAATACACAAACTGCTCAGGCAATCGCTAAGCAAGTTGGTATTGATCACGTAATTGCAGAAGTATTACCAGAAGGAAAAGCAGAAGAAGTGAAAAAACTGCAAGCGCAAGGTAAGAAGGTAGCAATGGTTGGAGATGGAATAAATGATGCTCCTGCACTGGCTACGGCGGATATCGGTATGGCAATTGGAACAGGAACGGATGTAGCGATGGAAGCGGCAGATATTACGTTAATCCGTGGTGATTTAAATAGTATTGCTGATGCAATCTTTATGAGTAAGATGACGATAAGAAATATTAAGCAAAATTTATTCTGGGCACTAGCTTATAACGGCTTAGGAATCCCGATTGCGGCGTTCGGTTTCTTAGCACCTTGGGTTGCTGGAGCCGCGATGGCATTTAGTTCTGTATCCGTTGTATTAAATGCATTACGACTGCAAAGAGTGAAATTAAAAAATAAAAATCTATAGAGAATTGCATATGCTTTTAAACAAAAAAACAATACTTTGAAATAAGTATTGTTTTTTGTTTATATAGAAAGAAAAAAGATATAATAAAGCAGAAATGTTGAATACTAGATGGTAGAAAAGTTAAATGATAGTTTAGTAAGGAGGTTCATATATGTTAAAAGATATGATCATTAGAACATTCCATCAAGAGGATTTAGAACAAGTATTACAGTTATTCTATGAAACAGTTCATACAATTAATGCAAAAGATTATAACGTGTTACAGCTACAGGCATGGGCACCAGATCGACTAGAGAGAGAAAGCTGGTTACAGTCTTTAGAGAAGAATATTAGTTATGTAGCGGATTATAACGGTGTGATAGTGGGATTTGGGGATTATAATGATGAGCATTACATAGATCGTTTATTTACACATAAAGATTATCAAGGAAAAAGGATAGCTTCCTACATACTACAGAAGTTAGAAAAAGAAGCAGTAAACTTGGGGCATGGGGAGATATATACAGAGGCGAGTATTACAGCAAAACCTTTCTTTGAAAGTAAAGGTTTTATTTGCATAAAGGAACAAAAGAAACAGCATAATGGTCAGATTTTTATTAATTATGTAATGAAAAAAATAGCCATCTCGTAAACGAGGTGGCTATTTTTTCATTATTTTACAGCTTCTTTAAGTTCTTTACCAGCTTTGAAAGCAGGTACTTTAGAAGCTGCGATTTGCATTTCTTCACCAGTTTGTGGGTTACGGCCTGTACGAGCAGCTCTTTCGCGAACTTCGAATGTACCGAATCCGATAAGTTGTACTTTCTCACCAGCAGCTAAAGTGTTAGTGATTGATTCTACTACAGTTTGTACAACTACAGTAGCTTCTTTTTGAGAAATCTCAGCATTTTGTGCTACGTTTTTAATTAATTCTGTTTTGTTCATGTTTTTCACCTCATATGTAAATAATGCTATTTAAGTTGTTATTATAACGTATAAAACATTCGAGAACAAGTGTACGCACATATATTCGTAAAAAAAATGAAATTTGTAATATTTTTTAGAGCCACTGTACAGACATTCAATTTAAGCGGATACAGATTTTTTCTTTAATTCGGTTTGCTCTTTATTGGAAGGCAGTTTCTTATTATAAGATATGAAATAAGGTAGTGCTACAAATAACATACCTCCTACTAAGTTTCCGAAGAAAACAAAAATGAAGTTTGGAAAGTATTCACTCCAAGTTAACCGACTGGCAAAAATTGCAGCTGGGATAACAAACATATTGGCTACAACGTGTTGAAATCCAATCGCAACAAAAGTCATAACTGGGAACCAAATGCCGATAATCTTTCCGATAAATTCTTTACTTCCCATACTGAGCCAAACAGCTAAACAAACGAGCCAATTACATCCGATTGCAGAAATGAAAGCTTGTAGTGGTGTATCTTGTAGTTTAGCTTGCGCAATAGAAACAGTTTTCGCTAAAAAAGCACCCTCTGTTAATCCGACGATATGACCGAAAAAATAAGCAACGAATATAGCACCTATGAAGTTGCTAAACGTAACAATAACTAAATTTCGAATGAAGTGAAATAAGTCGATTTTTTTGTGAAGCCACGCCATTGAAACGGTCATCATATTGCCAGTTACTAACTCACCGCCTGCAAGAATAACGAGTATAAGACCGATAGGGAATACAGCGGCACCTAGAAAACTAGTAAATGATCCCCAAGACTTTGGCATTGTTCCAATAACATGAATATCGAGTAAATACCCTAATGCTATGAAAGCACCACCAAAAAAACCGAGAATTAACATAGGGAGTAATGATAAATGAGCTTTTTTTCTTCCGGAATTCGCAGCAAGTTCCGGAATTTCTTCTGGTGTAAATACAGACATGAATAATCTCTCCTTAATAAGATGATGAAATGAATAGATGTAACATTTTTAAGAATCTATGTATTATAAAAATATGGTATGACTTCTGTATAAATTTGTCAAAGTGAATGTAGATAGAATAGGATATAACTAACATTGTTCGTGTTGTCACATTAATGTAACAATAAGGCTTTAAAGTACTTCTAGAGGTGAGAACATGCATACGCATCATGTGAAAAAAGAACAAAAAAAATCAATCGTCAAGATATTTATAATTAGTTTCATAAGCATAGTAATGATTTCAATAAGTTTCTATTTCTATGCGACAGAAATAGAACGGAAACTAGTAACAGTTACGTGGAATGAAATAGAAGCTTCTACAATTCCTAAAGAGTTTAATAATAAGAAAATATTACAATTCTCGGATGTACATTTAGGGCCAGAATTTACACTGAAACAACTAGAAAATTTGGTGGAGAAGATGAATGCGTTACATCCAGATGTAGTAGTTTTTACAGGGGATTTAATAGATAAGTTTGGATCGTATAAAGCCGAAAGAGAAGAAGCGAAAAGTATTTTACAGAAAATACATGCGCCTTTAGGGAAATATGCTGTGTTTGGGAATCATGATAGGGGCGGGGGAGGTAGTTTATTTTATAAAAAGTATATGGAGGAATCTGGTTTCTCTGTGTTAGTAAATGAAGTGCAGAAAATAAAAGCGGAAAACGGTAAGTATATTACAATAGCAGGTTTGGATGATTTTTTATTAGGTAAGCCGCAAATAGACTCGACTTTAAAACATATAAAGCAACAAGATTTCAATATGCTATTAGTACATGAGCCAGATGTTGTAGATAGAGTAGCTCGTTACCCAGTTGATTTTCAAATGTCAGGCCATAGTCACGGAGGACAAGTTCAAATTCCTTTTATAGGTCCATTAATTACTACAAAGTTAGCTGAGAGTCATGTTGAAGGTATGTATGAATTAGAAGGGAAGAATAAGCCGTTACATTTATACGTAAATCGTGGTATTGGGACAACACGAATGCCTGTTAGATTTTGGAGTGTACCTGAACTTTCAGTATTTGTATTGAAGCAAAATAGTAACTAGACTATTTTAGAGTAGTAACAGGACTTTCAGAGAAAGTTCTCTTTTTTTATTAGATAAATACAGAATGTTATGTGATTTTTATTTAAAGTGTTAAAAAAGAAAGAGGAATTTCTATGGTAGAAACATGGCATAAAGAATTGGAAAGTTTATATAACGAAATGGTTTCGTGGCAAATTCCTTTTAAGTATTGTAAATAGTTATGTAGAGATGGAAAAGAATCTTTTCATCATGTAGAAGTGAAAAAGTAATTTACATAAATAAAAAACAACAATAGGTTATTTAACCTATTGTTGTTTTTTATTATTTTTGCAAGGGAATCGCATCAAAATATGTTCTATAGTTATTAGAGAATTCAAAGTTGTTTTTTGCATCCCAATTAATAGACCAAGACATTAGGCCGCGGAATGCAGGGTAGCCACTCTGATTTGAAAGTTTATACTTTCCTCCGAAAGGAATTCCTTTAATGATATAATCTAAAGCTTTTTTCATTTCAGTTGGAGAAATATATCCGCCACTTGGAGCGGCCGCTGGTGCTGAAGGAAGTCCAATCATGACTTGATCCGAACGAAGAGCTGGGAAAATGTTATTTGTATTACCACCTACAGGAAAACCATGTAAGAGCATATCTGCCATGGCGACTTCGTAGTCTGCAGTACCTTGATTGTAGTTATTGCCGTCCATTCCAATGCCGCTGCCAGCATTGTAGTGTTGAACATGAATGTATGTTAGTTTGTCTTTCACTCCGTAAATAATTGGTAAATATGCACCCCATATGCTTCCATATGCGCTATAACCGCCTTGAACATAAGCTGTTTCAGGAGCCATGCTTAATAGAAAATTTGGACCGTAATGATCTGAGATTGTCCGAATAGCTGAAATAAGATTTACGATTTGAGGAGTCGTTGGATTTTTGAAATTAGTGTCATTACCGTTTAAGTAAATTCCTGATTCAAGGTCAATATCTATTCCATCAAAACCGTATTTATCAATTAGAGATTGTATGGAATTAATAAAACGTTGCTTAGCGGCATTATCAGGAAGTAAAACGACCCCATTTTGTCCACCTATTGAAAGAACTATTTTCTTACCTTTACTTTTTAAATAAGAAATATCTGATTTAAACTCTGCATCTGTACCATACACAGGAGAAAATTCAACAGTGGAACGATCACCACCAGTTTCACCGAAAGATACATTGATTACATCCCATTTTGGTGAAACGTCTCTTAATTTAATAATGCCAGTACCGTTATCGAAGTTATGCCAGTATCCAACGAGTAATTTTGATCCTAAATTGTTTGCAGCTTGTGCTTGGAAGGGAGCTAGCGGTAGCAGTAAGAAAATTACTAAAGTACAACAAATAAATTTGAACTTGTTTAACATATCAACACTCCTATACAAAAAGTTGTCTAGATGTATAATCTTGTTTATTTCATAATATCTGAAAATTCAACCTTTTGTAAGGTGACTATAATTTTCTCAACAATTGTTTATGGGAAATTATTAAACCTAATGAAATAATTTTTTGAGGAGGTCGAATTACGATTGTTTAATTCAGAATATTTTGATATATTTTAAAGTATAGGACAAGATTTTTCGCATAATACTCTTACATAAATTTCAAAATTAAGTTTGGAAGGGGATGTACAAGAGTTGGATAAAAATCTCAAGAAAGACCTCAAAATACGCCACATTACAATGATTTCCATTGGTGGCGTAATAGGAGCTGGTTTGTTTGTTGGAAGTGGTGCGGTTGTGCATTCAGCCGGACCAGGTTCTATCGTTTCATATGCATTAGCAGGACTTCTAGTTATTTTTGTTATGAGAATGCTAGGAGAAATGGCAGCTATTAATCCGACAAGTGGTTCATTTGCAACATATGCAAGAGAGGCAATTGGTCCATGGGCAGGTTATACAATTGGGTGGCTATATTGGTTTTTCTGGGTAATTGTTATTGCAATAGAAGCTACAGCAGGTGCTGGTATTATTCAATACTGGATTCCAGAAATCCCACTCTGGTTATTAAGCTTAATATTAACGATTTTATTAACGTTGACGAATGTTTTCTCGGTGAAATCATTTGGAGAATTTGAATATTGGTTTTCATTTATTAAAGTAATAAGTATTGTTTTGTTCCTTTGTCTTGGACTAGCTGTTATTTTAGGATTTGTACCAGGAACGGAAGCACCTGGCACTTCGAATTTAGTAGGGCAAGGAGGATTTATGCCAAATGGTATAAGTTCGGTGCTACTTGGAATTACCGTCGTTATATTTTCATTTATGGGATCAGAGATTGTTGCAGTAGCCGCTGGAGAGTCTGCCGAACCTGTAAAGGCAGTCAAAACTGCAACAAATAGTGTAATTTGGCGTATTCTCGTATTTTTCATTGGATCGATCGCTGTAGTTGTTACACTCCTTCCGTGGAATTCAGCGAACATACTAAAAAGCCCGTTTGTGGCGGTACTGGAACATATAGGGATACCAGCGGCAGCGCAAATTATGAATTTTATCGTTTTAACAGCTGTACTTTCTTGTTTAAATTCGGGTTTATATACGAACTCAAGAATGCTTTTTTCAATGGCAGAAAGAGGAGATGCGCCAAAGGCATTTTTGAAATTGAATAGTAGTGGTGTTCCAGTTCGGGCGGTTTTATTTGGAACTTTCTTTGCTTACATTGGAGTTGTTTTTAGTTACATATCTCCAGATAAAGTATTTTTATTTTTAGTGAATGCATCTGGCGGGATTGCGTTACTCGTATATCTCGTTATAGCAGTTTCACATTTCAAGATACGTAAAAAAATGGGGAAAGCGGAACAACAAAATTTGAAAGTGAAAATGTGGCTTTTTCCATATGTAACATATGTTACAATTGCTGCGATTATAGCAGTTTTAGTTGCCATGCTCGCAATTGAATCTTTACGTTCACAAGCGCTTTTAACAATGCTTGTTACTGTTCTTATAATAATTTCTTATTTTATTTTTAATAGAAATAAAAATAGTACATTGTTGAATCCTAAAAGTAAGAATGAGGAATCTGTTCGATTCTAATTTCTTGTTTTAGAAGAGAGTTACACCCAATCATTGCTATAAAAGAATCATATATAATCATAGAAACAAGTAATTACTATTGTCATAGTGAATATAAGCTTTTTTCTTGACTTTTTATACGAAGGCGAGCAAAATGGTAAAAAAGGAAGGGGGGATGACGATGGAAGAGTACGTATTAGAGCTGTATAACTTGTTATATACGACAGAATGGCAAGATATTGTTTCGTTTCTAGGAATAATGTTTTGTATGAAAATTGTAATTGTATATATGGAAGAGCAGGGTATGTTCTATTCCTTCGCATCTCCGTTCGATGTGCAACGCGAGCCGTTGCCAAACTATGCCAAGGTAAATTACGAACAATTTCCTTTTGTGATTTTCTTTATGATTCGATTTATAACAGCAATTGTAAAGAAAAAGGAAAGTGACGATGAAGAGTGCCACTCAACTTGTAATATAGCGACTGCTTTTTAAGCTAAATACAAGGAGGAGATTTATATGTGGTTTCGATTTCTTATGATTGGTTTCTTTTCATTAACAGCAATTTCTTTAATGGGATATCAAGTATCTGAAATTTATCAAGCATATAGCAATACGTTTTTTAACAAAAACTAATTACATTGCTATTTAAATAATAAAGCGATAAAATCCTTCTTAAGAAGTTTTATTAAGAAGGATTTTTTTCTTTGCTTTGTCTTACTGTGTCAAACTATTGTCACATTTACACTGTGAATAATATGTTAAAATAGTGAGGTTACGTATACATATTTGAAGGAAGAGGAGTGACCATTTTGGTGGATCAATCAACTAATCAGAAAAGCTATGCTCCTATTGTGATAACGCTTTCTGTAATTGTAAATGCGATTATTTTATTTTTGTTCTTTGGACCTGTTGGCTATGAAGGAGAAGTACATTTTGATGTAACAATTTTACCAATGTTAAATGCAATTTTTAATAGCTTTACGTTCGTATTCTTATTAGCAGCTTTATACTCTATTATTAAGAAGAATGTGAAAATGCACCGTGGTTTCATCCTCGCAGCATTTACAACGACGTTGCTATTTTGTGTTTCTTATTTATCGTATCATTACTTGGCGCCGGCAACACATTTTGGTGGGGAAGGATTCATTAAATATGTGTACTTCATTATTTTAATTACACATATTATCCTGGCAGCTATTATTGTACCACTTGCATTGTTTGCACTTGTATTTGGTTTTACAAATCAATTAACACGTCATCGTAAAATTGTACGTTGGACGATGCCAATTTGGTTATATGTAAGTTTATCTGGTGTTATTGTTTACTTAATGATCTCACCTTATTACCAATAAAAAAATCTCAGCCTGTAGGCTGGGATTTTTTTATTAGGCAAATATTTTTGTGAAATGAAAAAAATATGGTATACAAAAGTATAGTTGCTTTTCATATAGAAGGGATGGTAAAGAAATATGCAAAATTTTGTATTTCGTAATCCAACGAAACTTATTTTCGGTAAAGGTCAATTAGAACAGTTGAAAACTGAAATTCCACAGTTCGGTAAAAAGGTTCTTCTCGTATACGGGGGAGGCAGTATTAAAAGAAATGGTATTTATGATGATGTAATTTCTATTTTAAAAGATATAAATGCAGAAATATTTGAATTGACAGGTGTTGAACCGAATCCGCGTGTATCAACTGTAAAGAAAGGGATTCAAATCTGTAAAGATAATGGCGTCGAATTCATATTGGCGGTTGGCGGAGGAAGTGTAATCGACTGTACGAAGGCGATTGCTGCTGGTAGCAAATATGATGGAGATGTATGGGATATTGTAACGAAAAAAGCATTTGCTAGTGAGGCGTTACCATTTGGTACGGTACTTACGCTTGCGGCAACAGGATCTGAAATGAATGCTGGTTCTGTCATTACAAACTGGGAAACGAATGAAAAATATGGCTGGGGTAGCCCAGTTACTTTCCCGCAGTTTTCGATTTTAGATCCAGTTCATACTGTGTCTGTGCCGAGGGATCAAACAATTTACGGTATGGTAGATATTATGTCGCACGTATTAGAGCAATACTTCCATCATGGAACAAATACAGAATTACAAGATCGTTATTGTGAATCTGTTTTAAAAACAGTAATTGAAACTGCTCCTAAGCTTTTAAGTGATTTAGAAAATTATGAGCATAGAGAAACTATTTTATATTGCGGTACTATGGCGTTAAACGGTATTTTAGCGATGGGAGTAAAAGGAGATTGGGCGACTCATAATATTGAACATGCAGTTTCTGCGGTTCATGATATACCACACGGGGGTGGCCTTGCGATTTTATTCCCGAACTGGATGAAGCGTGTTGTAGATGAAAATGTAAGTCGTTTTAAACAGTTCGCTATTCGCGTATTCGATGTAGAAACAGATGAAAAGACTGATCGAGAAATTGCGTTAGAAGGAATTGAGGCGTTACGTCAATTTTGGACTTCAATTGAGGCACCAGTAACGTTAGCGGATTACGGTATTGGGGAAAATGAAATTGATTTAATGGCTGATAAAGCGATGGCTTATGGTGAATTTGGTAACTTTAAAAAATTAAATAAAGACGATGTTTTAAGTATATATAAAGCTTCTTTATAAGTGAATCGAAAAAAGAAACCCATTTGATATAACAATCAAATGGGTTTCTTTTTTATTGTTTATAACTGTTTGTGACTGATTTTGGTTATTTGTGAATGTTTATGGTTGATTTTTGTGATCGTTTTCATTATACTGTAATCAAAGAAGAGGTGAATAAAATGTTAACTCCTGAACGTCATCAAATGATATTGCAACTTGTAAAAGAGCAGAAGGTTGTTAAATTACAGCAATTAGTGGAAAGAACAGAAAGCTCTGAATCAACAATTCGTCGTGATTTAGCGCAATTGGAAAAGCAAAGGTTATTAAAAAGAGTGCATGGTGGTGCTGCTGTTTTAACAGGAAAAGGGCAAGAGCCAACGATGGTTGAAAAATCATCCAAAAACATTCAAATAAAACAACAAATTGCTAACTATGCGGCTAGCATTGTTGAACAAGGTGATTGCATTTATTTAGATGCAGGAAGTACAACATTTGAAATGATTCCATTTTTAATAAATAAAGATGTTACTGTCGTTACGAATGGACTTATGCATATTGAAGCTTTAGTTGAAAATAATATTCGTGCGTATTTACTAGGCGGAATGATGAAAAGTAGGACGAAAGCTTTAATTGGTGCTATGGCACAGGAAAGTATGCAGAAGTACCGTTTTGATAAATGTTTCTTAGGAGCGAATGGTGTACATGAACAGCTTGGTTTTACAACTCCAGATCCAGAAGAGGCACTTTTAAAACAAATGGCATTAACATTTGCGAACGAAGGATATTTCTTAATTGATGAAAGTAAGTTTTCAGAAGTTGCGTTTGCGAAAATTGCCAATGTTGAAGAAGCGAATATTATTACAAACCATTTAGAAATTGATTTAGAAAAATATAAAAGACAAACCAATGTAATTGAGGCTGATAAACAATGATCTATACAGTTACTTTAAACCCATCTATTGATTATGTAGTACAAGTTAATTCCTTCGATTTAGGCGCAGTAAATCGAGCAGAGAAAGATATGAAATTTCCTGGAGGGAAAGGTATTAACGTTTCTCGTGTTCTTCATCGTTTAGGTGTTGAAAATGTAGCGCTTGGATTTACTGGTGGATTTACCGGTCGATTTATTAAAGATGTATTACAGGCGGAAGGTGTAACAACAAACTTCGTCCAAGTAGACGGTGATTCCCGAATTAATGTGAAAATAAAAGGGCAAGAAGAGACAGAATTAAATGGGCAAGGTCCTAATGTGACAAATGAACAATTTGAACAATTAATGAAACAAATCGAAAGTATGAGGCAGGGAGATTGTGTTGTACTAGCTGGAAGTGTACCGGCGTCTATCTCAACTACTTTTTATGAATCAATCGCAACGCTCGGAGCTGAGAAAGGTATTCGCGTAGTAGTCGATGCAAGTGGAAGTGCGCTGCAGCATGTAATTAAAAATAAACCATTTTTAATAAAGCCTAATCATCATGAACTTGGTGAGTTATTCGGAGTAGAGATTTCAACAGTAGAAGATGTTTTACCGTTTGGAAGAAAATTAGTTGAACAAGGTGTAGAGCATGTTATCGTATCAATGGCTGGAGATGGGGCGTTATTATTTACGGCAGAAGGTATATATGAAGCAACTGTTCCAAAAGGTGTTGTAATTAATTCGGTTGGGGCCGGAGATTCTCTCGTTGCAGGATTTGTAGGTAAATATGAACAGACAAAAGATATTGAAAAGGCATTTCAATATGGCGTTGCAACAGGGAGTGCAACAGCATTTTCAGCTGATTTATGTGAAAAAGAAAAAGTAGAAGAATTATTGTCGCAAGTAATTGTAACTAAGCGATAGGGGGAAGTAACATATGAAAATTACAGAACTATTAAAAAGGGATACAGTTATTATGAACTTGACAGCTTCAAATAAAGAAGCTGTCATAGATGAATTAGTTGAGAAATTAGACGGAGCAAATCGTTTAAATAGTAAAGCTGAATTTAAAGAAGCTATTTTAAAGCGGGAATCACAAAGTACGACAGGAATAGGAGAAGGGATTGCAATACCTCATGCGAAAACAAAAGCTGTTAAGCAACCAGCGATTTGTTTTGGTAGAAGTGTAAGCGGTATCAACTATGAATCGCTTGACGGACAGCCAGCGCATTTATTCTTTATGATTGCTGCGAGCGAAGGGGCGAATAATACTCATTTAGAAACGTTATCGCGCCTATCTACATTATTAATGGATGAAGGATTTCGTAAGCAATTGTTAGAAGCAAAGGATGAAGAGGAACTTCTTCGTTTATTTGATGAAAAAGAGAATGAAAAAGAAGAAGAAGACATTGAAGTTGCAAAACCAGAAGGAAATGAACCATACGTACTAGCAGTTACGGCTTGCCCAACTGGAATCGCTCACACCTATATGGCAGCGGATAGCTTGAAAGCAAAAGCAGCAGAGCTAGGTATAGCAATTAAAGTTGAGACGAACGGATCAACAGGTGTAAAAAACGGTTTAACGAAAGAGGACATTGAACGCGCAACGGCTATAATTGTTGCGGCAGATAAACAAGTAGAAATGAACCGTTTTGCTGGGAAACATGTCATTCAAGTGCCAGTCGCTGATGGGATTAGAAAAACGGAAGCGCTTCTTAATCGAGCTGTAAAGCAAGATACGCCAATCTTTAAAGGAATAAAGGAAGATGGGAAGACAGAAAGTACAGAGAAAGAAAAAGGATTAGGAATTTATAAGCACTTAATGAGTGGCGTAAGTAATATGCTTCCATTCGTTGTTGGTGGAGGAATTTTAATTGCACTAGCATTTTGGATTGGTGGCATAAAAGCAGAAGGACCATTGGCTGAATTGTTAATGTCTATTGGTGGAGGCAAAACAGGTGCGTTTTTATTCCTCGTACCAATTTTAGCTGGATTTATTGCGAGTTCTATTGCTGATCGTCCAGGATTTATGCCTGGTGTTGTCGGTGGATTTTTAGCAGCACATGCGAATGCTGGATTTTTAGGGGGATTAATTGCTGGTTTCTTAGCTGGGTATGTTGTTTTAGGATTGAAAAGATTGTTTTCAGGATTACCAGCACAGTTAGAAGGAATTAAACCTGTATTGTTATATCCGGTCTTTGGATTGTTGATTACAGGAGTTGTTATGCAAAAAGTAGTAATTCCGCCTGTAGTAGCATTGAATGAAATGTTAACAGGATGGTTAAATGGTTTGAACGGTACAAATGCTATATTACTAGGTCTTATATTAGGTGGTATGATGGCAATTGATATGGGTGGTCCAATTAATAAAGCTGCTTTTACATTTGGCATTGCTGCAATAGAAGCGCAGAACTTTGGCGTACACTCTGCTGTTATGGCCGGTGGTATGGTACCACCATTAGCGATTGCATTCGCAACTACTTTCTTTAAATCAAAATTTACTGAAGCAGAGCGTAAATCTGGTTTAACAAATTATATTATGGGAGCATCGTTTATTACAGAAGGTGCGATTCCATTTGCAGCTGCAGATCCGATTCGAGTAATAGTAAGTTGTGTTGTTGGTTCAAGTATTGCGGGTGCATTATCTATGTTATTCCAAATTACATTACCAGCACCGCATGGTGGATTGTTTGTTATCGCATTAGTAAATAAACCGGTGCTATATATTTTCTCGATATTCATAGGTACAGTTATTTCAGCTCTTATGATGGGGATTTGGAAAAAGAAAGTTAAATAACACATGAAAAAGGAGTAGCTTTTATTAGCTGCTCTTTTTTATTGCAAAAAAGGAGATTAATAATTGGAGAATGATGAATTTTGGTAAAAGATGTAATGAAATATGGTTTTTTTGTAACAAAAAAGTAATACTGTAATTTTTTTTGGAAAAAAATTCTGGGCTAGTATGTGGAAAATATATGAAAACTACTGGGAATTCTATTAGAAATGGAATTCATTAATATGGAAATTTATGTTACAACTCATTAATCGTGTATTACGAATGGTTTGTAATTGTGTGATTTCTAAAAATCCTAAAAATCTGTTGCTATAATGAAAATACGAAAACAAAGCAAATGGAGGCTATTCATGAAAAAATTATTAGGTATAGCAACGGCGGCAGTTTTTGGTCTTGGGATTTTTGCAGGTTCTGCGAAAGCAGAAACGATTGTAACAACAGACGTATTAAATGTTAGAGAAAACCCAACTGTAGAGTCAAAGCTTGTAGGTAAAATGTTAAGTGGAAATAAATTAGATGTTATAAATACAGAAAACGGATGGGCAAAAATTAAATTAAATGGTAAAGAAGCGTTTGTAAGTGCTGAATTTACAAAAAGTACATATTATGTAACGGCGGGCGCGTTAAATGTTCGTGCTGGAGCGAATACTGAATCTGAAATTCTTGGTAAACTGAATAAAGATGATGTAATTGAAACGACAAATCAAGTTCAAAATGAATGGTTACAATTTGACTATAATGGAAAAACGGGATATGTTCACATGCCATTTTTAACAGGGACGGCACCTGTAATTGAAAAGAAAGAAGTTGTAACGCAAGAAGAGGCGCCAGTAAGAGTAAATACGCCGGTTAAAAATAATAAAGTAGTTAAGAGCAAAGAGTCTGTTAAAAATGTAGAATCAAGTAAACCTGTGGCAAAACAGCAGTCAACTACGAAACAAGTTACGAAATCTACTGAAACAAGTGCACCTGCTGGTGGACGTGAAATAACAGTAGAAGCGACAGCGTATACAGCGCATCCAAGTGAGAATGGTACGTATGGTGGTCGTGTATTAACTGCAATGGGGCATGATTTAACAGCAAATCCGAATATGAAAGTAATTGCTGTTGATCCTAAAGTAATTCCGCTTGGATCAAAAGTATGGGTAGAAGGATATGGAGAAGCGATTGCTGGAGATACTGGTGGTGCGATTAAAGGAAATCGTATTGATGTATTAGTCGGTTCAGATGGTAGTGCCAATAGCTGGGGGCGCAAATCTGTAAAAGTGAAAGTGATCAAATAGTGTATATGTATTAATATAAAAGGCGGTTGCTTGAAAGTATGTAAGCAACCGCCTTTTATGGGTTATTGAAAAGGATAAATAGTTTTACCTGTAATAATTTTATAGGCACTGCAAAATTGATTTTGTATATACTCTGTATTTTTATTTTCTGGATGTAATGTTGTTTCTTGGAGAGTAGAATGAAAAGAACGTAGCAAACAATTTAAGGCGAAATATAATTCTTCTTGTGAACAATTTTGTTCTTTTGTAGCAGTAGCTAAAATAAGGTCTTTTGTTAAAGATGAAAAATTAATGGTGGATTGTTTCATAGTCAACTCATCCTCTCGAAGGTATTTTTAATCATGTATATGCGGAATTGGACAAACTATGTTCTTTTTTATTTATAATTTCATGTACCGAAATGAAAGAACTTGCAATCATGCCGTTAAAATTGGTAAGATTGGATATAATCAATAGATGGAGTACATTACATAAAGAGAGTTGAATGATATGGGAGAAGTGCAACGTGAAAAAGTTGCTGTCATCATTGGACCAACTGCTGTTGGAAAGACGAAGTTAAGTATTGATCTTGCCGAAGCGTTGAATGGTGAAATTATAAGTGGAGATTCCATGCAGATTTATCGTACGATGGATATTGGAACTGCAAAGGTGACAAAAGAAGAGATGGATGGAATTCCGCATTATATGGTCGATATAAAAAATCCGGAAGAATCATTTTCTGTTGCCGAATTTCAAGAACGTGTTCGTAAGCATATTCGAGAGATTACAGAGCGTGGTAAATTGCCAATTATCGTTGGTGGAACTGGTCTGTATATTCAATCTGTTTTATTCGATTATCAGTTTACGGATGATGCTGGCGATACTATATACCGAGAACAAATGGAAAAGTTAGCATTAGAACGTGGTGTGGAATATGTACATAAGAAATTACAAGAAGTAGACTCAGAAAGTGCTGAGCGTATTCATGCAAATAATGTACGTCGTGTCATTAGAGCGTTAGAAATTTTCCACACGACGGGTGAAAAAATGAGTGATCAACTTGAAAAACAAGAAAACGAGTTATTATACGATGTTTCCTTAATTGGCTTGACAATGGATCGAGAAATGCTATACGATCGCATTAACTTACGAGTTGATATAATGATGGACCAAGGGTTATTAGAAGAAGTAGAAGGATTGTATAATAGAGGGATACGAGATTGTCAATCTATTCAAGCGATTGGGTATAAAGAGATATATGATTATTTTGAGGATCGTGTCTCTTTAGAAGAAGCGGTATCACAATTAAAGACGAATTCACGTCGTTATGCAAAGCGTCAATTAACGTGGTTCCGTAATAAGATGGATGTCACGTGGTTTGATGTTACCGGCGGTGAAAAAACGTCAGAAATTTTACGATACATAGAAGGAAAGTTACAACTAAAGTCGAATAATAGTAAGTAGAGAAAAAGAGGAGGATTCGACATGAAGCAATCAATCAATATTCAAGATCAGTTTTTAAATCAACTCCGTAAAGAAAATACGTTTGTTACGCTGTACTTATTAAATGGTTTCCAGCTTCGTGGATTAATTAAAGGATTTGATAATTTTACAGTCCTACTGGAAACAGAAGGTAAGCAACAGCTTATTTATAAACATGCAATTTCTACATTTGTACCACAAAAAAATGTTTCAATTGAATTAGAGTAGTAATGAATTATTGTACATAACAAAAAAAGAGCGAGTTTCTCGCTCTTTTTTTATTTGTCATAAACAATAAATAGTGAAATTTAAGCAATTCTAAATACAGTAAGTCGAATGTTAGTGTTACCTGTTGCAGGGATCGTAATCTCGTTAAGAGTAGATTGGACAGAAATGTTTGCGCCAGCTCTTAACGTTTCGATTGTAGTAAATGAAAGTGAGTCGCCTATTAAATTTGAAGAGAAGTTATCAGTTGCGACTGCTCCATTAATTGAAATGCCTACTCCAAGAGGAGCGCATCCTGGCGCAGTTGTAGAAATAGATACGCTAATTACATAAATACCACCGTTGATAACTGTAACTGTATCTGTGCCATTAAAGATAATATTGTTTACGTTAATTGCAGTACTGAAAATAAAGTTATTAAATTGTAGTACTGTTTGTTGAATGTTGTTTGTTACAACAATTGTTGCTACAGGGAAGCTAGGTCCAGTAGGCCCGGTAGGTCCAGTAGCTCCTATACCAGTGGCGCCGGTAGCGCCTGTGTTCCCTTGAGCACCTTGAGGTCCAGTGGCACCAGTAGCGCCTGTGTTCCCTTGAGCACCTTGAGGTCCAGTGGCACCAGTAGCGCCTGTGTTCCCTTGAACGCCTTGAGGTCCAGTAGCGCCTGTGTTCCCTTGAACGCCTTGAGGTCCAGTAGCACCAGTAGCACCTGTGTTCCCTTGAGCACCTTGAGGTCCAGTAGCACCTGTGTTCCCTTGAGCACCCTGAGGTCCAGTAGCGCCAGTAGCACCTGTGTTACCTTGAACACCTTGAGGTCCGGTAGGTCCAGGAGGCCCACCAGAAGGTCCGGTAGGTCCGGTAACTCCTATGCCAGTGGCACCGGTAGCGCCTGTGTTCCCTTGAGCACCTTGAGGTCCAGTAGCGCCTGTGTTCCCTTGAGCACCTTGAGGTCCAGTGGCACCAGTAGCGCCTGTGTTCCCTTGAGCACCTTGAGGTCCAGTGGCACCAGTAGCGCCTGTGTTCCCTTGAACACCCTGAGGTCCAGTAGCACCAGTAGCGCCCGTGTTCCCTTGAACACCTTGAGGTCCAGTGGTACCGGTAGCACCCGTGTTCCCTTGAACGCCCTGAGGTCCGGTAGCGCCTGTGTTCCCTTGAGCACCTTGAGATCCAGTAGCGCCTGTGTTCCCTTGAACACCCTGAGGTCCAGTGGCACCAGTAGCGCCTGTGTTCCCTTGAGCGCCTTGAGGTCCAGTAGCGCCTGTGTTCCCTTGAACACCCTGAGGTCCAGTAGCGCCCGTGTTCCCTTGAACGCCCTGAGGTCCAGTGGCACCAGTAGCACCCGTGTTCCCTTGAACACCTTGAGGTCCAGTGGCACCAGTAGCGCCTGTGTTCCCTTGAACGCCCTGAGGTCCGGTAGCGCCTGTGTTCCCTTGAACGCCCTGAGGTCCAGTGGCACCAGTAGCACCCGTGTTCCCTTGAACACCTTGAGGTCCAGTGGCACCAGTAGCACCCGTGTTCCCTTGAACGCCCTGAGGTCCAGTAGCGCCTGTGTTCCCTTGAACACCTTGAGGTCCAGTGGCACCGGTAGCACCCGTGTTCCCTTGAACGCCCTGAGGTCCAGTAGCGCCTGTGTTCCCTTGAACACCTTGAGGTCCAGTGGCACCGGTAGCACCCGTGTTCCCTTGAACGCCCTGAGGTCCAGTAGCGCCTGTGTTCCCTTGAACACC